>NZ_JACKVL010000011.1:0-9643 GCF_025823255.1 Mycobacterium montefiorense | reverse complement strand
GGTGCGGTTGAGGAGGTTGTGGCGGGGATTTTCGCCCAGGTGTTGGGTGTGGAGCGGGTTGGGGTGGATGACTCGTTTTTTGATTTGGGTGGGGATTCGTTGTTGGTGATGCGGGTGGTTGCCGCGGTCAACAACGCCTTTGGCACCAATCTGGCTGTACGCACGGTCTTCGACGCGCCGACTGTGAGTAGCTTGAACCAGCAGGTGCAGAACTACACCAGCGCGCAGGAGGCAGTGTCGGAGCTCTATGCGGCAGTGCACGGCCGCGGCGCCGCCGAGGTGCACGCCGGCGATCTGACCCTGGACAAATTCATCGATGCCCAGACGTTGGCCGGTGCCACTACGGTGCCGGGTCCGGTCACCGAGGCGCGGACCGTTTTGCTCACCGGAGCTACCGGATTCCTGGGCCGCTACCTGGTACTGGAATGGCTCGAACAGGTGGAGCGGGTCGGCGGCAAGCTGGTCTGTCTGGTGCGAGCGACGTCCGATGAGCAGGCCCGCCAACGTTTGGAGAAGACTTTCGACAGCGGTGACGCGCAGTTGCTGCGTCATTTCCAGGAACTGGCCGCCGATCATCTGGAGGTCCTTGCCGGTGACAAGGGCCAAGCCAACATGGGCTTGGGCCAGCAAACCTGGCAGCGGCTGGCCGATACCGTTGATCTGATTGTCGATTGCGCAGCCCAGGTCAACGCTGTGCTGCCTTACAGCGAAGTGTTTGCGTCTAACGTCGCGGGCACTGCCGAGCTGATCCGACTCGCACTGACCACCAGGCTCAAGCCATTCACGTATGTGTCGACCGCTGATGTGGGTCGCCAGATCGAGCCGGCCTCGTTTACCGAGGACGCTGATATTCGGCGTATCAGCGCGACTCGGGTCGTCGACAACAGCCCGGCCAATGGCTATGGCAACAGCAAATGGGCTGGTGAGGTGTTACTACGGGAAGCCAACGACCTCTGTGGGCTACCGGTCGCGGTGTTTCGTTGCGGGATGATCCTTGCCGACACCACGTATGCGGGCCAGCTCAACATGTCGGACATGGTCACCCGGATGGTGCTCAGCGTGGTGGCCACTGGGCTGGCACCGACTTCGTTCTTCCAACTCGACGACGCGGGTAATCGACAGCCCACGCACTTCAATGGGCTGCCCGTCGAGTTTGTTGCCGAGGCGATCACCACGCTGGGCGCCCAAGTAATCGACGGGTTTGAGACCTATCACGTCATGAATTCTCACGACGACGATGGCATCGGGCCCGACCGGTACGTTGACTGGGTGATTGAAGCCGGCTACCCGATCGAGCGTGTCGATGACTTTGGGGAGTGGTTGCAGCGGTTGGAGACTGGCCTGCGTGCTTTAACGGAGTCACAGCGTTGGCACTCGCTGTTGGAGATGGTGCTGCAGCGTGAGTCTAATGATGTCAAAGCCCCACCGCCGCCGCGTGAACGCACACCATCGACCGACCGGTTCCGTGCAGCGGTGCAACAAGCCCACATCGGCCCCACCAACGACATCCCCCACGTCTCGGCGCCGATCATCATCCAATACATCACCAACCTGCAACAGCTCGGACTGCTCTAATGCCTCAAATCGTTAATTCATTGGCATTAGCTGGCGACCGAATCGGGGTTTTGGTCGGCAGTTATGGCTCAGGCGGAGCGGTTTGGCCCCGATGCCGGTTTTGCCGGATTCGTCCGAGACATCCGCATGATGCTTTCTACGGCGCCTGGCGCAGCGTGGGACGTCGTGATCACGCCTACGTCCTACAGAGCGCGGTGGGCGAGTCTTGTCTGGCAGGGGGTTAGCCCGTGTCAGACCGGAGACGCCCTTCGCGAGCGACCTCTAAACGCTGCCCGTCCGACGGTGAGATGCGGCAAAACAATTGGCTCGCACACGTAGACCATGGTTTTTTCACCTTGCACCAGGCCGTTGGCCGCAATGTCGTCATGCAGAGCATGTGGGTTGTCGACCACGACATCGACATCGAGGGGTTGACGCGGTTTCATCGAAATCTCGGTTTGGGAGTACTGGGACGACGTATCGAGCGTTCCCCGCTGAAGTTCGCCCGGAATAGGTGGGTCTTAGCTGAGGAACCGGTCGACATCGAATTCGCCGAGGGCGCTCGTCCACGCTCTGAACTCGGTGATTGGGCTGATGAGCGTGCGGCGGTGCCGATAGATCCGGAGCGAGGGCCTGGTTGGCATCTCGGTGTTCTTCCCCTGACCGATGGCTCGACGGCGGTCACCTTGGTGTGTTCCCACTACCTGATTGATGGTTTGGGGCTGATGGGGGCGGTCGTTGATGCGGTCTTGGGTAATGTGCATGATCTGGGCTTACCGCCCCCGGATTCACGAACTCGACGGCACGCGTTGACTCAGGACGCTTGCAGGACAGTACGGGATGTGCCCGAGGTTGCCCGGGCGGTTATCGCGGGGACAAAACAGAGCTTGCGCCTTCGTGGTGCTGCCCGGCCATCGGTATCACCTCCCGTCATCGCCAGCGGCAGCGATGACGAGGACCTTGTCGTGGTGCCGACTGTCACAATCCAGGTCAGGGTGGATGACTGGGACGCTTGCGCGGATACTCTTGGTGGAACGAGTAAGACGTTGGTTGCCGGGTGGGCTGTGAAACTCGCGGAGCACATGGGGCGGCGACGTGCGAGTGACGGCGCCGTCACGTTGTCTATTCCCATTCGCGACCGCCCGATGGGGAATGCACTGTCATTCGTACCCACGTTCCCGACGTCGGCAGTGGTCACTAGCGTCGATCCGACGCTAGTGACCACTGATCTGCGTGGCGCCCGCGCAGCCATCAAACAGGGGCTGAGGGATCTGCAGCAGCAAGGAGACGGTGACCCATCGCAGCTCCTCTGGTTAGCTGGGTTCAGGCGGAAGCGGACGTGGAAACGGATAATCGAAGCGATGGACGCCGACCCTGATGCCACGGTGATTTGCTCCCACTTCGGCGAGGTGCCCCCGGTAGTTCACCGTCTCGACGGTACCGACTCTGCGTGTATCCTGGCGCGAGCAGTCAACCAGCACGAAAAACGGAGGTGGCTCGATCAAGCCGGTGGCCAAATGGTTGTGCAGTCTTGGCGCACCCAAGACTCGTTTGACATTTGTGTCAGCGCCTACCAACCGGGTGCTGAGAACACCCGACGCGCTTTGACTGAGTCGGCTGAAAAAGCGCTGGCCGCCTTCGGATTGACCGGCAAGATCGAGTAATCAATCCACACCAAACTCTTCCGAATCCCGGACAAGGCATCCACAATGTGGGACTCGCTGCGTACGTCGGGTCATCGTGGACTCGATTTGTGCTGGTCCTAGGACTGGACAGCGTATCTTGCGGGTGCCGGAGGAGATGCTCCCGGGATTTGGTCGATGCCACGATCTAGGGCATACTGTTCGGGTTGCCTTGAGCCGGGTTCGCGCCTGGCCGGGCATACGACCAGCGCCCAAACGGGCGCGTCCGGTCCCATCCTTGTAGCGACTATTTTTTGGCCGCGAACAAGGCTGCGTTTGGGTGACACGCCCGACCGCGGGGGCCGGTGGACCACGACAGGTAAACAGCGGCGCAGTATCCGGCGCGGCGCTCGACCGGCCCCAATGGGTCGGGTTTGAGTCGGCGCGTCGGGGGCACCAGGCCCGGATAACGGGCCTCAAGAGGAGTGAGGGTAGGAGAAGCGTGGCGGGACAGAAGATCCGCATCAGGCTTAAGGCCTACGACCATGAGGCCATCGATGCCTCGGCGCGCAAGATCGTCGAGACCGTCGTCCGTACGGGTGCCAGCGTCGTAGGGCCGGTGCCGCTGCCGACCGAGAAAAACGTGTATTGCGTCATCCGCTCCCCGCATAAGTACAAGGACTCGCGGGAGCACTTCGAGATGCGTACGCACAAGCGGTTGATCGACATCCTTGATCCGACGCCGAAGACCGTTGACGCGCTGATGCGCATCGATCTTCCGGCCAGTGTCGACGTCAACATCCAGTAGGGGGTCGGCGAACTCATGGCAAGAAAAGGCATTCTGGGTACCAAGCTGGGCATGACGCAGGTGTTCGACGAGAACAACCGCGTCGTGCCGGTGACTGTGGTCAAGGCGGGGCCCAACGTCGTGACGCGGATCCGTACCCCGGAGCTTGACGGCTACAGCGCCGTGCAGTTGGCCTACGGTGAGATCAGCCCACGGAAAGTCAACAAGCCCGTCACGGGTCAGTACGCCGCCGCGGGTGTGAACCCGCGCCGCCACTTAGCTGAGCTGCGTTTGGACAACCCCGACGCGGCAGCCGAATACGAGGTCGGTCAGGAGTTGACGGCCGAGATCTTCGCCGACGGCGCCTACGTCGACGTGACCGGTACCTCCAAGGGCAAGGGCTTCGCCGGCACCATGAAGCGTCATGGCTTCAGCGGCCAGGGCGCTAGCCACGGTGCTCAGGCGGTGCACCGCCGTCCGGGCTCGATCGGCGGCTGCGCCACTCCTTCACGCGTGTTCAAAGGCACGCGGATGGCGGGCCGGATGGGTAGCGACCGGGTGACCGTCCAGAACCTGGTGGTGCACAAGGTCGATGCCGAGAACGGTGTGCTGTTGATCAAGGGTGCGGTCCCCGGCCGCACCGGCGGACTCGTGGTGGTCCGCAGTGCGATCAAACGAGGTGAAAAGTAATGGCAGCCAAGAAGATTGACGTAAAGTCGCCGGACGGCAAGGTCGACGGGTCCATCGAGCTGCCCGCCGAGTTGTTCGACGCGCCGGCCAATATCGCGTTGATGCACCAGGTGGTCACCGCGCAGCGAGCGGCGGCCCGCCAGGGCACGCACTCGACCAAGACGCGCGGCGAGGTCAGCGGTGGTGGCCGTAAGCCCTACCGGCAGAAGGGCACCGGACGCGCTCGGCAGGGTTCGACGCGCGCCCCGCAGTTCGCCGGTGGTGGTGTCGTGCACGGCCCCAAGCCGCGCGACTACAGCCAGCGCACGCCCAAGAAGATGATCGCGGCGGCATTGCGCGGGGCGCTGTCCGACCGGGCCCGCAATGGCCGCATCCACGCGGTCACCGAGCTGGTGTCGGGTCAGACTCCGTCTACCAAGAGCGCCAAGGCGTTTCTGAGCACGCTGACCGATCGCAAGCAGGTGCTGGTCGTGATCGGCCGCACCGACGAGGCCGGCGCCAAGAGCGTGCGCAACCTGCCAGGTGTGCACATCCTGTCGCCCGGTCAGCTCAACACCTATGACGTGCTGCGCTCCGATGACGTGGTGTTCAGCGTCGAGGCGCTCAACGCCTACATCGCGGCAGCAACGGGCAACGCTGACAACAATGATGTGGAGGTTTCGGCCTGATGGCGACCGTCACCGACCCACGCGACATCATCTTGGCTCCGGTCATCTCCGAGAAGTCCTACAGCCTGCTCGACGACAACGTGTACACCTTCGTGGTGCACCCCGATTCGAACAAGACGCAGATCAAGATCGCTATCGAGAAGATCTTCTCCGTCAAGGTCGCATCGGTGAACACCGCGAACCGGCAGGGCAAGCGGAAGCGCACCCGGACGGGATTTGGCAAGCGCAAGGGCACTAAGCGCGCGATTGTCACCCTGGCCCCGGGCAGCAAGCCGATTGACCTGTTCGGAGCACCGGCCTAGCCGGGCCCGAGAGAAAGACCTGATAAGACATGGCAATTCGCAAATACAAGCCGACGACCCCGGGTCGTCGCGGCGCGAGCGTGTCCGACTTCGCCGAGGTCACTCGCTCAGAGCCGGAGAAGTCGCTGGTGCGTCCGCTGCACGGGCACGGTGGGCGTAATGCTCACGGCCGCATCACCACTCGTCACAAGGGTGGTGGTCACAAGCGTGCCTACCGGGTGATCGACTTCCGGCGCAACGACAAAGACGGCGTCAACGCCAAGGTCGCGCACATCGAATACGACCCGAACCGCACCGCCAACATCGCGCTGCTGCACTTCCTGGATGGCGAGAAGCGCTACATCATCGCCCCACAGGGACTCTCGCAGGGCGATGTGGTGGAGTCCGGCGCCAACGCCGACATCAAGCCCGGCAACAACCTGCCGTTGCGCAACATCCCGGCCGGTACGTTGGTCCACGCCGTGGAGCTGCGGCCGGGCGGCGGTGCCAAGATGGCGCGGTCAGCCGGGTCGAGCATCCAGTTGCTCGGTAAAGAGGGCACCTACGCATCGCTGCGTATGCCCAGTGGTGAGATCCGTCGCGTCGACGTGCGCTGCCGCGCCACCGTCGGCGAGGTGGGCAACGCCGAGCAGGCGAACATCAACTGGGGCAAGGCCGGTCGTATGCGCTGGAAGGGCAAGCGTCCGACCGTCCGTGGTGTCGTGATGAACCCGGTAGACCACCCACACGGTGGTGGTGAGGGTAAGACCTCCGGTGGTCGTCACCCGGTCAGCCCCTGGGGTAAGCCCGAGGGCCGTACCCGTAAGCCGAACAAGGCCAGTAACAAGCTCATAGTCCGACGCCGGCGCACCGGCAAGAAGCACGGTCGCTAGGAAGTCGAGGAGTAACAGATGCCACGCAGCCTTAAAAAGGGACCGTTCGTCGACGACCACCTGCTCAAGAAGGTGGACGTGCAGAACGAGAAGAACAGCAAGCAGGTCATCAAGACCTGGTCGCGTCGTTCGACGATCATTCCGGATTTCATTGGCCACACATTTGCGGTGCACGACGGTCGCAAGCACGTCCCGGTGTTCGTCACCGAGGCGATGGTCGGCCACAAGCTCGGCGAATTCGCGCCGACGCGCACCTTCAAGGGGCACATCAAGGACGACCGGAAGGCCAAGCGCCGATGAGCACCACGACGACTGAATTTCCCTCGGCGACAGCTGTCTCACGGTTTGTGCGGGTGTCGCCGACAAAAGCGCGCCGGGTGATCGACCTGGTGCGTGGCAAGTCGGTGACCGACGCGCTCGACATCTTGCGCTGGTCGCCACAGGCCGCCAGCGAGCCGGTCGCCAAGGTGATCGCCAGTGCCGCAGCCAACGCGCAGAACAACAACGGATTGGACCCGGCGACCCTGGTGATCGCCACGGTCTACGCCGACGACGGCCCGGCCGCCAAGCGCATCCGGCCGCGGGCGCAGGGCCGCGCGTTCCGGATCCGCCGGCGCACCAGCCACATCACCGTCGTGCTGGAAAGCCGCCCGAGCAAGGACCAGCAGTCCTCTAAGTCGTCGCGGACGCGCCGCGCCGAGGGCAGCAAGGCAGCCGCGAAAGCGCCGGCCAAGAAGGCGCCGGCGAAGAAGGCTGATTCTGGTCCGAAAGCCAACAAGGCGCCGTCGAAGAAGGCGCCTGCCAAGAAGGCTGCGGCGAAATCCGCTGAGGCCAAGGCAGAGACTGCGGCAACGTCTGAGACTTCTGACGCGAAGGGAGGCTCAGACTAGTGGGCCAGAAGATCAATCCGCACGGTTTCCGGTTGGGGATTACCACCGACTGGAAGTCTCGCTGGTACGCCGACAAGCAGTACGCCGACTACGTCAAGGAAGACGTCGCGATCCGCCGGCTGCTGTCGACCGGTCTGGAGCGCGCCGGCATCGCCGACGTGGAGATCGAGCGCACCCGCGACCGCGTTCGGGTCGACATCCACACCGCGCGTCCCGGCATCGTCATCGGCCGCCGCGGCACCGAGGCTGACCGGATTCGTGCGGACCTGGAGAAGCTGACCGGCAAGCAGGTCCAGCTGAACATCCTCGAGGTCAAAAACCCGGAGTCGCAAGCACAATTGGTGGCCCAGGGTGTGGCCGAGCAGCTGAGCAACCGCGTGGCTTTCCGCCGCGCAATGCGTAAGGCCATCCAGTCGGCGATGCGTCAGCCCAACGTCAAGGGCATCCGGGTGCAGTGCTCGGGCCGCCTCGGTGGCGCCGAGATGAGCCGTTCGGAGTTCTACCGCGAGGGCCGCGTGCCGCTGCACACCCTGCGCGCCGATATCGACTACGGCCTGTACGAGGCCAAGACCACCTTCGGCCGGATCGGTGTGAAGGTGTGGATTTACAAGGGCGACATCGTCGGCGGCAAGCGCGAATTGGCCGCTGCCGCACCGGCAGGTGCCGACCGTCCGCGTCGCGAACGGCCGTCGGGCACCCGCCCGCGCCGCAGCGGCTCATCGGGTACCACGGCCACCAGCACTGAGGCTGGACGGGCCGCCGGCGCCGAAGAAAGAACGGCATCTGCCGCGGCCGACAGTGCGCCTGCCCCCGAACCGCAGAGCACGGAGAGCTGAATCATGTTGATTCCCCGCAGAGTTAAGCACCGTAAGCAACACCATCCCCGCCAGCGCGGCATCGCCAGCGGTGGCACGGAGGTTAACTTCGGCGACTTCGGTATCCAGGCCCTCGAGCACGCCTACGTCACCAACCGGCAGATCGAGTCCGCGCGTATCGCGATCAACCGGCACATCAAGCGTGGCGGCAAGGTGTGGATCAACGTATTCCCGGACCGTCCGCTGACCAAGAAGCCCGCGGAAACCCGGATGGGTTCCGGTAAGGGTTCCCCGGAGTGGTGGGTCGTCAACGTCAAGCCGGGCCGGGTGCTGTTCGAGCTCAGCTACCCCAACGAGCAGACCGCGCGGGAAGCGCTGACCCGTGCAATCCACAAGTTGCCGATCAAGGCACGCATCATCACCCGAGAGGATCAGTTCTGATGGCAGTGGGCATTTCGCCTGGCGAACTGCGTGAGCTCACCGACGAGGAGCTGACCGACCGCTTGCGCGAATCCAAGGAGGAGCTGTTCAACCTCCGCTTCCAGATGGCGACGGGACAGCTCAGCAACAACCGCCGGCTACGCACCGTGCGTTCGGAAATCGCCCGTGTGTACACGGTGCTGCGTGAACGAGAGCTGGGCCTGGCGTCCGGACCCGACGGTAAGGATTCCTGATGGCAGAAGCTAAGGCCGCACCCAAGAAGGCCGCTGCGAAGGATGGCGCTTCGAAAGAGAAGGGCCCCCAGCACACTCCCGCGAACCCGAAGACGCGTGGCCGGCGTAAGACGCGCATCGGCTACGTGGTGAGCGACAAGATGCAGAAGACCATCGTGGTCGAGCTGGAAGACCGCATGCGTCACTCGCTGTACGGCAAGATCATCCGGACCACCAAGAAGGTCAAAGCGCACGACGAGGACAGCGTCGCCGGCATCGGCGACCGCGTCTCGCTGATGGAGACGCGTCCCACATCGGCCACCAAGCGGTGGCGTCTCGTCGAGGTGCTGGAAAAGGCCAAGTAACTCCAAGCGACCAAGGAACGCCCGGGACTTCACAGTCTCGGGCGTTTCGCTTTGGCGAGCTGAGGGCGCCGCCCGCCGAGCGTAGCGCCACTGCGAAAAAAGTTCGGAATTTTCGCAGTGGCGCTACGCTCGGCGCATGTCCACTGACTCGCGAGACTTTCAAGGCAAGATCGAGCTGGATATTCGTGATTCGGAGCCGGATTGGGGTCCGTACGCGGCGCCGACGGCGCCGGAGGGTGCGCCGAATGTCCTGTATTTGGTGTGGGATGACACGGGCATCGCGACCTGGGATTGTTTCGGTGGCCTGGTGGAGATGCCCGCGATGACGCGGATCGCCGAGCGTGGTGTCCGGTTGTCGCAGTTCCATACGACTGCGCTGTGTTCACCGACGCGGGCGTCGCTGCTGACTGGTCGCAATGCCACGA
>NZ_JACKVL010000010.1:0-80536 GCF_025823255.1 Mycobacterium montefiorense | reverse complement strand
CAGGACGGTTTCCAGCGCAGTGTCGAGCACATCGAAGGCCGCCGAAAGCGTCTCCCCGTCGACCATGACACCGCAACTCATACTGACGAAACTAGACCGACCCACCGACAAAACACCCCGCCGGGAAACCATTGAAACACGTGTGACACAAGAGGTTTCACAAAGCGGTAGCGGGCAGAGCTAACATGCACTTGTGACTGGTTCCTACACCTACGCCTTCGACGACATCCGAAACCGTCCGGTCGCGGTGATCGGGGCGGGCACTCTGGGCCGCCGCATCGCCCTGATGTTCGCCACCCGCGGCGGAACCGTGCGCATCTATGCGCGCCGCGCCGAACAGCGTGACGAAGCGACGCAGTTCGTGACCCAGGCACTACCCAAGCTGGTGGCCGACCGAGGATTTGGCGATGTCGGCGTCGTAACCGCCACCGGGTCGCTTGACGAGGCGTTGGACGGAACCTGGCTAGCCGTGGAGTCGGTCCCGGAGAAGCTCGACATCAAGATTGCGCTGTGGGGACAGATCGACCAAGTCGCCCCAGCGGGCACCATTTTCGGAACCAACTCGTCGTCCCTGCCCTCGCGCCTGATGGCCGAAAACGTGCACGACAAAACACGTTTGTGCAACATGCACTTCTACATGCCACCGGACATCAACGCGCTCGAGTTGATGTCGAACGGACAGACCGACCGCGGTCTGCTCGACACGCTGCTAACCGTGCTGCCCGAATTCGGCGTGCATCCCTTCGAAGTGCGCAAGGAGAGCACCGGTTTCATCTTCAATCGCGTCTGGGCCGCCATTAAGCGCGAGTCGCTGGCCGTGGTTGCCGAGGGCGTGGCCCGACCCGAGGATATCGACGGGATGTTCAAGCGCGCCTTGGGTGTGTCGGTCGGCCCGTTTCAGATGATGGACCTGGTCGGCCTCGATGTCGTGCTCGACATCGAAAACCATTACGCCGCAGAGCTTCCGCACCTGCCGCTCAACGTGCGCGAGCTGCTGGCGTCCTATATCGACGCGGGCAAGCTCGGCATCAAGACCGGCGAGGGCTTCTACACGTACTAGTTGCTGAGAACCAGGCGCCAGTTGCCCTGAACATCACGGTCCGGAACACACCAAAAGTTGTTCCAGCCACCCGGCGTCGTCGCCTTCACGCCCGGTCCGGCATCCTGGCATGCCTGCCGAGACGGATAGCTGCCCTCGGTCTGAATCGTGTCGGCGTTGCTGATGCCCAGCCCGGCAGTCATCAACCCCGCAACGGCCAGCGCACCGGCGGCAAAGAGTCGCTTCATGTTCATGGGCATCACGCTAAGCCTTGTCAGACGTCTGCACAGGGCTTTTGGCCATCATGGCTATGCGCGCTGCAGCGACACCGCGGTCGCGACGGCCTCGAGCAGCCGGGCGAGTTGCTCGGCGTTGCTGACCGTGCGGTCTCCGCCGGCAAGCCGAGTGAACACGCCCGCGATGAACGTCATGACGGCCGTCGTCTGCGCGTCGAGCAAGGCGGGATCGTCGGTGCCGGGTTGCAGATGCGCGATCGCCTGGTGAGTCATCGCGTTCATCCGGGCGACGAACGCCTGTGACGTCTCTGCGAGACCAGGATCGCGCACCGCTCCCATCAGCAATTCGTGCCGCGCGCGGTTCAGCATCAGTCCGGGTCCGTCGGCCTGCATCATCGTCAGCTCCGCCAGGTGCGCGAACGGCGAAAGCGGTTCCAGCGGCGCGTCGATCACCGATTGCAGATTGGCGACATCGATCTCGGCGACCCGCTTGCCGACGCCCCGCAACAACGCCGCTCGGGTGCGGTAGTAGTACGAGGTGGTGCCATCCGGTACTTCCGCGCAGCGATCGACCTGCCCGTGCGTCAACCCGCGCGACCCGTGCTCGGCCAGCACCTGGATCGCGGCGTCACACAGTTCGCGCCGGCGTTCGTCGCCGTTGCGCTTGCGGGATCGTGAGCTGGCTGCCATGGGTCACCGAAGGACGGTGCCGCCGTCGATGTTGACGACCTGACCGTTGATCCATTCGCCTTCCTCGGACAGCAGGAAGGCGACCAGCGCGGCGATGTCCTCGGGATCGCCTACCCGCGTCCCGCGGATGCGCTTGAGCGCCCCGGACTGCAGCTCCTGCCATTGCGGAACGGAGCGGATGGCCTCGGTCGCGGTGAATCCCGGTGCCACCGCGTTGCAGCGGATGCCTTGCTTGCCCCACCGGGAGGCGACATGGCGGGTCAGCGCGCCGATTCCGGCTTTCGCGGTGGCGTAGGCCGGTCGCGCGGGCTCGCCCTGAAACGCCGCCGCCGACGACATGTTGACGATCGCCCCGCCGCCGCTGGCGAGCATGCGTGGGATGGCGTATTTCATCGCGGCGACGTACCCGCGCAGGTTGACCGTCATCACGCGATCCCACACGTCGAAGTCGATATCGACCACATCGGAGTCGGCACGGATCGTGCTCATGTCGGCGCCGACATTGAACAGCAGGTCGACCCCGCCGTAAGTCGTTGCCGCAGTGTCGATCAGGTCGGAGACTGACGCGGGATCCGCGAGGTCGAACGCGACATGCGATGCCGTGCCGCCGGCTGCGACGATGCGTGCGGAGGTCTGCTCCGCGGCGCCGGCCGCGACGTCGCCCACGACGACCCGGCAGCCTTCGGCCCCGAGCCGGGCGGCGGTCGCGGCACCGATGCCGGTGGCGCCGCCGACTACCACCGCAACCCGTTCGGCCAGACCGCGCAGTCCCATCAATCACCTTCTCCCGCGTCGAGGATATTGACTTTACCTCTAGAACTGTAGAGGATTGCAAGTCATGGCCGGAATTCACCGGGAGCGTCCCGGGGCCGCCGATCTGGCGGCGGCAACCGACACTCCTGCGACGCCGCTGGGCAACGACATCTGGATGTCGCCCGGCGTCTCCAACTCCTACGCCGTCGCCACCGATGAGGGTCGGGTCATCGTCAACGCCGGACTGGTGTTCGAAGGCCCGTTACACCGCAAGGCTTTTGCCGACATTGCGGGCCCGGCGCGGGCCATCGTGGTCACCCAGGGGCATGCCGACCATTGGGGCGGGGTGACCACGCTGCGCGACGACGGCACCGAGCTGGTGATGCACCGCAACTACCGGTATTGGCGCGACGACAACAATCTGCTGATGGGCTATCGCGTGCCCAAGACGTCGTTCGCCTTCCAGAAGTTCTCCGACGCGGTCCTCGAGCACTTCAAGACCATCGATCCTGCGACGATTGACTTCTCCTTTCCCGAGCCGACCACGACGTTCGACCGCCACCATGAATTCACGGTCGGCGGAAGGGCTTTCGAGCTGACCTGGACGCCGGGCGGCGAGACCACCGACGCGCTGGTGGTGTGGCTGCCCGAGGACCGAATCCTGTTCAGCGGCAATCTGTTCGGGCCGTTGTTCGGCCACGTGCCGAATCTGATGACCATCCGCGGCGACCGGTATCGCGACCCGATTCTCTACATCGAATCGCTGAACACCGTGCTGGACTTCTCCCCGCAGCGCCTGATTACCGGACACTTCGCTCCGATCGAGGGTGCCGATCGCATCGCCGAGGAAGTCACCGCGATGCGCGACGCCATGCAGGCCGTTCACGATCGCACCGCGGAGCTGATGAACTCAGGCGCCGACATCCACACGGCGATGCGCGACGTCAAGGTGCCATCCCAGCTCGACATCGGCGAGGGCTACGGCAAGACGTCCTGGAACGTGCGCGCCATCTGGGAGATGTACACGGGATGGTTCCGGCATCGATCCACCACCGAGCTCTATGACGTGGCACCGGATTCCGTTGCGGCCGACGTGGTTAACGCCGCCGGCGCCGACGCGTTGGTCGAAGCGGCCCGCGCCCATGTCGACAAGGGGCGGCCGCTACCGGCGATACACCTGACCGACCTCATTCTCACCGCCCAGCCGGCGCATCCGGCGGCACGCGAGGTGGCCGCCGACGCGCACGAGGCCCTGCTCGGAGACACCGAAAACTTCTGGGAAAAAGCCTGGCTCACCAAATCTATCGAC
Organism: Mycobacterium montefiorense; assembly: GCF_025823255.1. Classification (NCBI taxonomy): domain Bacteria; kingdom Bacillati; phylum Actinomycetota; class Actinomycetes; order Mycobacteriales; family Mycobacteriaceae; genus Mycobacterium; species Mycobacterium montefiorense. Next base: position 76,509 of record NZ_JACKVL010000010.1, on the reverse strand, counting down.
GAATTGAGGACCGACAGATGAACTCGATCAGGTTCGACTTCACCGGCGCCAATGTGCTGGTGACCGGTGGCACCAGCGGCATCGGCAACGCGATTGCCGCCGATTTCGCCAACGCGGGCGCCAGCGTCACCGTCACCGGCACCCGCGGATCGGCCACGGACTATCCCGAGACGGACCTGAGCGCATTCACCTACCGCCAGTGCCAGATCCAGGATCCCGACGCCGTCGACGCCCTGGCGGACTCGCTGGGTGAACTCGACGTCCTGATCAACAACGCGGGTGGCCCCTATCCCGCCGGCGATGAATACGACCCGGATGGCTACGTCGCGTCGGTGACGCAGAACATGTTGGGCCCCATGAGGTTGACGATGCGCTGTCATGAACGCCTGACGGCGAGCGAGGCGTCCGGCGGCGCCAGCGTCGTCAGCATTGTCTCGATGTCCGCGTTCCGTTCGGCGGTCTTCGTCCCGGGCTACGCCTCCTCGAAGATGGGTCTGGTCGCGTTGACGATGAACCTTTCTCGTCGCTGGGCCAACGACGGAATCCGGGTCAACACGATCGCACCCGGGCTGATCGACACCCGAATGACGCACCCGGCCATGGGCGTGCCGGAAATCATGGACGTCGAGATCGGCTTCCACACCCCGCTGGGCCGACCCGGTACGCCGCAGGACTGCGCCGGCGCGGCGCTGTTCTTGTGTACCGATGCCGCGTCGTACATCACCGGCAGCACCATCGCCGTGGACGGCGGCTACCTGACGGTCTAGAGCCATGAGCGATCCGAAAAGCTTTGCCAACATCGCGACCCCCGACGACGTCTTCAAGTTGGCGTCACAACGCACCGGCCGCACTGAAATCGATTCCGACTCTTGGCGAGACGGATTGCAGCTGATCCTCGACGACCTCAACAATTCGCCGGCCTTCACGCAGCACGGCCGGGAACGCATCCTCGACGACGCCACCAACGCGCTGGGCCGGCGGCTGCAGGTGCACGGGTATATCCGCGAGCATCCCGAGGTGCTCGACGCGCCGGTCGAGCGCCCGTTGATCGTGCTCGGCATGCCCCGCACCGGCACCACCGTGATCAGCTACCTGCTTGACCAGGATCCGGGGCGTCGCTCGCTGCTGCACTGGCAGTGCGTGGATCCGATACCGCCGGCGCCCACCGAGACGCTGCGCACCGACCCGCGCTGCCTGGCGCTGCTGGAGGAGCAGAGCAAGATCCTGCAGATGGTGACGCAGGCGAAAGTGGCTCTGCCGCACTGGGAGGACGCCGACGGCCCCACCGAGGACATGTTCATCCACAACCAGGACTTCAAGGGCCTGTCCTGGGATTCGTTCCTGTCGACCGCGCGCTACACCGAATGGCTTTTCGACGAGACCGACATGACCAGCACCTACGAGTACCAGAAGCGCTATCTGCAGGTGCTGCAGTCCACCGCGCCCGGCGCCTGGAGCCTGAAGATGCCGTCGCATTCGGTGCACATCGAGGCGCTGCTGAAGGTGTTCCCGGACGCTCGATTGGTGTGGGCGCATCGCGACCCGTACAAGGCGACCGGGTCACTGGCCAACCTGTGGAAGCTGCCGAAGGGGATGACGCATCAGCCCGAGGCCATCGATCTGGAAGCCATGGGGCGCAACGCGATGTGGCAGCTGCGCTACCACGTGGACCGGCCGCTGCGGGCCCGCGAGCGCATTGGCGACGACCGCTTCTTCCACATGTACTACCACGAGATGATGCGCGACCCGATGGACGTGATGCGCCGCATCTACGCGTGGGCCGGCGATCCGCTGACAACCGAAGCCGAAGCGCGCATGCGCAATTGGCTCACCGAACATCCGCAGGACCGGTTCGCGCTCAACTCCTACAGCCTCGACCAATACGGCCTGAGCGTCGAACAACTCGAGCCGGTTTTCGCCGAATACCTTGACACCTTCGACATCGAACTCGAGGCAGCACCATGAAAATGTCAATCGTCACCGAGCCGGGCAAGGCAGAGGTCATCGACGCCGATCGGCCACAAGCCGGTCGCAGCGACGTGCTGGTCCGGATGCGCGCCTGCGGCATCTGCGGTTCCGATGCCTTCTACATCACGATCGGCGGCATCCCGCCGCGCCGGGGACACACGCCGCTGGGGCACGAGCCGGCCGGCGAAGTCGTCGAGGTCGGCGACCAGGTGTCCGGTATCGCGGTCGGCGATCACGTCGTGATCAATCCGATGGCGGCGCCGAGCGGCATCATCGGCAACGGGGGAGCGACCGGAGCTCTGGCGGACTACCTGCTGATCGAAGACGCCGTTCGCGGAACAAGTCTCGAGGTCATCCCGGGCCACATCCCGTGGGAGGTGGCCGCGCTCAACGAGCCGATGGCCGTCGCCCGCCACGGTGCCAACCAGTGCAAACCCAAGCCGACGGACAAGGTCGTCGTGTTCGGCGCCGGGCCGATCGGTCTGGGCGCTACGCTGGCCTTCAAATCCCTTGGCGTAAGCCATGTGGTGGTGGTGGACCTGATTCCCACCCGGCTGGACAAGGCGTTACAGATCGGCGCCGACGCCGTGATCAACTCCGCCGAAGAGAGCGTCGTGCAGCGCCTTATCGAATTGCACGGTGAGGGCGATTGTGTCTTTCCGCGGTCCCCGGGCGCGGCCGGCAGCGATATCTACCTCGACGCCGCCGGGGCGCCGGCCGTCATCGATACCGCGCTACTCGCCGCCAAGAAGGGCGCAACCCTGGGAATCGTTGGCGTCCACAAAGAGCCGGTACCCGTCGAGTTCGTCAACATCATGAGCAACGAGATCACCATCGTCGGATCTATGGGATATCCCGACGAGATCTTCGAGGTGACCAAGGACCTCGTGGCGAACTGGGAGAAGTACGCGCTGATCGTCAGCCACACCATCGGATTCGAGCACGTCGGCGAGGCACTCGAACTCGCCGGCACACCCGGCGCCGCCGACAAGGTGGTGTTGACCTTCTAGGGGCGAGCTAGGTAGTCGAGGGCGAGCCTGGCGGCGTTGGCGCCGCACATGCCATGCGCGCCCGGTCCGGGTGGAGTGGCCGCCGAGCAGATATACATGCCCGGAACACCAATAGTGTAGGGCGAAAATGTGATTCGCGGACCGAATGTGAGTTGGCGAATGTCTTTCGATCCGGTCATGATGTCGCCACCGGCGTAGTTGGCATTGAAGGTGGCCATCTGCGTCGTGGTGCGGACGGTCTGGCCGACGATGCGGTCGCGGAAGCCCGGCGCGAACCGCTCGATCTGGCTGATGATCGCCTCCGTCGCGTCGCCGGTGTATCCGTTGGGGACGTGCGCGTAGCTCCACACCGGGTGGGTATTGCCCACCGATCGTTGCGGATCGGCCAGGTACTGCTGACCTATCAGCACGAAAGGTCGCTCGGGCATTCGCCCGGCGTGAACGTCTCGCTCGGTGCCGGCGAGTTCCGCGTAGCTACCGACCAGATGCACGGTTCCGGCCCGCTGCGCGTCCGGGTTTGTCCACGGCACGCCGCCCTCGACGGCGAAGTCGACTTTGAACGCACCGGGGCCACGCCGGAACTTGGTGAAGGCGGCCGAGATTCGGCGTGGGAGACGATCCCCGAGGATGCCCGCGACCGCGCTTGGGGCCAGGTCGAACAGCGTGACGTCCGCCAGTGGCAGCTGCGACGAATTCTGCACCCGGACACCGGTTTCGATCTTGCCGCCCAGGTCGGTCAGCAGCGTGACCATCGCATTGGCGATCGACTGCGATCCGCCTTCGGCCACCGCCCAGCCGTGCCGGTGCCCGGCCGCGAGCAGGCCCATCCCGATCGCCGAGGTCATCGGGTAGTGCAGCGGCCGGAAGGCGTGGGCCGCAACACCTCCGAACAAACCCCGGCCCTCCTCGGTGCGCAACGTCCGTGCGAACGTCGATGCGGGAAGCAGGGTGGGCGCACCGAACCTGGCCAGCATCAGCGGATGATGCGGGATCCGCAGCAGCGGCCCCATGATGTCGCCACTGAGCGAGTCGAAATGGGCGGCCGGGTAGCCGAACGCACGGCGCCATAGCGCCCCGTCGCGACCCAGGCCGGCTGCCGTCTGCTGCACCGAGCGGTGCAGCACGCCGGCGCTGCCACCGTCGAGCGGGTGCACGCAATCGATGTCTGGCCAGCGCCACGTCAACCCGTACCGCTGCAGGTTGAAGCTGCTCAGGAATGGCGAGCCAACGGCCATCGGGTGAATCGCCGAACACTGGTCGTGCAGCAGGCCCGGAAGAATCGCCTCGGCGCTGCGCATGCCGCCGCCGATTTCGTCGGCGGCTTCGAGCAAGGTGACCTGCACGCCCCTGGCGGCCAGGCAGATAGCGGCCGCGAGCCCGTTGGGGCCACTACCCACCACTACTGCGGTACTCATCTTCACTGTGCACGTTACCGCGAGCGCACTCCTACCTCAGTGGGTTGCGTCCGTCCATTGTTGGCAATACCCGTGCGCGATGCTGAATTGTGTCGCCGCAGACATCTCATTTCCACCAATGGTGGCTAATGATATTGAGATGGCTATTCGCGACGACACCGTTTTCGAAGGTCCTCTTGGGCGGCTTGCTCGCAGTGTGTGGCAAGTGCTCCTCGTCACCGGCATCCTGGCGGTTGCGCTGGGTATCATCGTCCTGGCCTGGCCTGGCCTGGCCTGGCCAGGACGGACGCTGTTCGTGGCAGGCGTCCTGTTCGGCATCTACCTGGTGGTTTCCGGTATCGGTTACGTGTTCGCCGCGTTCGGCTCGCACGCCGGCGCCGCGATGAGAGTGTTGACATTTATCACCGGCATCGTGTCGCTGATTCTGGGATTCTTCTGCTTCCGCGAAGAATTCGAGGCTGTCACGCTTTTGGCGATCTGGATCGGCATCAGCTGGCTGTTCCGCGGAATGACGCTGCTCGGCGCGGCGTTGTCGCTGGATCACATGCCCGGCCGCGGCTGGCAGGTGCTGTCCGGCTTGATCATTGTGATCGGTGGCGCCGTGCTGATCGTTTCGCCGCTTCGCTCGATCGCCGTCCTGGCCCTGGTCGCCGGCTGCTGGCTGATCGCCATCGGCATCGTCGACGTGATCACTGCCATTCAGGTACGCAGCCGGACGAAAGCCGCTTGACCGGGCAACCAAACCTCTTGGAGCACAACGTCGGTCGCTAAGCGGCCGGCGTTGTGTGTTGAGGGCTCACCCGGTTGACCAACCCCGAATTCGGTCGCGCACGCCGCCGCCGCAGCGGTGCTGTGCGACCATTTGCTGGATTCAAGGGAAGGTGGCGGCATCGGTGGTGTCCGGGCTGATCATGGCGGTAGCCGAGTGTTCCTGTGGCAGTTACGGCGCGGTCAATTTAGTTCGCTGAAGCGCACTGTATCGAGTCAGATAGACTGGGTCACGCAGAAAGTCGATCTATTTCGATCGCATACCGCAAAGCCCAGTTAAGCCCCGATATCAAAGGTTGTGCCTTGTCCTCAAAGGAAAGCGAAACTCCTGGTCTGAAGCCGCATTTCGAGGACGTGCAGGCACACTACGACCTGTCCGACGAATTCTTCGCGCTCTTCCTGGATCCGACGCGCACCTATAGCTGCGCCTATTTCGAGCGCGACGACATGACGCTCGAAGAGGCGCAGTTCGCCAAGGTCGACCTATCGCTGGGAAAGCTCGGGCTGCAACCCGGCATGACGTTGCTCGACGTCGGTTGTGGGTGGGGCACCACGATCGTCCGGGCGCTCGAGCGTTACGACGTCAACGTCGTCGGCCTGACGCTGAGCCGCAATCAGCAGGCGCACGTCCAGCGGCGTCTTGATGAGCATCCCTGCGCGCGGAGCAAGCGAGTGCTGCTGCAGGGGTGGGAACAGTTCGACGAGAAAATCGACCGAATCGTGTCAATCGGCGCCTTCGAGCACTTCGGACGCGACCGGTACGACGACTTCTTCAAAACCGCCTACGAGGCGCTCCCCGCCGACGGGGTGATGATGTTGCACACCATCATCAAGCCCAGCGATGAGGAATTCGCCGAGCGCGGACTGCCCATCACCATGACCAAGCTTCGGTTCATGAAGTTCATCATGGACGAGATCTTCCCTGGTGGAGACCTGCCCAACGTCAAGTCCGTCGAGGAGCATGCGACGCGCGCCGGCTTCGCCGTCAAGCTCGTCCAGCCGCTGCGCCTGCACTACGCCCGCACCCTCGACACCTGGTCGGCCGCGCTCGAGGCCCAGCGTGACGAGGCCATCGCGATCCAGTCGCAAGAGGTCTACGACCGGTACATGAAGTACCTGACCGGTTGCGCGGAGCTTTTCCGCGAGGGCTACACCGACGTCGCGCAGTTCACGCTGACCAAAGGCTGACAGCTAGGCCTCAATGTTCGCGGTGACCGCGCCGGTAACCCGGATCAGGTCTCGCGGGGCGACTGCCACGTCCCAGCCGCGGCGCCCGGCGCTGCAGAACACCCGCTCCCAGCAGAGCGCACCGGAATCGATGACCGTCGGAAGCGGCTTGCGCTGGCCGAACGGCGATACCGCGCCGAGAACGTAGCCGGTGGCCCGCTCCGCCGCGGTGGGTTCGGCCATGGCCGCTTTGGTCGCCCCCAGCGCTGTGGCGGCCGCCTTCAGCGAGAGCCGGGCGGACGCCTGCACGATCGCGACGGCCAGCCCACCGGGTACCGCGATTACCAGCGTCTTGTAGATCTGCTCGGGCGAAATGCCACCGGCCTGGGTCAGCGCGTTGACCGCTTCGGAACCGAACGAACGCTCCCGCGGGTCGTGGTCGAACTTCACGACCTGGTGCGCCACCCCGGCCTTGGTCAGCGCCGCGATGGCAGGCGTCGCAGCGCCGGCCATCCGGCTAGGGACCCGAGTACCCCGGCGGGTTGACGCCTTCCACCCAGAAGTCCTCGCCGAGCTTCGAACCGGGGATGCAGTCGTACGCCGACAAGTCGGTGACACCCGATTCGAGCAGCACGTCCTCGCACAGCAGCGAGTTGCCGGTGTACTCCTTGGACGGCTTGTTGAGGATGACGTAGGCCGCGTCGGAGTAGATCTCGGGTTTGCGGGCCCGCCCCATCGCCTCGTCACCGCCGAGCAGGTTCTGCACCGCGGCGGTGGCCACCAGCGTGCGTGGCCACAGCGTGTTGGACGCGATGCCCTCGCTGCGCATCTCCTCGGCGATCCCCAGCGCGCACAGCGTCATGCCGAATTTGGCCATCATGTAGGCCGTCGGCTTCAGCCATTTGCTCTCCAGCAGCACCGGCGGCGACAGCGTCAGGATGTGTGGGTTTTCCCTACCCTTCATGTGCGGCAGACACGCCTGGGACACCGCATACGTGCCGCGCACCTGGATGCCGTTCATCAGGTCGAATCGCTTCATCGGCACCTCGGCGATGGAGCCCAGGTTGATCGCGGACGCGTTGTTCACGCAGATGTCGATGCCGCCGAACTGCTCGACGGTCTTGGACACCGCGGATTCGACGGAATCCGGGTCGCGGACATCCCCAACGATCGGCAGGGCCTGGCCGCCGGCCTCCTCGAGTTCCTTGGCCGCGGTGTACACCGTTCCCGGCAGCTTCGGGTGCGGCTCCGCAGTTTTGGCGATCAGCGCGATGTTGGTGCCGTCCTGGGCGGCGCGTTTTGCGATTGCCAGGCCGATACCGCGACTAGCGCCGGAGATGAACATGGTCTTGCCATTCAGGGACATGGCGTCACACTAACGCCATCGGGGGTCCGGCCGGATCGGGGGACCGCGCCGATTGTGCCGGAACAGGAAATAGCACGTCGGCTGGCGCTGTTGATCCAATCGGTCTCGAGAAACGCGTGTCAGCGACCCGGGCAAACATTGTCGGTCGCAGCCTTTAGATTGGGAGGAGGATCTGGTGTCAACGGCGACGAGCTTGTTAGGCAGTTCAATAGGCGAGGAGCAGTTTGTTCGCTTATTTGCGAGTCCGGGGTCGCTAGCGGTGCCTCCCGGCGACGCCGCAACAGAAGGGACCGTGTTAATCGAGATGGCCGACATCAAAGATGGCCCAGACGCAGTGACCGGTTCTGACGCTGTCGAGCCCACCCCGGTTGAGGAAACCGATGCGGAGCTGACGGCGCGCTTCGAGCGAGACGCGATTCCGCTGCTCGATCAGCTCTATGGTGGCGCGCTGCGCATGACGCGCAACCCCGCGGACGCCGAGGACCTACTTCAGGAAACGATGGTCAAGGCCTACGCCGGATTTCGGTCGTTCCGAGCCGGCACCAACCTCAAGGCGTGGTTGTACCGGATTCTGACCAACACCTACATCAACAGCTACCGCAAGAAGCAGCGCCAGCCCGCGGAGTATCCGACCGAGGAGATCACCGACTGGCAGTTGGCGGCCAATGCCGAACATTCCTCAACGGGGCTGCGTTCGGCCGAGGTCGAGGCCTTGGAAGCATTGCCGGACACCGAGATCAAAGCCGCCTTGCAGGCGCTGCCGGAAGAGTTCCGGATGGCGGTGTACTACGCCGATGTGGAGGGTTTCCCGTACAAGGAGATCGCCGAAATCATGGACACTCCCATTGGGACGGTAATGTCTCGGCTGCATCGGGGTCGCCGTCAGTTGCGCTCGTTGCTGGCTGATGTGGCCAAGGAGCGCGGTTTCACCCGGGGTCAGCAGACGCACGAGGAGGTGTCGTCATGAGCGAGTTTCCGCCCGATGTCCCCTCGGCAGGTGCAGATCCGCGGACTAAGGCCGAGTGCGCCGAATTGATCGCCGAGGTATGGACGCTGCTCGACGGTGAATGCACGCCCGAGACGCGGCAAAAGCTGAAGCAGCACCTCGATGAATGCCCGCCATGTCTGCGGCTTTTCGGGATTGAGGAGCAATTCAAGGCGCTGATCTCGACCAAGTGCAGCGGCGAAAAGGCGCCAGCGACCTTGCGGGAGCGGCTGCGGCTCGAGATTCGCCGCACCACGATCATCCGGGACGTGTAGCAGCGCCTCGCGCAAGCGCGACTACCAGGGGTTATGCGTTGGGACGCTTGCCGTGGTTGGCTTTGCTGTGTTTGCGGTCACGCTTCTTGCGGCCACGCTTGGCCATGGGGAGAACCTCCGTCGTTCGTTCATGATCTCGGCGCTGAGCGCCAGTCAGGTTGCCGTCTATTCTCTCACGGCGACGCCCGTGGCATTTCACCCCTCCGGCGCTAGCACGCGCGCCGCTGTGCCCGATGATGTTGTGGTTCGATATACATGAGCTTGATAGAAGCCCGGACCAGCAGTCAGCATGCGGAATGGCCCAAACGAGTGGGGTGAAGATGGCCGAGGATGTTCGAGCCGAGATCGTGGCCAGCGTGCTCGAGGTCGTTGTCAACGAGGGCGACCAGATCGGCAAGGGCGACATCGTGGTGCTGCTGGAGTCGATGAAGATGGAGATTCCGGTCTTGGCCGAAATCGATGGCACGGTCAGCAAGGTGAGTGTGTCGGTCGGCGATGTCATACAGGCGGGCGACCTTATCGCCGTGATCAGCTAGCCGCTCGGCGCTTCGTACCTACCGCCGTGGGACGACACGGGAGTATTTGATGTCCACGCTCGGTGATCTTCTTGCCGAACACACGATGCTGCCCGGCAACGCCGTAGACCATTTGCATGCGGTGGTCGGGGAGTGGCAGCTGCTGGCCGACCTGTCGTTCGGCGATTATCTGATGTGGGTTCGCCGCGACGACGGCGTGCTGGTGTGTGTGGCGCAATGCCGGCCGAACACCGCGCCCACCCTTCTGCAGACCGATTCGGTGGGCAGCGTCGTGGCCGGCGAGCGGCTACCGCTGGTCGCCCAAACCTTCGCGTCGGGCGCCGCTGCGCGGAAAGCCGGTGCGAGCCAACAAGACTCGTGGCAGCTGCCCGGGCCGCACGTCGCGGCCTCCCCGGTGCGCTACGCCGACCAGGTGGTGGCGGTGCTCACACAGCACCAAACCTCGCTGGCGGATCACCAGAACTCCGGGCAGCTGGAGACCGCCTACCGCGAATGCGCCGCTGATCTCGTTCACATGCTGTCGGAGGGCACGTTTCCCGACGTGCGCGACGTCGCGATGTCGCGTTCGACGCCACGAGTCGGCGACGGATTCATCCGCCTCGACGTCGACGGCGTGGTCGCCTATGCCAGCCCCAATGCCCTGTCGGCGTATCACCGCATGGGACTGACGAGTGAGTTGGAGGGCCACAACCTCATTCGGATCACGCGGCCGTTGATCTCCGACTCATTCGAAGCACAAGAAATGGCCGAGCACGTGCAGGCCTTGCTGGCCGGCGGCAAAAGCATGCGGATGGAGGTCGACGCCGGCGGCGCCACGGTGCTGCTGCGGACCTTGCCGCTGGTGGTACACGGCGCCAGCACCGGCGCCGCGCTGCTGATTCGCGACGTGACCGAGGTCAAACGCCGCGACCGGGCCCTGATATCCAAGGACGCGACGATCCGCGAGATCCACCATCGGGTGAAGAACAACCTGCAAACGGTTGCCGCGTTGCTGCGCCTGCAGGCCCGCCGGACGGTCAACGCCGAAGGCCGGGAGGCCCTGATCGAATCCGTGCGCCGGGTGTCGTCGATCGCCCTGATCCACGACGCGTTGTCGATGTCGGTCGACGAGCAGGTGAATCTCGACGAGGTGATCGACCGGATCCTGCCGATCATGAACGACGTGGCCTCGGTGGACAGGCCGATTCGGATCAACCGGGTCGGCGATCTGGGTGTGCTGGACTCCGACCGGGCAACGGCACTGATCATGGTGATCACCGAACTGGTGCAGAACGCGATCGAGCATGCGTTTGACGCGGCCGCTCAGGAAGGTTCGGTGGCGATCCGCGCCGAGCGCTCGGCGCGCTGGCTGGACGTGGTGGTGCACGACGACGGACGGGGACTGCCCGAAGGGTTCAGCCTGGAGAAGTCCGACAGCCTGGGCCTGCAGATCGTGCGCACCCTGGTAGCGGCGGAGCTGGATGGCACCCTGGGAATGCGTCAAGCGCCCCGCGGCGGCACCGATGTGGTGCTGCGGGTGCCGATCGGCCGGCGGTCCAGATTACTGCTGTAGCTGCCCGCGCTGTCTAGAGACTGGGTCAGACTCCGCTGCGGGCCTTCGTCCGGGCGTTGCGGCGCTTGAGTGCGCGCCGCTCGTCTTCGCTCATGCCGCCCCACACGCCGGAGTCCTGACCGGTGTTCAAGGCCCACCCGAGGCACTCTGTGGTCACCGAACACCGATTGCAGACCAGTTTCGCGTCAGCGATCTGCGCGAGAGCCGGCCCGCTGTTCCCCACCGGGAAAAACAGCTCCGGATCCTCGTCACGACAGACCGCCTTGTGGCGCCAATCCATAAGTAGTTACTCCTCACTATGTGCGCAGCATCGCGCACGGGCGTTATTTCTTCGGCTCTTAACGCTTGCATCGGCAAGGGTCCGTTCGGTACCCCCACAAAATCTCTGCATGCAACCTTTCGATCGTTTCACAGGCACAACAGATGTCAATAGCGTGAGTTAGTGCGTGGGCTATCTCACTTTGATTAAGGCTTAGCCAGGCCCTTACTCCGTTGTACTACACTCGCCGGTTACTCTGGCGACGATTTCCGGCCGATCCGGCCGATTCCCACAGGTCAGCGGGCTTTGCTTTGGGGCGGCGCCGCCACGGGCAGCGCATCGCGCACCGCTCGGAACGTCATCGAATCGCGCAGCCCGAGGTACTCGCCGTCGTATTGACTGGCGACTGGCTCGCCGCTGCAAGTGATCCGCAGGCAAGCCGTGTCGTCGTCGCGGACAAGTTGTTTCGCTTCCGGGTTCGGCTGCTTCGAGAGAATCTGGCGCAGTAATCGAAGCGTGGGAATCACCTTCATGCTGGTGACTGCGAACACGCCAAGGCCCGACTCGAAGCTGCAACCCGGGTTGGTCACCATTGGCCTGCTGTTGCTGTAGGTCCAGGGAGTCGTGTTGGACACCCAGGCGAACTGCACACCCGAAACCGGATCGCGGCCAGGCAACTCCAGTGTCATCTCGGGTGCGCGGCGGCTGTAGCGCAGCGTGGCCGGCACCGCCACCCGCCAATACCGCAACGGCGTGACCTTCACGCCCTTGTTCCGTTGGGCTTCCACCGCGGCGACCACCTCGGCGTCGACGCCCATTCCGGCGTTGATCACGGCCCACTGCTCGCCGCAGTCGATCAGGCTGATGCGTCGCCAGATCTGGTGGTGTTGGTAGTCGTCGATCAGCTGGATGAGCTGGTTGGTGGCGGCGACCGGATCGCGGGAGATTCCGAGTGATCTCGCCAGCACATTCGCCGAACCGCCGGGCACCACCGCGACCGCGGGAACGTGCCCCGACCGCGTCGCACCGGGACGGCCCAGCATGCCGTTGACGACGCCACTCACCGTGCCGTCGCCGCCGTGCACGACGACCAAGTCCACCCCGTCCTCGGCAGCCGCGCGGCCGAGTTCGGTGCCGTGACCGTGATGATTGGTGTGCTCGACGGTGAGCTCGAGGCGGCTCTTGAGTGCGTGCGCCAGCAGATCGCGGGCGGCCGATGTGGTGGACGTTGCTGCTGGGTTTACGATCAGCACGGCGCGCATGACGCACGAGCTTATGCCGGACGGTTAAGGCCCCGCTGTGGGGGAACCGCCGCTCCGAGGGGGATGCGTCAGCGTGGCTACGCTGGCGCTGTGAATCGCGGTTCCCGAAACCAGGAGATACCACCGCCCCCGTCCGCCGTTCGTCGCGCGGGATTCATCGTCGCGGCCCAAGGCCTGGCCGCGTTGGCGATGGCCGTGGTCCTGGTGGTGCGCGCCGTCGCCGGAGCCGACCAGCGGGTGGTCAACGGTTTGGGCACCGCGGTCTGGTTCCTGCTGCTCGGCGGGGCGGTGCTGGCGGCCGGACGCGCGCTGGTGATCGGTAAGCGCTGGGGGCGCGGGCTGGCGGTGTTCACTCAGCTGTTGTTGTTGCCGGTGGCCTGGTATGTCGCGGTGGGCTCACATCGGCCGGGCCTCGGCATCCCGGTGGCCGCGGTGGCGCTCGCCGCGCTGATCTTGCTCTTCAGCCCCTCGGCGCTGCGCTGGGTCGCCGCTGGCGATCAGCGCGGGCCGGCCAACTCGCCCAGTGCCGGCCCGGACAGCCGGTAGGTGGTCCACTGGGTCTGCGGTTGCCCGCCGACCTCGTCGTAGAGCGCGATCGCGTCGGTGTTCCAGTTCAGCACCGCCCAGGACAACCGGGTGTAGCCGTTGTCGACGCATTCGGCCGCCAGGGCCGACAGCAGTCCGCGGGCCAGGCCGCGGCGGCGAAACCTGTTGCGTACGAACAAGTCTTCGAGGTAGATGCCCGAGACGCCGTCCCACGTAGAGAAGTTGACGAACCACAGCGCCATCGCGGCGATCTCGCCGTCGACTTCGGCGACATGTGCGTACGCGGTCGCTGAATCACCGAAAAGCGCTGCAGAGATCTGCTTTTCGGTGACAGTGCAATCATCGGCGGCGTGCTCGAATTCGGCCAGCGTGTGGATCATGTCAGTGATGTCGGCGGTGTCCTTGGGTGTGGCTCGGCGGATTTGCTCGGTCACTGCTCGACTCCCAGCGCGTTGAGTATCGTGGCGAATTTTGTTGTGGTCTCGTCAACTTCGTCGTCGGGATCCGACTCCGCGACTATGCCGCCGCCGGCGCGGGCCAGCGCGCTGCGCCGGTCCGCGGACAGCTGCGCGCAGCGGATGGACACCACCCAACAGCCGTCGCCGTTGGCGTCGCACCAGCCCACTGCCCCGGCATAGAAGCCGCGGTCGCCTTCGAGTTCGGCGATGAGTTCGGACGCGGCCTTGGCCGGCACCCCTCCGACCGCCGGGGTGGGATGCAGGGCCAGCGCCAGATCGATTGCGGTGGTTGACTTATCGCGCAGTGTGCCGCTGATCGGCGTGCACAGGTGCCATACCGCCGCCGTGCGGCTCAACTGCGGTTCGGGCGCTATGAGCAGCTCGTCACAGAGCGGCTCCAGGGCCGCCCGCATCGTGTCGATGACCAGCTGATGCTCGTGACGATCCTTGGCGGACGCGGCCAGCGCGGCGCCGTTGGCGGTATCGATTTCTGGATCCGCGGCGCGTGGGGCCGAACCGGCGAACGGCTTGCAGATCACCCGGTCGCCGTCGCGCGCGACCAGCAGTTCCGGGCTGGCACCCACCAGCGCCGCGCCCGCGTAGTCCGTGCCGGCGGCGGTCAGGTCGACCAGATAGCAATACGCCGTCGGGTCGTTGGCGATCAGCCGGCTCAGGATGACGCGCGCGTCCAGCCTGTTATCGGCGGCCAGTTGCAATGCCCGGGCCAGCACCACCTTGCTCAGCGAGGTGTCGGGTGCCCTCAGCTCATCCCGCGCGCGGCTGATCCGGGCGCGGTAGTCGGCCGGCGGCGGGATGGTCGCGGCGATACGCACGCGAGGCAGTGGACCCGTCGGCCAGTTGGGCGGCGCGTCGTTGCGGCGTACCGCATCCGGCACCAGCAACGCGGCGGGTCGCTCTACGTCGAAGGGCAACGCGCCCAACACTATTGGGATCGATCCCGACGTCAGAGCGGCTTGGGCGACGCCCACATCGCTGTAGCGCGTCCGCACCCCTTCGCCGATCAGGGTGCCCCGCGGGCCGCATAGCGCGAACGGCGGCTGGACCGAACTCACCCTGCCGCGATCGGCGCAGCGGTCAGCCCGAGCGCAAGGAGTTGTTGTATTCCGTGCTCGAAGCCGCACATCGCGACCGACGCGGTCCGCATGCCGAATCGGCGACCCTCCACGAGCGGCAGCTCGACCCAGCGCGTGATCACCGCGCGGGAAAAGTGACCGTGGCTGACGAACACCACGTCGTGCGATTCCAGGTGCTCATAGGCCATCGCGATGGCCCGGTCCGCGCGCTCGCAGACTTCTGCGACGCTTTCCCCGCCGGGACACCCGTGCGTCCACACCAGCCAATCGGGGACGGTTTCGCGGATCTTTTCGGTTGTGACGCCTTCGTATTCGCCGTAATCCCACTCCGCGAGCAGCGGCGAGATCTCGTCGACGGTCAGGCCGGCCAGCTCGGCGGTAACCAGAGTGCGCTGACGCGGGCTGCTGATCACCACGGGGTCCTCGAGGCTCAACCCACTCAGCACGCCGCCGGACAGCTCGGCCTGCGTTCGGCCGTTTTCGGTCAGCTGGATCTCGGTGCTACCGGTGTGCTGGCCCGATAACGACCACTCGGTTTCGCCGTGACGCAGCAAGACTAGTCGGTGGTTGTGCAAGCCCATATCGACTGATTCTGCCCGAGACTTGCGGGCCCGTCGCACTTAGCTCCCGGCCTCGAACATGCCAGGATGGCAGAGTGAGTGAGATGCGTGTATTGGCGGTTGCCAACCAGAAGGGCGGAGTCGCCAAGACGACAACGGTTGCCTCGCTGGGCGCGGCGATGGTGGATAAGGGCCGGCGAGTGTTGCTTGTCGATCTGGATCCACAGGGTTGTCTGACGTTCTCGCTTGGGCAGGATCCCGACAAGTTGCCCCTGTCCGTGCACGAAGTGCTGCTCGGTGAGATCGAGCCGAGCGCCGCGCTGGTCACCACGATGGAGGGAATGACGCTGCTGCCGGCCAACATTGACTTGGCGGGCGCCGAGGCGATGCTGTTGATGCGGGCCGGGCGCGAGTACGCGCTCAAGCGTGCGCTGGCCAAAGTCTCCGATCAATTCGACGTCGTCGTCATCGATTGCCCGCCGTCGCTGGGGGTGCTGACCCTCAACGGGTTGACCGCCGCCGATGAGGTGATCGTGCCGCTGCAGTGCGAGACGCTGGCGCATCGCGGTGTCGGCCAATTCCTGCGCACCGTCGCCGATGTCCAGCAGATCACCAATCCGAATCTGCGGCTGCTGGGCGCGCTGCCGACGTTGTACGACTCGCGCACCACCCACACCCGCGATGTGCTGCTCGACGTCGCGGACCGCTACGAGTTGCCGGTGCTCGCGCCGCCGATCCCGCGTACCGTGCGCTTCGCCGAAGCCAGCGCGTCGGGCTCATCGGTGATGGCGGGGCGCAAAAACAAAGGCGCGGTGGCCTACTCCACGCTGGCGCAGGCCTTGCTCAAACACTGGAAGTCCGGCAAACCGCTGCCGACGTTCGCCATCGACGCGTAAGCATCAGCCCGGGCCACCGCATTTTGGGTGGGCGTCGACGGCGTCTAGCCCAGGGCCACCACGGTGTTGCCCCGCTGCTCGAACACGTGCGAGCCGGACACGGCCGGAACGACCGCCTGGTTGCTCGGCGCCCGATCCACGGCAATGTTGCGCTCATTGACTCCCGTCACCGGGTCGTAGACACCGATCGCGCCGGTGACCGGGATGAGCAGCTTGCCGGCCATCATGGTGCCGGGGCCTAACGGGACCGTCCGCTCGCCCGCGGCGACGGTGTAGCGCAGGGTCAGGTTGCTCGCCTCGAAGACCAGCACGGAATCGCCGGTCCACCAGGTCACCAGGTTGCCCGCCTGCGAGACCGCCGAGTTCGACGGCGGCTTGGGCAGCAGCGTGCTCGCCACCGTGGTGCCCATCTCATCGACGACGTCGACCCTGGGCTGCGGCAGCGGCAGATACACCGCCGTGTTGCTCTGCCACACCGTCAGCACGCGAGCGCCCGAGTTCGCCGTGATCCCGGGCTCGGCGACGAAATGCTGCTGCGGTTCGTCGTCTTCCTTGCCCGGGCGCAACAACGCGAGTCGCAGGTTGGCTTGATTCGCGCAGCTCTCCAGCACCGCAACCTCCAGCGAGCTGGCTGCTCCCGACGCCAGCTTGCATCCAGAGTGCAGTCCGCGCGAGGACGGCTTCACCCGGGCGTCGGTCTCGCCGTAGGCAAGCATCCGGACCATGTCGGAACGCCACAGCTCCAGTCGGGTGTCGCCGACCGACAACACCGTCGTGCCGTCCGACGACAGGCGGACCTGCGGGTCGGCGTAGCTGCTGCGGGCGGCCCCGCGGCGGCCGGTGGATCCGTCGATGGTGCTGACCTGGCCGCAACCGCGGTCGTCGCGGTAGACCGCGACCGCGTAGTGGTAGACCCAGGACAGGCCGCATAGGTCGGTGTCGCGGGAGTAGCTCCAGCGCGTCTGGCCGGTGCCGGCGTCGCGCCCGTCCACCTCGCGACCGTCGCCGGTGGTGACCGTTCCGCCGACAATCACCGGTGCCGTGGTGGCGGAGCTGGCGGCGGTCCACAGCTGCTTCAGGCTGGCCGGCACCTCGCGGGCCAAACTCGGGTTGGGTGCCGGTGTCGCCGCGGGGCGGCTGATCGTGGCTCGGGCGTCGCTGGTCCACCAGATCAGCGAGGCGATTGCGGCGACAACGACCGCGATTGCCGCGGCGGTCAACAGATCGCCCTTGGTGCGGCGTTCGGGTTTCACCATGCCTGGGCCGTCGATTCAGCTGGTTCAGTTGGCGTTGGTGGCGGCTTCCGCCGGCTTGCGGCGGCGACGGCGACGACGGTTGTTCGCGCCGTTACCGCCATTGCTGGACGCCGAACCCGTCTCCGCCGCGGCTTCGCCGTCGGTGCCATTGCCGGCTGGGCGGCCGTTCACGGGCTCGCCGGCGCGGGTTCGCCGCCGCCGGTTACCCGAGCGGGCCCGGGCCGGTTTTTCCGACGTGGTGCTGCGTTCGGTGTCGCGGCGCTTGACCGGCGACTTGCGCGGCGTACCGATCGTGCCGCCAGCCTCGCCCGGAATGCCCAGCTCGGTATACAGGTGCGGTGAGTTGGAGTAGGTCTCGGCCGGATCGGGGGAGCCCAGGTTCAGCGCCTTGTCGATCGCCGTCCAGCGGGGCAGTTCGTCCCAGTCCACCAAAGTGACGGCGATTCCGGTCTTTCCGGCGCGACCGGTACGGCCGATTCGGTGCACGTAAGCCTGTTCGTCCTCGGGGATCTGGTAGTTGATGACGTGGGTGATGTCATCGATATCGATACCGCGGGCTGCCACGTCGGTGGCCACCAGCACGTCGACGTCGCCGGCCCGAAAGGCCTTGAGTGCCTTCTCGCGGGCGATCTGCCCGAGGTCGCCGTGCACGGCACCGACCTTGAAGCCGCGCTCGGCCAGCTCGTCGGCCACCTTCTGGGCGGTGCGCTTGGTGCGGGTGAAGATCATCGTCGCGCCGCGGCCGTCGGCCTGCAGTATCCGGCTGACCATCTCCACCTTGTCCAGCGCGTGGGCCCGGTAGACGAACTGCTCGGTGGTGTCGTGGGTGGCCGCCGAGTGCGGCGCCTCCGCCCGGATATGAGTGGGCTGAACCATGAAGGTGCGGGCCAGCGTGATGATCGGGTCCGGCATGGTGGCCGAGAACAGCATCGATTGCCGGTCGGCCGGTATCTGGCGCAGAATGCGCTCGATGTCCGGCAAGAAGCCCAGGTCGAGCATCTCGTCGGCTTCGTCGAGAACCAGCACCGAGAGCCCGCCGAGCTGCAGGTGGCCCTGCTGGGAAAGGTCGAGCAGCCGGCCCGGCGTGCCCACCACGACGTCGGCGCCGGCGCGCAGCGCGTCGATCTGTGGCTCGTAGGCCCGTCCGCCGTAGATGGAGATCACCGACAGCCGGCGGTCCTCGTCGGCGAGCAGATGTTTGGCCGCGGCGGCCAGGTCCTCGGTGACCTGAAGGCACAGCTCGCGGGTCGGCACCACAACCAGGGCGCGCGGCGTGCCGTTGAGCGGCCGCACCCCGACGCCATTGGTGACGCGCTGCAGCAGCGGGACGCCGAACGCGAGGGTTTTGCCCATGCCGGTGCGGGCCTGGCCGATGACGTCGTCTCCGGCCAGCGCCATCGGCAGAGTCAGTTCCTGGATGGCGAACGCGTGCTCGATGCCCTTCTCGGCCAGTGCTCGGACGATCTCGTCGCGGACGCCGAGTTCGGCAAAAGTGGGTTCAGTTTTGCTTGTCAATGCAGTCATGCGTGGGTGATGTACCTTTCGGTGACTTATTCGTTTGGGTCGGTTCTCTGTCGCGGTCACGCGCGCACGAATTCCGACTCCAAGTCGCCGAGTCGCCGAGCCCTGCTGAGATGGGGGCCAGCGGTGCACGCACATTTCGCCGACAGCAGCATTTGAAGAAATACAGCCGCTATCTATCTGCATGATAGCTGGTCGACAGCGCAGACCCATCTTCTTCCAAGTCCGCCCACTAGAGTGATGGCCATGACTTCGGCCTCCTCTGCCGACCAAGTAGACGATTCGCCTTCCTCGGCACCGAGCGCGGACCACCCGGGTGTCAACGAGCTGTTCGCAGTGCTCGCCTATGGCGAGGTGGCCGCGTTTTATCGGCTGACTGACGAGGCTCGCATGGCGCCTGACCTGCGGGGCCGGATCTCGATGGCGAGCATGGCCGCCGCCGAGATGATGCACTACGAGCTGCTGCGCGACGCCCTGGAAAAGCGCGGCGTCGACGTCGTTTCGGCTATGTCGAGGTACGTCTCGGCGCTCGAGAACTACCACCGGTTGACGATGCCCAGCACGTGGCTGGAAGCACTGGTGAAGACGTATGTCGGTGACGCGCTGGCCGCTGATCTGTACCTCGAGATCGCGGACGTGCTGCCCGACGAGGTCGCCGACGTGGTGCGCGAGGCCCTGTCCGAAACCGGGCACTCGCAGTTCGTCGTCGCCGAGGTGCGCGCCGCGGTGACCGCGAGCGGCAAACAGCGCAGCCGATTGGCGCTATGGGCTCGCCGGCTGTACGGCGAAGCGTTCACCCAGGCGCAATACCTGCTGGCCGACCATGACGAGCTGGTCGATTTGGTGGTAGCCGGAACCGGGGGCCTGGGCCACCTCGGCGCGTTCTTCGAACGTCTGCAGCAAACACATGACCGGCGGATGCGCGAGCTCGGTCTGAGCTGACCCCTACTTCGTGCAGGTCGCCAGGTTCGAGTTGTTGGCCGACGCCACCTCGACCTGACCCTGGGCATTGACGATCGCGCAGCTGATCCGGCTCACGATGCTGGTCGCGACGACGGATCGGGTCGTCACGCCGGGATTCAGCACGATCACCTTCGTCCACGGCAGCGACACGTTGAACTCGGTCTGCGGATAGCCACGGGCATCGGTGTAGACGACGTTCACCAAATCCAGCAGCTGCTTCGTCCCGCTTACGCTGTAGTAGACGGTGCCCGGATTCACTGTGGCACTTGGTGGTACGAGTGCGGGAGGCGGTGCGACCAGCGGCGGAGTCGTTAGCGCCACACTCGGCGGTGTCACCGTGGTGACCGTCTCCGGTGGTAGCTGTGGCGAGGCGCTCGGTGAGGGGCGTTGCGACGCGCTCGGCGGGCTGGTGGTCCGCGGCGCGGACGTCACGGAGCTGGGAGCCGGCGCCCCCACCGTGGCTTTCGTCGATGCGCTGTCGCCGCTGTTGATGATGACGGCCGTCGCGATCGCGCCGATCGCCACCACCGCGCCGAGCACCGCGACGGCCGGGCGCCAGCCGCCGACTGGCCACAGCAGTTCGTTGTACTCGTCGTACTCGTCGCCGGGGTACTTGTCGTCGGCGTACTCGTCATCGTCGTAGCCGTCGTAGTCGGCTCCGTCATAAGTCGCGTCGCCGGGGTAGTCGTGGACAAGGCCACGATCTAGGCCGGCACGGTCATCGAGCGTGTTTCTGATGATGCCGATGTTACGGACGTGGAAGTGCCTGACCCCCCGCCGCGCGCCACCTTGATCTAGCTGGGAGCCAATCGTTATCTGCCGTTAGACAGTGTTTCGCTTACGGCGAACTGGCGCCGGTCACCCTCTGCGCGGGGACACACCGGCCGCGTCCACTAACCTGCTGCTGACACGCCTGCGACGGAATATCAACGGAAGGGGCCATCGTGGAGGTCAAGGTCGGTATCACGGACAGTCCGCGCGAGCTGGTCTTCTCCAGCGCGCAGACGCCTGCGGAGGTCGAAGAAGCCGTGAGCGCCGCGCTGCGTGACGGTTCGGGTCTGCTGGGCCTCAATGACGAGAAGGGCCGCCGCTACCTGATCCACCCCGCCAAGATCGCCTACGTCGAGATCGGTGCCGCCGACGGCCGTCGGGTCGGCTTCGGAATCGGGGCGGACGCCGGCGCGAAGGCCGGCGGGAAGGCCGCTAAGAGCGAGTAAGCGGGACGTGGGACAGCCCGCCCCACGCGAACGCAACCGTGCCGTCGACCGCGTCCGACTTGGAGATCGGGCGGTCGGAGTCCAGCCAGTATCTGGCGCAGTCGACGCTGATGCCGACCAGCCCCACCGCGATCATCCGGGCGCGGTGCGGGTCCAGGCCGGAATCGGCGCTGATCAGTGCGAAAACGGCGTCGGTGCAGGATTCGGTAGCCGCCCGCACCTGCGTGGCGACCTCGGGCTCGGTGACGTAGTCGTTCTCGAAAATCAGCCGGTAGCCCTGGCTGTCGTGCTCGATGAAATCGAAGAACGCCTGGATCGCCGCACGCAACCGCTGCCGGTTGTCGGTGGTGGTGCTCAGTGCACTCTGCACACCCGAGACCAGGTTTTCGACGTGCCGATCGAGCACCGCCAGATACAGCTCGAGCTTGCTCGAAAAGTGTTGATACAGAACGGGTTTGCTGACACCCGCGCGGTCGGCGATCTCATCCATGCCGGCCGCGTGGTAGCCGTGGTCGACGAAGACATCGCTAGCCACGATCAGCAGCTGGCCACGACGCTCGTCGCGCGGTAGCCGATTACCCCGCCGGTTCGAGGTCGCAATGCCGTCACTCGGCCGACCGCGGTCACCCGATCTGACCGCACGCCGTGCCGCCGGCTTGGCGAGATCGCTCACTTGGTCCTCATTTGAATTGTGGCGACTGGCCATTCGCTATAGACGGGCCAGTCGCGCGCCGCTCGTCGCACAGACATTACTACCCATGGTCTACCCGGCACCGGCATCGGCGCCGTAGGCGCAGGCTGAACCGGTGCGGTGGGGTGCGCTCGGGCGCGCCATGGACTCCGTCGGTCCCAGCTGTGCCATCCTGGGGCAATGACGTCCGAGCCGCCAATGCCCGGCACTGGTCGAGTGCCTGTGCTGCGTGACGAGTGGCGCGAACCGCTTCGGGCGCTGCGTGACCCGATCGGGCGGGGCACCGGACGGTCCCGGGGCGACCGTGAACGTCCTCGGCAGTGGCGGAAACAATCGTGGCTGGGCCGTTTTATCTCCACCTACGGCTGGCGCGCGTATGCGCTGCCGGTGCTGGTAGCGCTGACCGCCGTCGTCATCTATCAGACGGTGACCGGCGTCGGCGCACCGAAACCGACCGCGAGCAAGCCGTCCATCCAAGACCCACCGGCGATCGGGGCGGTGG
The DNA here is from genome assembly GCF_025823255.1 of Mycobacterium montefiorense. NCBI lineage: Bacteria > Bacillati > Actinomycetota > Actinomycetes > Mycobacteriales > Mycobacteriaceae > Mycobacterium > Mycobacterium montefiorense. The sequence goes on along the minus strand of NZ_JACKVL010000010.1, from coordinate 54,242 downwards.
GCACGGCCATCCTCGACGCACCGCCTCGTGGCCTGGCCACCTTCGACGCCAACCTCCCGGCCGGGACGCTGCCCGACGGTGGTCCGTTCACCGAAGCCGGCGAAAAGACCTGGCGTGTCGTGCCCGGCACCACGCCGCAGATCGGTCAGGGCACCGCCAAGGTGTTCAAGTACAGCGTCGAGGTCGAGAACGGTCTGGACCCCGCGATGTTCGGCGGCGACGACGCATTCGCCACGATGGTCGATCAGACGCTGGCCAATCCCAAGGGCTGGACGCACAACCCGCAATTCGCCTTCGTCAGGATCGACAACGGGAAGCCGGACTTCCGGATTTCGCTGGTGTCTCCGGTGACGGTGCGCGAGGGGTGCGGCTATGAATTCCGGCTGGAGACCTCCTGCTACAACCCGGTGTTCGGACCGGACCGGGACGCGCGGGTGTTCATCAACGAGGCACGCTGGGTCCGCGGGGCCGTGCCCTTCGAAGGAGACATCGGTTCGTACCGGCAGTACGTGATCGATCACGAGGTGGGCCACGCCATCGGCTATGTGCGCCATGAGCCGTGCGACAAGCAGGGCGGGTTGGCGCCGGTGATGATGCAGCAGACGTTCTCCACCTCCAACGACGACGCCGCGAAGTTCGACCCCGAGTACGTCAAGGCCGACGGCAAAACCTGCCGCTTCAACCCCTGGCCGTATCCGATCGCCTAGCGGCCGGGGAAGCATTGCCGGCGGCCGAGGCGTTCACTAGGGGTAGTGCATCGCGAAGCTGACCGAGGAGATATTCGGTGTCCACATCGTTGCCGCCACTAGTTGAGCCAGCCGGCGCGCTGAGTCGCGATGAAGTGGCGCGCTACAGCCGCCATCTGATCATTCCCGACCTGGGTGTCGACGGGCAGAAGCGGCTTAAGAATTCGCGAGTGCTGGTGATCGGCGCCGGCGGGCTCGGAGCTCCGGCGTTGCTGTATCTGGCCGCGGCCGGCGTCGGGACGATCGGCATCGTCGAATTCGACGTCGTCGACGAGTCGAACCTGCAGCGCCAGATCATCCACGGCGTGGCCGACGTCGGACGCGCCAAGGCCCAGTCGGCCCGCGACTCGATCCTGGCCATCAACCCGCTGGTGGAAGTGCGACTCCATGAGTTCCGGCTACAGGCGAGCAACGCGGTGAGCCTGTTCAGGCAGTACGACCTGATCGTCGACGGCACCGACAACTTCGCCACCCGGTATCTGGTCAACGATGCCGCGGTGTTGGCCGGCAAGCCCTACGTCTGGGGGTCGATCTACCGCTTCGAGGGTCAGGTTTCGGTGTTCTGGGAGGACGCCCCTGACGGCCTGGGCCTGAACTACCGCGATCTCTACCCCGAGCCGCCGCCGCCCGGCATGGTGCCGTCGTGCGCCGAAGGAGGCGTGCTGGGCATCATCTGCGCTTCCATTGCGTCGGTGATGGGCACCGAGGCGATCAAACTGATCACCGGCATTGGAGAGCCGCTGCTGGGCCGGTTGATGATCTACGACGCGCTGGAGATGAGCTATCGCACGATCAAGATCCGCAAGGACCCGGCGACGCCGAAGATCACCGAGCTGATCGACTACGAGGAATTCTGCGGTGCGGTGTCCGAGGATGCGGTCGAGGCCGTTTCAGGCTCGACGATCACCCCGAAGGAGCTGCGCGCGTTGCTGGACTCCGGCAAAAAGCTGGCCCTGATCGACGTCCGCGAGCCGGTCGAATGGAACATCAATCACATCGACGGCGCGGAGCTGATTCCTCAGTCGTTGATCACTTCCGGTGAGGGTCTGGCAAAGCTGCCGCACGACCGCAAGGCGGTGCTGTACTGCAAGACGGGCGTGCGCTCGGCCGAGGCGTTGGCCGCGGTGAAGAAAGCCGGTTTCTCCGATGCCGTGCACTTGCAGGGTGGAATCGTGGCGTGGGCCCAGCAGATGCAGCCCGATATGGTGATGTATTAACCGCCCAGCAGTGCGTCGCGTTGCTCCTCAGCGCGTCGTAACGACGCGCATCGCTGCCCGGCTAGGCTAACCCCCGTGACTGTCGAACCACCGCCGGAGCACGTGCTTTCGGCGTTTGGTTTGGCCGGCGTCAAACCCGTCGCGCTGGGCGCCAGCTGGGAAGGCGGCTGGCGATGCGGCGAAGTCGTTCTCTCGGTCGTGGCCGACCATGCGCGCGCGGCCTGGTCTGCGCGAGTGCGGGAAACGCTGTTCGTGGACGGGGTGCGGCTGGCTCGGCCGGTCCGCTCGACCGACGGGCGCTATGTGGTGTCGGGATGGCGGGCTGACACGTTTGTCGCCGGCACGCCGGAGCCCCGGCATGACGAAGTCGTCTCGGCAGCGGTGCGGCTGCACGAAGCCACCGGCAAACTGGAACGGCCGCGCTTCCTGACCCAGGGACCGACCACGCCGTGGTCAGACATCGACGTGTTCATCGCCGCCGACCGCTCGGCGTGGGAAGAACGCCCGCTGCAGTCGATTCCGCCCGGCGCACGGACGGCCCCACCGCCCGCGGACGGCCAGCGTTCGGTAGAGCTGATCAGTCAGCTCGCCACGTTACGTAAGCCGACCAAGAGTCCCAACCAGCTGGTGCACGGGGATCTCTACGGCACGGTGCTGTTTGTCGGCACCGCCGCGCCCGGGATCACCGACGTCACGCCGTACTGGCGTCCCGCGTCGTGGGCGGCCGGTGTGGTCGTCGTCGACGCGCTGTCCTGGGGCGAGGCCGATGACGGACTGATCGAACGCTGGAACGCCCTGCCGGAATGGCCGCAAATGTTGTTGCGTGCGTTGATGTTTCGTCTGGCGGTACATGCGCTGCATCCGCGGTCGACCGCCGAGGCTTTCCCGGGTCTGGCGCGTACGGCGGCCCTGATCCGGCTGGTGCTCTAGTCGGCCACGCCGACATCGACGCTACCGTGACGACACGCCGAAAACCCGCACGGTAACGTCGATCTCGACGGGCATGTGTCACTCAGGAAACGCGTGGCGCACTTCATTCAGCGCGATTTTGCCGTCGACCGAAAGAACTCCTTCGGCGCGCAGTAGTTCCAGTTGCCGGGTGGTCAGATGCCGTGCCGGGCGCCCGGATGCGGTGATCACCCGATGCCAGGGCAGGTCAGAGGAGTCGGTGCGCATAATCCATCCAACGATCCGTGGGCTGGAAAGCCCTGTGACGGCGGCAATGTCGCCATAGGTACAGACTCGGCCAGGCGGGATGGCAGCCACCAGTGCACGCACCCGCTCGACTTGCTCGTCGGTCACCGGCGCCACGGTCAGCGGACCTGCAACTGCTTGCGGATCAGTGTGGCGACCTCCGTCGGCTTGGCGCCGGGCACCATGTGGTTGCACTCGAAATCGAGCAGCTCGAAATCGGATCCCAGGCGTTCTCGAAGTCCGTCGATGAGTTGGTCGGTGACGTAGGGCGGCGACGTCCACTTCGCCCGCACCAGCGTCGTTGCCGTCCCTGCCGGCGGAAGCACGGTGGGACGGGCCAACTCGCTCCAATACGACATCATCGCCGGCACGCTGACCCGCCAGCCGTAGCGTCCGTTGGGCAGCGCGACCAGATGCTCGTCCAGCTCGGCATCGAGCACATCCGCATCGACGTCCGACCATGAGCCCGTGGCCTTTTCCATGCGAGCTTCGGATGGATCCGGGTAGTCGGGGAGGAAAACATCGCCTCGGCGATGTCGCGCATCCACCCGCCGTCCAAACCGATCGCGGGGTCTAGCAGCAGCAGCGCTGCCACCAAGTCCGGCCGGACCGCTGCCAAATGCATCGCCAGGCCGCCGCCGAACGAGTGCCCAACAATCAGCACCGGGGCCTGAGCCACTTCATCGAGCAGCGCGCCCAGCGCCGTGACATTGGCGTCAATGGTCCACGGCGCGGCCCACGATGACCTGCCATGGCCCAGCAGATCAGGCGCGGCGATGGAGATTTCGGGCACATAGTCGCCCACCTGTTGCCAGCGCTGGCCGTGTCCGGTCAGTCCGTGCAGGGCGAGCAATTGCACCGGGCCAGCCGGACCGAAGCGGTGCACGTGAAGGTCGGTGGTCACGCGTCGATGATGCCAGGCTCCGCAGACACCGCCGGTCGTAGCCGGATGGACTTGTCAGACCCTCGTGATGTCATGCCGGTATGTCATTGACCTGGGGTGCCGAGGCGGATGCCGTGCTGGCGCCGGGTACCCGCGGGCTGATCCGTATCCTGGGCGGCCCGGGAACCGGGAAGAGCAGCCTGCTGGTCGACGCCGCGGTCGCTGCGGTCGACGGCGGTGTCGAACCCGAATCGGTTCTGCTGCTTACCGGTTCGGGTCGGATCGGAATGCGGCAGCGCAGCGCGTTGACGATGGCATTGCTGCGTGCCCGCGGCGCCGGCTCGTGCCGGTCCGCGATCCGTGAGCCGGTGGTCCGCAGCGTGCACAGCTACGCCTATGCCGTCCTGCGGCGAGCCGCCGAGCGCGCCGGTGACGCACCGCCGCGGCTGGTAACCAGCGCCGAACAGGACGCCATCATCCGCGAACTGCTGGCCGGCGACCTCGAAGGCGCGGGAACCGGCGCGTGGCCTGCGCATCTGTGGCCCGCCCTGAGCACCGCGGGCTTTGCCACCGAACTGCGAAACCTGTTGGCACGCTGCGCAGAACGCGGTGTGGATCCCCACGAGCTGCAGCGCCTTGGACGTCGGTGCCGGCGACCGGAATGGTCCGCGGCGGGCCGGTTCGCCCAACAGTACGAGCAGGTGATGTTGCTGCGCGCGGCGGTGGGGACCGCGGCGCCGCAGGCGACGACGCCGGCGCTGGGCGCCGCCGAACTCGTGGGTGCCGCGCTGGAGGCTTTCGCGGTCGATGCCGAGCTGCTGGCCGCCGAGCGTGCCCGGCTCCGCGTCTTGTTGATCGACGACGCCCAGCAGCTCGACCCGCAGGCGGCCCGCCTGGTCCGGGTACTGGCCGCCGGCAGCGAACTGGCCTTGATCGCCGGGGATCCCAACCAGGCCGTGTTCGGCTTCCGGGGCGGCGAGCCGGCCGGGCTGGTGGACGGCGAAACGCCCTCGGTGACCCTGACGGACTCGCATCGGTGTGCGCCCGCGGTCGCGCGCGCCGTCAGCGGCATCGCACGACGACTGCCGGGCAGCAGCGGCGGCAGGCAGATCGACGGCACCGGCGCCGAGGAGGGATCGGTCACCGTGCGGCTGGCGGCCTCGGCGCATGCGGAGGCCGCGATGATCGCGGACGCGCTGCGGCGTGCGCACCTCGTCGATAAGGTGCCGTGGTCGCAGATGGCGGTGATCGTGCGGTCGGTGCCGCGCGCCGGGGCCCGGTTGCCGCGGGCGCTGTCGGCCGCCGGGGTCCCGGTGGCCGCAGCCGCGGTCGGCGGGTCGCTGGCCGAGGAGCCCGCGGTGCGCGCTCTGCTCACGGTGCTGGCAGCGACCGCCGACGGTCTGGACGGCGACCAGGCGCTGGCGCTGCTGACCGGGCCCATCGGTCGAGTCGACCCGATCTCGCTGCGGCAGCTGCGCCGCACCCTGATGCGCGGCAAAACAGCCGACGCGGCAAGCGGTTTCGGTGATGTGGTGGTCGCCGCGCTGAGTGCCCGGACGCCGGCTTCGGCGTCTCGCCCATTGCAACGGGTGCGTGCGGTTCTGGACGCCGCTGCGCGTTGCGACCGCGACGGCCAAGATGCGCGCTACACGCTGTGGGCGGCGTGGAGCCGGTCTGGTCTGCAGCGTCGCTGGTTGGCGGCCAGCGAGCGAGGCGGCACCGCCGGGGCCCAGGCCACCAGCGACCTCGAGGCAGTGACCGCGTTGTTCGACGTCGCCGATCAGTACGTGTCGCGCACTCCGGGTGCGTCGCTGCGTGGCCTCATCGAGCACGTCGCGGCGCTGCAGCTGCCGGGGGGCAAGACCGAGCCGGCGTCGACGGCCGAACAGGTCCGGGTGCTCAGCGCACATGCCGCGCTGGGGCATGAATGGGATGTGGTGGTGATCGCAGGATTACAGGATGGATTGTGGCCCAACACCGTTCCGCGCGGGGGAGTGTTGGCCACGCAGCGACTGCTCGACGTCATGGACGGCGTCGGCGAGGACGCCTCGGTGCGTGCACCGCTGTTGGCCGAGGAACGCAGGCTGCTGGTGGCTGCGATGGGCCGGGCCCGGCGCCGGCTGCTGGTGACCGCAGTCGACAGCGAAACCGGCGGGGCGGACCAAGGGGCCGCGCTGCCATCGCCTTTCTTCTTCGAGGTTGCCCAATGGGCCGACGATGATGCCGGCCCCGTTGCGGTGGCGCCGGTTTCATCCCCACGCGTGCTGTCGACAGCGGCGCTGGTCGGCCGGTTGCGTGGGGTCGTCTGTGCCCCGGACGGTGCCGTCGATGATGCCGCTCGCCATTGCGCGGCAACGCAATTGGCCCGACTGGCCAGCGCCGGCGTGCCCGGCGCCGACCCGTCCAGTTGGCACGGGCTGACCGCGGTCAGCACCAGCGATCCGCTCTGCGCAGGCGGTGATCGCGTCACCTTGACGCCATCGACCCTGCAAACCCTCAACGACTGCCCGCTGCGCTGGCTGGTCGAACGGCACGGCGGAACCAACCCGCGTGAGCTGCGGTCAACGATTGGCTCGGTGCTGCACGTGCTGATCGCCGAATCGGACAAGAGCGAAGCGCAGCTGCTGTCCGAGCTGGAACGTGCCTGGCAGCACCTGCCTTTTGACGCTCGATGGCATTCGGCTAACGAGCTGACCCGGCACCGCGCCATGATCGAGGCATTCATCGAGTGGCGTGCGCAGACGCGAGGCGAGCTGACAGAGGTCGGCGTCGAGATCGCCGTCGACGGAGTCCTCGCCACCTCACGCGATGGCGGCGGCGATGTCCGATTGCGCGGCCGGGTCGATCGGCTGGAACGCGACGGGGCCGGCCGGCTGGTGATCGTCGACATCAAGACCGGCAAGACGCCGGTCAGCAAGGACGATGCCCAACAGCACGCTCAGCTGGCGATGTACCAGCTGGCCGTGGCCGAAGGCCTGATACCCGACGGCGACGAGCCCGGCGGCGCGCGGCTTGTCTACATCGGCAAGAGCGGGGCAGGGGGCGCCACCGTGCGTGAGCAGGACCCGCTGACACCGGCGGTCCGCGACGAATGGCGCGACCTCGTCATGCGGGCGGCCGACGCGACGGCCGGCCCGCAGTTCGTCGCGCGGCGCAACGACGGCTGCTCGCACTGCCCGATTCGGCCGTCGTGCCCTGCCTACGGCGAAGGGTCCGCGCTGTGACGGCGCGCTACAGCCCGGACGAATTAGCCGACGCACTAGGGCTTTTCCCGCCCACCGCCGAGCAGGCCGCCGTGATCGCCGCGCCGCCGGGTCCGCTCGTCGTCATCGCGGGGGCGGGCGCGGGCAAAACCGAGACGATGGCCGCGCGGGTGGTGTGGCTGATCGCCAACGGGTACGCGGACCCAAGCCAGGTGCTGGGATTGACGTTCACCCGCAAGGCTGCCGGGCAGCTGCTGCGCCGGGTCCGCTCCCGGCTGGCCAGGTTGGCCGGCATCGGGTTGGGCGCGACCAGTCCGGGGGCCCCCGAATCGGCAGGCACCCCGACGGTCAGCACCTATCACGCGTTCGCAGGCTCACTGCTGCGCGACTACGGGCTGCTGTTGCCGGTCGAGCCCGATACCCGGTTACTCAGCGAGACCGAGCTGTGGCAGTTGGCTTTCGACGTGGTGAACCGGCATGGCGGGCAGCTGCGCACCGACAAGACCCCGGCCGCGGTCACCTCGATGGTGCTGCGACTGTGGGGCCAGCTCACCGAGCACCTGGTCGACACCGGCCAGCTCCGCGACACCCACCTGGAGCTGGAGCGGCTGATCCACGCCCTGCCCGCCGGCCCTTACCAGCGCGACCGCGGACCAAGTCAATGGTTGCTGCGGCTGCTGGCCGCCCAGACCGAGCGCACCGAACTGGTGCCGCTGCTCGACGCCCTGCAAGACCGCATGCGCACCGACAAGGTGATGGACTTCGGCGTGCAGATGGCTTCGGCGGCACGGCTAGCCGCGAACTTCCCGCAGGTTGCCGACGACCTGCGCAACCGCTACCGGGTGGTATTGCTCGACGAGTACCAGGACACCGGCCATGCCCAGCGAGTTGCCTTGTCGGCGTTGTTCGGCGGCGGCGTCGACGACGGGCTGGCCCTGACCGCTGTAGGCGACCCGATTCAGTCGATCTACGGCTGGCGCGGCGCCTCGGCAACCAACTTGCCGCGGTTCACCACCGACTTCCCGCGATCCGACGGCACGCCGGCGCCGGTGCTGGAGCTGCGGACCAGCTGGCGCAACCCGCCCAGCACACTGCATATCGCCAACGCGATCTCGGCGGAGGCACGACGCCGGTCCGTGGCCGTGCACGCGTTGCGACCTCGCCCGGACGCCCCGCCGGGCACCGTCCGCGCCGCGCTGCTCGCCGACGCCGCCGCCGAACGCGAGTGGATCGCCGACCACCTACACGGGCATTACCAGCGCGCGCACGCCGACGGCGTCAACCCGCCGACCGCCGCGGTGTTGGTGCGCCGCAACGCCGATGCCGCACCGATCGCCGATGCGCTTCGCGCGCGCGGCATTCCGGTCGAGGTCGTCGGGCTGGCCGGCCTGTTGTCCATCCAAGAGGTGGCCGAACTGGTGGCCATGCTGCGCTTGGTCGCCGACCCAACGGCCGGCGCGGGCGCGATGCGGGTATTGACCGGCCCGCGCTGGCGGCTCGGTGGCCGGGACATCGCCGCGCTCTGGCAGCGCGCGCTGGCTCTTGGTGCGGGACGCTGCGCTGACGCGGCCTGCGCCCAGGCGATCGCGATGGCAGCCGGTCCGGATGCCGACACCGCATGCCTGGCCGACGCGATCGGTGATCCCGGCCCGGCCGCCGCGTATTCGGTTGCGGGGTATCAACGCATCGCCGCGCTGGCCGCCGAGCTGAGCGCGCTGCGCGGCCATCTCGGTCATTCACTGCCCGACTTGGTTGCCGAGGTGCGACGCCTGCTGGGTGTCGACTGCGAAGTCCGCGCCGCCGCGGGCCACGGCGGCTGGGCCGGCGCCGAACACCTCGACGCCTTCGCCGATGTGGTCGCCGGCTACGCGGAACGAACCAGCGCAACGGACGTGTCGGCAGCGGCATCGGTCACGGGGCTGCTGGCCTACCTGGACGCGGCCGAGGTTGTCGAAAATGGCTTGGCACCAGCGCCGTTGACGGTCGCGCGGGATCGGGTTCAGGTGCTCACCGTGCACTCCGCCAAGGGCCTGGAGTGGGAAGTGGTCGCGGTGGCGCACCTGTGCGGCGGAATATTCCCGTCGACCGCGTCGCGCAGCAGCTGGCTCACCGATGCCGCCGAGCTGCCGCCGTTGCTACGCGGCGACCGTGCTTCGGAAGGTGCACTGGGCATCCCGGTGTTGGACCTTTCGGACGTCACTAATCGAAAGCAGCTGTCGGACAAGATTTCCGAACATCGTCGCCAGCTGGACCAGCGTCGCGTCGACGAAGAGCGCCGGCTGCTGTATGTCGGCATCACCCGGGCCGAGGACACGCTGCTGGTCTCTGGTCATCACTGGGGCCCCACCGGGATCAAACCGCGCGGCCCGTCGGAGTTCCTGTGCGAGCTCAAGGACGTCATCGAAAGGTCCACCGCGGACGGTGATCCCTGCGGAGTGGTCGAAGAGTGGGCTGCCGCGCCCGCGGATGGTGAGCGAAACCCACTGCGCAACAGCACTATCGAAGCTATCTGGCCCGCAGATCCGCTGGCCGGGCGTCGTGCCGAGGTCGAATATGGGGCGGCGCTGGTGGCCGGGGTGATGAGGGCGGACGCGGTGGCAGACTGCGTCGACGTCGACGGCTGGTCGGCCGATGTCGACGCGCTACTGGCCGAGCGAGCGCGCTCGCAGCGACGGGTCGCCCGTGCGCTGCCCAGCCAGCTTTCGGTCAGCGGTCTGGTGGACCTGGCCCGCGACCCCGAGGGCGCGGTGCAGCGGCTGGTGCATCGTCTACCGACTCGACCCGATCCACATACACTGCGGGGCAATGCCTTTCACTCCTGGGTGCAACAGTTCTACGGAACCGAATGGTTGTTCGACCTTGGCGATCTGCCGGGTGCGGCGGACTCCGATCTTGGCCACACCGAAGAATTGGCCGCGCTACAAGAGGCGTTTACCCGATCGCAGTGGGCGGCCCGCACGCCCGTCGCCGTCGAGGTCCCCTTCGAGATGCCGATCGGCGACACCGTGGTGCGCGGGCGCATCGACGCGGTCTTCGCCGAACCCGACGGCGGAGCCACCGTGGTGGACTGGAAGACGGGCGAGCCCCCGCGCGAGCCCGAGGCGATGCGTCAGGCCGCCGTCCAGCTCGCCGTCTACCGCCTGGCGTGGGCGGCGTTGTCCGGATGCCCGGAATCCTGCGTGCGGACCGCGTTCCATTACGTGCGCACCGGGGTCACCGTTGTCCCCGGCGAGCTGCCCGATCCCACCGAGCTGGCCGGGCTGCTAACCGGTCGCGTTGGCGAGGGCGATGTCGCCGTCTGAGGCGATCAAGTGTCTGAGAACCGGCGATCGTGGTTACATGTGAATCGTGGGTGCGGCGTGCGGTGGTGTTTTCCCGATGACGGGCCGCTGTGGCCGAGGGTAGGTTGCGACGGCTGAGGGGTCTCGACGAGAGACTGACCGCCCAGCCCGGACATCTGCTGGTCGGCGTGCTGCGCATCCCCGAAGACCTTGGCAGCCCGGGCCGTGTCATCGCCCGCAGGCTGCTCATTGCGCTGGTGTTGTTGTTCGGGGCCGCCGTCACTGTGTACGCGGACCGCACTGGTTATCGCGACGTACGCGGCGAACCGCTGAGCTTCCTGGACTGCCTCTACTTCTCGGTCGTCTCGCTCTCGGCGACCGGATACGGCGACATCACGCCGTACAGCGAGGTGGCGCGTCTGGTCAACACCGTGGTCTTTACGCCGTTGCGGATTGCGTTCCTGGTCCTGTTGGTCGGCACCACGCTCGAGCTGCTCTCCGAGCGGTCCCGGCAAGGATGGAAGATCCAGCGTTGGAGGAACAGAGTGCGTAATCACACCGTGGTGATCGGGTATGGCACCAAGGGCAAACGGGCCGTCGATGCCCGCGTCAGCGATGAGGCCGCGCAGGGCGAGATCGTGGTCGTCGACACCGATCGCGGCGCCCTCGAGCATGCCGCAACCGCCGGTCTGGTCACCGTGCACGGCGACGCCACCAAATCCGACGTGTTGCGGCTGGCCGGCACCCAACACGCGTCGTCGATCATCGTCGCCACCAATCGTGACGACACCGCTGTGTTGGTGACCCTGACGGCGCGGGAGATCGCGCCCAAGGCCAGAATCGTGGCCGCCATCCGGGAGGCCGAGAATTCGCACCTGCTGCAGCAATCGGGTGCTGACTCGGTGGTGGTCTCCTCGGACACCGCGGGGCGGCTGCTCGGTCTTGCCACCACCACGCCCAGCGTCGTGGAGATGATCGAGGATCTGCTCACTCCGGACGCCGGCCTGGCCATCGCCGAACGCGAAGTGGAGCCGAGCGAAGTCGGCGGATCCCCGCGACACCTGCGCGACATCGTGCTCGGCGTGGTGCGCGACGGACACCTCGTTCGCATCGGCGCCCCCGAAGTGGACGCCATCGAGGCCACCGACCGGCTGCTCTACATCAAACACGCGGGACATTAGCGGCGATCACGAGCGCGGCGAAGCCGGGCGCGGCTCGGCACCAGGAGGAATAGCGTGGACTTTCAGCTGCGGAGTGTTCCGTTGCTTTCGCGCGTCGGCGCCGACCGAGCCGATCAATTGCGCACCGATGTCGACGCCGCCACCGCCGGATGGGCGGACGCGGCGCTGCTGCGGGTGGATTCGCGCAACCAGGTGCTGGTCGCAAACGGCCGCGTCGTGCTCGGCTCGGCGGCCGGACTGGGCGATGAGCCACCGCACGACGCGGTGTTTCTCGGCCGCATCGAGAACGGCCAGCACGTCTGGGCCATCCGGGGCGCGTTGCAAGCACCCGAGGACCCCGACGTTGCGACCGAAGTGGTGAACCTGCGCAGTCTCGGCCCGATCTTCGACGACACCAGCAGCCAACTGGTGTCGTCGGCAGTCGCACTGTTGAATTGGCATGAGCGAGCACGGTTTAGCGCCGTGGACGGCTCCCCGACGAAACCGGCCCGGGCGGGCTGGTCGCGCGTCAACCCGGTCACCGGTCACGAGGAGTTCCCGCGCATCGACCCAGCGGTCATCTGTCTGGTGCACGATGGCGGTGACCGTGCGGTGCTGGCCCGCCAGGCGGTGTGGCCCGAGCGAATGTTCTCGCTGCTGGCCGGATTCGTCGAAGCCGGTGAGTCTTTCGAGGTCTGCGTGGTTCGCGAGATCCGTGAGGAGATCGGCCTGACCGTGCGCGACGTTCGCTATCTGGGCAGCCAGCCCTGGCCTTTTCCGCGTTCGCTGATGGTTGGCTTCCATGCCCTGGGCGACCCCGACGAGGCCTTCTCGTTCAACGACGGGGAGATCGCCGAGGCGGCGTGGTTCACTCGCGACGAGGTGCGCACAGCGCTGGAAGCGGGCGATTGGAGCAGCTCTACGGATTCCAAACTGCTTCTGCCGGGCTCGATTTCGATTGCGCGGGTCATTATCGAATTGTGGGCTGCGCTCGACTGAGACGTCAACTGATGCGATCGGTGATGATTTGCATGACCGAGTTCGCGATCTCATCGGCCGATTCAAGACCTACCACGCCGACCGATACGATCACCGCGGATTTGAGGCGGTACAGATGGCTCCACTTGTGGGCGCCGATCCTCAGCGTCGATGGCGCCGGCCTGTCCAGGGCGAAGTCGTAGTTGGGATCGTGCAGATCCGTACAGGCCTGCAGCGACGATTCCAGCTGGCGGAATGCGCCCTGCGCCGCATCGGGGTTCGCATATCGCGCCGCCGCTTGAGTGACTCCGTTGATCATATCCCGGCCCAGCGGTTTGACGTCGTCGGTGACGCCGTGATAGCCCGCACTGCGAAACTCGGTCCAGTTGCTACCGAAGGTGAGGTCGTTGTGACCCACCGCCCGGCACGGCCCCGGAGCGTTGGCTTCCGACGGCACCGGCCTGTGCGAGGTGTCCTCGTCGCGTGGGATGAGGTCGTCCGCTTTGGCGATGCGCCGGACAGTGTCAAGGCCGACGATCATGTCGTCGACATGTGTGACGGTGCTCGGCGACTTAGCCGGAGAGCTCGAATGCGAGCAACCCGAGATAAGCATCACCGCGCAGCAAGCGAAAGCCAATACGGTGCTACAAATTGCGCCGCCTTTTCCCCACCGCAACTTCGACGCCATAGTCCGTATCGTAAAACGATTGAGACGCATTGCGCCGTAAAACGATTGAGAAGCATCGCGCAGTACCAGACTTTGCCGCTCTCAGCCGGCGACCTCAGCCAGCTTTGCCTTTACCTCGGCGGCACTCGGGTTGGTCAGCGTCGATCCGTCGGCAAACTTCACCGTCGGCACCGTTTTATTGCCACCGTTGACCGAACCCACGAATTCCGCGGCCGCCGAATCGTGTTCGATATCGACGGTTTCGTAGGGGATTCCGTTGGACTTCAGCACCGTCATGAGCCGGTGGCAATAGCCGCACCATGATGTCGTGTAAACGGTGATCGCAGCGTTGCTCATAACTCGATAACGTAGCCCTGCCGCGCTGCGTTGTGCACCGGGGGCGCCAGGTTCGGGCGTGGCGAAACACCCGGTTTGTCGGCGACCGCTGCCAAGATGGACATCATGCCGATGGTCGCCGACCCACTGACCGCCGGACTGGACGACGAACAGCGCGAGGCCGTGCTGGCACCGCGCGGACCGGTCTGTGTGCTTGCGGGAGCCGGAACAGGCAAGACCCGCACCATCACTCACCGCATCGCCCAGCTGGTGGCGAGTGGGCATGTCGCCGCCGGGCAGGTGCTTGCGGTCACGTTCACCCAGCGTGCCGCGGGGGAGATGCGGTCGCGATTGCGGACGCTGGACGCGGCCGCGCGGTCCGGATCTGGCGTCGCCGCCGTGCAGGCCCTGACCTTTCACTCGGCCGCACACCGCCAATTGCGGTATTTCTGGCCGCGGGTGGTCGGTGGCACCGGCTGGCAACTGCTGGACACCAAATTCGCCGTCGTGGCCAGGGCCGCCAGCCGCATCAGGCTCAACGCCAGCACCGACGACGTGCGCGACCTGGCCGGCGAGATCGAATGGGCCAAGGCGTCGCTGATCAGCCCCGAGGCGTACCCGGGCGCGGTGGCCGGCTCGGGCCGCGACATCCCGCTGGACGCCGGCAAGATCGCCGAGGTCTACGCCGCCTACGAGGCTCTCAAGGTTCGCGACGAATCGGTGACGCTGCTCGACTTCGACGACCTGCTGCTGCACACCGCGGCGGCGATCGAGAACGACGCCGCGGTTGCCGAGGAATTCCGCGACCGCTACCGCTGCTTCGTGGTCGACGAGTACCAGGACGTCACCCCGCTGCAGCAGCGGGTGCTGTCGGCGTGGCTGGGCGATCGAGACGACCTGACGGTCGTCGGCGATGCCAACCAGACCATCTACTCGTTCACCGGGGCCTCCCCGCGCTTCCTGCTCGACTTCTCGCGGCAGTTCCCGGACGCCACCGTGGTGCGCCTGGAGCGCGACTACCGCTCCACCCCGCAGGTCGTCTCGCTGGCCAACCAGGTGATCGCCGCGGCGCGCGGCCGGGTCGCCGGCAGCAAGCTGCAACTGTCCGGCCAGCGTGCGCCGGGTCCGGTTCCGACGTTTCGCGAGCATCCCGACGAAACCGTCGAGGCGGCCGCGGTCGCGAAGGCGATCGCCGGGCTGATCGAATCCGGCACCGCGCCATCCGAAATCGCGGTGCTCTACCGCGTCAATGCGCAGTCCGAGATTTACGAGGAAGCCTTGACCGAGGCGGGCATTGCCTACCAGGTTCGCGGCGGCGAGGGCTTCTTCAATCGCCAGGAGATCAAACAGGCGATGGTGGCTCTGCATCGGGCCGCCGAGCGCGGCCTGCAAGGCCCATTGCCCGAGGTGGTGCGCGCGGTCCTGGAACCGCTGGGTCTGACGGCTGACGAACCCGTCGGTACTCGTGCCCGGGAGCGCTGGGAGGCGCTGACCGCGTTGGCCGAATTGGTGGACGACGAGGCAGCCCAGCGTCCGCAGCTGGAACTGCCCGGCCTGGTGGCCGAGTTGCGGATTCGGGCCGACGCGCGGCACCCACCGGTGGTGCAGGGCGTGACGCTGGCGTCGTTGCACGCCGCCAAGGGGCTGGAATGGGATGCGGTGTTCCTGGTCGGATTGGCCGACGGCACGCTGCCCATCTCGCACGCATTGGCGCACGGCGCCGAGAGCGAGCCGGTAGAAGAAGAGCGTCGCCTGCTCTACGTCGGAATCACAAGGGCCCGAGTGTATTTGGCGCTCAGCTGGGCACTGTCGCGCAGCCCGGGCGGTCGGCAGAGCCGCAAGCCGTCGCGGTTTCTCAACGGTATTGCGCCACAGACACGGGCCGACCCTGCGCCGGGCAAATCCCGGCGCAAGCAAGGCGCGACCCGCTGCCGGATCTGCAACAAGAACCTGAGCACGCCGGCGGCCGTCATGCTGCGGCGTTGTGAGACGTGTGCCGCCGACGTCGACGAGGAGTTGTTGTTGCGGCTCAGACAGTGGCGCCTCGACGTCGCCAAGGAGCAGAAGGTGCCCGCGTATGTGGTGTTCACCGACAACACGCTGATCGCGATCGCCGAACTGCTGCCCGGCGACGAAGCCGCGTTGATCGCGATCCCGGGTATCGGCGCACGCAAACTTGAGCAGTACGGGTCCGACGTGTTGGAGCTGGTCCGCGGCCGGTCTTGATCGGCGACGACGCGATCCCGCAGACAAATGTGCAGGTCAGAAAATCGTTTGTCAGTGCCGTCGGCTAGCATCTATCCTCAGAAACGCATTCCGCTGCCGGCTGCAGGCCGGCGCACGTCTAGGCGAGAGGAGGTGGCCACGATGATCAACGACACGTTCGCGGTAGTAGTGGCCGGCGCGGCGCTGATCGCGGGGACCTCCCATGCCACCCACGCCGCCGTACCGGCGGCCGGTGCAAAGCATCGCGCCGCCGCGACTGACGCGTCCGTGGATCGGGGAACTACGTAATCAGCCCGAATTTCAAATGGCCACGGACCCGAAGTCACAAGGATCCGTGGCCATAGTTTTTGGGACCTGAATTTTTTCAAAGCCCGCAACCTGGTCCGGATCACCGAAAAGGACACCCAACCAGGAAGTAGGTGAGCAGGACATGTCGGCACTGACAGTCCCCAGACAGCCGCAGCCGGCGTTGCCATGTCACGCCGGCAATCCCGACCTATGGTTCGCCGAGACCCCGGCCGACCTGGAGCGCGCCAAGACGCTCTGCACGGATTGCCCGGTCCGGCGGCAATGCCTGACGGCTGCACTGGACCGTGCCGAACCGTGGGGCGTCTGGGGCGGCGAGATATTCGAGCGGGGCTCGGTCGTGGGCTACAAACGTCCGCGCGGACGCCCCCGCAAGGGTGTGGTTGCCGCCTAGATGGCGGCTGTGTCGGGCTCGACGAACCCGGGGATCAGGTCTTCAGACAGCGCCTTGATCGGCACGTGGGCGTCGAGCTGGCACAGAATCGCGGCCACCGACATGATCACCCGCATCGGGATCACCAGCTTGGGCGGGAGGTCCATCTGCCGGGCCGTCCGGATCTGCGACACCGACCGGTCGATCTCGATGGTGGACATCTTCTGCAGCCATTTACGGGTGTAGTGGAAGACCTCCACCTCGACCGGCTCGACGTACTGGCGCAGCATGTCGTCGATGTCGCGCACCGACACCTGCTGGCCTTTCTGGATGAAGCCGGCCTTTTCCATCGTCGGCAGCAGCAGGTCGTAGTTCTTGTCGCGGGCCAACCGAATGGTCATCCCGAGTTCGATCGGAAAGCCACCGGGCATGGGCGGGACGGCGCCGAAGTCGATGACGGCCATCCGGCCGTCATCGAGCAGCATGAAGTTGCCCGGGTGGGCATCGCCGTGCAGCATCTGCAGCCGTCGTGGCGCATCGAAAGTGAGCTCGAGGAGGCGGGTGCCGATCAGATCGCGTTGTTCGCGGGTCCCGTCGCGGATGATCTCGGCCATCGGCACGCCCTGGATCCATTCCTGGACCACCACCTTGGGCGCGCTGGCCACCACGTGTGGCACCGCGAAGTCCGGGTGGTCCTGATACGCCTTGGCGAATGCGCGCTGGTTGTCGGCCTCTAGCCGGTAGTCGAGCTCCATCTCGGTGCGCTCGATCAGCTCGTCGACCACGCCTTTGACGTCGGCGCCGGGTGCGAGCTGTTTGGCCACTCCGACCAACCGCTGCATGGTCTTGAGGTCGGCCCGCAGTGCCTCGTCGGCGCCCGGGTACTGGATCTTGACGGCCACCTCACGACCGTCAGACCACACCGCCTTGTGCACCTGGCCGATGCTGGCCGAGGCCACCGGGGTGTCGTCGAACGAGCTGAACCTGTCGCGCCACTTGGTGCCCAGCTGCGCGTCGAGCACGCGGTGCACCTTCTCGGCGGGTAGCGGCGGGGCGTCCTTCTGCAGCTTCGTCAGCGCTTCGCGGTAGGGCTCGCCGAACTCCTCGGGAATGGCGGCTTCCAGCACCGACAAGGCCTGGCCGACCTTCATCGCCCCGCCCTTGAGCTCACCGAGCACGGTGAACAGCTGGTTGGCCGCCTTCTCCAATAATTCGGCCTGGACCTCGTCTTTTGACTTACCGGTCAGCCGTTTACCGAAGCCCAGCGCCGACCGCGCGGCGAACCCGACCGGAATGCTGGCCAGCTTCGCATTGCGCGCAGCGCGCCCCCGTTTGATCTCAGACACAACACCCATCATCCATGATGGCAGGGGGGTGCCGGGGTTGATCTAGGCAACAGTGGGGTGTCAGGGCGACCGGTGGTCACGTTGCGGCGGGCTTTTCTGACCGCTCGGATACCGGCTCCATCAGCACGAACACAACGGATGCCTGGCCCACTGCCGGGTGACGATGGCGCCGGCGTTGAGGTCGAATTCCAGGGTGGCATTCAAAGCCTGCGGGGGCCCGGGATCATGCCCCGCGTCGTGCCCGCGCACCGCGGCGATCACGCGATTCACCTGACTGAGCGCCAGCGCCGCGGTCGCCAGCAGGGTGGCTCGATCGGCCACCCCGACGGTCTCGCGCAACTGGGCGGCGACCGCCGGCCACGCGGCGTCGCGGTCGCTGCGGTGTAGGTCGGCGCAGCCCAGGCAGCTGGTGACGCCGGGGATGACGAGCGGCCCGACCAGCCCGGTGCCATCTCGGACCCGGACCGCCAGGTGCGCAACGCCCTGGGTGTGCAGGTCGCGCACCATATGTGGGTCGGCGACCAGGTAGTCGGCCAGCACCACCAGATCGACGGCGGCGCGCGACACCGCGGCATGCGGCTGGCTACTGTGCGCGATCCGGGCGCCCGAGCAGCGCAACGACTCCATCAGCAGGTCCGACAGCGGCCCGCGGCCGTGGACGCGGATCGATGCCGCCCGCCCGCCGGTCTGCCGGCAGCCGCGGGTCACCACGCCGGCGCCGATCAGCTGCGTGACTAGGTGCGCCAGGCCGTCGGCGTCGGACAACCCGCGCTCGATCGCTTGGCGCTGCAGCTCGGTGATCGCCACGGGTGATCGCATCGAGCGCAGTAGCGCCGCCAGCGCCGAGGCGGCCAACCCACCTGGCGGACGAACCAGCACCGCACGGCGCGGATCCCAGCCCACTTGCACGGCGCCGTCGGGGCGCAGTAGCACCGGCATCGCCGGGTCCAGTGCGTAGACAGCGGCCCTCGGCATGGATCCAGACTGTGCCACGGCCGGGGCAGCTGCCCCGATCAGTTATCCACAGAGCGCCGGGGGTCAGCTGGTCGGCGCGGTGACGATGACCGTTTGCTGCCCGGTTTTCCAAGCGGTCATGAATCTGGTGATGCTGACCTTCGTGTTGCCGGAGTCGGCGTAGGGGTCGTTGAGGTGAACGGTCTCGTTGTTGGTGTCGATCCCGGTGACAACGAGCAAGTGATCGGCCGTTTTACGCTGATCGTTGCTGTCCAAGATGGTTCCCCCATTGACCCAGGCAATGAGCTTACGGTTGGCGCCGAGGTACCCCTCCAGCGCGGGCAGAGTCACCTCGTCGGGGTTTTTGTCCCAGGTCATGCGCGATTTCACGCCGTAGTGCTCGAGCAGCACGACGGTGTCGGCCGCATCGATGCCACCCTTCTCGGTTTCGTGGCCGGGGTCGCCGGTGGGCAGGTAGATCGGACCGTCGCGGATCGACGAGGGAGTGTTCTGTGCCACCTTGATGATCTGCTGCTCCGTCGGAGCGGTGCCGGTGACCTCACCGACGACGTCGGCCACCGAAGCCAGCCCGCAGGTGTCCTCGGTCGACTGCTGCACCCAATACTTGGCGGCCGCCGCCGGGTCGCCGTATACACCGCTGGCGCTCGCCTTGGCCGTCGCGGGCGGGTTGCCCGATGTGCTGCCGGCGGGGGGAGCAGGTGACGTCGTCGCGTGCACCGATGGCGGCGCCGTACCGCACGCCGAGACCACCGAAATGTTGGCCACGCCGACAGACGCGCAAACCAAAGCAGTGCGCAGCGCGGTTGCAATCCGAGAGTTGAACATGTTGCCGCCAAGGCCAGTCGGACAATTGGTTGGTCGACAAAGTAGCACCCCTCAGCAAACAGCGGGGGCTGAATTCAACACAATTCCAATAAGGCGGCAGCCGGCCTGATCAGTTATCCGCGGAGCCGCCGTCAGAACCCGAGTCGTCCTGCTCGAGTCGCGCGATCGCTTCGTCGATACCGGAGGTGTCACCGCCGATGACCCCGTCGATGAAGCCGGCTGGCTCGTCGAGATCCTCGGCGCCCGGCAACAGATCGGGGTGTTGCCACACGCGGTCACGGACGTCGGCGCCCGCGGCTTCGGTCAGGCGCTCCCACAATGCGGCGGCCTCCCGCAGCTTGCGCGGCCGCAGCTCCAGGCCGACCAGCGTGGCGAACGTCTGCTCGGCCGGGCCTGCGCTGGCGCGACGTCGGCGCAGCGTTTCACTGAGCGCGGCCGCGCCCGGAATCCGGTCGCCCAGGGCCGCGGTAACCACGACCTGCACCCAGCCTTCGATCAGCGCGAGCAGCGTCTCCAGCCGTTCCAGCGCCTGGGTCTGCGCGGGCGTTGCCTTGGGCTCGAAAACGCCTTGGCCGAGCAGGTTTTCGATCGCGGCCGGATCGGACAGCGAGGCGGGGTTGAAGTCGCGCGCCAGCTCCTCGATCCCGCTCATGTCGATCTTCATGCCCATCGCGTAGGCCTCGACGGCGCCCAGCAGCTGGCTGGCCAGCCAGGGAACGTGGCTGAACAGCCGGTGGTGGGCGGCCTCACGGGCGGCCAGGAACGTCATGATCTCGCTGCGGGGCTGCTCGAGTCCGGCGGCGAACGCTTCGACAGCTTCCGGCATGATCGCCGCCACGCCCTTGGGACCCAGGGGCAGACCGATGTCGGTTGACGTCAACACCTCCCGGGACAACCGGCCCAGGGCCTGGCCCAGCTGCGAGCCGAATGCCATGCCGCCCATCTGCGACATCATCGCCATCAGCGGGCCTGCCATGCCCTTGGCCTCTTCGGGCAGCGAAGACGCCCACACCGTCGAGATCTGTTGAGCCATCGGGTCGCACAGCCGCTTCCAGGTCTCCAGAGTGTTGTCCACCCAGTCGCTGGGACTCCAGCCGATCGCCTTGGTGGTGCCGGCGGGCAGCGCGGTGGCGCCGTCGAGCCAGGTGTCGGCGAGGTGTACCGCGTCGGCGATCGCCGAGTTCGTCGCGGCGGGGATCGGAGCGACGAATCCAATCGAGCTGGACGCGACCTGCCGGGCCAGTTCGTAGTTGACGGGTCCCGACGGGGTGCCACCGCCGGGCATCGTGCCCGCGTTGGAAAACATCTGACCCAGCTGCGTGAAGATCTGGCCGAGGTCACCCATGTTGAAATCCCCGCCCATGCCGAATGCGCCGAGCGGGTCTGACGCGCCCGAGCCGGACTCGGGATCGTTCTTCCCGTGCTTGTCGGGCTCGGGGTCCTCTCCGGAATTGAAGCCGAAAGGCAGGTCAGCCATAACCCCAACGGTACCCACCGCGGGAACAGAAGGATCCATCCGCCGTCACGCTTGTAGCTGAACGAGCCGCAGCGGTGTCCGGTTAGGGTAAGCGGCGTGAACAGGCGGATTCTCACCTTGATGGTCGCGCTGGTGCCGATTCTGGTCTTCGGCGTGTTGCTCGCGGTGGTGACGGTGCCGTTTGTCTCGCTGGGCCCCGGACCCACTTTCGACACGCTTGGTGAGGTCGACGGCAAGCAGGTGGTCGCGATCGAAGGCACCCAGACCCACCCGACCACTGGCCATCTGAACATGACGACGGTGTCCCAGCGCGACGATCTGACCTTGGGCGAAGCCCTCACGCTGTGGTTCTCAGGCCAGGAACAGCTGGTACCGCGCGATCTGATCTACCCGCCCGGCAAGTCCCGCGACGACGTCGACAAGGCCAACACCGCCGACTTCAAAGATTCCGAGGACAGCGCTGCCTATGCCGCCCTGGGCTATCTGAAATTCGCACCCGCGGTCACCGTCGCGACCGTCACCGACACCGGTCCGTCGACGGGCAAGCTGAAGGCCGGTGATGCGATCGACGCGGTCAACGGCGCCCCGGTGGTCAATCTCGAGCAGTTCACCGGATTGCTGAAGAACACCAAGCCCGGCCAGGAGGTGACGATCGACTTCCGTCGCAAGAACGAACCGGCCGGCGTCGCGCAGATCACGCTGGGCACAAACAAGGACCGTGACTACGGCTTCCTGGGTGTCGCGGTGCTCGATGCGCCGTGGGCGCCGTTCTCGGTGGACTTCAACCTCGCCAACGTGGGCGGGCCCTCGGCCGGCCTGATGTTCAGCCTGGCGGTCGTCGACAAGCTGACCACCGGCGATCTGGCCGGCTCGACGTTTATCGCGGGGACCGGAACGATCACGTCCGACGGCAAGGTCGGCCAGATCGGTGGCATCACGCACAAAATGGTCGCCGCCCAGGAAGCAGGCGCCACGGTATTCCTGGTGCCCGCTAAGAACTGCTATGAAGCGACCTCGGACAACCCGCACGGTTTGCGCTTGATCAAGGTAGAGACTCTCGGTCAAGCCGTGGACGCGCTACACGCGATCCAACAAGGAGGTCAGGCACCGAGTTGTTAGCCTGCGATTCCGCGTGTTGCGGTGCGTACAGTTGTGACCGTCCCGGCCACATTGATCAGGGAGCGTAGCCAGTGGGGATGCGGCCCACCGCAAGGATGCCGAAGCTGACCCGGCGCAGCCGGATTCTGATCTTGATCGCGCTTGGTGTGATCGCGTTGCTGCTTGCCGGCCCGCGACTCATCGACGCCTACGTCGACTGGTTGTGGTTCGGGGAGCTCGGGTACCGGTCGGTGTTCACCACCGTCCTGGTGACCCGCATTGTGGTGTTCCTGATCGCCGGCCTGCTGGTCGGCGGCATCGTGTTCGCCGGACTTGCGGTGGCCTACCGCACCCGCCCGGTGTTCGTCCCGAGCAATGACAACGATCCGGTGGCCAGATATCGCACCGTGGTCATGTCGCGGCTGCGGCTGGTCGCCATCGGTGTCCCGGCGGCGATCGGGCTGCTGGCCGGCATCATCGCGCAGAGCTACTGGGTGCGCATTCAGCTGTTCTTGCACGGCCAAGACTTTGGGATCAGGGATCCGCAGTTCGGTAAGGACCTGGGCTTCTACGCATTCGAGCTGCCGTTCTATCGGCTGGCGCTCAGCTACCTGTTTGTGTCGGTGTTCCTGGCGTTCGTGGCGAACCTGCTGGCGCACTACATTTTTGGCGGCATCCGGCTGTCCGGCCGTACCGGCGCGCTGAGTCGCTCGGCGCGGATTCAGCTGGTCAGCCTGATCGGCACCCTGGTGTTACTCAAGGCCCTTGCCTATTGGCTGGACCGCTTCGAGCTGTTGTCGCACACGCGCGGCGGCAAGCCGTTCACCGGTGCCGGATACACCGATATCAACGCGGTGTTGCCGGCGAAGCTGATCCTGATGGCGATCGCGGTGATTTGTGCCGCCGCGGTCTTTTCCGCGGTCGTGCTGCGCGACTTGCGGATTCCGGCGATCGGCCTGGTTCTTTTGTTGCTGTCGTCGTTGATCGTGGGCGCCGGCTGGCCGTTGATCGTCGAGCAGATCAGCGTGAGACCCAATGCCGCGCAAAAGGAAAGCGAATACATCGGCCGAAGTATCACCGCGACGCGGGAAGCGTATGGGCTGACGTCCGATCAGGTGACGTATCGCAACTACAGCGGCGACGGCCAGGCCACCGCCCAGCAGGTCGCGGCCGACCGCGCGACGACCTCGAACATCCGGTTGCTCGACCCGACGATCATCAGCCCGGCCTTCACCCAGTTCCAGCAGGGCAAGAACTTCTACTACTTCCCCGACCAGCTGTCCATCGACCGCTACCTGGATCGCAACGGCTCGTTGCGTGATTACGTGGTCGCGGCCCGAGAACTCAACCCGGACAGGCTTATCGACAATCAGCGCGACTGGATCAACCGGCATACCGTCTACACCCACGGCAACGGATTCATCGCGTCTCCAGCCAACACGGTGCGCGGCATCGCCAACGATCCCACCCAAAACGGCGGTTACCCAGAGTTTCTCGCCAACGTCGTCGGCGCCAACGGCAGCGTCGTGTCCGACGGACCGGCACCGCTCGATCAGCCGCGTATCTACTTCGGACCCGTAATCTCCAACACCTCGGCTGACTACGCGATCGTCGGGAAAAGCGGCGCCGACCGCGAATACGACTACGAGACCAACACCGAAACCAAGAATTACACCTACACCGGGATCGGGGGAGTCCCGATCGGCGATTGGCTATCCCGCAGCGTGTTCGCCGCCAAGTTCGCCGAGCGGAACTTCCTGTTTTCCAGCGTGATCGGCTCCAACAGCAAGATTCTGTTCAACCGCGATCCGGCAGCGCGGGTGGAGGCGGTGGCGCCGTGGCTCACGACCGACAGCTCGGTGTACCCGGCGATCGTCAACAAGCGCCTGGTGTGGATCATCGACGGCTACACCACGTTGGACAACTACCCGTATTCCGAGCTGACTTCCTTGGAATCCGCGACCGCCGACTCGACCGAGGTGGCGTTCAACAAGCTGGGTCCCGACAAGCAGGTCTCCTACATCCGCAACTCGGTGAAGGCCACGGTGGACGCCTACGACGGGACGGTGACGCTTTACCAGCAAGACGAGCAGGATCCGGTGCTGAAGGCCTGGATGCAGGTCTTTCCGGGGACGGTCAAGCCCAAAAGTGACATCAGCCCCGAGCTCGCCGAGCACTTGCGGTATCCCGAAGACCTGTTCAAGGTGCAGCGGATGCTGCTGGCGAAGTATCACGTCAACGACCCCGTGACGTTCTTCTCCACTTCGGATTTCTGGGATGTGCCGCTGGACCCGAACCCGACAGCCAGCAGCTATCAGCCGCCGTATTACATCGTCGCGAAAAACATTGCGAAGAACGACAATACGTCTTCGTATCAGCTGACGAGCGCGATGAACAGGTTCAAGCGCGATTATCTCGCTGCCTACATCAGCGCCAGCTCCGATCCCGCGACCTACGGCAAGATCACGGTGCTGACCATCCCGGGTCAGGTCAACGGTCCGAAGCTGGCGAATAACGCGATCACCACCGACCCGGCGGTGTCCCAGGATCTTGGTGTGATCGGGCGAGACAACCAGAACCGAATACGGTGGGGCAACTTGCTGACGCTGCCGGTTGCTCAGGGTGGGCTGCTGTACGTCGAACCGGTTTACGCCTCTCCGGGGGCCAGCGATGCCGCCTCGTCGTACCCGCGGTTGATCCGTGTTGCGATGATGTACAACGACAAGATCGGCTACGGCCCGACCGTCGGCGACGCGCTCACCGGGTTGTTCGGGCCCGGTGCGGGTGCGGCCGCGACGGGGATCGTTCCTACCGACGGGGGTGCGCCGCAGAGCCCGCCTGCCGGTCCACCCACGCCACAGGCCGGGCCACCGGGATCGCCGCCGCCGCCGACGGCGGTGCCGCCCGCTCCGGACGGATCGTCGACCTTATCGCCGGCCAAAGCCGCTGCCCTACAGGACATTCAGACCCAGATCAACGCGGCCCGGGACGCCCAGAAGAAGGGTGATTTCGCCGGCTACGGCGCCGCGCTGCAGCGGCTCGACGACGCCATCACCAAGTACAACAACACCAAGTAGCGCGCCATGGGTCACGTCATCGTGGTTACCGGCGCATCGAGCGGTTTTGGCCGGCTGAGCGCCGAAGCGTTGGCGCGCGCCGGCCACACGGTCTACGCGTCAATGCGTGACATCAAGGGCCGCAACGCATCCCAGGTTCAGGCTGCCGGCAACTTCGCCAAGGAGAACGGCGTCGACCTGCGGACCGTGGAAATGGATGTGCAGTCGCAGCCTTCGATTGATACCGCGATCCAAGAAGTTGTCAGCGCCAATGGCCGCATCGATGTGCTGGTGCACAACGCGGGCCACATGGTGTTCGGCCCGGCCGAGGCGTTTACGCCCGAACAGATCGCGCAGCTCTACGACATCAATGTGGTCAGCACACAACGGGTCAACAAGGCTGTGCTGCCGCACATGCGGCGCCAGCAGCGAGGTCTGCTGGTGTGGGTGTCCAGCAGCAGCTCGGCCGGGGGCACGCCGCCGTATCTGGCGCCGTACTTCGCAGCCAAGGCCGCGATGGATTCGCTGGCCGTGTCCTATGCACGCGAGCTGACCCGGTGGGGCATCGAGACTTCGATCATCGTGCCCGGCGCATTTACCAGTGGTACCAACCACTTTGCCAATGCCGGCACGCCCGGGGACCAGGCCGTGGTGGACGAATACGAACAGGGCCCCTATCCGGACTTCGGAACCCGAGTGCAGCAGGCCTTCAACGCCATCGTGCCCGCCGACGCCGATGTGGCCGAGGTTGCGGATGCGTTGGTCGACGTGGTCGACACGCCATTCGGCAAGCGCCCGTTCCGGGTTACCATCGATCCGTCCCAGGACGGCGCCGACGTCGGCTTCGCCGTGCTCGATCGGCTCAAGGCCGAGATGCTGCATCGCGTCGGACTTTCGGATCTGCTGATACCAACCGATTTTAGTTGAGCTACAGCAACTTTCACGCGCAGGCGGTGCGGAACCGATCTCGGTAGGCCTTCGGGCTGATACCCAGGTGTCTGGCGAATACCCGCCGTAGCGTTTCGCTGCTACCGAAGCCCGCCAGGTGCGCGGCCTCGGTCACGGTGCGGCCGGATTCCAGGCCGGCACGGGCGAAATCGACGCGCACCGACTCGACGTAGCGAGCCGGCGTCATCCCCAGTTCGGCCTGAAACAACCGGGTGAGCTGACGGGTACTCAACGATGCCCGCGCCGCGAGCTTCTTGACGCTGTGGTCGCGAGCGGGATCGGCGGTGATCGCATCGGTGACCGTACGTAGCGGCGAACCCGGCGGCGGATCGGCCTCGACCAGCACCGAGAATTGCGATTGCCCACCGGCGCGTTTGAGGTAGACGACCAACCACCGGGCCACGTCGCGCACCAGCTCGGTGCCGTAATCCATTTCGACCAGCGCCAGCGCCAGGTCGATGCCCGACGAAATACCGGCCGAGGTGAAGACATCGCCGTCGCGGACGAAGATCGCGTCCGGCTCGACGGTGGTGTCGGGGAAGGCCCGGGCCAGTAGCCGGGTGTCGTGCCAGTGGGTGGTGGCGCGGCGGCCGCGGAGCAAGCCGGCCTGCGCGAGGAGGAACGACCCCGTGCAAATGGAGGCCAGGCGCCGGGTCCGCGCCGACAGAGCCCTGATGGCCTCGACGAGCGCGGGATCGATCGCCCGCCCGGGCAGGCTGTCGCTGCCGGCGACCAGAACGGTGTCGGCGGAATCGATCGACGAGATGCCGTCGGTGACACCCAACGGGGTGCCGATCGAGGTCTTCACGTCGCTGCCGTCCAGCGACGCGATTTTGAGCTGATAGTCGGCGCCGAACCGGTTGGCCTCGACGAACACTTCTCCCGCTCCCGCGACGTCTAACAGCGTCACCTCGTCGAAGACGACGATTACTATCACTCGCGAACGCGCTCCGGCTTCGGCCACGAAGTCATTGTGTCGCTTTCTGTGGAAAAGACGGCTGGAACGACATGGGCCGGTTGGCTCGCGACGTCGCACACTCGCTAGCAAGACCACACCAGGAGGCAGCTCATGGATATTCAGTTGATGGACACCATTGCCGACATCGCGATACCCGACACTGCACTGGTACGCGAGATCACCGAGGTCATCCGCGAGGCCGAAGACGACTTGCTCTTTGACCACTCCCGCCGGGTATTCCTCTTCGGTGCGTTGCAGGGGCGCCGCCGGGGGCTGGAGCCAAACCTGGAGTTGCTTTACGCCGGAGCGATGTTCCACGACCTGGGTCTCACCGAGCGATACCGGACTTCGCAGCTGCGCTTCGAGGTGGACAGCGCCAATGCGGCACGGAAGTTCCTGTTGGAGCGCGACGTTGATCAGGCCGACGCCGACAAGGTGTGGCTGAGCATCGCGTTGCACACCACTCCCGGCATCCCTGAGTTCTTGGCACCCGAAGTCGCTCTGGTCACTGCCGGTGTCGAAACCGACGTGCTGGGCATCGACCGCGACGAGCTTTCACCCGAGGATCTTGCCGCAGTCACCGCTGTCCATCCGCGCCCGAATTTCAAGCAGCGCATCCTGACGGCGTTCAACGACGGGATGAAGCACCGCCCGCACAGCACCTTCGGCACCGTCAACGACGACGTACTTGCGCACTTCGACCCCGCATTCATCCGCGACAACTTCGTCGACATCATCGTGGGCAACAGCTGGCCCGAGTAGGAGCAGCGAAATGGACATCTATGAAGGCCTTTACACCACCAGGATGATGCGCCTGTTGCGGCCGGATCCGATTCCGCTGGATACGCAGGCCCGCATTCTCGACGCGGCCGTTCGCGCTCCCAACGGGGGCAATACCCAACGCTGGCACTTCCTGGCCGTTGACGATCGCGAACTCATCCGCGAATTCGCCCAGCTGTTCCGCCGGGCCCGCGCCCTGGAATACGACAAATTCAAAACGGGCACGGGACCGATGGTCGCGACAGCGCCCGGGGCGGACCCGGCCGCTCACGCCGACACAATGCGTCGAATGAAAGGCTCGGGGGATTACCTGGCCGACCATTTCGAAGAGATCCCCCTGTTGCTCTTCGTCTTCGCCATCGACGACCTCGGCGGTGCCAACATCTACCCGGCGATCTGGAGTGTGTTGCTCGCCGCCCGAGCCGAGGGCGTCGGCGGTGTCATGACGATGGTGCTCCGCAATTTCGAGGACAGGGTGAACGAGTTACTGGGCGTGCCAGTTGCCGAAGGCTGGAAGATGTCGGCCATGCTGACCCTGGGTTATCCGTTGGGTAAGTGGGGCATCGCGGCCAATCGCCATCCGGTGCACGAGGTTTCATCTCGAAACGGTTGGGGCAAGCCGTTCGGAATCGAAGTGCCGCAGCCACTCTGGCCGCCTCGGAACGCCCTGTCAGCCATGGTGGGATGAATGAGGCTTGCAGCGCAAGGGATTTCCGAGGAAGGTGGATCAGATGGACCAAATTGGGGTCACCGTCGTGCAGCCGGGGGAGGGCGATGTCGTCGCGCTCCCGGGCTTCGGGGCGGTGTTCAAGCTTTCCGGCCAGACCAACGGCGGGGAGGTGTCCATTGTTGAGCACCCGTTCGGGGTCGGCTTGCTGACCGCGGCGCATCGGCACACCCGCGAGGACGAGCATTCGATTGTGCTGGCGGGCGAGATCGGCTTCCGCTCCGATGACAGCGAAGTGGTGCTCGGTCCCGGCGGCTACATCACCAAGCCGCGCGGGCAGATGCACGCGATGTGGAACGCCGGCAACGAGCCCGGGCGTATCGTCGAGATCATCACCCCGGGTGGATTCGAGAACTATTTCCGGGAGCTCGGCGAGCTGCTCGTCGAACACGCCAACGACCCGGTGGGTACGCCGCTGCATGAGTTGCCCGAGTTCGGCGAACTGGCCGACAAGTACGGGCTGACCTACGGGTCGCCGGCCTGGATGGACGACATCGCGCAGCGTTATGGGCTGAACCCGCCTTCGCACTGACCCTTCCGCTACCCCCGCTGAGCCCGCGATTTGGTCGGCTCGACACCGGGCCGGTAACCTTGCATTCACCGACGCGGGGTGGAGCAGCTCGGTAGCTCGCTGGGCTCATAACCCAGAGGTCGCAGGTTCGAATCCTGTCCCCGCTACTAGCGAGTGGCCCCCGGGATCCTCCGGGGGCCACGTCCATGTTTGGCCGACAATCACGAGCTCTTTGCCGCCATCAAGGTCGCCTTGTTGCCCTGCACCCGGACGACGTGCGTCGTATGCAGTTCGACGACGTGCTCGATCGTCCTGACGTGCTCGGGCAGCTCGAGTTCATGGATCTGCTGCCCATCGAGTGCGTTGAAGCCGTACATCACGTGGCTGTTCGGCTTTTCGTCTGGATGCGGACCGGTCGCGATGATGTGTCCGCTTTTGTCGCTCACAACGAGTCGCTTCATGGATCCTCCTCAGCTCAATTGACCAATTTGGACTCGGAAAGCGGCCGGGCTACCCGTGCCGTTGCCCTCCGCATGCAGATTCACCGTGTACACGATTCCGCTGGGACCCGCGCCGCGAGACCAGTCCATCGAGTGACTGTCGGCTACGACGCGGCTCGACTGAGTCCATACCGCCGATGGGAACGGAAACCCGATGTTGTAGGCACCGACGCCGGTCCACCACACCTGAACGCCCGCGCCCGGATTCAAGGTGAAGTTCACCAAGGGGTTGTGGTCACCGATGATTTGAGACATTCGTCCTCCCTGAAACCGGTTGCGGATTCGATGTGGCCGCACCTTTTAAACGTAGGCAGCTGCCCGACATCGAGCATGCGTAGTCGACTACTCGAATTCGCTACTAACAAGTTGACGTTTGCGGCACCAGAGAACGATCGGACGGATCGGCTTGGACGGGCACGGTCGACCGCCGGGCCGGTCGTGAGCGCACCCTGATGGGCCACCAGAACCAGCGACCCAGCAGCGCAGCGATGGACGGCGTCATGAACGCCCGGACGATCAAGGTGTCGAACAGCAGACCCAGACCAATGGTGGTGCCGAGCTGACCGATCATCTTCACGTCGCTGACTATCATCGACGCCATCGTGAATGCGAACACTAAGCCGGCGTTCGTCACGACTTTGCCGGTGCCGCCCATGGACCGGATGATTCCGGTATTGAGGCCGGCGTGTATCTCTTGTCGGAATCGGGAGACCAGCAGCAGGTTGTAGTCCGAGCCCACCGCCAACAAGACGATGACGGACATCGCAAGCACCAGCCAGTGCAACGGGGTGCCGAGAATGTACTGCCAGACCAACACCGACAACCCAAACGAAGCGCCGAGCGACATCGCGACCGTCCCCACAATCACCCCAGCCGGCACCAGGGCTCGGGTGAAGATCAGCATGATGATGAAAATCAGGCACAGCGAGGAAATGCCCGCGATCACGAGATCCCATTTGGCGCCCTGGGAAATGTCTTTGAAGACGGCGCCAATTCCGGCGACGTAGATCTTGCTGCTCTCCAGCGGAGTTCCCTTGAGCGACTCCTCGGCCGCCGTGCGTATCGTGTCGATACTCGCGATCCCCTCATCAGACGCAGGGTCACCCCGATGCAGAATGATGAAGCGTGCCGCGTGGCCGTCCGGCGACAGGAAGTTACTCATAGCCCGCCGGAAGTCGGCATTTTCAAAGACTTCCGGCGGAAGGTAGAACGAGTCGTCGTTCTTGGAACCGTCAAAAGCACGACCCATGGCCGACGCATGTTTGGTCATGTCGTCCATCTGATTGAAAATGCCGGACATGGTGCTGTGCAGCGTCAGCATCATGGTCCGCATGTTCGCCATGGTCTCGATCATGGGTGGCAGCTGGGCGATCATCTCGGGCATCAGCCGATCGAACCCTTTGACGTCAGCCAGCAATGTGTTCAGTTTCTCGTCGATCCGGTCCACGCCGTCAACCGCGTCGAACATCGATCGGACCGACCAGCAGATCGCAACGTCGTAACAGTGCCTCTCCCAGTAGAAGTAGGACCGGATGGGCCGCCAAAAGTCGTCGAAGTCGGCAATGCGATCGCGCAGGTCGTTCGTGATTTGTTGCATTTCTTCGGTATCGGCCACCACCCGATGCGTGTTGGCCGCAAGTTGCATCATCAAGTCATACATCCGCTGCATCGTGGCGACCGTCTTGCCCATCTCGTCAGCCTGCTTGCGCATGTCGTCCGTCCGATCGCGCTGAAACTTCATGTCCTGTGCGATCCCGGCGTTTTGCATGCTGAGTTGGAACGGTATTGATGTGTGGTCCATCGTCGCCCCGTCGGGTCGGGTGATGGCTTGAACGCGCGAGATCCCCTGAACGTGAAAGATGCCTTTGGCCAACTTATCCAAGGTCAGAAAGTCCGTCGGATTGCGTAAATCGTGGTCGGAATCCAGCATCAATACCTCCGGCTTCATCCGTGCCTGGGGAAAGTGGCGATCCGCGATCGCCAAGCCTTGATTGGCCGGGATGAAGCTGGGTAGGTAGGCCCGATCGTCGTAGCTGGGACGGTAGCCGGGCAGGCTGATCAGGCCGACCAGGGCGACCGCGCAGGTAAGGGCAAGAACGGGCAGCGGCCAGCGCACTACCACCGTGCCGACTCGTCGCCAGCCACGGACGTCAAGCCGTCGCTTCGGGTCGCAGAGACCGAATCGGCTGCCGACGGCCAGGACGGCCGGTCCGAGTGTCAGCGCGACGAGAACCGCGACCAGCATCCCCACCGCGCACGGAATTCCCAGGGTTTGGAAGTACGGCATCCGGGCGAAACTGAGGCACAACGTCGCAGCGGCGATCGTGATGCCCGAGCCCAAGATGACATGGGCCGTTCCCCGGTACATGGTGTGGAAAGCCGCTTCCCGGTCCTCGCCGGCCTGACGGGCCTCCTGGTAGCGACCGAACAGGAATATCCCGTAATCCGTTCCGGCGGCAATCGCCAGCGAAGTGAGCAAGCTGACCGCGAAGGCCGACAGCCCGACCAGCCCGCCGTGCGCGATAAGCGCGACAACTCCTCGCGCCGTTGATAATTCGACGCCAACCGTGAGCAGTAGCAGAATCACCGTGGGAAGCGACCGATAGACCAGGAGCAACATAGCGAAGATTGCCACGACGGAGACGAGGGTGATTTTCGCGATGGACTTGTCGCTGCTGTGATGCAGATCCGAGGCCAGCGCCGACGGCCCGGTGACGTAGGCCTTGACCCCGGGCGGCGCCGGCGTGCTGTCCACGGTGCTACGGACCGCGTCAACCGAATCGTTGGCGAGCTGCTCGCCTTGGTTACCGGCGAGGTTCACTTGCAGGTATGCGGCCTTGCCATCGTTGCTCTGCGAGCCCGCCGCCAACAGCGGATCTCCCCACAAGTCCTGGACACCGACCACGTGCTGCTTGTCTGCACGCAACTTGCGAACCACGGCGTCATAGAACTTGTGGGCGTCAACGCCCAGGGGCTTGTCACCCTCCAGCAGGATGAGCGCCACACTGTCCGTTTCTCCCTCGTTGAAGACGTGGCCGATACGTTTCAGGGCCACCAACGACGGTGCTGCCGTAGGGCTTAGCGCCACCGACCGCTCTTGTCCGACCACCTCCAGCGGGGGGACGAACACGGTGAGGATGACAACGACTGCCAGCCAGAAGAGGATGATCGGCACCGCGAAGGTGTGGATCGTCCTGGCGATGAATGCCCGGTTGGCATGGATGGCACCGGACGGTTCGGATCCGGTGTTGCTCACGCGATATTTCCGTGTGCCACAATGCTTTCCATGCTAGACACCTTCCTGATGGTGAGATACAGCGCCTACGCCGAGTGCGTCGATAAGCGCCCGAACCGACAGTGGCTTCGCATCGAGTTCGGCGACTGACGCCACGTCGAGGGCGATCGTGGGGTAGTCCGCGAGGTACTCCGCGTAGGACCGGGTACCCAATCTCATCCCCAGCGTGACCCACGCGTCGAGCACCGACCACCTGCCCGGATTTCGCTTCGCCCAGTCGCTTTGATCCAGCCGATCCTTCCACTCGAGGGGATCGACCTCTTCGAGCTCGTATTGGCGCAGAAAATCCGCGTATGCCACCGCTGCACCGCGCACCACGGTGATTCCACGTCCCAGTCGAGGTGGTCCGGCCACGTCTGCCAGCACACCCAATAGGGCATTCGCGACGGCTCGGGCCGTGGTGACTTCCTCCGTCAATGTCACGGAAGGGTAGGCCCGCAACGCAATACAGGCATCGACTACCGAAACCAGAATGTCGGCAGAGTCGCGCAATTGGTAGTCGTCGCCGAGCACTCGGGGCAGACGTGCGATCGTGAAGTCCAGTTCCGGGGGTGAGGTGGTCAGTGCCAGCTCGGCAAGTGACTTGGATGCCGCATACGGGTAGGGCGCGCTGCGGGGGTCGGTGACTCGCGGCACCGTGACCTGGCCGTTGACAACGAACGTCGACAGATGCACCAGTCGCGTCCCGCGGGTCGCGCACGCCTCGGCGATCGTCGAAACCATTTCCACATTCGCCGACCGAAGCGCGCGGTATCCCACCAGCACATTGGTGTTGCCGATGCAGTTCACCACGGCTCCGGCGTCAGCCTCGCGGAGCAGGGCTTCTAGTTCTGCCGCGCCGAACTCGGGCGGGAGTTGTTCAATCCGCACCCCAGCGACATCGCGCAGCGTCGTCCACGGATCATGTTCGGGCAGCGCCGATCTGGTAGCCAGAACTACCTTGGGAGAAGGCGCCCCAGGCCGTCGCAGGTCCAGGACCGCCTGGGCGAACCCAGTGCCGAGAATTCCGGACGCGCCCAGCACAACGATCGCGCGCCGGTCTGTCGGGCCGTTTGTGGGGGGTGCCAGGGTTGCCGCGACAGAAGGGGGTTGCACCGACAGCGCGGCGAGATCGTGTTCTATCTCGGCAGCGGTGTCGGCGTCCATCCAGGTATCTGTCGGAGCGCCCATGCCGATGTCGGAGACCAGGTTGGTGGCCGTGTCGGCACTGATCAGATCAAAGATCGAGAGGTGCCGGCCCAGATACCTGCGTGTATCGGGCAGGATCTTGATGAGATCCAACGAGCCGATTCCCGTGCCGAGCAGCGATGTTTCAGGCGTTACCGCCCTGCCGAGATGCTGACTCCACAGCTGCGCCAAGCCAGTCGCTCGTTCACCCCCCGCGGTCTGGGCCGGCAGAGCGTCGACGACCTCGGGCATTGCCCGCAGGGTTTCGCTGTCGACCTTCCCGTTTGCCTTCCGGGGGATAGTCGGCACATCGAGCACGAAAAACGATGACACCCCAAGACTTACCAGAACGAGCCTGATTCGCGCCGCTGTCGCCGCGTCCTCGATGCCGTTGCGGGTCCGGTGCGATTCGAACCACACCGCCAGGCTGCCGTTGTGTGGCTCGACGGCAACATCGACGATCGCGGGGTCACCAGAGATGCGTCTTGTCACCTCGGCGGTGTCGACTCGCTTGCCGGAGATTTTGACGATGGCGTCTTTACGCCCAGCGAAGACGGGAAAGCCTTCGTCGTCGATGACTACCCGATCGGCAGTGGCAAATGCACGGTATCGCAGGCCGTTTGTGGTGGTCACGGTTCCGAAGCCGTGACCATCGATCCCCAGATAACCGGAGGCGACCAGATCTCCGACGATGACGACTTCACCGAAGGCGATGAACACGGTGCCGGCAACCATCGGCCCGCCCAGCCTCAGTCGAGCGTCGCCGGCGACGGTTGCGTTGTGGTCGGCGATCCGAAGATGGGTGACGACCACGGTGGCCTCTGTCGGTCCGTATGTCGAGACTAGCGAGATCCCTTGTGAACAACCGGAATCGATCCACTTGTCGACCGCGCTCGGGCGGACGGTTTCACCGCCGATGACGATCTGGCGCAGGCGTGAGCGGCGGATCGCGTCCATCGCGTCGCAGTCCTCGCACAGCAGATGCCAGAGGGCGGTCGGTAGGTCGAGGAGAGTTGCTTGGCTGGCGACCAGGTCTCGCGCGAGGGCGGCCAGGTCACCGGCTCTCGTCGCGGCGGATCGGATCAGCGCGGACCCGCACAGCGCAGCACCGAAGATTTCCTCGACACTGACGTCCGATGTCAACGGTGCGCATTGCAGGACGGTGTCGCGGGGTCCCCATCCATAGGCCTGTCTGACCGCGTCACAGAAAAGTGCGAGTGAGCCGTGTGAGACTCGGACGAGCTTGGGCTGCCCGGTCGACCCTGAGGTCGGCATGATGTACGCCGTTTTGGTGGCGAGCGCGTCGTCGGCAGCCACCTGTTCGATGCGGGCGTCGACCAAGTCTCGTAGTTCGCCCTCCGGAATCACCGCGAGACTGGTGGCAGCGGTGTCGGCCACCCGCACCGAGATTCCATCACCCGAGTTGGCAATCGCGTTCGCGCGTAAGGAAACGTCGTCGGCGTCGTCGCAGACGCTGTAACCGCACCCCGCAAGGTGGCACGCGATCAGCAGGTCGATGGTCTTGTCCGTGTCGTCGTCGCTGAACACCACGACGTCACCCGGTGCTACGCCGCTGCGCACCAGCCAGGCAACCCACGGAAAAATGTGGCGACGCCTTTCGAGAAACTGCTGGCTTGCCGGCTCGAGAAACCAGGCGGGTGTGGCTTTTCGGTGCGTTCCGACTGCCGCACCGGGCGGGTGGCAGGCCCCGTCCGGGTCGACGCCGAACCACTCGCTGACGATCATTGCGACAGGTTGATTCCACAGCGCGGTCATCGATTCCAACGCCGCGGCGATCCGCTTCGCGACGCCGCGGTGGATCTTCGGTTCGGGCAGGTCGGCCCGGTTCCAGATGGCGACGCTGAGTGTGCGTTGGTCTTCGTCTAGAACGGAGGCCACGGTCATGCCCTCGACGGGACCGATGTCGGTCGCAACCGGGGTTTCCGACAAGAACGGCCGCAGCCCGGGCGCGCATGCCTCGCGGATGAAGTTGAGCGTCAATGCCTCTACGTGGGGTGTATGGTTGACCGCCAAATACATTCGGCGGTAGTGCTCTTCACGAAGCCACCGGCGTCTGGCGGCCTTGACATAGTCACGGTCAAGCGCTCGTACGACATCCTCCACCGAAGCGTATGGCGGAAACCGGACCGAGTGTGCCACCGAATTGACCAGACACGTCGCGACGTTCAGATCGGGATCACCGAAGCGGTTGTCCACCGCGTGCACCAATAAGCTCTCGGTGCTCTGTCGCAGGCTCGCATCCACGGCCACCGCCGCGGCGGCCACCAGCACATTGAGTGGTATCTGCTCGGCCTCGGAGAGAGCGAGGATCGCATCGAAGGTGCGGCCGGATATCAGCGCGGATTCGGAAAGTACGCCCTTGGCTGTGGTCCCGGGAGCGTCGTACGAATGCCGGCCGTGCCCGCCGTGGCGCGCCTCGTCGGCAAACTCACGCCGGACGCGGCCCGCGAGACGCTGCTGTGATTCCTCGACCTTCGTCGTCTCACGCAGGTTCGCCGCCGCTACCTTGCGCAGAGAGTTTGTCACGCAAGGGAGTTCAGTTGGGCTGTTGGTGGTGAGATGTCGAGCCAGATCGGCCTCGATGATTGCCGTTGCGCCGCCGTCGAGCAGGATGTGATGGGTGCGGACGTCGAGGCCCGAAACCCAACCGCGTTCGTCGGTCCGCACGGTGTAGCGCACAAGTGGCTTGGCGAAGATATCGGGAGACCAGGTGCGTTCGAGCTCATCGTCGCAGTGCTCTGTCTGGTGCTGATTGTCTCGCCGCACCCGCACTATGTCGCCGGGCTGCAGGCGTGGCACCAGATCTGGATAGTCAACCCCCGCCGGTGGTGCCTGGAGAACGCAGAGTTGCAACGGGTTTTCGAGGATCGTCGTTTCCAGGGCGGCCAGTAACTTCGGCAACTTCAAAGGGTGGAACCGATAGCTCTTGCGGATCAGATACAAAGCGGGGTCGTTATCGTGCTGCACCCCGTTATAGAGGTTCTGCTGAGACTTACTTAAGGCAACTCGATCCACGGGAGCCTCTGCCGGCACCGTCACGAGGACTTTTCCAGCTCGGGTTTCCCGAGTTCCGCAACCCAGCCGCTGATCGACAGGTTCTTCGCCAGTCGGGCCGGTAACTGGGATTCTTGGTTCACGCCGAGTTGCTTCATCAGGAGAACGAATCGAACGGAGTCCAGACCGAGGTCGCGGAGATCGGTTGCGTCGCCGTCGATGAGATCTGCTTCGTCGATGTACAGCACCTCACGGAGTGCATCGAAGATCCGTTCCCGCACCGCCTCAGCCACCTACCATCACTGCGGCATCGTCGCCGTTGATTGTCGCGGCCAGCGATGTCCGCATGACCTTGCCGGATTGCGTTCGCGGAATATCGGCGACAAGAACGATTTCCGACGGCCGCGCCATCGATTCGGACTCACGCCGATATCGGGCCGCGATCGTCTGCTTGAGCTTGCGGGCCCCGGACTCGTCGATGGCCGTCGCGGGGACTACGGCCAGACCGACGAGCGCCCCGAATACATCATCGAGAATTTCGTAACACGCGGCCTCGCGAACCCCAGTGACGCTTTGCGCGATGCGGTCGACCTCGTCGGGCACCACGTTGACGCCGCCGGAGATGATCAGCTCCGACGATCTTCCCTTGATGTAGAAGTACCCGTCCTCGCGACGCTCGAGGAGGTCGCCGGTATTCACCCATCCGTCAACCAGTACTTCCCGGGTGCGTTCGGGATTGTTCCAGTAGCCCAACATGTTCGCCGGTGACTTGATCCACAGTGTGCCGAACGTGGCGGAAGGCGGTGCACCGGCCGCGGCGGGTCCATGGCCGTCGGGATCTGCCAGATAGACGTCCACGCCGGGGTACGGGCGGCCCACCGCACCCTCCTCGATTTTGGAGATCGAGCCATCATCGGTCGGCAGACACATGGCGGTGCAACCGGTCTCGCTCAAACCGTAGACCTGAACGGTGTGGATACCGGCGGCTTCGATGAAGCGCAGATCGGCCGCGATTGCGCGCGAGCCACCATATCCCAATTCTCGCAGCGACTGAACTGTCGTGTCACTCGACTTCAGCTCGGAAACGAGCTTCGAAATAAGAAACGGCACCAGGCATGTCGTCGTCACCGCATTGGTGTTGAGAATCTCCAGCAGTGACGTCGTGTTCTCTGCACCGGTGATGCACAGCATGCCGTGCGACAAACAGGTGAGGATCCACCACAGCCCACCGATGTGCGTAGCGGGCAGCGGCGAGTAGGTGGTTTCGCCGGCGACCCAGGTGATCCAGTCCAAACCTTCGTCCCGCAAGATATCCGAGATCGCGAAGAAGGTGCGATTGGCCAGCAACACGGCCTTGGGCTCGCCCGTGGTGCCACTGGTGAATACCATCGCCAGGGGATCATCGGGACCCAATGCCGGCGTTCCGGCAAGCCAATCCGCCTGGACTCTTACGTCGGTGTCGTCCATGACGACCGCCATGTCTACCGTGATCGCCGGTATCGAGGCGAGTGTCTGCGGCAGCGAAACCCTGCTCCCCGGCGCGATGAGAATTGCACTGGGGGCAGTGATCTCACAGAAACGTTCGATCGTTGCGGGCGGGAGATAGCCGTCGGACATCACCGCGATGGCCCCGAGCTTCGCGCATGCCAGCACCGAAAGATACGTCTCGGGCCCGTTGTCCGAAACGATGAGCACCCGGCAGCCCTGAGAAACAGACCGCTCCCGTAACGCCGCAGCGAACCTGTCCACTTCGGCGACGAGTTCCCCGTACCGGATTACGCTCGTCTGATCGCAGCGACGCATGGCTATCGCCCCCGGCCGCTGCCTCGCCTGCTCGAAGACTCGTTCCAGCACCGTGCGCGCTGGGTGGTGAGATTTAGCCATAAGTGGTTCCCTCCAATGGGTTAGGGGATGTTGAGGGCCGCGAGTTCGACCTCGCCGGATGCCGCCCCGCCGTTGTCGTCCCAAAACTCGATGACGCACGGAATCAACAGGTAGCGCAACGCTCGTTCGACGACTCTGAAGTTTTGGCACATCAGACGTGCGGAAAATCTCTGGGCGTTGATCGGCTTCCTGAATCGAGACGACGTGCTCTTGATCAGCATGGCGGGAAGCTGATTGTCGAAGAAGTCTTCGATGGAATAGCCTGGGACCGAGGGGATCTGCTTGTTGATGACGGCGGGAGCGAAAGCGCAGTAAGCGAGTTGGTTGAAGCAAATCATCAGTTCGGCCGCATTGAAGTGTCCCGTGCTCCGAATGTAGGCGGACTCGGCGATGCTGAAGTTCCCGTACGCCATCACGTGAGTGGGGCCAGCGCCGTACTGCGCGTCCAGCAGATAGCGGCATCCCTTGTGGGAGTAAGGTTCCAGCACTTCACTGATCAGCTCCTCGGTGATCGGAACCGTGGTCTTGAGTTCCATTTCGGTCTGGGTGGACGGTGCGGGCGCGCTCAACTCGGTGCTCATGCCGCGTATCCGGGTGTCTCGAGACCGTCGAGCATCGTCAGACGGTGGGTTGTCAGCGTGCCCTCGGCGGTACCGTGCTTGGCCCGATGGATGAGGACCCGGTTATCCCACAGAATTATGTCCCCGACCTGGTAATGCTGAGTGTGGATGAACGGT
Source organism: Mycobacterium montefiorense (assembly GCF_025823255.1). Taxonomy (NCBI): domain Bacteria; kingdom Bacillati; phylum Actinomycetota; class Actinomycetes; order Mycobacteriales; family Mycobacteriaceae; genus Mycobacterium; species Mycobacterium montefiorense. The sequence goes on along the minus strand of NZ_JACKVL010000010.1, from coordinate 14,373 downwards.
GATCTGTACTCGGGATCGAGTTGCCCGGTTGCTGTCATCAGTTCTTGCAGCACCGTCGGGTCGAGGACATTGCCGTCCCTGTCCTGGATCTTGGTCGTTGCCTTCGCACAGATGTAGAGGATCTCTTGATCCGTCTTCGGGTGCCTGATCACTGTTGGCCATGTTCTGGGCGGCGTGGTTCGAGTGATGTCGTCCCAAATGTCTCCGATGGGTTTGTGGACGTCGCTCGGGCGGATCTTGATGAAACTCCGCGGGTCGTGTGTGCTGAATGTCCCGCGGACCGGGTTTTGCGTCTTAGTCGGCAGGGACTCCCACACCTTGTTGAGATCGATGAAATAGGTACCGCGGTCAGCCCCGGGGACAGCGAGCGGCACAACCATGGTGAACGCGATGGGTTTTGGCATGAAGCCATAGTCGACGTGCCAGAATGCGCCGGTGCGCGGAACGCCCTGGCCCTCCTCGGTGGACGAAACAAAAATCTCCGGATGCTGTTTGTGGTGGTACATGGGCTCGTAATACGGCACGATGTCGCCGATTATTCTGCCCAATTTGACGAACTGCTCCGGCGATGGATGGACGTCTTTGAGGATGACAAGCTTGTTCTCGTAAACTATTTCGCGTATCTCACCGGTGGACATCTTGTCCAAGTCTTCGGCGTCGAGCCCAGTGATTTGTGCACCGAGTCCCTCGCCTTTCACATTCAGCGTCATCGGAATCTTCTCCTCGTGAAGTTTGTCGTGTTCCGTCCAACCTTGGGTCGTCCCATCGCATGCATGGTGTTAAGGGCCCCTCCCGTTCGCCCCCGGTGCTTTGTCGGTTGTCCAAGTGGCGGGAAGCAACGGCGCGGTGGCGGTAGCGCTGTCCGACGGCAGCTGTACCAGTCCGGCGGGAGTGCCGCCGGTGGCTCTGGCTGCGGTCCCGCTAAACCCGAGGGGTCCGCAGCCTTGGCTGCTCGTCGAACGGGCAGTGCAGTCAGCGTCGGCGAAGGGGTCGGCATCGCCAAAAGTGGCTGTTCCGTTGAGAAATTCTTCGCGATAGCCGCGCGCGCCGGCCGTGCCCTTGCGACGCCTTTTGCGTCGGGCTGCGGCGGGGATGCCGCTGCGTGCTGCCACGGCGGCGACAACGTTGTCAGGGGTGGTGTCGGGCAACTTGGCGTCAGATTTGGGGCCAGAACCAACCCCGGGGGGAGCCAGACCCAAGACTGCGTAGTTGACGGTGGGTGGGGGTGCGGGCGCGCTAGCCGGAGCGGAGTTCGGCGCGGGGCTCGTTGGGTACGGGCTTGCGCTGGACGTGGTCAGGCTCACGGGCGCGGCAGCCATCGCGCTTGGGCCAATGTCGTTGGCAGGGTGAGGTTCTGCGAAACCCGCAGGGAGGTCATCTATGTCAAGGTCGAACGGGTCCGTGCCGAACAACAGCACCAAGGCACTCAGTGCGCTCAGTGCGGGAGCGAAGAAGGGGAGTAGCAGCAGTGCGTAGGAAGCGTAGTACGGGTACCAAAGCACGTCGTAGGCCAATAGCGCGATGAATGCCAAGATGATGGCGGTGGCGGGATGAAATCCGAGTCGTTGGAAGAACTCGCGAAAGTACTTAAGCGGGTCGGCGAGAAAATCCAGGATGTCCTGGAGGAGTTGACCGATTGAATTCCATCCATTGGCCTGACTGTTCGCGGCTTCGCCAGCGACGGCAAGGATGCGTGGCGCCGGCTGGATGAGTGGTGTCGCTGAGCTTGCTGCCTCGGTGACGGCCTGGTAGGCGGTCATCGTGTCGGCGGCTTGAATCCACATCCGGACGTAGTCGGCTTCGTTGAGCGCGATCGGAATCGTGTTGATACCGAAGAAGTTTGTGGCCGTGAGGTTGCCATGAGCGGCATGGTTGGTGGCCAGTTCTGCCAGGGTGGGCATGGCGGCCAGGGCGCTGCTGTACGCGACTGCGGCCGTTTCGTGTTGTGCGGCGGTCAGTTCGCTGTCGACGGAGGCTTGTTCGAGCCATGCCAAGTATGGCGTGTGCGCCGCGACGTACTGGGTTGCAGTGGTTCCCTGCCAGCTGCCGGCTAGTGCGTCGGCCAGCACTTGAGCCAGTTCTGCGGCGGTGCGAGCATATTGACTGCTGAGCTCTTGCCACTGCGCGGCCGCGGCAAGTAATGATCCCGGACCGGGCCCGGCGCTCAACAGAGCGGAGTGCACCTCTGGAGGCACAGCCATCCATAGGGGGACCGTCAAATGCCTAACCTCCTTACGCAAGCGTCAAGTGCGCGATCGGACGGTCCCCCAACCGCTTCGTCTCTCACTGAGTTGTTAGTCGGCTGGAGCAAACAAAAAGTTCCCGCTGTATCTGGCCTGGTTTTGGTTTTCTGCACCACCTGCCCTTCGGCACGGTCGGCGCTGATAGTCGTCAGCGGCGCAGGGCAGCGACCTGCGCTGAGGCCAGCGGTCGCCGCTGGTCGTGGTTAGGTCGTTGTCGTCCAATGCATTTCCATGCAGGTCCGAAAAGGCATCCCTAGGCACCGCCCCATTGATAGCCAGCTCTCAATGCCGGGGTCATCGGCTTCCGTGTCACTCGGCCAGGTGTGACTATCGCTGCGAAGTCGTGGCGAGCTGTCGCACAGCAACGTCGTGAGGGGCAGAGCTTTCGTCGTGAATCAAGCCCTACGCTGCTTTTCAGGCCAAATTCCTACGAGTTGGATGAGTGAACGACGCACTAGGTGTGCGGAATTGCCTGAATCCCAATTGTTCTCGCCCACCCATCGCGAGCCATCAACTAGTACAGTCTGATTCATGCCAGCGACCGACGCTCGTCATCTGGGCGGGATTTCCGAAACCGCACTCCTGACACTGCATCAACGAGCGGTCGAGGCGGCCCGGACCGACGGTGTCATCGACGACCCGGAGGCGATCGTCCTGCACGACAGCATCGATTACGACTACCATCACTTCGGTCGCACGCATCAGACGATTGCCCTGCGGGCCATGGCATTTGATCATGCATCCGGTGAGTACCTGAATACACATCCGCGCGCAACGGTGGTCGCGCTGGCGGAGGGACTGCAGACCAGCTTCTGGCGCCTCGACAACGGTGCGCTGAACTGGCTTTCGGTCGACCTAGCGCCGATCGTCCAACTGCGCGAGCAGCTTCTCCCAGCGTCGGAGCGGCTGCGCTCGTGTGCTCAGTCCGTACTCGACTATTCCTGGATGGACGAAGTCGACGACAGTAATGGGGTGCTGATAACGGCAGAGGGGCTGCTGCAGTATCTGGAACGCGACGTGGTGTTCGATCTGATTGCGGCCTGTGCCGAACGCTTTTCAAACGGTCAGCTTATTTTCGACAGCGTTCCGTGGTATCTGAGCTTCTATTCGCGGCGGCGCGGCGGCTTCAAGCTCAGCCAGTACTACACGGCACCCTCGATGCCGTTCTGGTTCACCGCCAACCAGTACGACGAACTCCGCGCTATCGCCGGTATCCGCGCGGTGCGTGAACTGCCGGCGCCGCCGGGCCGAGGCATGTTATTGCGGTGGGCGATCCCTTTGGTCTACCGGCTAGCTCCGCTGCGTCGCTTCCGGGGCCCCGTGACGCTGGTCGAATTCGGTTGATTCGCAACGGGTGTTCCGAAGTTGCGCAATCGCAGGCTGTTTGAAACCACGAAGAACGACGAGAACGCCATGGCCGCGCCGGCGATCACGGGGTTGAGCAACCCCGCCGCAGCAACGGGGATCGCGGCGATGTTGTAGCCGAATGCCCAGACCATGTTGAGTTTGATGGTGCGCATCGTTGCCGCGGCAAGATCAAGGGCCAGCGGCACGACGTTGAGGTCATCTCGGACGAGGATGATGTCGGCGGCGCCGATGGCCACGTCGGTGCCGTGTCCGATGGCCATACCCAGATCAGCACACGCGAGTGCGGGTCCGTCGTTGATGCCGTCTCCGACCATGGCGACTATCCGGCCGCGGTCGCGTAGCTGCTCGATGACGTCGACCTTGCCTTCAGGAAGAATGTCGGCGATTACCTCGTCGATGCCCACGTTGGTGGCCACCGCGGCTGCCGATGCGGGGTTGTCGCCGGTCAACAAGATGGTTCGCAGGCCGCGGCGATGTAGTGCCGCCACGGCGGCAGCCGCCGAGCTCTTCACCGCATCGGCGACCGAGATGACCCCGCACGCTTCACCATCGATCTCGACGAATACTGCCGTCTCGCCTCGTGATTCGGCGGCACGCCGAGTGGTGACCAACTCTGTCGAGCTGCACGCCGGCGCAATCCATGACGGCTTGCCAACCCGGATTTCTCGTCCCGCCACGGTGCCACTGACTCCGCGTCCGGGTACGGCGCAAAAGTCGACGACCGGTTCTCGCTGTGCCGTTGACGACGCGATCACAAGCCCTATGGCGTGCTCGGACGCAGCTTCCACCGACGCGGCCAGTTCGAGAATTTCTTCGGTGCTCCAGCCGGGCGCGGCTCGCAGCGCGCTGACCGTCAACCGACCCGTGGTCAAAGTGCCTGTCTTGTCAAAGACCACGGTGTCGACCGCGCGAGTGGCTTCCAGCGAGCTATGGCCCTTGAGGAATATTCCGAGTTGGGCTCCGCGGCCCGACGCCACCATCATCGCAGTCGGGGTCGCGAGTCCCAGCGCGCACGGGCAGGCGATGACAAGGACCGCGAGGGCAGCCGAGAATGCCCGGTCCAGCCCGCCGCCGGCCACGAGCCATCCCGTGGCGGTCAGTACCGCGACGGCGAAGACGCAGGGCACGAAAACCGAGGCGACGCGGTCAGCGAGTCGCTGCGCGTTGGCTTTCTGCTCCTGTGCTCGTTCGACCAGGCGGACCATGCCGGCGAACTGGGTGTCGGCACCGACCGCGGCGGCTTCCACGATCAGCCTGCCATCGAGCACCACGGTGCCGCCGATGACGTTGGTGCCGGGCGCCACCCGGACCGGCTTGGCCTCGCCGGTCATGGCGCTCATGTCGATCGCGGCGGACCCGTCGATGACGAGACCGTCGGCGGCGATCGTCTGCCCGGGCCGCACCACAAACCGGTGCTGTTCTTCGAGTTCCGCGGCCGGAATGACCATTTCGGCTCCGTCGGGCCGCAGGACAGTGACATCTTTGGCGCTCAGGGCTGCCAGGGCCCGCAACGCGCCGGTTGCCTTCGACTTGGCGCGGGCCTCGAAATATCGTCCCGCCAATACGAATACCGTGACGCCCGCGGCCACCTCGAAGTAGATGGCGTCACTTCCCAGTAGCGCTTGCCAGATCCCCTTGCGATCGGTGGATTGATGATTGCCGAAGACGGTGTAGAGGGACCACACCGTGGCCGCGGTGATACCGGTCGAGATCAACGTTTCCATGGAGGCGCCATGGTGGCGTGCGTTGCGTAACGCAACGCGGTGGAATGGCCACGCCGCCCACGTGACCACGGGGATCGCCAGCCCGGTGAGTACCCACCCCCAGCCGATGATACGGGTGCTGGGCACCACCGCGAACATCACCGACAAGTCGGCCAACGGAACGAAAAGTACTGCGGCGACCGCTAACCGGATCAGGAGATACCGCGCGTGATCGCTGTCGGGGTCGCTGTCGCTTTGACTGCCGGCCGCCGCTGGTTCGGCGTCATAGCCCGCCTGGCGAACCGCCTCGCACAGCGCGTCGGACGTTACGTCCTCGGTGGTGTCGATGGTCGCGAGTCGGGTGGCGAAATTCACTGATGCCCGAACGTCCGGCAACTTGTTGAGCGCGGACTCGAGTCGTCCGGCGCAGGCACCGCATGACATCCCGGTGATCTCGAGTTGTACTCGCTGCCCAGGCACGAGCCGTGCCTCAGGTGCCGTCGCTGACGACATTGTGATTTCTCACATCCTCTCGCAAACCCCCCCGTGCTACCCAGAGGAAGTCGTCGCTGGTAGGCAAAAAGTTCCACGCAACTTTCGCCGAGGCGCGGCATTTTCGGGCAGCGGCGCCGGCGACGACCACTGGGTCACAGGGAACATTCCAACGCCTTTGCACGACTATAGGGACATGGATTGCGAAGTAGCTCGCGAGGCGCTTTCTGCCCGGATCGACGCCGAGCGAGAGCCCGTGCCCTCGGCCCGGGTCGATGAGCACCTGAACCAGTGTGCCGTGTGCCGCGCATGGTTTGACCAGGTAGCGACCCAAGCGGCCGGGCTCCACCAGCTGATCCAGTCCCGGGCGGTCATCGCGGCTGTTGGCCGGTACGCGGAATGCCCGGCGCCGTGCCGTTCAGCAATGACTTGGCGGCGTTGCACCCTGCCCGGCGTGGGCGCGGCGCTGCGTCCGCGCGCGGTGCTGCGGCTGGCGGGCGTTTTGACAGTATTCGTCACTGTTCTCACCGTTGGTGTCGTCATCGCCACAGAGCCCGGCACTCTCAAGGGCGTGATAATGGTCACTCACCTGCCGGTGGTGATCGGTACGGTCCTCGCAATATCGTTGTGGCGAAAAAGCTCTCGCTCCCGGTCGGCGCCGGACGCGGTGGGGGAACTCGATATCGTATTGCCCGAGAACGCATCACATGGGCATCGTCGCGGCCATTTGTTTCCCACCGACGGCTCGGCGGCCTAGTCCGGTGATACGACGGCCAGTCGTAGACTGCTGACGATCGCATTGGCTCAGTGAAAGGGCGCAGCGACGGTGCAACTGAGCCAGACCGTTCGGCCGGAGCCGGCGAACCGACGCGGGTTCCTACTGTCGTTGGCCGTCGGCTGTGTCACGGCGTTGGGCGGCCTGGCCTATTACGCACTCGCCTCCGGCCAGCGGGTCTACACCGCCAAGGGTGACTCGTATCCAGGTGCACCAACCGCGACGGCGGAGCCGTTGGGCTACTTCGTCGCAACTTTGGCCGGCTGCGTTTGTTTAGGCGGGCTGCTCTACGTGGTGGTTGTCGCGCGCCCCGACGTACATCTGGTGATCGACGAAAGGGTATTCCGGACACATCTGATCGTCGAGCGGTCGGCGGTGCTATGGACGGTTACCGCAATGGCAATGGTGGTGGTGCAGGCCGCTAATGACGCGGGTGTGTCGGCGGCCCGGCTGATCCGGAGTGCCGCATTGGCGGACGCCATTGCTGCCTCCGAGATGTCGCGGGCGTGGATCGCGGTTGCGGTCGCCGGCGTCATTGTGGCGATTTGCATTCGGCTGTCCTTGAGTTGGCTGACGCATTTCGTTTTGATCGTGCCCGCGCTGCTCGGCATCGTCGCTGTGCCGGTGAATGGCAACGCAGGGCAGGGACCCGATCACGACTACGCGACGAGCACCGTCATCGTGTTCGCCGTTGCGCTGGCAGTGCTTACCGGCACCAAGGTGGCCTCGGTGATCAGTCCACCCGCCGCGGCGCTTGTGCGCCGCGTGCTTGTCCTGGAAACCGTTTGCGGTGCAACCGCTCTCGGTTACGGCACGGTGCTGCTGTGCTTGCTGGTGGGTTCAGCGCATCCGGGCGAAACTACGTACGGGCGGGCAGCCATCACGGCCGCCGCTCTGCTGTTGCTGGTTTGGCTCGGCGACGTCACGTCGTTGGCATTCCCGCGGACCCGCAGTCTGCCCGCGTCCGGGTCTCGCAGCGCCGTGGGTGCCCTCGTGATGATCGCGGTGGTTGCGTTGACCTCATCGATGGCGACGCAGACGGCACCGCGGCTGCTTGCGCACCGATTCACGACGTGGGATGTCTTCCTGGGGTTTACGTTGCCAGAACCGCCGAGCGTGCTGGGGATACTGACAGTCTGGAGGTTCGACACCTTTATCGGTGTCGCGGCTGCGGCGTTGGCCGCGGGGTATGTGTGGGGCTTTGTCCGCCTGCGCCGCCGTGGCGATAGTTGGCCGTCCGGGCGTCTCGTCAGCTGGCTTCTAGGGTGCCTGATCTTGTTGTTTACCACTAGTTCCGGGGTGAAGGCCTACGGTTCGGCGATGTTCAGCGTCCACATGGCCGAACACATGACCCTGAACATGTTTGTTCCGGCATTGCTGGTGTTAGGGGGGCCGGTGACATTGGCGTTGCGAGCGTTGCGGCCGGCTCGGGACAATCAGCCCGCGGGCCCGAGGGAGTGGCTTCGGTGGCTGATTCACTCCAACGTGGTTGCGTTTTTGGCGCACCCCGTCACGGCCTTCCTGCTTTTTGTGTCCTCCTTGTACGTCGTGTATTTCACTCCGCTGTTTGACACCCTGGGCCGCTATCACTGGGGTCATGAGTTGATGAGTCTGCATTTTTTGCTGGTCGGGTACCTGTTCTACTGGGGCATCATCGGTATCGATGCGGGGCCGCGGAAGCTGCCATTCTTGGGCCGGCTCGGGCTGCTTTTCGCCGTAATGCCCTTCCATGCGTTTTTCGGCATTGCCACCATGGCGATGACGACAATCATCGGTGGCCGGTTCTACCGCGAGGTCGCGCTGCCCTGGCTGTCCAGCCTCCGTGGTGACCAGCACTTGGGTGGAGCGATCGCTTGGGGTTCCAGCGAACTGCCGGTCATCTTGGTGGTGATTGCACTTGTCACACAGTGGGCGCGCGAGGATCGTCGAACCGCAACTCGAGCGGATCGGCATGCCGATTCCGGCTACGTCGACGACGAACTTGACGCCTACAACGCCATGTTGCGCGAGCTCTCGCGTAATCGGCGGTGATGGCCAGACCGTTCCTCGAGCACCGACGTCTCGTCGCTCGTCGCTCGGGAACTGCATAGAGGAGAAAGTGGATGACCGATCAGCGGTGCCCCTCCGGCCAACGGCGCATGCTGCGAAGAATCGAAAACCGGGTCCTCGAACAAGTTTGGATTGCACGCGCCCGGCGGGGCGCGGGCGGTGCCTTGGCAGTAGTGCTGGCAATCGCGGCGTGGGCGTGGTGGCTTGAGGCTGTAGCCCGGGGATTGTCGGGTGCGGCTATCGCCTTGCCTGCTGCGGCTGTCGTGTTCTTTGTCGCGGCGTCAGCCCTCTCGGCATTGGCACTTGCGCTGCGACGCTTTCGCTGGTGCTGCGCCGCGGCGTATTGCTGCGGATTAGCCGCGGTGATCGGGATCGGCGCCTTCTGGTGGGCGCGTACCGGAACCTTGGCGATCGGGGTCTCGTGGCTGGTGCTCGCCGATCTGATGACCCTGGTGTTGTGCGCGGGATGGCTTGCGGTGATCCTTACTCCGATCGAACGTTCCCAGCCGGACATGCGGAACCGGTTGGCGGTTCGGGCCGGTTGGGGCAGGCGGCACCCCACATCGCGCTGACGTCTGCGTGGTCGACACAGTCGTGCTCGTGGCGGGTGTGGCTATCGGGGCAGCACAGCCTCGATAGCGGTGATTACCTCGGGGGCATCGGGCTCAGTGCGCGGCCGGAATCGGTTGGTCACCGCACCGTCGGGCGCTAGCAGGAACTTCTCGAAGTTCCACTGGATGTCGCCTGCCCCACCGTCGGCATCGGCGGCCTTGGTCAACTCGTCATACAGCGGGTGGCGGTCACCGCCGTTGACGTCCGCCTTCGCCAGCAGCGGGAAGGTCACTCCGTAGGTCGTCGAGCAGAACTCCTGGATCTCATCGGCGGTGCCCGGTTCCTGGCCCATGAACTGGTTGCACGGGACGCCGACGACCGTCAGGCCACGGTCGCCGTAGTCCTTTGCCAGTTTCTCCAGCGCTGTGTATTGCGGAGTAAGTCCGCATTTGGAGGCTACGTTCACGACCAGCGTTGCGCCGTCGGACAATTCGGCCAGCGTGGTCGGTGTGCCGTCGAGGGTGGTCAGGGCGATGTTTTTGAGGGTCACGCCGACGACGCTAATGCAACGCGGTTCTCGCGGCCAGGCCGAGTAAGTACCCAAGAATCTAAGACCGTTCCGGCATCGCGGAAGTGGGTAAACGACTCAGTAGCGCGCGGGACGTGAGCTCAGAAAACAGGTTGCTACTCGGGAAGGCGGGATCAAATGGCTAGTCAAGAGGGGAGCCGGTGGGACGTCAGTATCAAGAGCAACGCGATTTGCCTTGAGCGCATCTCTGCCGACGAAGACCAGGTGTCCGAAGATTCGCTGGCGGCAGCGGAGGCCCGCGAACTTGCTGGCCTGTTGACGAAGTTCGCCAACAAACTCGACGAGTCGGGGGACTCCGATAAGTCCGACGGCTCGGACGACAAGGACGAATCCTCCGATAAGTCCGACAACTCCGAGGATTAGTCCGCGCGGGTCGCACAGGCCGGTTGGGAGCAATCGGTCGCCGTCTATATGCTCGGCAACGCTATGAACGACGCGTCGTCCGCAACCACCGGGCAATCGGGCGTGGATGACAGCGACCACCCCGACAAGCTAGACGCCAGGCTGCTCCGCATCGGTGCGGTATGCGGGCTGGCGACCCTGATGGGGTTTCTGGACGCCACCGCGGTCGCCGTTGCCCAGCGCACCTTCGTCGCACAATTCGGTTCCACGCCGGCCGTGGTCTCATGGACGATCGCCGGCTACCTACTCGCGTTCGCGGCCGTGGTCCCGGTGACCGGCTGGGCAGTCGACCGGTTCGGCACCAAGCGACTTTTCATGGCCGCGGTCGCGGTGTTCACGGTGGCGTCGCTGCTGTGCACGATCGCGCCAAACATCTTGCTGCTCATAATCTTCCGGGTGCTTCAGGGTGCCGGTGGTGGCATTTTGTCACCACTGAGCTTTGTGATCGTGACGCGTGAGGCCGGCCCCAAGCGACTCGGCCGGTTAATTGCGGTGGGAGCGGTTCCCTTCTTGCTCGGCCCCATTGGTGGGCCGATCCTGGGCGGGTGGTTGATCGGCAACTACGGCTGGAAGTGGATATTCCTGATCAACCTGCCCATCGGGCTGATGACCCTCGCGCTCGCGGCAATCCTGTTCCCGAAGGATCGTCCGGCGCCATCGGAGGCACTCGACGTCGTCGGTGTGCTGCTGCTATCACCCGGCGTGGCGACATTGCTGGCCGGGGTGTCATCGATTCCCGAGCATCACACGGTCGCCGATCCGCATGTGTCGCTACCTATCCTGATCGGCCTGACATTGATCGTTGCCTTTGTCGTTCATGCCTGGCGTCGCACCGATCACCCACTCGTCGACTTGCGACTGTTTGGCAACCGTGTGGTCGCATTGGCCAACGTGACGCTGCTGCTCTTCGCCGCTACCTACGTCGGCGTCTTGCTGCTTATTCCAAGCTATTTCCAGGTCGCGCTGCACCAGACACCAATGCAGTCGGGGCTGCACTTGATTGCGATGGGAGTCGGCGTCATCGTGACCACGCCGCTGTCGGGGGCAGTCATGGATAAATTCGGTCCCGGCAGGATGGTGCTGATCGGATTCCCGCTGATGGCAGCGGGCTTGGGCATTTTCACCGTCGGAGTCGCCCGACAAGCCGACTATTCGCCGACACTGCTGGTAGGCCTGCTGATCATGGGCCTGGGAATCGGCTGCTCGGCGACGCCACTTTCCGCGGGGTGTGTGCAGTCGTTGGCACCGAATCAGATTGCGCGGGCGACAACACTGCTGGGCATCAACGATCAACTCGGTGGCGCCATCGGCGCCGCGTTGATGGCGGTGCTGCTGACCAATCAGCTCAGCCGCCATGACGACATGGGTACCTCCCCCCACCTTGCGCACGCCTACACGACGGTGTTTGTGGTGGCTGCCGCTCTGGCCACCTGCACGATCGTCCCCACGGCATTTCTGCCGAGGAAAAAAACAGCACAGCCCACGCCAGCAGTCGAGGACTGATTTTTCGCGTTCATGCAGCCGCGGGCGGGTCGCTAAGTTAGGGGAGCCTAAGGTAAGCTCTCACGCTTGTAGGCGGTGCTCGCTTAGCGCCGTCGTTGCCGGGGCGAACAGAGTGAGTGGGTTTCGCGTAATGCGCATTGTGTTTTTCGGATTTCAGACGTGGGGATACAAGACGCTTCGGGCGTTGATAGATCTCGAGCACGAAGTCGTACTCGCCGTCACCCACCCGGCCAGCAGCGAATCCTACAAGGCGATCTGGTCGGCGCCGGTTGACGAACTCGCGCGGGAGCACGGCATCCCAGTCCACTTCGCCGAGCGGGTCGACGCCGAGACCATCGATTTGGTCAATCACTTTGAGCCCGATGTCATAGTCGTCAATAGCTGGTACCACCGGATGCCGGCCGAGTTGTACGACCTGCCGCGACACTGCACCTTGAACTTTCACGATTCGCTGCTGCCGAAATTCACCGGGTTTTCTCCTGTGCTGTGGGCGTTGATCAGTGGCGAGTCCGAGTTCGGATTGACCATGCACCGGATGGATGGCGGTCTGGACACCGGGGACATCCTGGTGCAGCGCTCGCTGCCGATAGGTCCGACCGATACCGGCACCGAATTGGTAATGCGGGGAATGGGTTTGATTCCAGGCGCGCTGGACGAAGCGCTGAGTGCTTTGGAGTCCGGCAATGCTGTCTTTCGGCCGCAAGAAAAGGCTGAGCGCAGCTACTTCCACAAGCGTTCGGAGCGCGACAGTTTGATCGACTGGAGTTGGCCGGCCGAGGACCTGGCGCGGTTTGTCCGCGCACTGTCCGAACCCTATCCGCGTGCGTACTCCTTCTATCGGGGTGAGCGGATCGAGATCCTCGAGGCGAGTGTTTCCGATGCCCGTTACGGCGGGACGCCGGGCCGGGTGATGGTGCAGGAAGAAGGCGGAGTCGTGGTGTGCGGGTCCGACACACGCCGGGGCTCTAATCGCGGATTGCTGATCACTCGGGTCCGTTCGTCGGACGGAGTCGAATGCTCTGGGGAGAAGTACTTTCGGCACGGGGGCTACCTGGATAGCCACGCATAGTGCGACGATCGACTGGAAATTCTTGCGCGGCTGATGATTTCGGTCCGTCGTAGATGCTGAATTACGGTACGCAACCCGAAGTGTTGGGGCCGCTGACCCCCGCGCAGCGTTCGATGTGGGTTGCCCAGGAACTGCTGCCCGAAGTCCCCTACAACTTCGCCGGTTACGTCGCGATCGATCACGATGTCGATGCCGAGAGGCTGATGGACGCGTGCAGATCGGCGGCGACGCGGTTCGGCACACCATGTGCTCGGCTGTCCCTCGACGATGGCGAACCGGTGTTCATGCTCGACCATTCGGTTCCGCAGACCCTGCAATGTATCGATCTGCGGGCCGAGTTCGACCCGGTAGCCGCTGCTCGCGCCTGGATGGACCACGACTACCGCCGGCCGGTCGATATGGTTCGCGACCGGCTCACCGATTTCGTGCTGCTTCGAATTACCGACAACTTGGCCTACTTTTACCTGCGGGTGCACCACGTCCTTCTGGACGGCTACGGCTCCTACAGTTTCATGCGGCACGTGGCGGAGGTCTACTCCGGAGCGGCTGCCACTACGGGTGAGGTTGATTTCTCGGAGTTCGACCTATTCCGTGTCGCGGACGAGAAATATCGGAGCTCTTCACGCAGTCAAGCCGATGCCGAGTACTGGCAGAACGTGCTGCGCGGGTCCCCGGAAGTCACCGACTTGTCGGGAAGACAGCGGACAGTGGCCCCGCGCCACCCGCTGGTGCGCGAATTGGCCTGCCCACATCGGTTCGACGTCGCGAGGGTTGTCGCGGCCATGGCGGTATTCCTCGCGAAAACGACAGGGCAACAGACTGTTTCGCTGTCGCTGCCGGTTTCGGCGCGCACCACCGCTGCGCTGAAAAAATGTGCGGGCATGGTGTCCAACATGGTGCCGCTGGTCATCGATGTTCTCGACGGAGACACCATTGGCGCACTCACCGATCGGGTTGGCACGGCCGTGGTGGGCGCACTGCGGCATCAACAGTTCAGGGGCTTCCCGGACATCGCCGGCGATGGAAACCGTCACGACATGAACCTCGAGTTCGGCCCGACGGTCAACGTGCTGGACTTTGCGGCCCCGCTCTATTTCGGCTCGTCCGAAGCCATCGTCAACATACTGAGCAACTTCCCCATCCAAGACATCGCGGTCAACATCTATCCACAGCTGGGTGACGGCGCACCGCAGGTTCACTTCGCCTGGAATCCGGACCGGTACGCCGCCGACGAGATCGCCGGGCACATCACGCGTCTGGAATCGCTCTTTGACCGTCTGCTGTCGGCGGATCCGTCCGTGGTGGTGGGCGAGGTGCCGTTGCTCGGCGACGATGAGCGGGCGCGGTTGGACCTGTTGGGCAATCGCGCGATGTTGGTTCGGCCGGTGGCCGGGGAGTCGATACCGGAATTGTTTGCCGCCCAAGTCGCTCGCACGCCGGATGCGGTGGCGATTAGTTGTGCGGCCCGCTCGATGAGTTATCGAGAGCTTGACGAGGCGTCTAATCGTTTGGCGCACTTGCTGGTTGGGCTGGGTGCGAGTCCGGGTCGGTGTGTGGCGGTGATGTTTTCGCGCTCGGCCGAGGCGATCGTGGCGATTTTGGCGGTGCTCAAGTCGGGGGCGGCCTAC
>NZ_JACKVL010000009.1:0-343559 GCF_025823255.1 Mycobacterium montefiorense | reverse complement strand
GGCGGGGTGTTTTGTCGGTGGGTCGGTCTAGTTTCGTCAGTATGAGTTGCGGTGTCATGGTCGACGGGGAGACGCTTTCGGCGGCCTTCGATGTGCTCGACACTGCGCTGGAAACCGTCCTGGGCGCCGATCCCGAGATGCTGTGCAACCCGGAGCGACTGGCAATGCTGGCCCGTTACGAACGCGCGCGGCGGCGGCTGTGCGCGGGTGAACATGCCCTGATCAATCAACTTGCGCAGCAGGCCACCCCGGCCGAGTTGGGCGGCAAGCTTTCCCATGCCCTCGCCGATGCGACGTTGATCAGCCGCGCCGAAGCCGCCCGCCGGGTCCGCGAAGCCGCCGACCTCGGCGAACGCCGCACCCTGACCGGCGAACCCCTACCACCAGTGCTGGCCGCGACCGCGGCCGCGCAACGCGCCGGCCGGCTGGGCCGCGAACATGTCGCGGTGATCCGCCGCTTCTACCACCAGCTGCCCGGCTGGATCGACATCGATACCCGCGCGCACGCCGAAGCCGACCTAGCCCGGCTGGCCACCCAGTACCGGCCCGACCAGCTCGCCGGACTGGCCGACCGCCTCACCGACTGCCTCAACCCTGATGGCAGCTTCAGCGATGACGACCGCGCCCACCGGCGCGGTGTGACGTTGGGCAAGCAGCAGGCCGATGGCATGTCGGCGTTGAGCGGCTGGTTGACGCCGGAGGTCCGCGCGTCGTTGGAGGCGGTGCTGGCCAAAGTGGCCGCCCCCGGCATGTGCAACCCCAATGACCAGACACCCTGCACCGACGGGACGCCTTCGCAGAATGCCATCGACCATGACGTCCGCAGCGCCCCCCAACGCAACCACGACGGCCTGGGCGCCGCCCTGCGCGCGCTACTGGCATCCGGGAAACTGGGTCAGCACAACGGATTGCCGGCCTCGATCATCGTCACCACCACCCTCGCGGAATTGGAAGCAGTCACCGGCCACGGCAGCACCGGCGGCGGCACCCGACTACCCATCAACGACGTGATCCGCCTAGCCCGCCACGCCCACCACTACCTCGCAGTCTTCGACAACGCAAAACCGGTGGCCCTGTATCACAGCAAACGACTCGCCTCACCCGGGCAACGAATCGTGTTGTACGCCAAAGACCGTGGCTGCAGCGCACCCGGCTGCGACATCGGCGGCTACTACTGCGAAGTCCACCACATCACCGACTACGCGCAATGCCACACCACCGGCATCGACAACCTCACCATGACCTGCGGCCCGCATCACCGCCTGCTCCAACCCCAAGGCTGGACCACCCGAAAACACCCCAACGGCGACACCGAATGGATCCCACCCCCACACCTCGACCGCGGCCAACCCCGCACCAACACCTACCACCACCCCAACAAACTCCTCCTCAACCCCGACAACGACGAGCCGGCATANCACCCCAACGGCGACACCGAATGGATCCCACCCCCACACCTCGACCGCGGCCAACCCCGCACCAACACCTACCACCACCCCAACAAACTCCTCCTCAACCCCGACAACGACGAGCCGGCATAGCGACTACAGCAGGGTGATCTGTTCGGGCTCCGGCTCGGCCGGCTCTAGCAGTTGGGGTCCGTCATTGCGCACGCTGTTCACCAGCCGCGACACCTCACGCAACTCGATGCCGCGCACATCCGGAACCTGGGCCAGCAGCTCGGCGTCCAGCGGGGCGTCGGGATTCAACCAGGCGTCCCAGTCGCGCTCGGTGAGAATCAACGGCATCCGGTCGTGTACCTCAGCCAGCTCCCCGACGGCATCAGTGGTGATGATCGTGCAGCTCAAAAGCGGGTCTTCTTCTTTGCCCGGCTTCCAGACCGACCACAGGCCGGCCATGAACAGCAGTTCGCCATCGTCGCGGTGCATAAAGAACGGTGTCTTGGCGGTCTTCTTGCCTGCGGCGTTGTCCGCATTGGGCCGCCATTCATACCAGCCGTCCATCGGCACCAGGCAGCGTTTGCTTTTCGCCGAACCGCGGAAAGCCGGCGAGGTGGCCACCTTGTCGGCGCGGGCGTTGATCAGCAGCGGACCCTTGTTGTCCGGAGCACCGTCCGCATCGGCTTTGACCCAAGGCGGGATCAGTCCCCAGCGCATCATCCGCACCCGGCGAGTCGCCTCGTCGTCCGGCTCGCTGTGGCGGGTCACCACCGTCGCGACCGTGGTCGTGGGGGCCACGTTGTAGTTGGGTTCCGCCGCACGCTCCGAGGTACCGGTAGCTTCGTCGATCGCCTTGATCTTCTCGGCCAGCAGGGCTGGATCCGTCGTGACCGCAAACCGTCCACACATGACTTCCATGGTGCCCGGTACCCACGACACCCGCCGACACGGCAGGATGAAGCCGTGACCACCGAGCCCTGGACGGCCCCCGTCGCGCCGACACCGGTGCACGCGACCGTGACCGTTGCGGGCTCCAAGTCGCAGACCAACCGGGCACTCGTGCTCGCGGGCCTGTCCAGCGCGCAGGGCCAAGAACCCTCGACGATCAGCGGCGCGCTGCGCAGCCGCGATACCGACCTGATGATCGGCGCGCTCACCGCACTGGGATTGCGGGTGGACGGGGACGGCTCCGAACTGACGGTCAGCGGCCGCCTCGACCCCGGCCCCGACGCACGTGTGGATTGCGGTCTGGCCGGCACCGTCTTGCGATTCGTGCCGTCGTTGGCGGCGTTGGCCGACGCCGCGGTGGAGTTCGATGGCGACGAACAGGCCCGCGCCCGGCCGATCGCGCCGCTGCTGGACGCACTGCGCGACCTGGGCGTTCCGATCGAGGGAACGGGCCTGCCGTTCCGGGTGCGGGGCGGTGGATCGGTCGCGGGCGGCACCGTGGCTATCGACGCCTCAGCGTCGTCGCAGTTCGTGTCCGGCCTGCTGTTGTGCGGCGCGTCGTTCAGCAATGGCCTGACCGTGCAACACACCGGCACGTCGCTACCGTCGGCGCCGCATATCGCGATGACGACCGTGATGCTGCGCCAAGCCGGAGTCGACATCGATGATTCGGTGCCCAACCGTTGGCAGGTGCACCCCGGCACCGTCGCCGCCCGGCACTGGGACGTCGAACCCGATCTCACCAACGCCGTTCCGTTCCTGGCGGCCGCCGTCGTCACCGGCGGCAGCGTGCGCATCACCGGCTGGCCGGCGACCAGCGTGCAACCCGCGGGTGACATCCTCGACGTCTTGGGAAAGCTGAATGCCGTTGTCACCCATACAGATTCATCGCTGGAAGTACAGGGCTCGGCGGGTTACGACGGCTTTGATGTCGACCTACGGGCTGTCGGAGAGCTGACGCCGTCGATGGCGGCGCTGGCGGCACTGGCGACACCGGGGTCGGTGTCGCGCCTGTCCGGCGTCGCCCATCTGCGCGGACACGAGACCGACCGGCTCGCCGCGTTGAGCGCCGAGATCAACCGGCTCGGGGGCAACTGCTCCGAGACGGCCGACGGCCTGGAGATCACCTCGACGCCACTGCATGCCGGGATCTGGCGCGCATATGCCGACCATCGGATGGCGATGGCCGGCGCGATCGTCGGGTTGCGGGTCGCCGGAGTTCAGATCGACGACATCGGCGCTACCTCCAAGACGCTGCCGCAGTTCCCGCAGCTGTGGGCACGCATGCTGGAGTCCAGCGTTTGAGGCCTGGCGACTACGACGAGTCCGACGTCAAAGTCCGATCCGGCCGGGGTTCACGACCCCGGACCAAAACCCGTCCCGAGCACGCCGACGCCGAGGCGGCCATGGTGGTCAGCGTCGACCGGGGCCGCTGGGGGTGCGTGCTGGGTGGCCAACCCGATTACCGGGTCACCGCCATGCGGGCCCGCGAGCTGGGCCGCACCCCGATCGTGGTCGGCGACGAAGTCGACGTGGTGGGCGATCTGTCCGGCCGGCCGGACACCTTGGCCCGCATCGTGCGGCGTGGACCACGGCGAACAGTGTTGCGGCGCACCGCCGATGACACCGATCCCACCGAGCGGGTGGTTGTCGCCAACGCCGATCAACTGCTCATCGTGGTGGCACTTGCCGACCCGCCGCCGCGGACCGGTCTGGTCGACCGGGCGCTGATCGCCGCTTACGCCGGCGGGTTGACGCCGATTCTGTGCCTGACCAAGACCGACCTCGCCCCGCCCGAGCCGTTCGCCAAGCAGTTCGCGGATCTGGACTTGACGGTGGTCACCGCGGGCCGTGACGATCCCCTGCTGGCGGTGGCGGACCTGCTCGCCGGCAAGATCACCGTTCTGCTCGGACATTCCGGTGTCGGCAAGTCGACATTGGTGAATCGTCTTGTGCCAGAGGCTGGTCGGGCCGTCGGAGAGGTCACCGATATCGGCAGGGGCCGGCACACCTCGACGCAGTCGGTGGCGCTGCCCCTGACGCCGACGGCCGCGGGTTCGGGCTGGGTGATCGACACACCGGGCATCCGCTCGTTCGGGCTGGCGCACATCCGGCCCGATGACGTGATGCTGGCCTTCTCGGATCTGGCTGAGACGGTGCAGGATTGCCCGCGCGGCTGCGGCCACATGGGACCACCGGCGGACCCGGAGTGCGCGCTGGACACACTCTCGGGCCCCGCCGTCCGCCGCGTCGAAGCGGCCCGGCGGTTGCTGGCAGCGCTCAGGGAGACTTAGTCAGCCGCATGCCGAGTTCGTCGGGCGGCACCAGATGGCCCTCGGTGCACCGGATTTCGACGCTGGCCTCGGCGCCGCAGCCCAGATGTGTCAGCCGCAGCCTATTGTGGCCCGGCAAATGGTGCCTTCCCCACTCGAAAAGCGCCCAGACTACCGGCATGAAGCCTTTGCCGGCTTCGGTCAGCACGTATTCCTCGCGGCTGCGCTGTCCCGGCTCCTGATAAGGCTGGCGCGCCAATAGGCCTAGGTCGACCAGCTCGACCAGTCGTGCGGACGTGGCCGCCTTGGTGATGCCGACCCGGCGGGCGAAGTCGTCGAACCGGGTGGTGCCGTAGTACGCCTCGCGCATGATCAGCATCGCGGATTTGGTGCCGACCACCGCCATCGCCTTCTCAATCGCACACTCACCGACCGCCGACCATTCCTCCCGGTCCCTAAGGGCACCCTGCAGAAATGTCATCTAAATCACCTCCCGTCTGGGTTGATTTTAGTATACCTAGGCGTTTTGCTGGGTATACCGAGACGTACCCAGGACTCAAGGAGGAGTCATGACCGCATTCCAAGGCCGCGACGCGGTGATCGTCGGCGCCGTCCGCACCCCCATCGGCAAGGGCAAGGGCAGCGGCGCACTGCACGACGTGCTGCCTGTTGACCTGTTGGCGCACAGCCTGCGCGAACTCGTGGCCCGCACCGGTGTGGACCCGGCACAGATCGACGACGTCATCGCCGGTGCGGTCACGCAGGTCGGCGATCAGGCGGTCAACATCGCGCGAAACGCGTTGCTGGGAGCGGGTTTCCCCGAGTCGGTTCCCGGCGTCACGATCGACCGCCAGTGCGGCAGCAGCCAGCAGGCCATTAGCTTCGCGGCTCAGGGCGTGATCGCGGGTGCCTACGACATCGTGATCGCCGCGGGCGTGGAATCGATGAGCCGCGTACCGATGGGCACCCAGGTATTGCCGGGCAGCGACCCGTTTGGCGAGGGTATGGGTGCCCGCTACCCAGAAGGCCTTGTGCCGCAGGGCATCAGCGCCGAGCTGATCGCCGCGAAGTGGGGTTTCTCGCGCACTCAGCTCGACGAGTTCTCCGCCGGCAGCCACGACAAGGCCGCCCGCGCCACCAAAGACGGGCTGTTCGAGAACGAGCTGACTCCGGTCGCCGGGCTGCACACCGACGAGATCATCCGCCCCGCCACCACCGTGGAGACGCTGGCGACGCTGAAGCCGGCGTTCTACAGCGAGAAGATGGAAACGCGCTTCCCGCAAATCAATTGGGAGATCACGCCGGGTAACTCATCGCCGTTGTCCGACGGCAGCGCCGCGGTGCTGATCACCACCAGTGAGGTCGCCAAGAAGCTAGGCCTGCGTCCGCTGGCCCGCATCCACACCACGACCGTGGTAGGCGACGACCCGCTCTACATGCTGACGGGCGTCCTCCCGGCGACCCAGAAGGTGCTACAGCGGGCCGGCCTGACGTTGGCCGACATCGACCTGTTCGAGGTCAACGAGGCCTTTGCGCCCGTGGTTCTCGCCTGGGCTCATGACATCGGGGCCGATCTGGCCAAGACGAACGTCAACGGCGGGGCCATCGCGATCGGACACCCGTTGGGCGCCAGCGGTGCCCGCATCATGACCACGATGGTCAACGCCCTGGAACAGCGCGGCGGTCGCTACGGCCTGCAGACGATGTGTGAAGGCGGCGGCATGGCCAACGCCACCATCATCGAGCGACTGGGCTAGTAACTTCGCCGCCAAGACTGGCATTGGCTATGGGTACCAGCCTATTTGGCTGACTTCTGCTCGAGATGCGCTATCTCGTTGCCCCACACCGATTGTGCACCCGCATCGCCGATGCGATAGGTCTGGATCATCGTTGCGATGCCCACGGTGATGCTAAGAATCGCGATGGACACGTTGATAACTCGGTGACGCGGTCCAGATCGCCGCTCAACACGACGCAGCGCGAGTAGGCCCGCCGCAACGATCAATAAGGCAACTGTGAAATAGATCATGGTGGAACCCAGTTCGGCGTGCTGACGCAGGACCGCGGAGGGGTTGTGTCTCAAGTCATAGAGCCATTCGCCGGCATTCGTTGTGATCGGCGTCAGGACCACTGTCGCAGCGGCGAGGATGCCGGTGAACCAGACCAGATGTCCTCGTCTAGCGGCGGGCCACAGAGCGCAGATGATCTCTAGGAGTGCCGTCAACGGCGCAAGCACGACGAGAAAATGCACGAATAGCAAATGCGCTGGCAGGCCATGAATCACCGTCATAGAAATCCTTTTCTGAGGGTGCCACACCGCGAGCGCCGAGGGGCTTGCGCTTCTCTGTTGCACCAGCTGGAACCGGCATCGTGCGACCGGGAGGCCGCGATCATAAAGTCCTCCTAACCGACCGAGGCAAGGCTAACTACAGCCCTGGCCTGCGAGTTTGATGAGGCTTCGCTTGCTGGCGCACCCGACAAATATGCGCTTGGCTGGGCGGCATGAGCGACGACCGACAACGCCGGAGCACCCGGTGAAGCCGACTCACGGCGAAGTAGACGCGGCGGTGGCCGGGGAATCGACACACACCGACGAGCCGCACGCCGACCACAGCTCCAGCCGCCTGAATAAGCTGCGCGCTGCAGTGCTGGGTGCCAATGACGGCATCGTCTCGGTGGCCGCCCTCGTGATCGGCGTGGCCGGTGCCACCTCACAACGGGGCCCGATCTTCACTGCCGGGCTGGCAGCCCTGGTAGGCGGCGCAGTCTCGATGGCACTGGGCGAATTTGTTTCGGTCTCAAGCCAGCGCGACAGCGAAACGGCCCAGCTGCTCATCGAACGCAACGAATTGCAACAGGTACCCGACGCCGAATTGGCTGAGCTAGCCGCTATCTACCAAAGCCGAGGTTTATCAGCTCGAACCGCGGCGCGGGTAGCCGAAGAGCTCACCGCGCACGATCCGCTGACCGCCCACGCTCACGCCGAGCTCAACATTGATCCCGACGATTTGGCGAACCCCTGGCAGGCCGCGGCTGCCTCAGCGGCCTCGTTCATCGTCGGTGCGCTGCTGCCACTCGTCGCTATCCTGTTGCCTCCCAACGCATGGCGGGTTCCGGTGACCTTTATCGCCGTGCTCGCCGCGCTGGCGCTCACCGGGGTGCTCAGCGTCCGGATCGGTGGCGGCAGCGCATGGCGGGCAGTCCTGCGCGTCGTACTCGGCGGCGCAGTGGGACTGGGGTTTACCTACGGCATCGGATGTCTTTTCGGCACCGCGGTCCACTAGTGCCGCACCCCTAGCAATATTGGTGCCCAGCAACCTCTTTGGCGCTGGCGTGGATCAGCGCCCAGTCGAATCAGAGCCAGCCGGTGCGGGCGGCGGCGACCGGCTCAGCAGGAGCGGGAGCTAGCTTGCCGTCCCGCACGCCGTCGAGCATCCGTTTGACCGCGGCGACGATCTCCGGTGCCGCCGCAGCGAGTCCCGTAAGATCGGCTTCGGTGACTTCATCGGTGTCGACACCCGCCCGGGCCAGCACGGCGGCCGGGTCGGCCAACTCACCCGCCAGCCAGGCGACCGGGTCGGCGGACAGCTCGGGAACAAAGTTTCGGCGTCCGGGTTCCCAGCCGTTGAACCGAGGGTGGTGATGGGCCCGGTCCAGCGTCCCGGGCGGGCTCTCGGTGGACCCGAATAGATCCACCCGCCACACCGGGCGGTTGAACGCAATCGGGATGCCCGCATAGATCGACCCGTGTGGCTCGGCCTTATCGACCAGGCGGAGTTCCAGCCTGACTCCCCGTTCCGGGGTTTCTTGACCTTCGTTGGGGGTCGGGTCGACGAAAAACATGTCCCCGACGACTACACCCATGGATTCGAATCCGAACGCTGCGAGCATCGCGCACCTTTCTTCGTACCTCCTCAAGGGTAGACCTATTCCGTCGCCAGCCGGGACCGGCCAATCGTCGCCCCGGTGTCCGGGACATAGACAGAGTGGGGCGACGACTCTCGCCGAAATCAGCGACCGAATTACCTGGCACCGCGGACCAACTCGGCATGAACCCGGCAGCGTCGCGGTCCCGGGATTCGGCGCGCGGTGCGGCCGCGTTGCTTGACCTTGGTACCCTACGGGGGTACCGTTCGCCGCATGCTCAAAGGTGCGGCCAGCTCTTGATCGGCGACCCCACGCTGCGGTGGATCGTTACCGTACTCTTCGGCGTCAGTGTTGCGACCTACATCTATACCCTTGTCGCGCAACGTGACCGATCAACGAGCACCGTCAGCCACGTATTGCACCTGGCGATGGCGACGGCCATGATCCTGATGGCCTGGAGCATCGACATGGCCGTCCCGGTAATCGTGCCGATGATCTTCTTCGTTTTAACGGGTGCCTGGTTTGTGCGCGCCGCCGGACAAATCTCCTCAACGGTCAGCGTGCGATTGACCAACTCCTACTACGCCGTGATGACGGCGGCGATGGTGTGGATGTACGCGGTGATGAGCGGCAACCTACCAGGCCAGACCACTCACCCACCATCGGATTCGCTGGCCATGAACATGCCCGAGATGGAAATGCCCGGACACGAACTATCCAGCGCACCAACCGGATCCGGGTGGATCACCACCGTCAACTGGATCGCGGCCCTCGGGTTCGCGGTCGTGGCGCTGTTTTGGTCATGCCGTTGCGCAGCCCGGCGGAAGTCCACGCGTTTGGAACCGCTCTATCAAGCGTGCGCTGCCGCCGGCACCGCGATGATGCTCTTTGCGCAGTTGTAGGCGTAAGGGCTTAGGCCGCCAGGTCGTCGGCGTCCTTGAGTAGCTGCTCCATTTTCTTCATGGCGCGCTTGTTGTGGCGCCAACCCCGAACGGTCGCGATCGCGGTCTTGAGCCCGCGGCGGCGACCGGTCTCCGGATCGGTACCGGCGAAATCGACGTCCAGTTCGGCGAACATCCGCTCGCTGCGGGTCTCCGGCGCGTTGTCGGCGTTGTCGCGCAAGTACTTGTCGGGCAGCGACAGTTTGGCTATCGTGCGCCACGTCTTGCCGTACTGCACCAGGAATGAGCCTGTGGTGTAAGGCAAGTCGTACTTGTCGCAGACCTGGCGCACCAGCACCGAGATCTCGTGCAGCCGATTGCTCGGCAGATCGGGGTACAGGTGGTGCTCGATCTGGTGGCACAGGTTGCCGCTCATGAAGCGCAGCAGCCACCCGCCTTCGAAGTTGGCACTGCCCAGCATCTGGCGCAAGTACCACTGGCCCTTCGTCTCGCCGATCATGTCGGTCTTGGTGAATTTCTCTGCGCCATCAGGGAAATGGCCGCAGAAGATCACGGCGTTGGCCCACACGTTGCGGATTACGTTGGCAACCGCGTTGGCCTTCAACGTGGACTTGTACGTCGCGCCGGGTGACAACGAGGTCAGCGCCGGGAACGCCACGTAGTCCTTCAGCAGCTGCCTGCTGGCCTTGGCGAAGAACTCCTCGGTTCGCTCCCGAGCTTCGTCCTGATCCATCCGCTTCTTGACGATCTTGCCGATCTCGACGTGCTGCAAGCCGACGCCCCATTCGAAGCCGATCGCCAGCATCGCGTTGTAGAACACGTTGAAGAGGTTGAAGCGCTTCCAGCGCTGATCGCGGGTGACGCGCAACAGGCCGTAGCCGACATCGTCATCCATCCCAAGGATGTTGGTGTACTTGTGGTGCACGAAGTTGTGGGTGTAGCGCCAGTGCTTGGACGACCCGCTCATGTCCCACTCCCACGTCGAGGAGTGAATCTCCGGGTCATTCATCCAGTCCCACTGGCCGTGCATGACGTTGTGGCCAATCTCCATGTTCTCGATGATCTTGGCCACGCCCAGGGTCACGGTGCCGGCCCACCACGCAGAGCGCCGCGAACCCGCGGCCAGCAGCACACGGCCGGTTACCTCCAGCGCGCGCTGGGCTGCGATGGTGCGACGGATGTAGCGGGCGTCCTGCGCGCCGCGTGAGTCTTCAACGTCCTGGCGGATAGCATCCAGCTCAACGCCCAGGGCTTCGATATCAGAGTCCGACAGATGTGCGAATACGTCGACGTCTGTGATCGCCATCGTTCTCACCTCCCGGCGGTCGATTCATGGTCCGTACCTACGCTATCGTAACCTACGACTGCGTAGGTTACCAATGAGTAGCATCTAAATGTCGAGCACGCAATTGCCGGACGCGGCGGAAATGCAGGTCTGCACCCGACTACCGGGCTCGTGTTCCTGCCCGGTCCGCAGATCACGCACGTGACCTTCCACCAGCGGCACCACGCACGACTGGCAGATACCCATCCGGCAGCCGAAGGGCATCTGGATTCCTGCGCCCTCCCCCGCATCCATCAGCGATGTCGCCGCATCGGCGGCCACCGTCCGACCGGCTCGGGCGAAGGTCACCGTTCCGCCGGCTCCGGCGGGTGCGGCCCTGGACACGGCGAATCGCTCGAGGTGCAGCCAGTCGCTAATGCCCGCGGCTGCCCAGACCTTCTCGGCCTGGGTGAGCATGCCCTCCGGCCCGCAGGCCCAGGTTTGACGTTCGCGCCAGTCCGGCACCTCGTCGTCGAGCAGGGCGAGGTCGAGCCTGCCCTGCGCCCGGGTCTCGCGTACCCGCAACCGGTAGCTGGGATGGGCGGACGCCAGGTCTGTTAATTCGGCGCCGAACATCACATCCGATTCTGTCGGCGCCGAATGAACGTGTTGGATGTCGCTAATTTGGTTGCGGCGCACCAATGTTCGCAACATCGACATCACCGGAGTGATTCCCGATCCGGCGGTGAGGAAAAGAATCGACGGCGGGGCAGGGTCGGGCAGCACGAAGTTGCCCTGCGGTGCGGCCAGCCGCACGATCGTCCCTGGCTCGACGCCGGCCACCAGGTGAGTGGACAAGAAGCCCTCCGGCATCGCCTTCACGCTGATCGTGACCGTGCGCTCGGGCCCCGACCCGGACTGCGCGACAGGGCTCGACGTCAGTGAGTACGACCGCCAGCGCCAGCGCCCGTCCACCAGCAATCCGATCCCGATGTACTGGCCAGGCTCATAGTCGAAGCTGAAGCCCCAGCCGGGTTTGATCACCAGGGTCGCCGAGTCCTCCGTCTCCCGACGGACCTGCAGAATGCGGCCCCGCAACTCCCGCGCCGACCACAGCGGGTTGGCCAGATGTAGATAGTCGTCGGGCAGCAGCGGCGTCGTGATGCGCGCGGCGATCTTGCGCAGCGCGTGCCAGCCGGGATGCCGCTCGGCCCCCACCACCATGGGGCGCTTGGTATCGACGACATGCGCGGTGATCGATTGGTATTTCCGACCCATAGGAAGCTCCTGCTCAGGCTGCGGGCGCTTAGCTTCCGCTCGACTTCTCGGAGGGCATTCGCGCCCGTCACACAAGGCTACGGTACCGTAAGTTACGGTATCTTATCCAGGCTCGCGGCACCGGACTGCGTCACACCGTCGACGCGTCGTGGTGTTCACAACAGGTCCAGCAGAAACGGCAGCTCCTGGTTCGCGTACCAGGCCAATTCGTGGTCTTGTGCGTCGCCGACGATCAAGTCGGCATCCTCATCCCCCAGGTCGGCGGCATCAATGGCCTCAATCGCCTGTGCGACGGCCTCCTCGGCGCCATCGTTGTCGACATAGGCGGCGATCACCCGGTCCAGCGGGACGGGCCCGGCGAGTCTGACCACCGCATCGTCGAGATCGGGACGGAAGGTGGCTCCGTCGACTTCAGCCGCCAGCACCGCGCGCCGCGGCCTTACCGTCTGGTCCTCGCCAGCGGCCAGCAGGCGCAGCGAGGCCAGCGCCGCCTCACGCAGCGCCACGTCGGCGAGCTCATCGTCATCGCCCTGGGCATAGGCCTCCCGCAGCGTCGGGGTCACCGCGAACGCGGTGCCGTTGACGGGTAGAAGCGAGCCATCGGCGACGAGCTGCTGCAACATCGCCAGCGTGGCCGGAATGTAAACCTGGATCGAGGCAGCGTCCATCGTTAGCGCTCGACCAAGGTGGCCGCGTAGTCGTCGACGTACTTCGACAGCTCGCGCGCCGGACGCTGGTAGTTACCAGTTATCACCGGCCGTTGCGGCAAGTCGACCTTCGGCTCTTCGACGTCGTGGTAGGAGATGCTGGAAAGCAGGTGGTGGATCATGTTCAGCCGTGCATGTTTCTTGATATCGGATTCCACTACGTACCAAGGACTTACCGGAGTATCGGTGTGCACCATCATCTCGTCTTTGGCGCGCGAATAGTCCTCCCATCGATATACCGATTCCAGGTCCATCGTGGACAGTTTCCAGCGCCGGACAGGGTCGTTGCGGCGCGCCCTGAAACGGCGCAGCTGCTCGGCCTCGGAAACCGAAAACCAGTACTTACGCAGCAGAATCCCCTCGTCGATCAGCATTTGCTCGAATATCGGCGTCTGCCGCAAAAACAGCGCATGCTCTTGCGGCGTGCAGAATCCCATCACCTTCTCGATGCCGGCGCGGTTGTACCACGATCGGTCGAACAGCACGATCTCGCCCTTGGTGGGCAAATGCGCGATGTACCGCTGGTAGTACCACTGTCCGCGTTCCCGATCGGTGGGAACGGGCAACGCGGCGATGTGGGCGGTGCGGGGGCTGAGGTATTCGGTGATCCGCTTGATCGCGCCACCCTTGCCCGCGGCGTCCCGCCCTTCGAAGAGGATCACGATCCGCGCGCCGGAATGCCGTACCCACTCCTGTAACTTCACCAATTCTGTTTGTAGCCGGAACAATTCGGCCTCATAGACGGCACCGGAGATCTTGGCTGCGCCTTGTGCGGATGATTTCTTATTCTTCGCCTTTGCCGGCGTGCCGTCTTTCGAGGTGCTCACATCAACGAATGGTAGATCCACATACGGCAATTTTCATCGCCGGCAGCTACCGGGACGCTTCGAGAAGTTCCTCAAGTGCTTGGTTCAACAACGCCGGCAGCAGGTTGACGTCGCTCATCGCATCACGGTCGGCGTTGATTCCGAAATACAGCGTGCCGTTGTAGGACGTGACACCGATGGCCACCGCCTGATTGTGCAGCAGCGGCGGCACCGCGTAGGTCTCCAGCAGTTTGGTGCCGGCGACGTACATCTGCGACTGAGCTCCGGGCGCATTCGTGATCAGCAAATTGAACAAGCGCGCCGAGAAGCTGGTGGCGACCCGGATGCCCATGGCATGCAGGGTGGGAGGCGCAAAGCCCGACAACGTGACGATGGTCCTGGCGTCGACCAGGCGGGAGGCGGACGGATTCGATTCGGTGGCGTGCGCGATCTGCGACAGCCGCACCACGGCGTTTCCCTCGCCCACCGGCAGGTCGACCAGGAACGGGCTGACCTGGCTGATCATCTGGCCCGGGCCAGTCGAGTCGTGTTGACCCTCGGCATAGATCGAAAGCGGTGCCATCGCCCGGATAGTCGCGCTCGACGACACCGCTTCCCCGCGCGACATCAGCCAGTTACCCAAGGCGCCGGTCACGACGGCCAGCACCACATCGTTGATGTCGCAGTCGTAGCGCGCGCGCACCGCGCGGTAGTCCTCAAGTCTCCCGCGGGCGACGGTGAACCGTCGATGGCGCGAAACGGTGGCGTTGAGTGGGCTGCTGGGTGCGGTCCCACGCGCGACCGTGCGGGCGATGTCGTAGACCCGGCGACCCACGTTGACCAATTCGCCGTAGTTCGTCGCCAATCCGGCCATCGCGGATCCGACGGCCTGCATCTGCGCGCCCGGCCCTACCACCCAGTCGGTGACCGCCCCGACCAGCAGCCGGGTCGAGCCGGGTTCCCGTTCGGGGATCCAGATGTCTTCGGGAAAGGGCGCCGGCTGCCGCGTCCGGTCGGCGATCACGTGGCCGATCTCCAGCGCGGTCATCCCGTTGATCAGGGCCTGGTGCGACTTGGTGTATAGGGCGACGCGGTTCCCGGCGAGGCCCTCGACCAGGTACATCTCCCACAGCGGCCGCGTCTTGTCCAGCGGCCGTGCGGCCAGCCGGGCAATCAGCTCGTGCAGCTGCTCATCGCTGCCCGGCGACGGCAGCGCCGAGCGCCGCACGTGGTAGGTGATGTCGAAATCGCCGTCGTCGATCCACACCGGCCTGGCCATGCCGACCCGCACTTCGCGGACCTTCTGGCGGTAACGCGGAATTTGCGGCAGCCGCTGTTCGACGGCGGCTAGCAGTGTCTCGTGGCTCAGCCCGGCGCGCGGACGCTGCAGGATGGACAGCGATCCGACGTACATTGGGGTGGCGCTGTTCTCCAGCCGATAGAAGGAAGCGTCCGATGGGGACAACCGGGTCACCATTGCGGGCCTGGCCTCCTAGGTCAATCCTTCGCGTTCCCCATGCTCTCGCCCACGGTAATCGTCCGCTAGGGCGCAACACGGCGCGGGTACACGCGATGTCGAATTATGCGATGATGATTGGCAATTGAAGATCAATTGTCTGTCACTCTCCTGCAGACTGCTCGTTCATCGACGACTTGGAGAGTGCGTGTCGACTATCAGCCCCGAAAGCCCGCCCGCCCGTGATGCTTTCGCCGTCGTGCCTGTCGTCGAGTACGAACCGCCACCCAGCGTCTCCGGGTGCCAGCAGTCGACCGTGTCGCGCCGAACCGGCGCCACGCCGCGCCGCCCCTATAGCGGGCGAGCGGTCAGGCCAGGCGAGCCGACGGCGGCGGCCCGGTCCGCCGCAATGCGCCAGGCCGCGATCTTCGCCGACGCCGCGCTGCGCCGGGTGCTGGAAGTCATCGACCACCGCCGTCCGGTCACCCAGCTCCGGGGACTGCTGGTACCCGGCCTGGTCGACTCAGTGCTGTCGGTCAGCCACTGTGCATCCGGACGCCAGGGTGCCGCGGTGCTGCGCCGGATGCGGCTGCAACCCGCCGGGTACCGGGTTCCGGAGCACGCGGCAGAGGTATTCGGCTCGTACAGCCGCGGGGATCGCATCCATGCCATCGCCGCGCGGGTGGAGAAGCTGCCGCTTAGCGGCGGTACCCGCTGGCAGGTGGTGGCCCTGCACATCGGTTGAGCGCTAGGCCAGCGATCCGGCTCCCACCCGCGGCGAGCCGCCGGAGAATCGGGCCAGTACCGGACCCAGGATCGCCATCACGAACACGTACGCCGTTGCCAGCGCGGCCACCGTGGGGAGCGCGGTACCGACCAATCCGATGATGATCAAGGAGAATTCACCCCGCGCGACCAGCGCGGTGCCGGCTCGCAACTGCCCGCGCCGGGCCACGCCGTCGCGCCGGGCGGCGACCATTCCGGTGGCTACCTTCGTCGCAGCGGTGACGACGGCGAGCACCAGTGCCGCCGGAAGCATCGGAAGTAGTTCTTTCGGGTCCACCTGCAGACCGATCGCTACGAAGAAAATCGCGGCGAAAAGGTCACGGAGCGGACCCAGCACCTTGCGCGCCCGCTTCGCGGTGTCACCGGTCAGGGTTAGCCCGACCAGGAATGCGCCGACGGCCGCCGAGGCGTGCAGCGACTCCGCCAGCGCCGCCACCATCAGCGTGATTCCCAGCACCCGCAGCAGCAGCTGCTCGGAGTCGGCGTGTGCCACCAGCCGGCCCATGTGATGACCCCAGTAATACGACGCGAAGAACGCAGCGAAGAGAGCACCGATCGCGACGACCATTCCGGCGACCGCCTCCAGCCCGGTGCCGCCGGACGCGAGCACGGCGAACAGCGGCAGGTATGCGGCCATCGCGAAGTCCTCGAGTACCAGCACCGAGAGCACGGCCGGCGTTTCGCGGTTACCCAGCCGTTGCAGGTCCTCGAGCAGGCGCGCGATCACTCCCGAGGAGGAGATGTAGGTGACGCCGGCCAGCGCCAGGATCGCGACCCCGTTGAACCCGAGCAGCCATCCCACCACCGCCCCGGGCGTGGCGTTGAGCACCACATCGACGCCGGCCGACGGCAGATGGTGGCGCAAGCTGGCGGCGAATTCGGTCGCGGAGAACTCCAGTCCCAGGGTCAGCAGCAGCAGGACGACGCCCAGCGGTGCGCCCGTCATGATGAAGTCGTCGGCGGCGGCCACCGGCCAGATGCCGCCTTTGCCCAGCGAAAGACCCGCCATCAGGTAGACGGGGATCGGCGACAATGCGAATCGTCGCGAGACGGCGCCCATGATCGCCAGCGCGGCCAGGAGAGCGCCGAGCTGAAACAGCAGCGCCCCCGAAACCTGCACTGGCTCAGCCTTTGTCGATGATCTGCTCGACTGCGGCGATGCCTTCGTCGGTGCCAATGACTATCAAAACGTCGCGCTCCCGCAGCATCTCGGCGGGACCCGGTGAGGCAAGCACGTCTTCGTCGCGCACGATCGCGACGATCGACGCCCCGGTCCGGGTGCGAGCCTGGGTGTCACCCAGCGGCCGGTCGACGAACGGGCTGCCCGGTTCGATGTCGACCTGCCCGGCCTCGAGGCCGGGCACTTCGCGGGTCAGCTCGGTGAATCGCTCGGCAATGCGGGGAGCGCCCAGGATCTGGGCCACGGTATCGGCCTCTTCGTCGGTGAGGTGGAACAGCGGCCGGGCCTGGTCGGGATCATCGGAACCATACAGAACGATGTCGAAGTCGCCGCCGCGCCGCGCGACGATGCCAATCCGGTCGCCCTGGTGGCTGACGAACTCGTATCGCAGACCGACGCCCGGCAGCAACACCTCCTTGACATCCATATCCGCAACATACCGGGAATGCGCAACGAAAATCCGCACGGATCGCGGCGATACAGACCGATCTCATATGCCCCCGCAAGCGGGTGGCCGCATCTGGAACGGATCGCGACGCTGCTCGAGGGTTAGTGCTGACCCGCGGCCGCATTCGGGTGCCTGCGCGTCCCCGGCACCAGCGCCGGCACCTCGGCGCGGTAGGCACGGTATTGATCGCCGAGTGCCTCGACCAGGTCGTGCTCTTCCAGCCGCAAAGCGATCAGGATGTAAGCCGTTGTGGCGACGCTGAACAGCAGGTGCCCGACCGTCATCACCGGTGTCGCCCAGAACCCGATCAGGAAACCCAGCATCAGCGGGTGGCGCACCAAACGGTACAGGTACCTAACACGAAAGTCCAAGTTGCGGTATGGCTTTCCACGCCAGGCCAGGTACACCTGGCGCAGCCCGAACAGGTCGAAGTGGCTGACCATGAAAGACGAGAAGAACACTGTGGCCCAACCGAGCCAGAACAACACCCATCCCAACACCTGTGCCGCCGGCAGGCTCACGTCCCAAACGATGCCAGGCAGCATCCGCCACTGCCAGTAGAGCAGCAGCAGCGCCGCACTTGCCAGCGCCACGTAGGTGCTGCGCTCGATCGAGACGGGCACAATCCGGGTCCACAATTTCTTGAACGCGGGCCGTGCCATGACGCTGTGCTGAATTGCGAAGACACCAAGCAGCGCAACGTCGATCAGCACCGCCAGGCCGACCGGCGACGAGAGCGCGTGGTCGACACTGCGTGGCACCCAGATGTTGCCCACGAATCCGATCGCGTACCCGAACGACACCAAGAACAGCAGATAGGCCACTGCGCCATAACAGACCGTCAAATATCGACTCATGGGATCGATTGTCCGCCGAATTCCGGGTAAGGGAATGGGGCGATTGCCTCAATTCCCGTCGAGAGCGGTCATGTGATCGACAACCCCTGTTGTAACGCATACATGCTGGCGCCGATGCGATTTGAGACGCCGATCTTCGCGTACGTTCGCTCGACATGGTTGCGGGCGGTCTTCTCGCTGATCACCAGCGCCGCCGCGATCTCCTTGTTGGACGCCCCGCGAGCGACCAGGCAGAGCACCTCGATCTCGCGTGGGGTGAGCCCGTCCGGCCGCGACTTCGGCCTTTGCGCCGACTGTCCCGCCGCATGCAGCACCGCTTCGACGGCGACGGGGTCGAGGTCACCGGCACGGACCCGCTCGTGCAGCCGCTGCATCGCCGCGCCGGGTGTTAGCTCGCCTCGGTATGGTCTTGGCTCGCAACCAGATTGGTAGCAGACCGCCGCTGCCAGGATGCGGTCGGGCAGGCTCAGCGCGGTCCCGGCAAGCCCGCGTGGGTATCCCGAACCGTTCAGGCATTCATGGTGGTTGCCGGCGACTTCCGCCAGCCGCCCGAGGCCGCGGACCTGGTTGAGGATCCGCACGGTGAGATAGGGATGCAGCCGCACCCGCTCGAATTCGCCCGCGGTCAACGACCCCGGTTTGGACCAGATTTGATTCGACACACCGATGCGACCCAAGTCATGGACGTGGCCCGCGCGTCGGGTCAGGGCCGCCGAGCCGTCATCGAGGCCGGCCGCGAGAGCCGCGTCGCCGGCAAGCGCGGCCACCGCACGCGAATGCCCAAGGGTGAATGGGCATTTGAGGTCGACGAAGTCTCCGAACGCGACTAGGAGTGCGTCCAGCGCGTTGTCGTCAAGCCGCTGGCGGCGATCGGGTGCCTCCTGCAATGCGGCCGCCCATGCATCGCCGGGAGCCGGGCCGGCCAAGATCGCCTCGGCAGATTGGACGAACGTGTCGACGACCTTCGGGTCGAACTGGCCGGCCCGGCGGCTGCGAGCCATGGCCACGGCACCCTCGACCCCGTATGCGCGGTGGTGCACCTCGATCATCTCGGCAAGCTGAGCGACCCGCATTTGTATCGGGATGTCGCCGCCGTGCGCGCCGGTGGGCAGCCCGCCACCGTCGTAACGCTCGAAAGCGAACGCCAGCGACGCCTGGACGTCGGGGCCCAGGCCGATTCGATCCGCCAGCAGCGCCGCGGAGGTGCAGTGCGAATGGATCAGCCGGGACAACTGGCCGCGCGCATTGGCGAACAGTGTTGCCATCATGACCAACCGCTGCGTCAACGGCTGACCGCGACCGATGTTGCCCATCAGGAACCGCCAGTACGGCAGCCCCGACCAGTCCACCAGGTACGAGTCATGCCGCACCGCGATGTCGTCGCCGAACCACCGCGCATATTCATGGGAGTCGGCATGACACCCGATCCACATGATCAACGTCGTGTAGTAGACGCAATCCCGTTGCGCGTCGCTAAGTCCCAATCGATTAGCGAGCCGGGTCGCGATCATCGCCGAGCGCAACATGTGCTCGGCGGGCTGCCCCAGGCCAAGGTCGATTGCCACCGACAGCGCCGCCAGCAGCTCCGCCCGGCTGGGCGTCTCGCCCGCCGCCGACTCGGTGATGTGCGACGCCATCGGCTCATTGTCCCCTTCAGTTGCGTCCGGGTCAGCAAATCGAAATTGTGCGTTCCACGGCGCGATGGCGGCTCGGGTCGAAAGTGTCCAGACGACCACCCCCAACGACGAAAAACCCGCGTTGTGGGGCCCAGAAGTCGCCCAGGCGGGCTTGCGTGCCCAGCGGCTCGACTGGGCCGAGGCCCTCGCCCCGCCACACCGCGCGCGACCGGGTGACGGCCCAGAATCGTTTGGGGGCGATCATGAATCGCTGTCCGTTCGGGGCTCTGCCGGATAGCCGAACCCGCCCGGCGCCCAGCATCGGTCCGGCGACCCGCGACAGAGCGCGCAGGGCCGCCCGGTTGGTCCATGTCCGTTCGGGTAGCCGGGACGCGATCCCGCTGATCAACCGTGTTGACGCGGCGGTCCCGAGATCGAGATGCCATTCGAGCAAGCCCTCAATGCCGACGTACAGCGACCACGGGCTAACCCACGCGACGTCGATGTCGCACTGCACCGCGTCGCTTGGCGTGGCAGCGCTGAAGTAGCGGGAGCAACTGAGCTCTCCGGGGCTTGTCGCGTAAAACGTCCACACCCCGGCGGGGTCGCGATGCCACACCGACCGGTAGCCCGGCGCGAACGACGCCGTGGGTATACAGCGCAGCGCGAGGTAGTGCCCGCTGGCAAAGGGAAGCCCCAAAACTCCGAAGCCGGCGAATCTTTCGTCGTCGCCGGGGGGCAACGCGGGATCATGCAGGACGGCCGAAGCAGCATCGGCGGGAGTGTGCAACGTGGTCATGCAGCGATGTTGCGTGGCGAGGCCACGCCGGCGCATGAGGCTTATGCCTCAAATCAACAGCGAGCTAGCGCTTCTTGACCGACTTCGGCGGCTTGGTGCCCCGGCCTTGTTGGCGTGCGGCAGCGCGGCGCTCGCGCCGGCTGGCGCCGGCAGGCACTCCGGCCGGAGTCTTCTGCGTTCCACCGCCGTTGCGCTGGACTTCCGCCGAACCGTCCTCTGCCGGACCGGAATACGTCAGAGCAGGCGCATCGTTGTCAATACCTTTGGCACGCAACGTACTTGCAGCCTGCTCGCGCGGCGCGGTGGGCGCAGCTTCCTCCCGCTGTTCATCGGCAGCGGCCGTCGACGTCCCCAATTCCGCCAGCCCAGCCGGGGTTTCCACCGGAGCGACCCGGGGAGAAGGCACCGCCTCCACGGTCACGTTGAACAAGAAGCCGACCGACTCCTCCTTCATGCCGTCGAGCATCGCCATGAACATGTCATAGCCCTCGCGCTGGTATTCGACCAGCGGGTCGCGCTGCGCCATCGCGCGCAGCCCGATGCCCTCCTTGAGGTAGTCCATCTCGTAGAGGTGCTCACGCCACTTGCGGTCGATGACGTTCAGCAAGACATTGCGTTCCAGCTGCCGCATCGCACCCTCGCCGGCGATTTCCTGCAGCTCGGCTTCCCTTGTGGCATAAGCCTGTTCGGCGTCTTTAACCAGCGCATCGAACAGCTCGTCGCGGGTGAGATCGTCATGCTCGGAGTCGGCGTCTCGACGGGTCAGGCTCTCGTGCGCGATCCCGACCGGGTACAGCGTCTTGAGCGCCGACCACAACGCGTCAAGGTCCCAATCCTCGGCGTAGCCTTCGGCGGTCGCGCCATCCACATACGCGGTGATCACATCGCGGACCATGTCGAACGCCTGCTCCTGCAGATTCTCGCCTTCGAGAATCCGACGGCGTTCGGCGTAGATCACCATGCGCTGCTGGTTCATTACCTCGTCGTACTTCAGAACGTTCTTGCGGACCTCGAAGTTCTGCTGCTCGACCTGTGTCTGGGCGCTCTTGATGGCGCGGGTGACCATCTTGGCTTCGATCGGCACATCGTCAGGCAGGTTCAGCCGGGTCAGCAGGGACTCCAGCGCCGCACCGTTGAACCGTCGCATCAGCTCGTCGCCCAGCGACAGATAGAAGCGGGATTCGCCAGGGTCGCCCTGCCGGCCGGAGCGGCCGCGCAACTGGTTGTCGATACGCCGCGACTCGTGACGCTCGGTGCCCAGCACGTACAGGCCGCCGGCCTCGATCACTTCCTCGGCCTCTTTGCTGGCCTCTTCCTTGACCCGGGGCAGCTCCTCGTGCCAGGCCGCGTCGTACTCCTCGGGCGTCTCCACCGGATCGAGGCCCTGCTCACGCAGTCGCTGGTCGGCGAGGAAGTCGACGTTGCCGCCCAGCACGATGTCGGTACCGCGGCCGGCCATGTTGGTGGCGACGGTGATGCCGCCCCGGCGGCCGGCCACCGCGATGATGCCGGCTTCCTGCTCGTGGTACTTCGCGTTGAGCACGTTGTGCGGGATGCGGCGCTTGGTGAACTGGCGCGACAGGTACTCCGAGCGCTCGACGCTGGTAGTACCAATCAGGACCGGCTGGCCCTTCTCGTAACGTTCCGAAACGTCGTCGACGACCGCGATGTACTTGGCTTCCTCGGTCTTGTAGATCAGATCGGACTGATCCTCGCGGATCATCTCCTTGTTGGTCGGGATGCCGACCACGCCCAGCTTGTAGATCTCGTGTAGCTCGGCGGCCTCGGTCTGGGCGGTACCGGTCATGCCCGCGAGCTTGTCGTAGAGCCGGAAGTAGTTCTGCAGCGTGATCGTCGCCAGCGTCTGGTTCTCGGCCTTGATCTCGACGTGCTCCTTGGCCTCGATGGCCTGGTGCATGCCTTCGTTGTAACGACGGCCGACCAGGACGCGGCCGGTGAACTCGTCGACGATCAGCACTTCGCCGTCGCGCACGATGTAGTCCTTGTCGCGGTTGAACAGCTCTTTGGCCTTCAGCGCGTTGTTCAGGTAGCTGACCAGCGGCGAGTTAGCGGCCTCGTAGAGGTTGTCGATGCCGAGCTGGTCCTCGACGAACTCCACCCCGAGCTCGTGCACACCGACAGTGCGTTTACGCAGGTCAACCTCGTAGTGGGTGTCCTTGTCCATCAACGGGGCCAACCGGGCGAACTCGAGGTACCAGTTGGACGCACCGTCGGCGGGCCCGGAAATGATCAGCGGCGTGCGGGCCTCGTCGATCAGGATGGAGTCCACCTCGTCGACGATGGCGAAGGTGTGCCCACGCTGCACCAGGTCGTCCAGCGAGTGCGCCATGTTGTCGCGCAGGTAGTCGAAGCCGAACTCGTTGTTGGTGCCGTAGGTGACGTCGGCGTTGTAGGCCACCCGACGCTCGTCGGGTGTCATGTTGGCCAGGATCACCCCGACCTGCAGACCGAGGAAGCGGTGCACCCGGCCCATCCACTCGCTGTCACGTTTGGCCAGGTAGTCGTTGACGGTGACGACGTGCACGCCGTTGCCGGCCAGTGCATTGAGGTAGGCGGGCAACACACAGGTCAGGGTCTTTCCCTCACCGGTCTTCATCTCGGCGACGTTGCCCAGGTGCAGGGCCGCGGCACCCATCACCTGCACGTCGAAGGGGCGCTGGTCCAGCACCCTCCAGGCGGCCTCGCGGGCCACCGCGAACGCCTCGGGCAGCAGGTCATCGAGGACTTCGCCGTCCTCGAGGCGCCTGCGGAACTCGTCGGTCTTGGCCCGCAGCTCGGCGTCGGTGAGTTTTTCGACGTCGTCGGACAAGGTGTTGACATAGTCGGCCACCCGCTTGAGGCGCTTGACCATGCGACCTTCACCGAGGCGCAGCAGCTTTTCCAGCACAGCTATGTCCCCTGTTGGTAGGAGTCGTCTTCGTTAAAGCGACTCCCATGGTAGGGGACGACGCCGTGGTGACCGCCGTAGCGGCGATCGCAAGCGCGGCACCGCCGGGTGCAGCGGGTCGCCGTCCGAGGACCCGTCAGGACAGCCGGATCAGTCCGTAGTCATATGCGTGGCGGCGGTAGACCACCGACGGTCGCTCGCTCTGCTTGTCGTAGAACAAGAAGAAGTCATGTCCGACAAGTTCCATCTCGTAGAGCGCGTCGTCAACCGACATCGGGGTGGCCTGGTGTTCTTTGGTGCGCACCACCCGCCCCGGCTGGTGGTCGTCGTCGCCGGTGTCGTGTTGGTGCGCGTCGGCGGACGCGGTGTTACCGAAAGTCTTCTCTGGCGGTGGGACCACCGCGGTGGCCTCGGCCAGTGACACAGGGGTCTTTTCGCCGTAATGGACCTTGCGGCGATCCTTGCCACGGCGCAGCCGGCTCTCCAGCCGGACCACCGCGGATTCGAGTGCGGCATAGAAGCTGTCGGCGCACGCCTCGCCACGAACTACCGGCCCACGGCCCCGCGCGGTGATCTCCACGCGCTGACAGGACTTACGTTGGCGACGGTTGCGTTCATGCTTGAGTTCGACGTCGAAGAGGTAGATAGTCTTGTCGAATCGTTCCGCGCGGGCGAGTTTCTGCGAGACGTAGATGCGGAAGTGATCGGGAATCTCGACATTGCGGCCTTTGAAGACGACCTCGGCGGTGGCTGTCGGTTCCTGCGCGTCGATGCCTACCGGCGGTTCGTCCAGCAGCTGAGTGGAATCCACGGTGAGTCTTGACATACGTGACAACTCATTTCTCTTTTCACGTCGCACGCGCCTGCGTGCCGGATCATTTGAATGAGCGCCGACGGGGTTCGCGCGGTTGCGGCCGCAGGCAGCCCGCCGGTGCAAGGTGTCGAATGCTCACCCCCTCCGCACTTGGCGTCTCAACCTGGGAAATCACGACCCGTGAGTCGGAACCGGTGAGTCCCGAAGAGTTCTTGAACGTTGTCCTCGACGTTAGCTCGTGTTCGCCCTGCCGTGCCACCAATTTGATGAACCCGTAGCGAGTTCTTCACGTCTTCTTGGCTATTTCACTGGTTTACGGCGAGATCGGCGATTCAGGCGACGGCGATCGCCAGCACCGCGGTCACCCGGACCCCGGCGGCGCACAGCACCCGGACCGATTCGCGCGCCGTGGCGCCGGTCGTGACGATGTCGTCAACGAGCAGGACCTCGGTGAGCGGCCGCCGGCCCCGCAGCAGCACCCGGCCCGCGACGTTGCGCTCGCGCTCGGCGGTCCCCAGACCCACCGAGTCACGAGTGAGCGCCCGCATGCGTAGGGCCGACACCACGGCGACGTCCGGGTGCCGGGCCATCGCGAGCGTTGCCAACCGGGTGACGGGATCGCCGCCGCGCCGGCGTGCCACCGAACGCCGGGTCGGCGCGGGCACGATCGTCAACGGCGTTGCGACGATCCCCCAGGCCAGCAACCGATGTACGCCGACTGCCAGCGCTTGGGCCAGCGGCGCGACCAGGTCGCCGCGCCCGTGCTCCTTCATCCCGAGGATCGCCTGACGACGGGCACCGGCGTAGCGCCCGAGCGCGAACACCGGTGCTTGCGCGTCGACTCGCGGACTGACCAGGCGCGGTTCGTCGGGCTTGACGACGAACTCCATGGCGCACGCGCCGCACCAGCGGGTCGACGGAGCCCCGCAGCCGCCGCATTCGGTCGGCAGGATCAAATCAAGCACGCCGCCATTGTCGCCACCGGGGCTGACAGCTGACCCGCTAGTGGTTCGCCTTCTCGATGATGGACTGCAGCATCTTGTGCGTGGACCGGGCGCGATTCGCCGACAAGTCGAACTTCTCGCTGATCGCCTGATAGATCCCGTTGGCGCTCGCGCGCAGCCGCTCGCCTTCGCGGGTCAGACCGACGATGACACTGCGCTCGTCGTCGGGGCTACGGGTGCGCCGGAGGAACCCGC
Organism: Mycobacterium montefiorense; assembly: GCF_025823255.1. NCBI lineage: Bacteria > Bacillati > Actinomycetota > Actinomycetes > Mycobacteriales > Mycobacteriaceae > Mycobacterium > Mycobacterium montefiorense. The sequence continues at coordinate 318,051 of NZ_JACKVL010000009.1, read as the reverse complement.
GCTTTTCGAGTCGCTTCAGCAACGGGGTCATCGTCCCGTAGTCGAGTTGCAGGAGTTCGACCAGCTCGCCGACGGTCCGGTCGTCCTGCTCCCACAATGCCGCCAGCACAAGGTATTGCGGATACGTCAAGCCAAGAGGCTCGAGCAGCGGGCGGTACGTGGCGGTGACCGCCCGCGATGCCGCGTGCAACGCGAAGCAGACCATGTCGTTGAGCCGTACCTCGTCGGTCTTGGGCGATGGCGCGGCGTTCATAGCTGCACATTCTAGCCAAAGTCACTAGGGATTCGAGTGACTCGTAGCCAAGGCTTCTGCGGCGGTGTTCCACGCCACATTGCCTGGTATCCAATCTATTGGTACGCAGGTATCTAGTGCGCTAGTTACTTTCAGGAGCCCCTGTTGGCGAGTGCCCGCACGATTCGTAGATGTCAGAGAGTGAGGAGCAGGTATGTCATCGAAGGTGTGGTTCATCACCGGGGTTTCCCGTGGCTTCGGCCGCCTGTGGGCGCTGGCCGCATTGGAACGGGGCGACAAGGTTGCGGCTACCGCGCGCGATACGTCCACCGTGGCCGACCTTCAACAGCGCTTCGGCGACGCGCTACTGCCGCTCGAGCTGGATGTGAACGACCGCGAGGCGGGCTTCGCCCGTGTCGCACAGGCCCATGCGCACTTCGGCCGGATCGACGTCGTGGTGAACAACGCCGGGTTCGGGCAATTCGGCTTCATCGAGGAACTCTCCGAGAGCGATGTCCGCGACCAGATGGAGACGAACTTCTTTGGCGCCGTGTGGATAACGCAGGCAGTATTGCCCTTCCTGCGCGAGCAGGGCAGTGGGCACATCGTTCAGGTCTCATCGACCGGCGGCCTCTTTTCCGGTCCCAATCTGGGTCTGTACTGTGCATCCAAATTCGCTATGGAGGCGTTCAGCGAGTCCCTGGCTTTCGAGGTCCAACCCTTTGGCATCCACGTGACACTGGTCGAGCCCGGGATTTTCGCCACCGACTGGGCCGGATCGTCGGCCAAACGCGCCACCCCGTTGCCGGCTTACGCCAAACGCCATCCGGACGCGGACGCGTTTGTGCGTAACATTCTGGGCGAGCCAAGTGATCCGGAAGCGACCGCGCCCGCGCTGCTGGCCGTCGTCGACGCCGAAAAGCCGCCGCTGCGCATCATCCTCGGCCGCACAATGCTGCCGACCGTCAAGCACATCTACCAAGACCGGATCACCGCCTGGGAGGAATCCGAGCACATCGCCGGCCAGATCCCGGCCGCCGGGGGGCTCACCTTGCCCTACTCGGGCGATGACAAGTCTGCGGCCGCATCTACAGCGGCGCTGTCGTGATCGTCGGGGATGTCGATCATCACCCGACCGTCGCGCACCACTACGGGGTAGGTTCTGAGCGCGGTGAGGGCGGGAAGGCATAGCGGACGGCCGTCGCGAATATCGAAGCGCGCCTGGTGAAGTGGGCAGACTACCTGGTAGCCCTCGAATTCGCCGTCCTCGCCCAACGACCATTGTTCGTGACTGCAGGAGTCCTGAGTAGCGTAGAACTCACCTGCAACGCGAAAAATCGCGACATCCGGCGCGCCGAGCGCCGGCCGGCCATCACCATCAGCGAGTTCCTGTGTGCTGCAGGCTAATATAAGCATGATTTGCGCTAATCCTCCATCTGTATCGCGCCTTCAGAGGATGATGCTGATCTTGCCGTGGGGGTCCAACACGTCGTGATCCAGCGTGGCTTTGCGGCGCTGGATCTTAAAACCTTCAGCGGTAGCGGCCAAGACGTAATGATATCGACCCACATAGCTCACCTCAACGCCACGCTGTATCCGAAAGACGACGAAATTCGCAGCGACGCTCAGCTCGCCGTCAGTGCGAGAAATGATGCGCACGTTGGTGATCAGTCGTCGTGTCCTGGAATGCGGAAACTCGGCGTGCGCGGTCGGCTTTTGTAAGCGGATCACCCTTTGCTCGAGCATCGGGCGTAGATCACGAATCAGCGCAAAGCTTTCCTCGAGCGCCTCGTCGGGGCGGTCGGTTGCCGGCACCTCATACACACAGTCCATCGTGAACAGATCCAGCCACTCCCCCAAGCGCCATTCGTCGAGCAGCGCTGCTTCGTGATACAGGAAGTCCTCGACATCTGCGCGGGAGACCAGCGCAAGCGCCACGCTGGTCATCGCACACCGCTTGCCGCGGATCGCTGCTCTACGCCGAGGTAGGAGGTGTCATACCGCGGCCCTTCGTGACGTGCGGGTTGACCGGTTAGCGCGGTATTCCACTGCCGCCAAAAGGCTCGCATCTGCAATTCGTCGACGACGGTGGGCTCAGCGGCGCCCATTCCCCGCGAAACATCGGACCACTGAACCTCTTTCACCGCAGAGAATCCGCGCTGACACTGCTCGAGTCCTTCGACATCGTCCGGAGTCGCCAGGCCCGCAGGCCCCCAGAAACTCATCGCGTTGTCTAAGCGGTAGGACAACACATCGGCGGGTATATCGGTGGGAATCAATTGCCAGCCGGTGATTTCGGTTCGGTCGGGCGCAGTGGGGAACATGGTGCGCACCTGGATGCCGAAGTTTAGGTCGATCACGGCCATGTTCGGAAACACGATCAGGTTGCGGCTGGTATTGAGCATCCGCTTCGTGTGAGATTCGCCCAGCCGGGCGACAAAATCGGCGCGTCGTTGCGAGATGGCGGACAGAATCTTCTCGGACGCGATCGGCATGCCGAGTTCGGGGCCTTCGATTACGGCGTGGCCATTCCCCAGCGACACCGCCCGGCCGTTGCCCTGTTCGGCCGCCAAGCCCGGGGTGACCCCCATGCTGAGCATCATTTCGAAATATGTCTGGTGAACGCTGAACCCGTGATAGCCGTCGCAACTGTTTTCCATTAAGAGCTTCCAGTTGGCGTTCATCGAGTAATAGTGGGTCCCCGACACGATCTGCATACCGGCCAAAGACTGGTCTGCCACCAGATCGAACACGTAACGCGCGTCGGCAAGATAGGTCTGCAGCTCGGGAGCGTCCGGGCCATAGGTGATGAAGGTAAAACCACGGTAACTTTCGCAACGGGGGCGGCACAGTCCATGGTCCGCCTTGCGAAAGCCCGCACTGTAGGCATCGTCGCCGGGCACGCTGATCAGTGCACCGGTGTCGTCGTAGGCCCACCCGTGGTAGAAGCAGGTGAAGACCTTCCGGTTGCCCCGAGGTTCGCGACACACTTCAGCGCCGCGATGTCGACAGGTGTTGAGCATGACGCGGATCTGACCGTGTCGGTCGCGGCTGTAGATTACCTCCCTGCCCCCAACCCTGCGGGTCTGAAAATCGTTGGGGTGAGGCACTTCTGATTCATGTCCGACATAAGCCAGCAGCGATTGAAGATCCGATCCTGTTCGAGCTCAACTATCTCCGGGGAGGTGAATACTGAACGATGAACCCGAAATATTCCTTCGCAGAAATCATCGATCACCAAGGGATCGGTTGTGCCGAATGCCGTCTGGTGAACATCAGGGCTGCGCATAATATTCTTCTTTCCGTCACGCAGGATGGCCGCCGGGTGACCGACATCCACACCACGTGTTTAGGGATTGATATCTCGACCAACATTGTTAGCCAACAGGTTTCGATGGGGTGAATATCACCGGCATTGACTCCGGGCCAGAAATGAAATTCGTCGGCCGCAAGGGCAATTCGTCCGCACTGGCCAAGCGCAGGTCGGGCAGACGTTGCAACACCCGGCCGAGCATGAGGGACAGTTCCAGGCGCGCCAGCTGATTGCCCAGACAAAAGTGCGTGCCGAATCCGAATGCCAAGTGATTGTTGGGTTTACGGTCGATGCGGAAGTTCTCCGGATCACCGAAGGTGGTCTCGTCGAAGTTGGCCGACTCGAACAACAGCATGATTTTTTCGCCAGCATGCAACGAAGTGCCATGAAACTCGGTATCCACAGCCATCGTGCGGCACATGTTCTTTATCGGCGTGGTCCAGCGCAACATTTCCTCTATCGCACCGGGCAACAGTTGCGGGCTCGCGCACAGCTTCTCCCACTGGTCGCGATGCCGCAACAGCTGCTCGGTTCCACCGGACAAAGTGTGCCGGGTGGTCTCGTCGCCGCCGATCAGAATCAGCAATGACTCGTAAACGATCTCGTCGTCGGACAGCTTGTGCCCGTCGACTTCGGCATTCACTAGGACACTGAGCAGGTCATCCGTTGGGCGTGTCCTGCGCTTGGCGACGGTGTCCAATGCGTAGGCCGCGTATCCGGCGAATGCGTCCGCCACCGTTTGTAGTGCCGCCTCGCTGCCGTCCGCACTCGGCCGACCGACCATATCCTCGGACCACTTCAGCAGCGTCTCGTGGTCCTCGGGTAACACGCCCAGCATGTCGCCGATTACCGCCATTGGTAGCGGCGCGGCGATATCACGTACGAAGTCACACTGGCCCGACTCGCAGATCACATCGATCAACTTGTCGCATAGCCGAATGATCGCTGATCCCTTCTCCTGTAGGCGTTTACGTGTGAAGCCTGCGTTGACGAGCTTGCGGCGCAGCAGATGTTCGGGATCATCCATGTCGATCATGTAAGGCATTGGCGCAAGGTTGGGCCGGATTCCGCCGCTATTGGAGAACAGGGCCGGATTACGTTCGGCATCGATGACGGCCTGATACGTCGCCGCGGCCGCCAAGCCATTGCGGTCACGGAAGATGGGCTGGTGCTCGCGCATCCAGCGATAGGCCTCATGTGCGAATCCACCCGCATAGAAGCAACCATCGGCCAGATCGATATCTAAGACTTTGGTCATGCTCTATCCCCCAACCCTGCGCAATTCGCCAGACGGTGTTCGGACTTGATCTCCTGCGCCGCGCGCTCGCCGATGACCACGCACGGCGCCATGGTGTTGCCCGCGGTGATTCTGGGCATCACGGATGCATCGGCGATACGCAGGTTTTCCACGCCGTAGACCTTCAGGGTGCCGTCGACCACAGAGAACGCGTCGCGTCCCATCTTGGCGGAGCCGACGTAGTGCCAGTAGGACAGTGCGCCGTCGCGCAGATATGTCAGCAAATCGTCGCCCGCCAGGTCGCCGGGCATCACCTCACGCTTCGTGTGGGGCCGCAGCGGCGCTGAGTTTCCGATTTCCCGCAACTGCTCAACGCATCTCACGACAAGCCGCAGGTCGTCGGAGTCCGACAGCGCGTTGTGCACGACCTTGACGGCACAGTCGGGGTCCGGGCTGATCAATTGGACCCTGCCACGGCTTTGGGGGTGAGTAGGCCCACCGAAAAATCCCCAGCCGGCGTCGGGCAGGCCGAATCGCGCGACACTCTCCGGACTACCGATCGTCAGCGCGCCTTGGCACGCAAAGAGATCGGGCTCCTCGCCGCCGGCCTCACTCGGCCAGAACAGCACCGTGTCGCCGGTGTGGTGGGCAGGGCCACCGTCCGACCGTTGCCACAGGCAGCTGATCGCGACATGGTCGTGAAAGTTGCGGCCCACACCCGGCAGATGCTGTTCGACCGGGATCCCCCAGGGCCGGAGTTGGTGTTGGTCTCCCACCCCCGAAAGCATCAGAGTCTTCGGCGTGTGGATTGCGCCCATTGACAGGACTACCTCTGTGCCTGCGAGGAATTGGCGCAGTTCGTCTTCATAACGGACCTCGACGCCGATGGCTCGCTGGTGTTGGATGATCACGCGCCGGACGCACGCATGCGTCAAGACGGTCAGATTCGGCCGGTCCATATACGGATAGGTGTAAGACTTAAAGACCGATGCGCGCTTGTTCCCGCGAGTACGAAGATCCATGATCGCCGCACCGCCCTTGCCCTCCATCATCTTTCCGTTCGGATTGTCAAAAGTGACCACGCCCACCGATCTGGCGGATTCCAGCACTGCCGGACCGACGGGGTGTGGATCGCGTTTCGGTTCCACGTGGACGGGGCCGCCGCTGCCCCGGCGATCATCGGGGGTGCCCTGCCAATCTTCTATGTGCCGGTAGATGTCCAGGACCGACTCGTAGCCCCAAGCGCTGCAACCAGACGCATCGGCGAAGAAGTCCCAATCCGCCTTGTGGCCGCGTGCCCACGTCATCGCGTTGATGCTCGAGCCCCCACCCAGTACTTTGCCCATGGACAGCAACAGCGAGCGCCCATTGAGATGGTGGTTCGACTCGGCCGGAAAGGCCCAATCCGTCTCGCTGCCGAGGTTCGTCTGCCACAGGCTGACCTCGGTAACTCCGGGCATGTCGTCACTGCCGCCCGCCTCCACCAGCAGCACACTGGCCGCCGGGTCTTCGGCCAGCCGCCGAGCAACGACGGATCCCGAAGATCCCGCACCGCATACCACGAAGTCGTAGTGCGGCGCGAGGTCGGCGATCAGTCGCCGCTGGTTCTCCCGGATCCGCCGGTCCAGGTCATTGTCGACGTCGGTGGATGACTCAATCGACACCCGTTGCCCCCCTGTCTAATTCACGCGACCCAGTGAGACAGTCGACGGCAGCGTGTTCGCCGGCACGGATTCCGGAAAACACGCAGTCGGCCAGCGACAGCCCGCTGACGTAGGAGTTGGCACAGATACCTACCGCGGTGCGGCCGGCGGCATAGAGCCCGCGAATCGGAGACCCCGACTCGTTCAATACCTGGCCGCTGGCGCCATCCACCCGCAAGCCGCCCAAGGTCATTCCCGGGACGAAATACGCCAGCGAGGGTCGAACCGAGATGTCGAGGCCGTAATAGGGCCCGCATCTCAGCGGACGGCACATTGAGGGTGTCTTGCGCGCCGGGTCTTCGCGGCCGGAGTCCGCCGCATCATTGTAGGCAGCCACGGTGCCCGTCAGCCCTGTCGCCGAAATTCCCAGCGCGGCAGCAAGTTCAGGCAGCGTGGCTGCCTTACGGAATGCGGTAGCGAAGACAGTGCTCATCTGGACTCGTTGCAACGGCGACGTCTGCGTCGACAACTGGGCACGCGCCCGCTTGAACATGACCGAATCGAGAATCAGATATCCGCGCCCACCGAACTTTTGCACCATGATGCCGGCGTGGGTGGCACCGTACAGGTCTTCGCTGGCGATGCGTTCGCCGCTGAGTCCGACGATGATGCCCTCCTGCATCGCCGCGGGCGGGCTCAGGAATCGCCAGGCGGCCACGCTGTGCAGATACCCGGTCGCACCGCCGACCCCCGTCCCGAGCATGATGCCGCTGCCGTCGTCGGTTTCTGTCCCCAGGGGCGATATGCCGGCGAAGGATGGCGCATAGCGAAGCAACATGTCGCGGTTGAATGTGAATCCACCGGCAGCCAAGATCACGTTCGGCGCCACTAGTATCAGCTCACTGGTGCGCTGATACAATCGCGCCGCGCCCGTGGGAAGCGCGCGGGCAACACTGGGTGCCCAGTTCGTCAGCCAGTCGCGCAGCCGGGTGGTGCGCCAATAGTGCTGCAGTAAAAGCGGATTGCAATCAGTGACGGTATGACAACGCAGCCCCGCTACCCGACCGTCGGCCATCACCAGTTCCTCGGCGCGAGTCATGGGCAAGAACTCCACGCCCAACCCCTCGGCGGATCGGCGCAGCGCCCGATACAGAGCGCGACCAGAACCCATGCCTTTGGCAACCTGCCGGTGCCCGCGTGGAGCCGGTGCGGCGTTCAGACGGTAGGGAAAGGCCCGTTCATTGCCGGAGAAGTAAAGATAGTGCCGATCGGTCGGATAGGACGTCTTGTAGTCACACAACGAGGCGGCGAACCGCGCACCGTGACGCTCGAGCCACGAAAGCCGCTGCACACTGCCGTCACAGAACGTGCGCAAAGTTTCGTCGTCAACCGCGCCGGCCACCTCCTGCCGGAGATAATTGAACATGTTGACGGGGGTATCTTCGAAGCCGGCGGCTCGCTGGTAGCGAGTACCGCCGCCCGAATACACCACTCCCCCAGACAAAGCCGTGGCTCCCCCGCCCAGCGACCGGTCTACGACAAGTACCCGGGCACCGCGCTCGGCTGCCGCGATTGCCGCGCATGCGCCGGCCGCGCCGAATCCCACGATTACCACGTCGAATTCGTTGTCCGCAGGAACGATCACCTCGGCTCCGATCCCTCAGTGGCCGGCGCTCATGCCGCCGTCGATGTGGAGGATTTCGCCGGTGACAAAGGAGATTATCTCCAGATACAGCGCACCGTGCACGATGTCGTCGACGGCGCCGGTTCCGCGTGAGGCGCCCGTGCTGATCTCGACGTTCTGGTCACCGGAACCCATAGTCAGTACCTTTCTGCGCAGCGCCCGAAGTATCCGGCGGTCAGCCCGCCAGCTCTTGCACAATGTCGGTGGCCGAACCCGTTCGCACATTGCGGAATTCCGCGCCCGTCCACATGCCGACGCCATGTGGGTCGCCCAGCTTGACCGCGGCCGCCTGGATGGGGCCGGTAATCATGGCGGCCTGAGGAAACCCGAATACCGCGTGAGCGTCATGCCTATCGATGAAGCCATTGCGCAACGCACGTGCATACCGTCCGGTGAACGCTCGCGTCACCACGGTTTCGGTGAATTCCGCGTCGCGCAATGCCGCGCGGTGCACCGGGTTGGTTCCGGCTTCGTCCGCCAGCAAAAACGCGGTGCCGAGCTGGACCGCTGCGGCGCCGATACCGCGCACCCGCCGCACGGCCGCGGCAGTCCCCAGTCCCCCGGCCGCGACGACAGGACAGTCAAAGCAGGCGACCAGCGCCGACACCAGGTCATCGAGAGTATCGCCAGGCGGCGTGGCGAGCGGATCAAACGTGGCCCGATGCCCGCCCGCATCGGGACCCTGCGCTACCACTGCGTCCACACCAAAGCTGACCGCAATCAACGCTTCTCGCACGGTTGTTACCGTGGCCAGCGTCAGGATGCCGGCATCAGTGAGTCGACGGCATGCCGCTTCGGTCGGCGAACCAAAGGTGAAGGAGACCACTTCTGGTCGCAGATCGCACACCACATCGAGCTTCGCCGCATACTCGTCGTCATCATCATGCGGTTCACCGAGCGCCACACCGTAATGTTCAGCCTCGTCCTCGAGCATGGCCGCGAACGCACCCAGTTCCTCGATGGTCGCCACCGGCGCGTGGGGCACAAACAAATTCACTCCCAGTGGGCCTGAGGTCAGCCTGCGAGCCGCCAGGATCGAATCGGCCAATTCTTCGGCGGACAGCATGCCCCCCGCAAGAAAGCCCAGGCCGCCGCCGTTGGACACCGCGGCCGCCAATGCGGGTGTCGAAACTCCACCCGCCATCGGCGCACCGAGTACACGAACACTCAAATCCCCCAGCGCAAATCGGTCAAACACCACAAACCTCCCCCATACTTACCTGCCGCACCTGACTAAGAGCGTGACCGTCGACAATGACGATGCTGCCGTCATCCAGACGGATCCACCCGTTGGCCTCGAATCCACGCAACGTCGCGCAGATCGTCTCCGGATCGACGCCGGCAAGATCAGAGAGATCGTCCGCCGTGAGATCGTGCACCACCCGTACGACATCGCCGTCCTGTTGGCCAAATTGTTTCTTCAACAACAACAGCCGACTTGCGACACGGCTCTGTGCGTCGGCGAACGCGAGGTCGAACAAACTGTCGGTCATTGCCTTTAGCCGGCGGGCGAACAGGCGTAGCACCTGATCGCAAACCTCCGGCTGTTCGACCATCCACTGCAGAAGTCGATCGCGGTCGATCGGCACCGCCACAACATCGGTAAGGGTGATCATGCTCATCTCTTGCGGACCCGCATCGAAAAGTGAGTCAGTTCCCAAGATTTCGGACGGACCCAGTAGCTTCAGCACGATTCCGCGACCGTCGGGTCGCTGGTAGAAAGCTTTGACTTTTCCGGAGACGATCACGTAAACGTAACGCCCGAAGCTGCTTTGGGTCTCCAAAGTCTGTCCCGGTGGGAAGCGCGCGGGCTTCAGCTGCCTGGATAATTCGGTGACCACCTCGGGACTGGTTCTGCTGAATATTCCGGATGCGGCCAGCGCCCGGTGCACCTCGTCATGCTCCGAGAGTTGCAGCGCTGGTGCTGTGTCGGCTTCGGCCGACGCGGCGGCACCGAACGCACTTCCGTTGTCCCGCTTTCTGTCCAGCGTCAGCCCGCTCGGGCTTGCTGTCTCCCACCCCAACAGCGCCACCGTCATCAACATGGGCGTAAGGGCAATCGCAGCCGGACTCGTCACACCGTTAACGCTATGCAGGCCAGGATAAATCGGGTAGCCACCGCACGCGACGTGCTGGACAGATTGCGTACCGACCCCGGCTCAGGCACACACCCGGGCATCAGCCGTGCCCCGCGGCAGCCGCGGACAGGTCCGAGCCATCACACGCAGGATTTAGGCCAAAATGCGCAAAAGTGAGACTTGTGCACGTGACCTCTGCTACTGGCGAGCGTAGCCTGGCAATCGGATGACCGATTCACCGAGAGCTGTCGTACCGGATAGCGCCGCATGGATGACTGCGAAAACGCTCGACGAGTTCGCCATCCTGTGTTGCAAAGAACACCCCCACCTCACACTGTTGAGCAACCCGGACTCGTTTGCGCTGACCCAGCGCGCGGGTGGCGTCGGTCCGGTCACCCTTTCCGAACTTGTGGTCAGGTCCGACGTGGCCTTGGATTGCGGTGAGCACTGCAGCGGTTACCGCGTGAATGTGATGCGATCGGGACGTTTTGAGTCGACGCACCGGGGTTCGGCCCAGCACGCGGGTCGGGGCACTGTCGCCGTGTACCGGCCGGAAGGCCACACCGCAGCACGATGGGCGGCCGGCACCCAGATGTTGGGGGTGAAGCTCGACCGCAACGCTGTCGACAATGCGCTGAGCGATGCGCTGGGCCGGCAGGTGACGTCGCAAGTCGACTTCGCACCCAATGTGGCGATGACGACCCCGGCCGGCCGCGGCTGGATCAGCATGCTGTTGCTCTTCTACGAACAAATCTCCCGCCCCGACAGCCTGTTCAATCAACCGCTGGTCGGATTGCCGTTCGCGGACGGCTTGATCCGTGGATTCCTGCTCGCTGCCGACCACCCCGATCGCGAGGCCGTCGCGGCAGCTGCACCGCGACCGGCGCCTCGCACAATTCGCGCCGCCCTCGACATCATCGACGCGGAGGCGCATCTGCCGCTGACGGTGTCCGCGCTTGCGACGCGTACCCACGTCAGCGTTCGCTCCCTGCAACAGGGCTTTCGCGACCATCTGGATGTTTCTCCGATGGCGTATCTGCGTGAGGTCCGGCTGCGCCGGGCACACCAGGCCCTGCTCGACTCGGATCCCTCGTCGGTCACCGTCTCCTCAATAGCATTCCGCTGGGGCTTCACCAATCCGGGCCGATTTGCGACTGCGCATGCCGAGCGTTACGGCGAGCCGCCTTCAGAAACACTGCGTCGCAGAGAGTTCCGCGCGTCCAGAGACCGGTATTGACCGTGCGCCCGGCCGTCGCTAAGCACTGCGGCGCAGCGCCTCGGACGGCGATTCCCGATAGCGAGCCGTGTGGGCGGCGGCGAACCTGCCGAGATTGGTGAAACCCCACCTGCACGCGACCGAGGCAACGGTCACCCTGGACGGGTCGGACTCGACCAAGGCCTGGTGCGCACGCCTCAGCCGGACCTCACGCAGATACGCCATCGGTGTGACACCGAGGTGATGGCGGAACCCTTGCTGCAGCGTGCGGACGCTGACGCAACTGCGCTCGGCCAGGAGCGAAACCGTCAACGGCTGATCGGCTTCGGCCTCGATGACGTCGATCGCGGCTCGGATCGCCCGCGGCTCGGGCTCGGCCGCCTCGCCTTCCAACGCCGCGCGGTAGGAGTGGTCGGTGGCCAGCAGCAGACCATGGACCAAGCTCTCGACGAAGGGCATGCCGACCATCGGCTGGTGCACCGGGCTGCCGGGCTGGAACAGCAGTTCGGCAAATAGCGACACCATGCTGATCCAGCTGCGCACGGCTTGAGTCGAGGTCACCATGATGGGGTCGCAGTCGATCTGCGTAGTGACGGAGCGCCCCAGCGCGGCCGCGAGAGCATCCTCTACGGCATGCCGATCGATCATCACGGCCAGCAGCCGGCCGGTGTAGCGAGAGATGGCGGCTTTGCCCTCAGGCCGATACACCACCACCGAATCCGGTTTCGAGACGAAGGAGAGTGAGCTACCTCTTGCGGACAAGGATGTCGCAACCGGCAGGGTGACGTGATAGTGCGGACGAATATCACCGCCATTCACCCACACGTCATTGTGAAAAATCACGTCCAGCAAGGTAATCGGACCGAGTCGACGCACTCGGTGTGTGAATGAAAACGAGTCTGCGTCCTCGATCGGCCCGATGTCGGGCCACCAGCAGGGCGATGACTCCGGCTGGTTTTTGCGCAGCTCGGCGAACTCGTCCAATGAGCGCACGGCGATCCAGGCCCTGTTGTCTGCCGTCACCGTGGTACCTCCTACTCACTACTGAAACGCTGTGTCGAAATTCCTACTAGCTGGGTAATAAGACCTATCGCCGACGAACGGTTCTGACGTTGACCCGTTCATCGGCGGTGAAGCGGTGGAATGCCCTGCGGCGCAAGGTCTCCGTCGGCGTCTCGCGGTAGCGCGCGGAGTGGGCCGCGGCGAACCTGCCGAGGTTGGTGAAGCCCCATCGGTACGCAACCGACGCAACGGTCACCGTCGAGGGATCCGACCTCAGCAGCGACTGGTGTGCTCTGCGCAGCCGGACCTCGCGCAGATATGCCATCGGCGAGGTGTCCAGGTGACGCTGAAATCCTTGCTGAAGCGTGCGGACGCTGATGTGCGCACGGGTGGCGATCGAGGTCAACGTCAAGGGCAAATGCGCTTCTTCTTCGATGATTTCGATCGCGGACCGAATCGCACGGGGTGCAAACAGCCGTACGTCCTTGGCGAGGGCTTCGCGATGCGGGTGATCAGCGGCAAGCAGAAAGCCACGCACCAAGCTGTCGACGAACGGAAATCCCACCAACGGCTGATACAGCACGCTGTCGGGCTGAAAGACTTGATCTTTGAACAGCGCCACCATGTTGATCCAGCTTCGGGTCGCTGAAGCACCGGTTGGCATGACGGGCGTGAAATCGGGCTGGGACATCACCTGCCAGCCGAGTGCATCGCTGAGCGCGTCGTCGACGGCGCAACCATCGATCTTGAAAGAGATCAATCGGCTTCCAGCGCTCCATCGCGCCGCGGCCCGACCCTGTGGGGGGTATACGGCGACAGCGCCGGGCCCGCCCAAGAAAGAAAGACCCCGGTACGCGCCCTCGGAGCGTCCCGAGCACAGCACGATGATTCGATAGGAGCCGCACAGCTCGCCCGCATCCAGCGACAGTTCGGACCCGATCGCGATTTCGGACAACGTCGCTGCACCGATTCGCGCCTCCCGATGAGACACTGCGAACGACTCGGGATCGGTCAACATGCTCATGTGACGCCGGCCGCAGCACACCGTGGCGAAGTCGTCAAAACTCTTCGCCGACTTCCAGATGTGCGTATCCGAAGGGTCCGCCGTCGGTGATTCCGTCACTCGGTCGCCTTCCTCCTCCAATCCACTGACACCCCTGTCAGCATCCGGACTATCAGCGAGCGCGCCGCATCTGGAACGCCATGATCGACCGTCACCCCGCGGTGATCGTCCGCTGTCAAACCGATGACGATGTCGTCACCGCAATCGAATTCGCGCGTGAGCACGGCGCTGGGCTGACCGTCAAGGGCGGCGGCCACAGCGTCGCCGGCCACTCCATGATCGACGGCGGCGTGGTCATCGATCTCGGCCCGATGCGCCGGGTTAGCGTCGACCCCGAGGCACGCACGGTACGGGTGGGTGGGGGCTGCCTGCTAGCCGATATGGATCGGGCGACGCAGATCCACGGCCTGGCAACACCGGCCGGCGTGATGTCAGAAACCGGGGTCGCGGGACTGGCACTCGGCGGCGGCGTCGGGTGGCTCACTCGTAGATATGGCCTCACCTGCGATAATCTGCTTTCCGCTCGGGTGGTGTTGGCCGATGGCAGGGTAGTCAACGCCAGCGCGAACGAGAATGCGGACCTGTTTTGGGGTCTGCGCGGCGCGGGAACCAACTTCGGTGTCGTAACCGAGTTCGAATTCACAACACACGTTGTCGCCCAACACCTTCCAGTTGGCACCGCAATGTATCGCCTGGACAATGCGGCCGATGCCATCGCACACTACGACCAGCTGATGCGCCGCGCTCCCGACGACCTGAAGGTTGTGGTCTATCTACGGCGCGCATTCGCCGAGCCGGGAGTGCCAGACGAGCTGGTCGACGCCCCGGTGTGCGTGATGGTAAGCGTGTGGACCGGCGAGGCCGAGGATGCGCGATCGGTCAACCAGGAACTTCTGCGCGGTGCGCCGCCGGTGTTCTCGGGCATCCAGGCAATGCCTTTCATCGAGCTGCAGTCGGCCAACGATGCCTTGCTCGGCCCCGGCGCGTCCAACTACACAAAGGGTGGCTATCTCGGTGCGATAACTGATGACTGCATCGATTCGTTGGTCGAATCGGCGCGCCGGCTGCCTTCGGCGATTTCGGTGCTGGAGATCTCTTACCAACACGGCGCCCAGGGCCGGCTAGCCGAGGACGACACCGCGTTTCCGGATCGCCATGCCGACCATTTCCTCAATGTGCTCACCCGATGGCATCCGGATGACGAACGCGGGCCTTATATCGATTGGGCACGAAGGACTTTCGAAACGACATCCGCCTGGCACAGCGGCGGGATCTATTCGAATTTTCTGGCCTATGACGACGAGGCGCGGGTGCCCGAGGCCTACCGCAACGGGAAGTACGAGCGGCTGGCCACGATCAAGGCCAAGTACGACCCGGGTAATATCTTCAACAGCAACCCAAACATACCTCCCGCCAACGTGATTGAACGGCATAGCTGACATGCACTTGGGCATGATTCCGGATGACCCGGCGGAATGGAAGGCGCTGGCCTCACGACAACTACCGTTGCCATTCTTCGAAACCCACTTCGCACTGGGGCTTGCGCGCGCGATCATGGCGGCAACCAAGCTCGGAGTGTTCGAGTCGCTGAGCCGGCAAGCAGCCACACCAGCCGAAATCGCCGAACGGTGCGCCACCGACACCGTCGCAACCCAGAAGCTGCTGGTTGCCCTGACCGGGGCTGACTATCTGCTCTACCGCAATGGCCGGTACGCGTTGACGCCGAACGCGCGCACCTGGCTGCTGACGGGGAGTCCCTCCTCGATCGTCGACGCGGTGCTCTTCGCATTCGATGAATGGGAGCTCATGACGCACGTCGACGAGTATGTGCGCACCGGCATCCCCCTCGAGCTGCACCAGACCATGACCGGCGTGCAGTGGGACCATTACCAGCGATCCATGCGGGCACTAGCCGGCCTGACGGCGCACGAAGTCGCGCAGCTCATCCCGGTGCCGGGCGGTGCTACCGACATGATCGACGTCGGCGGATCGCACGGTCGCTACTCGGTTGCGCTGTGCCGGCGTCATTCCCGGCTGCGTTCGGTGGTCCTGGACTTGACCCCCGCCGTCCGTGTTTCGGCGCCGCTGTTAGCCACCGAGAAGATGGGTGCTCGCGTCGTCCACCTCGAGGCCGACGCGCTGACGCATGATTTCGGAGCCGAGTCCTACGACGTGGTGCTGCTGTGCAATCTTGCACACCACCTCAGTGCGGCAGAGAACGCGCTATTGTTCCAGCGGCTGGGAAAGGCGCTGCGGCCGCACGGTGTCTTTGCGGTGATCGAACCCATCCGACTCGAAAGTGGTCATGGTGCAAGTCAATTCGCAGCACTGAACGAGCTGTACTTTGGCGTGACCAGCCACTCTGGGACCTGGACCGCGCAGGATACCGCGCAATGGCAGCGGGACGCGGGACTGCGGCCCGCGGCCGAACCGGTCATGCTCAGCGGTGGCGATGTCGGCTTGCAGATCGCGACGAAGATCTAACGTCTAGCCCGGCAGCACCGGAACGGCGCCGCCCACCATCAAGCCCGGCACGTCCGACCACGTCTGCTGGCTTTCGGCGGCAGACGCCGAATACTGCAGCACGCCTTGCGGAGCGGCAACGTAGACGGTCGACGGGTTGGCCGCGATCGCGGTCAGCGGAATCTGCAAACCGTGCGCCGGTGCATCGGAGTTGACCCCGTCGAGGTTCACGTAGGAGACCGGATGAGCGACGTCATTGCGAGTCACCACCATGTCGTCGCCGGTTCGCCAGTACAGGGACACCACCGTGTTGCCCAGTCCAAAACCCAACCGCCGCGGGTAGGTCAGCGCATACTGCCCGGCCTGTGTCTGCTCGATACCGGCGAGGATGACCTCGCCCCCGATCACCATCGCGGCGCGCGTGCCGTCCCGGGACAGTTGCAGGTCGGTGATCGGCCCCGGGAATTTGCTACCCACCGCCCCGGAATCCACCGGGATGCGTGCGGGTTGCCCGGATGCCGGTTCCTGAATGGCGCGCAGCACGTTATTGCCGTCCACCACCACCCAGACCGCGTCGTCCAGCGACCAGCTGGGTCTCGACAGGCTGTGCCCGTCGGCGGATTGCACCGCCTCGCCGCCCAGATCACCGATCCACAGTGATTCCGCCATGTCCGGGGCGCCACGGTGCAAGGTCACGACGGACGCCACCTGCCGCCCGCTGCGAGACAGCGCGGCCAGCGTCTGATCGCCCATCCGGCCGAACGCACCGGGCACTGTGGCGGATCGCTGTCCGTCCAGGCCCACCAGCGAACCATTGATCAGGGCGTGCATCCCCGCGCCGGCGCCGTCGGCCACGCCGGGGTCGGTGGCCGCGACGTCGGAGGTGGTCCACCCTTCGGCGAACCTGTCATCCAGCGGCGCCCCGTCGGCGTTGATCACGTACGGACCCCGGATGTCGGCTCGGGCCAGCGTCCAAATGATCTGCGCGGCAAGCAATTGCCTACTGTGTGGATCGGTGGTCGAGAGCTTCTGCAAATCGATGCGCGCACCGCCGTAACCGCGCCCGATGCCGTTCTTGCCGCCGTCAGCCCGGGTCACCGGCCCGCGCAGCCGCAGCGGCGGGGCGAGCAGGTTGCGGACCGTATGCGCCATCTCCGGGCGCGGCCCGGCCACCAGCTTGGACATCAGTTCGGTGGCCAGCTGATCGTGATCGGCGACCGCGACATAGCGCGGGTCGGGCACCACCGTCTTACCGGTCGGGTCCGCGAAATACAACGTGTTGCGCTTGTAGGTCGCCTGAAACTGTTGCCAGTCCAGGAAAACTCCGTTGGGCAGCTTGTCGATTCGCCAGCCGCCGGATGTCTTGACCAACTCGATTGGGCCCGGGTCCGGCAGCACGCCCTCGGCAGTTTCGAACACCCCGATATCAGACAGCGAACCCAGAATGTCTGCCCGCATGGTCGCCGAAACCCGTTCGGCACCACGGGTTTCGACAAAAACGACGTGGTCGATCAGCAGTGCGCTACCAGCATCGTCCCAGGCGTTGGATGCCGACTGAGTGAGGAACTGCCGCGCCGCCAAATGCCGGTTGGCCGGATCGGCCGTGGCCTTGAGGAATTCGCGCAGCAACACGTCCGGATCCATGCCCGGGGTCGGCTTGGGCAGATTCGACGGGGCGGGTCGCTCGACGGTGCCGATGGCTTGCGGCGCCGACGACCTGGGTACGCCCGCACAGCCGGCGAGCAGTACCGCCAGCAGCGCGATGAATTTCCACCCGGTGACGATGCGGGCCGAACCGGCCCGCTGAGAAGGCGGGTAATCAGGCTTTCGCCTCATCACACGCTCCTGTCGGCGTGTTCGTGCTGGCGCGGACGCTGGATGCCCGATTGCTGGCCGGGCGCACCGGGCGGCGGCGTCGGCTGTGGGATCGGCTTCATCGGCAACGGGCTGGTGGTGACCTTATGGCCGCGGATCAGCGGAAGCGTCAGCCGGAAGCAGGCGCCCTGACCGGGCTCGCCCCACGCCTCCAGTCGGCCCTGGTGCAGGCGTGCATCCTCGACACTGATCGCCAGACCCAGCCCGGTCCCGCCGGACCGCCGCACCCGTGACGGGTCCGACCGCCAGAACCGGCTGAACACCAGCTTCTCCTCGCCGGGCCGCAGCCCCACGCCGTAGTCGCGAACCGTGACGGCGACGGTGTCCTCGTCGGCACCCATCCGGATCCGCACGGGTTTGTGCTCGGCGTGGTCGATGGCGTTGGCGATCAGGTTGCGCAGGATCCGTTCCACCCGCCGCGGATCGACCTCGGCGATCACCCCTTCGGCGGGCATGTCTACCTGCAGCTCTATGCCGGCGTCCTCGGCCAGGTGGCCGACGTTGCCGAGCGCGCTGCCCACCGTGGTGCGCAAATCGACTGCCTCCACGGACAGCTCGGCGACACCGGCGTCGTGCCGGGAAATCTCCAGCAGGTCGTTGAGCAGCGTCTCGAAGCGGTCCAGCTCGTTGACCATCAGCTCGGTCGATCGCCGCAGCGTCGGGTCCAGGTCGTCGCTGTGGTCGTAGATCAGGTCTGCGGCCATCCGCACCGTAGTCAGCGGGGTGCGCAGCTCGTGGCTGACATCGGACGTGAATCGGCGCTGCAAGTTGCCGAATTCCTCGAGCTGGGTGATCTGCCGGGACAAGCTCTCCGCCATGTCGTTGAACGACACGGCGAGCCGGGCCATGTCGTCTTCACCACGCACCGGCATGCGTTCGGACAGATGCCCCTCGGAGAAACGTTCGGCGATCCGCGACGCCGACCGCACCGGCACCACCACCTGCCGTGATACCAGCAGCGCGATCCCGGCCAGCAACACCAGCAGCACCGCGCCGCCAGTGATCATCGTGCCGCGCACCAGTGTGATCGTGGCTTGCTCGCTGGTAAGCGGGAAGATCAGGTACAGCTCCAGGTTGGCCACCTGCGACGACGCCGGTGTGCCGACGATCAGCGCCGGCCCCGAAAAGCCTTCGGTGTGCACCGTGGCGTACTGGTAAGCGGCCTGCCCGGCCTTGACGAAGCCCCGCAGCGAGGCAGGCACCTGATCCACCGGTCCGGCGGTAGTGGCGGCGCGCGGGCCGTCGCCCGGCACCATCAACACCACGTCGAACGCGCCGGCAAGACCGGGACCGGAAGACGGATCGGTTTTCGAGGTCAACGTGTTGCGGGCGAGCTGCAGGCTGCTGTCCAGCGAGCGCGATTCCTCACCATTGACGATTCCGCCGACAGTGTTGCGCGCCCGTTCGATCTGCTCGATGCCCGCCTTGACCTTGACGTCAAGAACCCGGTTGGTGACCTGACTGGTCAACACGAAGCCGAGCGCCAAAATCACCGCCAAAGACAGACCCAGAGTCAACGCCACGACCCGCAGCTGCAACGAACGGCGCCAGGCAATGCCGACGGTTCGACTCAACGCACTCATGCCCCGAGTCATGGGGCCGGTGCGTCCCCAGCGGTGACCGTGAATGCGTCGCCGCGACCCCCAGATCAATGG
The DNA here is from genome assembly GCF_025823255.1 of Mycobacterium montefiorense. Classification (NCBI taxonomy): domain Bacteria; kingdom Bacillati; phylum Actinomycetota; class Actinomycetes; order Mycobacteriales; family Mycobacteriaceae; genus Mycobacterium; species Mycobacterium montefiorense. Next base: position 298,590 of record NZ_JACKVL010000009.1, on the reverse strand, counting down.
CGGCGCTCCGGATCGTGACGCTCGCCGGCTCTGCCTACGCGCCGCTTCTCCTGATCGCTGCGCTCTGCATCGTCGCCGGCGCGGATCACGGAGGTCCGGCCTTGTAACCCACTCCTCGAACGGTCAACACCACGGTCGGGTTCTCAGGGTCTTTCTCGACCTTGGCCCGCAGACGCTGAACGTGCACATTCACCAAGCGGGTATCCGCCGGGTGCCGGTATCCCCACACCTGTTCGAGCAGCACATCACGAGTAAACACCTGGCGCGGTTTGCGTGCCAGCGCTACCAGCAGGTCGAACTCGAGCGGCGTCAGGGAGATCTGCTCGCCGTTGCGAGTCACCTTGTGCGCGGGCACGTCGATCTCGACATCGGCGATGGAGAGCATCTCGGCGGGCTCGTCGTCGTTGCGCCGCAGCCGCGCCCGCACCCGGGCGACCAGCTCCTTGGGCTTGAACGGCTTCATGATGTAGTCGTCGGCACCCGACTCCAAGCCCAGCACCACATCCACGGTGTCGGTCTTGGCCGTCAACATCACAATCGGAACGCCGGAATCGGCGCGCAATACCCGGCACACGTCGATGCCATTCATGCCGGGCAACATCAGGTCCAGCAGCACCAAATCGGGTCGCAGCTCACGCACCGCGGTCAGAGCCTGCGTGCCATCACCGATGACCGCAGTGTCGAAGCCCTCCCCACGAAGAACGATGGTCAACATCTCCGCAAGCGAAGCGTCGTCGTCGACGACCAAAATCCTTTGCCTCATGGAGTCCATGGTGTCACCAGATCGGGACAAAACTCGGGCGCCACACGGGCGTTTCTTAATCGATAGGGCCAAATCGTGACAATTTTGTGCTATTTGGCCACCAAATCGGCGGCCAGGCGACCCGGATCGACGTCTGCGTCGACCACCAGCCATCGCCCGCCCCAGCCCGCGTCGGCCAGTCCGGCGTACACCGCGCGGGTGCGCTGCTGCAGTCCATCGTCACGTTCGTAGCTATCGCGCGGCCGGTCCGGATCGGACTCGGCCCGGCGTTTGGCCCGTTCCCCCGCCAGCTCCGCGGGCACCGCGAGCAGCACCTGCCGATCCGGCGCGGGCAGCCCAAGCCGCTGATACTCGAGGGCGTGCACCCAGGCCGCCGCGTCTCCCGCCGCGTCCTGGTGCAGGCGCGCGGCGCTATAGGCCGCGTTGGAGGCGACGTAGCGATCGAGAATCAGCACGTCATGGTTGCCCGACAAGGCTTCGATGTCGGCGATCGCGGCGGCGCGGTCCAGCGCGAAGAGCATCGCCATCGCATACACCGAGGACGAGAGGTCCCCGTGCTCACCATGTAGCGCTTCGGCCGCGACGTCAGCGGTCACCGACCGCCCGTAGCGCGGGAAAGCCATGGTGGCGACCGTCTTGCCGGCAGCTTCAAAGGCCTGACGCAGCCCTTCGGTCAGCGTCCGCTTGCCGGAGCCGTCAACACCCTCGATCGCGATCAGCACGCCGCGAGGTCGCGAATCAGTAGCGGTAGTGGTCCGGCTTGAACGGGCCCTCGACGTCGACGCCGAGGTATTCGGCCTGGTCCTTGGTCAGCTTGGTCAGCTGACCGCCAAGCGCCTCGACGTGGATGCGGGCCACCTTCTCGTCGAGGTGCTTGGGCAGCCGGTACACCTCGTTGTCGTACTCGTCGTTCTTTGTCCACAGCTCGATCTGGGCGATCGTCTGGTTGGCGAAGCTGTTGCTCATCACGAACGACGGGTGTCCGGTGGCGTTGCCCAGGTTCAGCAGCCGGCCCTCGGAGAGCACGATGATCGACTTGCCGGAATCCCCGAAGGTCCACAGGTCGACCTGCGGCTTGATGTTGAGCCTCGTCGCTCCCGAGCGCTCCAGCGCGGCCATGTCGATCTCGTTGTCGAAGTGACCGATGTTGCCCAGGATGGCGTGGTCTTTCATCGCCTTCATGTGATCCAGCGAGATGATGTCCTTGTTGCCGGTCGAGGTGATGACGATGTCCGCGTCGCCGATGGCCTGCTCGACGGTCACCACATCAAAGCCCTCCATCAGCGCCTGCAGCGCGTTGATCGGGTCGATCTCGGTGACGGACACCCGCGCGCCCTGGCCCTTGGCAGCCTCGGCGCAGCCCTTGCCGACGTCGCCGTAACCGCAGATCAGCACGGCTTTGCCGCCGATCAGCGCGTCGGTGCCGCGGTTGATGCCGTCGAGCAGCGAGTGCCGGGTGCCGTACTTGTTGTCGAACTTGGACTTGGTCACCGAGTCGTTGACGTTGATCGCCGGGAACGCCAGATCGCCGGCCGCCGCGAACTGGTAGAGGCGCAGCACACCGGTGGTGGTCTCTTCGGTCACGCCCTTGACCGACTCGGAAATCTTGGTCCACTTTGTCTTGTCGGACTCGAAGCGGCTCCGCAGCACGCCCAGGAAGACTTTCCATTCGGCGGAGTCGTCGTCCTCGGCGGGCGGGACCACGCCGGCCTTCTCGTACTGCGCACCGCGCAGCACCATCATGGTGGCGTCACCACCGTCGTCCAGGATCATGTTGGCGGGCTCGCCCTCCCAGGTGAGCATCTGCTCGGCGCACCACCAGTACTCCTCGAGCGACTCGCCCTTCCAGGCGAACACCGGGACACCCTTGGGCTCTTCGGGCGTGCCGTGCTTGCCGACGACGATCGCCGCGGCCGCGTGGTCCTGGGTCGAGAAGATGTTGCACGAAGCCCAGCGCACCTCGGCGCCCAGCGAGGTCAGCGTTTCGATCAGCACCGCGGTCTGCACGGTCATGTGCAGCGAGCCCGAGATACGAGCGCCCTTCAGCGGTTGCACCTCGGCGTACTCGCGGCGTAGCTCCATCAGGCCGGGCATCTCGTACTCGGCAAGGTCGAGCTCCTTGCGGCCGAATTCCGCAAGCGACAGATCGGCGATCTTGAAGTCGATGCCGTTACGAACGTCGGGCGTCAGAGTCATGGCGTGTCTGTTCCTTACTGCGGTTCAAGGGGGCTCAAAGGTATGAGCGACGACCAGGTGGCTTTAGTTAGCATGGGTACGCTCTTCCGCCACTGTAGTCGGCGTCAGAAAGCCCGCCAGGTCAGGGGATGTTGATGACGCCGTGACGCTCCGCAAAAGGCGTCATCAAACGGGCCAAGTCGCGGGCCACGTCATGGTCGGCCTCGGGCGGCATTGACACATAACTCAACGCCAGCCGCACGATCGCACGCGCCAGCACACCGGCATCCTCGTCGCTGGTGGCCACCCAGCTGTGGGTGAAGGCCGAGCTCAACCGCTCCGAGGCCCGGGTGATGATCGGCCCGCTGTCGGTGGTGATGATCTGCAGCAGATCGGGCTTGGCGACTCCGCTGAGCAGCGAGATCACCAGCGGGTCGGCCGCAGACTCGGAGAAGAAGGACCGAAACCCCTGCAGAAACGCTTCGTAGATCTGGCCGACGTTGGCCTCGATAGCGGAGTGCACCGCGTCGACCAAACGATCAGCCAGGCGCAGGGCGTATCCCTGCGCCAGACCTTGCCGTGAACCGAACTCGTTGTAGATGGTCTGCCGACTGATGCCGGCCGCCTTGGCCACGTCGGAAAGCGTGATGGCGGACCAGTCCCGGGTCAGCAGCAAGTCGCGCATCGCGTCCAGCACCGAGTCACGCAGCAGCACGCGCGACGCCTCGGCGTAAGGAATCCGCTTCACAGGCGCGACAATAGCTCCTATCACTGTGCCGCTCCTCCTCATCACTTCGTTCTGCATCGTCGCTGGCGGCTACGGCCGCGCCACTTCCACCATCTCAAAGTCGGATTTTGCGGCGCCGCAGTCCGGGCAGCTCCAGTCGTCGGGGATGTCGTCCCAGCGGGTGCCGGGGGCGATGCCGTCTTCGGGCCAGCCCTTTGCCTCGTCGTACTCGAATCCGCACTGCACGCAGATGAAGAGCTTGAAGTCGTTCACTGGTTCACTCCTATGGTTTCGAAATCAACCTTCTCGAGCACCGCACAATCGGGGCAGCACCAGTCGTCGGGAATGTCACCGAAGGGCGTGCCCGCGGGAAAGCCTTCGCGGGGGCAGCCTTTCGCTTCGTCGTAGGTGTAGTCGCAGCTGGGGCAGCGGTAGGCGGTCATGCCGGCACGCCGTACTTCGCGAGCACTCGCTCGCGCTTGCGCGGGTGGATGTTGACCTTGGTGATGTCGCCGTCGTAGTGCGCCAGCACCCGGTGGTCCATCACCTTGCGCCACACCGGCGGGAAGTAGGTCAGCCCGATCATCGACGCGTACCCGCTGGGCAGGTTGGGCGAGCCCGCCATGCTGCGCAACGTCTGGTAACGCCGGGTGGGGTTGGCGTGGTGATCGCTGTGCCGCTGTAGGTGGTACAGGAACAGGTTGGTGACGATGTGGTCGGAGTTCCAGCTGTGCACCGGGGCACAACGCTCGTAGCGGCCGTTCGCGTTCTTCTGTCGTAGCAGGCCGTAATGCTCGAGGTAGTTGACGGTTTCCAGCAGGGAGAAGCCGAAGATCGCCTGGATGACGATGAACGGAATCACCTCCACGCCGAAGCCGGCGATCAGCGCGCCGAACAGCAGCACCGACATGGCCCAGGCATTGAGCACGTCGTTGGACGCGTACGTCCTGGGGTCCCACGGGCTGCGGCCGAGCCGGCGAATCCGCTGCGCCTCGAGGTGAACCGACGAGCGCAGGCTGCCGAACACGCTGCGGGGCAGGAACTCCCAGAAGGTCTCGCCGAAGCGGGCCGACGCCGGGTCCTCGGGGGTGGAGACGCGCACGTGGTGACCGCGGTTGTGCTCGATGTAGAAGTGACCGTAGGCCGTCTGCGCCAGGGTGATCTTGGACAGCCAGCGCTCCAGCGAGTCCTTCTTGTGCCCCATCTCGTGCGCGGTGTTGATGCCGACGCCGCCGAGCACACCGACCGAGAGCGCGACGCCGACCTTGCCGATCCAGCCCAAGCCGCCGTCAAAACCCAGCCATCCCAGGTCCGAAGCGGTGAACAGGTAGGCGCCCACCACCACGGACAGGTACTGGAACGGGATGTAGATGTAAGTGCAGTAGCGGTAGTACTTGTCGTTCTCCAGCCGCTCCATCACCTCATCGGGAGGGTTCTGCCCGTCGGGGCCGAAACGCAGATCCAGGATCGGCAGCAGGACGTACAGCAGGATCGGCCCGATCCACAGCGGCACCTGGGCCGCGCCATGCCAGCCGCCCTGGTTCAGTCCCCAGACGATCGGCAGCATCACGAACAACGCCGTCGGCGGGATCAGGCCCATCAACCACAGGTAACGCTTCTTATCGCGCCATTCGGTTACCCCGGGCTCTTGGGCCGCCTGGATCTGGATGGTCATATGCCAAACCTCCTTGTGAGTCATACCACGCTGGAAGTTGACAATACTGCTATCTGCGTCTTGTGTATAGACAAGTATGGCGTTTTTGTAAAGACGATGGTTACACCAGCTGCTCCGCCTGCCGGCGGCCCTGCACCGAGTGGCGGTATCCGTAGCCGGCATAAATCGCGGCTCCCGCCAGCAACCACACCCCGAAGCGCACCCAGGTCAGCGCGGTCAGGTTCACCATCAGCCAGGCACACGCGCAGATCGAGGCGATCGGAAGCGCCGGCACCCAGGGCGCACGGAATCCGCGCTCCAGATCCGGCCGGGTTCGGCGCAGCACGATCACTCCGGCGGACACCAGGACGAACGCGAACAATGTCCCGACGTTGACCATCTCCTCGAGCTTGCTGATCGGGAAGATCGACGCGGTCGCCGCGACCACCAGCGCGACGAGCACGGTGATCCGCACCGGCGTCCCGCGCGAACTGGTCTTGGCCAACGACCGCGGCAACAACCCGTCGCGCGCCATCGCAAACAGGACCCGGCAGCCCCCGAGAACGAGGACCATCACCACGGTGGTCAGCCCGGCCAGTGCCCCGATCGCGATGATCTTGCTCGCCCAATCGAGCCCGTTCGCGGTGAACGCGGTGGCCAGGTTCGCCGGCTTGCCGCCGGGCATGGTCTTGAGCTGGGTGTAGGAAACCATCCCGGACAACACGACAGAGACCGCGATGTAAAGGACGGTCACGACCGCCAGCGACGTCAGGATCCCGCGTGGCACGTCACGTTGCGGTCGTTTGGTCTCCTCGGCCATCGTCGCGACGATGTCGAACCCGACGAACGCGAAGAACACGATCGAGGCACCGGCCAGCACGCCGTACCACCCGTAATGGCTGCTTTGCGCCCCGGTCACCAGCGACAGCACCGACTGGTTGATGCCAGTGGCTTCGTGCCCGGCTTCCGGCTTGGGGATGAATGGTGAGTAGTTGGAACCCTTGACGTAGAAGATACCGACCACCACGACGAACAGCACCACCGAAACCTTGATGGCGGTAATCACCGCCGAGATCCTCGACGACACCTTGGTGCCCACGGCGACGAACGTCGCCACCACCGCGACGATCAGCAGCGCACCCCAATCGAAGTTGATCGAGCCCAAGTTGACTGTGCCACCGGCGAATCCAAAGACCGTCCCCAGGTAACTCGACCAGCCTTTGGACACCACGGCGGCACCGATTACCAATTCCAGCAACAGATTCCAGCCGATGATCCAGGCCAGGAACTCACCGAACGTGGCGTAGGAGAAGGTATACGCGCTGCCGGCGACCGGCAACGTCGAGGCGAATTCGGCGTAGCACAACGCCGCCAGCGCACAGGTGACCGCGGCGAACACGAACGAAATCCAGATCGCCGGGCCGGTGATATCCCCGGCGGTAGATGCGGTCACCGTGAAAATGCCGGCCCCAATCACCACGGCGACGCCGAACACCGTCAAGTCCCACCAGGTGAGGTCTTTGCGCAGCCGGGTGTCTGGCTCGTCGGTGTCGTCGATCGACTGTTCGACCGACTTGGTGCGCCATCGGTTGGCCATCTGCCGCTCTCTCCTGAATCGTGGGAACGTCGTTGGAGCGCACGTTACTGGGTACTCCCCCGGGATGTCAGATGGCGGAGACAACATGCAGGGTCATGCGGTAGTGATCGGCGCCAGCATCGCTGGCTTGTGCGCCGCGAAGGTGCTCTCGGATTGGTATTCCCAGGTCAGCATCTATGAGCGCGACGAACTGCCGAGCATGCCGGCAAACCGCGCGACAGTCCCGCAGGATCGGCATTTGCATTTGTTGATGGCGCGCGGGGCGGCGGAATTCGACACCCTGTTCCCCGGCCTGCTCAACGACATGGTGGCCGCCGGCGTCCCCATCCTGGAAAACCGGCCGGACTGCATCCACTTGGGTGCCGCGGGCCATGTGCTTGGGACGGGACACACGCTGCGCGACGAGTTCACCGCTTACGTGCCCAGCCGACCGCATCTGGAATGGCAGCTACGCAGCCGCGTCCAGGAAATCGACAATGTCACGATCGTGCGGCGCGCTGTCGCCGAGCCACGATTCGACCGCGCGCGCCAGCGGGTGACGGGTGTGCTGCTAGACCCCGACGGGGAGCCAGAATTCGTCAGCGCAGACCTCGTTGTCGACGCGGCGGGCCGCGGCACTCGGCTGCCAGTGTGGTTGGCGCAGTGGGGATATCAGCGTCCCACCGAGGAAACACTGGACATCCGCATCAACTACGCCAGTCACGAGTTCCGCATGCCGGAGGGACTGGTACAGGAGAGGGTGGTGGTGGCCGGCGCCTCCCACGGCCAGTCGCTGGGAATGGGCATGCTGTGCTACGAGGGCGGCAACTGGGTGCTGACCACCTTCGGCGTGGCCGGCGCCAAGCCGCCAACGACGTTTCCCGAGATGCTTGCGCTGACGGGTACGTTGCTCCCGGCTCATTTCGCCGACGCCCTAGCGCAGGCCGAACCCGTTGGCACGCCGGCATTTCACGCCTTCCCGGCCAGCAGATGGCGCCGCTACGACAAGCTGGACCGCTTCCCGGCCGGGATCATCCCGTTCGGCGATGCCGTCGCCAGCTTCAATCCCACCTTCGGGCAGGGCATGACGATGACGTCGCTGCAGGCCGGTCATCTGCGGCGGGCATTGCGATCCGCGAATGCCGACATCGCCGGCGAACTCAATCGGGCGACCGCCAAGACCACCTGGCCGGTGTGGATCATGAATGCCATCGGCGACGTCGCCTTTCACCACGCCGGCACGCCCGGGCCGATCCCCTGGTGGTGGCGGCCGTCGGGTGCGCTGTTCGACCAATTCCTCGGCGCCGCCGAGACCGAACCCGTTCTCGCCGAATGGTTTTTGCGCCGTTTCTCACTGCTCGACAGCCTCTATATGGTGCCGCCGCCGCGGATCATCGGCCGGACCATGGCCCACAACCTGCGGCTGTGGCTGCGCGACCGCCGGGAGTCGCGGCGGGCGGGCAAGGCCGTCACAAACCTACGGTCGCCCTGAACAACTTGGCGGGCTCGTGTGCGACCAACCCCACCGGGCCGTCGTCGGCCGCGACCCAGGCGGCCATCCCGCGCTTGAGCTCCAGCGACCCGGATTTCCCGTGCACCGTCGCCGAACCCTCTACGCACAACAAGATCTGGGGGCCTTGAACGTCACCGTGACTCGGCGACGCGTCGACCTCGTGGCCCAGATGCTCGCCTTCCAGGGTCAGCAGCGCGACCGCGAACTCGTCGGCCGGGGTGTCGTAGATCAGCCCGAGCCCCTCGCGGTGCAGCTGCGGCCGCAGCTGCGCCTCGGCGGTGGGCGCGAAGTCCAGCACCCGCAATAACTCGGGCACATCGACGTGCTTGGGGGTCATGCCACCGCGTAACACGTTGTCGGAGTTGGCCATAACCTCGATCGCGAATCCACGCAAATAGGTGTGCAGGTTGCCGGCCGGAATGAAGAGCGCCTCGCCCGCGGCCAGGCTGATCCGGTTGAGCAACAACGACGCCAGCACACCGGCGTCTCCGGGGTAGCGTTCGCCGAGTTCGAGCACCGTCCTGGCTTCGGCCGCGAATTCCGTTGCGCCGGAGCTGACGTACTGGATGGCCCCGTCGATCACCGAGGACACCAGCACATCGACGTCGGGCTGCGGCGCGGTAATCCAGGTGGTGAACAACGCACGCAGACCGTCGGCGTCGGACTGGTCGTTCAGTAATTCGATGTAGGGGTCGAGGTCGGTGACCGCCAGCGCCCGCAGCAGCTCGATCGTTCGGGCCGCCTGACGAAAACCGGCGAGCGCCTCGAACGAGTGCAACGCCACCAACAACTCGGGCTTGTGCGAGGTATCGCGGTAGTTGCGCACCGGTGAGGCGACCGGGATGCCCAATTTCTCCTCGCGCAGATAACCCTCGATGGCCTGTTCGGCACTCGGGTGCGCCTGTAGCGAGAGCGGTTCGTCGGCAGCGAGCACCTTCACCAGGAACGGCAGCACGTCGCCGAACCGGTCGCGCGACGCGGTGCCGAGCTGTCCCTCCGGATCGGCGGCCACCGCCTCCAACAGCGAAAGTTCGCCCTTGTCGGTTTCCAGCCAGGCCGGGTCGCCCGGATGCGCGCCGAACCAGAGCTCGGCCTCGGGGTGAGCCGCGGGCACCGGGCGCCCGGTGAATTCGGCGATAGCGGTACGCGACCCCCATGCGTAGGTCCGTACCGCACCGCGAAGCACATCCACTTATCTATCTATCCCCGCACCAGTCGCAAGTAAACGGCGGCCATCTCCAGCCGAACGGCCAATACTGCCAGTTGCTGCTCGGCGCGCCCGGCACCGGTCGGTTCGCGCGGAGCAGCAGGGACGGTCACGGCGTCGGACGTGTTGGACACATCGGGCACATCCTCGGCCGCGACCAAGTAGACGTCGTCGAGCCCGGCAATCCGAGCGGCCGCCACCGTGCGGTCGCCGGACAACGTCAGCACCAGCACCCGCAGTCGCTGCGGCAACGGTCCGTCGAGCTCTTCGTCGTGGAAAAGCGCATCGACCGACGACGGGGATCCGGCCAACCCGGAGCCGACCTCGGCGGGCTCGCGCAGTGCCACAACCGCGTCCGCCAGCCCGGTGGCGGCGACCACCTGGCGCGCGATCCGCAGCAGGGCCGAACTGCCGTGCCGGGCCAGCGCGAGCGTCGCCGCACAGTCACCGGCCAGCGCAACCCGGTGATCGGACAGGCGTGCGGCAATTGTCTTGGCCGGGTTGGTGAATAGCTCACGGGACGCACTGTTGCGCAGTGCCTCGGCGTCCAGCTCGTCGGCGAGCGCCGGCACATCGATATCCAGTCGGGAATCCACCGTTTGCAACGTGGCCAATCCGGCGGCCAGATACCGGCACAATCCGAACTCGTCGGGAACCCACAGCCGCGGCGCCAGCACCGCGGCGCGGCCGGCGGTGGCGTCGCGCAGCGGACCCTCGTACGGCGCGACGACGACCACCCGGGCACCGCGGCGCACCCCGGTCGCGGCGGCACTGACCAGAGCTGGATCGCCGGGGTCGTCGCCCGCGACGATCAGCACGTCGAGCGGACCCGCCCACGGCGGGGCCTCGCTGACGACCGCGATCGGCGCCGACGCCGCGCCGCCCTGCGTCGCGGCCAGCATCGCCCCGGCCGCCTCGGCGGTCCCCCGGCCGGCCACCCAGATGACGCTGCGTGGGCGGTCGCCGGTGCGCAGGGAGTTCAGTTCGCCTTCGTCGACCGCCGCGGCGACGGCGCGCACCTGCGCTCCCGCCGACGAGACGGATCGCAACAAGCCCTGTCCGTCGGCGGCGAGCAGGCCGTCGATGTCTTCTAGATCGATCGCGCGGGTGGCGTTCACGGCACACCCTCGTTGCGCTGCACCTGGCCGGTTATCTCGGTGCTGATCTCGGCAATCATCGCTTCGACATCCTCGGCGGTGCGCCCCTCGGCGTTGAGCCGCAGCAACGGCTCGGTGTTCGAGGTGCGCAGGTTGAACCAGCTGCCGTCGCCCAAATCCACCGTCACCCCGTCCAGGTGATCGATGGAGTGAATCCGGCTGCCGAACGACCTCAACACGGCGTCCACGCACAATGCGGCGTCGTCCACCTTGAAATTGATCTCGCCGGAGGATTCGTAGCGGTGGTAGTCCGCGGTCAGCTCCGAGAGCGGCCGGTCCTGCTCACCGAGGGCGGCCAGCACGTACAGCGCGGCCAGCATGCCCGAATCGGCGCCCCAGAAATCACGGAAGTAGTAGTGCGCCGAATGTTCACCGCCGAAGATCGCACCGGTTTCGGCCATCAGCGTCTTGATATAGGAGTGTCCGACGCGCGAGCGCAGCGGTGTGCCGCCGCGCTCGGCGACCAGTTCGGGCACCGCGCGAGACGTGATCAGATTGTGGATGACGGTGGCGCCGATCTCCCGGCCGAGTTCGCGGGCGGCCACCAGGCTGGTCACCGTCGATGGCGAGACCGGCATCCCGCGCTCGTCGACCACGAAGCACCGGTCGGCGTCGCCGTCGAAGGCCAGCCCGATATCGGCACCGGTTTCGCGCACATAAAACTGCAGATCCAGCAGGTTGGCCGCGTCCAGCGGGTTGGCTTCGTGATTGGGAAACGAACCGTCAAGCTCGAAGTACAACGGCAGCAACGTGATTGAGCCGATCGCGCCAAGCACCGCCGGTGCCGTGTGCCCGGCCATGCCGTTGCCCGCGTCCACCGCCACCCGCAGCGGGCGCAATCCGGAGGTCTGGACCAGCGAACGCAGGAACTCGCCGTAGTCGGCGAGCACGTCACGATCGCTGATGGTCCCGGGCTTCCCGTCGTAAGCCCCGACCCCGGCGATCAGGTCTTCGGTGATCACTTTCAGCCCGCTGTCCGCGCCGACCGGCAAGGCGGCGGCCCGGCAGAGCTTGATGCCGTTGTAGGCGGCGGGGTTGTGGCTGGCGGTGAACATCGCGCCTGGGCAGTCCAGCAAGCCCGAGGCGAAATACAGCTGATCGGTGGACGCTAACCCGATGCGCACCACGTCCAGGCCCTGGTTGGTCACCCCGGTCGCGAAGGCAGCGGCAAGCGACGGCGAACTGTCGCGCATGTCGTATCCGATCGCCACACGTTGGGCACCCTCGCCGCGCATCAACGCGGCGAACGCGGCCCCGATGTCGGCGACCAGCGACTCGTCGATCTCTTCGCCAACCAGCCCCCGGATGTCATAAGCCTTGATGACACGGTGGACAGTCGCGGCGGGCCGGGACATGCGGGGCCTCCTTGACGCCATAGATTGATTTGCCTCTTGGCGTCAGCCTATCGGCCCGCAGAAGTTACGGTTCCAAACGGTTTAGAAGAAACCCCGCCGCGCTAGTCGGACGGATCGGGCAGCACCCGCAGATGCCCGCGGCGGCGTCCGGAGCATTTTTCGGACGGCGCGAGCAGATGGCTGCTGGGCGCGGTGGCCTGAGCTCCGGCGTGCTGGACGTGTTGATCGGAAAAGCCGTTCAGCGGCATGCCGGTTCCGCCGGCGTACGACACCGCCGCCTCCCCCTGACCGCCTTCGCGCACGGCATCGGCAAGGGCGACCAAATCGTCTTCGTCGGGATTCGTGGGCTCCGAATTCAGGGGTCCGGCGTGCCGCACCAGCTCCCATCCGCGGGGCGCGGTGATCCGGCCGGCGTGGCCGACGCACAAATCCCACGAATGCGGCTCGCGCGCGGTCGCGAGTGGTCCTACAACTGCCGTCGAGTCCGAGTAGACGAACGTCAGGGTCGCCACGGCGTAATGCGGGCACCCGGGCCGGCAGCAGCGACGGGGAACGTTCACGTCGCAAAGGCTATCGTGCGGAAACGCCCCCGAAGCGCCGGACACGCGCATCCGTTCGACGCACGATGTTCAACCGTTACCATCGGCGCGTGGGTAATTGGCGCAGTTTCCCGCGCAACGGGCGGCCGTCAGGCCGAACGTCTGGGCACCGGGCAACTCGGCGGGGGCGCGATATGCGCAGCCCTTTGCTGCCGACGACGGTGCCCGGATGGCGCAGTCGGGCCGAGCGATTCGACATGGCGGTGCTCGAGGCTTACGAACCCATCGAGCGGCGCTGGCAATCGCGAGTGGCCGAACTTGATGTGGCAGTCGATGAAATTCCCCGCATCGCGGCCAAGGATCCGGAAAGCGTGCAGTGGCCGCCCGAGGTCGTCGCCGACGGACCGATCGCACTGGCCCGGTTGATCCCGGCCGGGGTGGATGTCCGAGGCAATTCGACAAGGGCGCGAATTGTGCTGTTTCGCAAACCCATCGAACGGCGCGCTAAAGACACCGTCGAACTTGGCGAATTATTGCATGAGATTCTGGTGGCTCAGGTCGCCATTTATCTCGACGTTGAACCAACGGTTATCGACCCGACGATCGAGGACGAATAAAACCGATAAGGGTTTGTCGCGTCAGATGATGCCGCGCTTGAGGCGGCGGCGCTCGCGCTCGGAGAGGCCACCCCAGATGCCGAAGCGCTCGTCATGCGCCAGGGCGTACTCGAGGCACTCGTGACGTACCTCGCAGCCCAGGCAGATCTTCTTGGCCTCGCGGGTCGACCCCCCCTTCTCCGGGAAGAAGGCCTCCGGGTCGGTCTGCGCGCACAGCGCGCGGTCCTGCCACTGGTCCGGAGTGAGTTCGGATTCCGGCAACGGCAACGGCTCGGGCTCGAATGCGACTGGCGCATCGGGAACCACGGTCAAGTGCGGCCGGAAAATCGGCGCCGGCGAGGAGCTGATCGCGGCGTGCTCAGTGCTTGGCATGACGCCCCGTAGGTGCTCGTAAGACATGCGTCGTACGCCTCCTCAGCTTCGTGTTTGAGAGAGTGGTTGTTTCCCGCTGTTCTGATGTAACAGACAATTCGAACAAGTGATCGAATCTCGGTCTGCGACACCGGAACCGGCCGGCCAACCGGGAAATGACACTGATGTGATTAGACACGGGTTAATCTGCCGGGTCAAGCGTTTCGGCGTATTTCCATACCATCTCGTGATCAAATTCCGGCGTTTCTGTTATTCCGGCCCTTCGGCGTATCCATCACAACCGCTCCCAACTGTTGGATGTGGTCGTCGATTTCGAACCTTCGGTGGCCGGTACTGTCGTGCGATGTGAAGGTCACCGTTCTGGTCGGCGGGGTCGGCGGCGCCCGATTCCTGCTGGGTGTTCAACAGTTACTCGGGCTGGGTCAGTTCAGCGCCGAGGGACGAGCAACCGGCCACGAGCTGACTGCCGTCGTCAACATTGGCGACGATGCCTGGATCCATGGGGTCCGGATTTGTCCAGATTTGGACACCTGCATGTATACCTTAGGTGGAGGCGTCGACCCCGAGCGGGGATGGGGTCACCGGGACGAAACCTGGCATGCCAAAGAGGAATTGGCGCGTTATGGTGTGCAGCCGGATTGGTTCCAACTGGGTGACCGCGATCTGGGAACCCATCTCGTACGCACCCAGATGCTCAACGCCGGCTACCCGCTGTCAGCGGTCACCACGGCGCTCTGCGACCGGTGGCAACCGGGCGCGCAACTGGTACCCGCCAGCGACAACCGCTGCGAAACACACGTGGTGATCACCGATCCCGCCGACAGCAGCCGGCGCGCGATCCACTTCCAGGAATGGTGGGTGCGCTATCGGGCCAACGTGAGCACCCACAGCTTCGCGTTCGTCGGCGCCGAAACGGCCAGCGCGACAACTGAAGCGGTCCAGGCCATCGGCGACGCCGACATTATCTTGCTGGCTCCGTCGAATCCGGTGGTGAGCGTCGGCGCGATTCTGGCCGTCCCGGGCATTCGCGGCGCGCTGCGGGCGGCTTCCGCACCGGTCGTCGGCTACTCGCCGATCATCGGTGGAAAGCCATTGCGTGGCATGGCCGATGCCTGCCTCGAGGTGATCGGGGTCGATTCCACCGCCGAAGCCGTCGGTAGGTACTACGGTGCGCGCGCGGCCACCGGGATATTGGATTGCTGGCTCGTGCACGAGGGCGATCACGCGGAAATCGAAGGCGTCGCGGTGCGCTCGGTGCCGCTGCTGATGAGCGACCCGAAGGCGACCGCCGAAATGGTCTCCGCCGGATTCGACATTGCGGGCGTGCTGCCATGACCCCTACGCCGAAAGAGCATGGCACCGCCGCGGCGATCGAGATCCTGCCCGTCACCGGGCTTCCTGAATTCCGCCCCGGCGACGATCTCGGTGCCGCGATCGCCGCCGCCGTGCCATGGCTGCGAGACAACGACGTCGTGGTGGTCACCAGCAAGGTGGTGTCCAAATGCGAGGGCCGGTTGGTCGCCGCGCCCGAGAATCCCGAGGAGCGCGATGAGCTCCGGCGCAAGCTGGTCGACGACGAGGCGGTGCGGGTGCTGGCCCGCAAGGGCCGAACGCTGATCACCGAGAACCGGCTCGGGCTGGTCCAGGCCGCCGCCGGTGTCGACGGATCCAATGTCGGCCGGACCGAACTCGCGCTGCTGCCCGTCGACCCCGACGCCAGCGCGGCGGCGCTGCGGACCGCATTGCGCGACAAGCTCGGTGTCGGCGTCGCGGTGGTGATCACCGACACCATGGGCCGGGCCTGGCGCAACGGCCAGATCGACGCCGCGGTCGGTGCAGCGGGTTTGGCTGTGCTGCACGGCTATTGCGGTGCGGTCGACGAGCATGGCAACGAGCTGGTGGTCACCGAGATCGCGGTGGCCGACGAAGTCGCCGCGGCTGCCGATCTGGTCAAGGGCAAGCTGACCGCCATGCCGGTGGCCGTCGTGCGCGGCCTGCGCGTCGTCGATGACGGCACCACGGCACGGCATTTGCTGCGATCCGGTCCCGACGATCTGTTCTGGCTCGGCACCGCCGAAGCCATCGACATGGGCCGCCGACAGGCCCAGCTGTTGCGCAGATCGGTGCGCCGGTTCTCTGACGAGCCGGTGCCGCCGGATTTGATCGAGGCCGCCGTCGCCGAGGCCCTGACTGCACCGGCCCCGCATCACACTCGCCCGGTGCGGTTCGTGTGGCTGCGCACTGCGGCCACCCGGACCCGACTGCTCGACCGCATGCAGGACAAGTGGCGCGCCGACCTCGCCGGTGACGGCAGGGCCGCCGTCTCGATCGACCGGCGGGTGGCACGCGGCCAGATCCTCTACGACGCACCCGAGGTGGTCATCCCGATGCTGGTGCTCGACGGGGCACACACTTATACCGACGCCGAGCGCACCGATGCCGAGCACACGATGTTCACCGTCGCCGTCGGCGCGGCCGTGCAGGCTCTGCTGGTCGCGCTGGCCGTTCGGGGGGTGGGCAGCTGCTGGATCGGCTCGACGATCTTTGCCGCCGATTTGGTGCGGGCCGAGCTGGAATTGCCGCCCGATTGGGAGCCGTTGGGCGCCATCGCGATCGGTTACGCCTCCGAAGAAGCGCGGGCCGCCGGGTTGCGCGATCCCGTGCATCCCGGGGATCTCCTGATCGACAAGTGATACTGAGCCGGTGAAGACGTTCGCGGGCAAGGCGGCCGTATCGGCCGACAAGGTCCGCGGCGGCTACTACACACCGACATCGGTGGCGCGATTTCTGGCCCGCTGGGTCCGCGAGGCCGGCCCCCGGATTGTCGAACCCTCCTGCGGCGACGGCGCAATCCTGCGTGAGCTGGCCGAGCTGAGCAACCAGGCGCACGGCGTGGAACTCGTCGACAGCGAGGCGGCGAAGTCGCGAGCGTTCGCTCCGGTGGACGCCGCGAACCTGTTCGTCTGGCTGACCGAGATCCAGTCCGCCGACCGCGACGGGGTCGCGGGCAACCCGCCCTACATTCGATTCGGCAACTGGGCATCCGAGCAACGAGAGCCGGCGCTCGAGCTGATGCGACGCGAAGGTCTGCGCCCCAGCAGGTTGACCAATGCGTGGGTTCCTTTCGTCGTAGCAAGCACCGCATTGGTGCGCGATGGTGGACGAGTGGGTTTGGTATTGCCCGCCGAATTGCTGCAAGTCGGTTATGCCGCGCAATTGCGCGAATTTCTGCTCACCCGCTATCGCGAAATCACCCTGATCACATTTGAACGTCTGGTGTTCGACGGCATCCTGCAGGAAGTCGTGTTGTTCTGCGGGGTGACCGGTGCGGGCCCCGCGCGGATTCGCACGGTCAATCTCACCGACGCCGATGCACTCGAGGACGCTGACCTCGATGTGGATTCCGCTCCCGCGCTGCTGCACGAACAGGAGAAGTGGACCAAATACTTTTTGGACCCCGCCGCGATCGGACTGCTGCGCACCCTCAAGGGATCCGACACGATGACGCGGCTCGGGTCCATCGCCGATGTCGACGTCGGCATCGTGACAGGCCGCAACAGCTTCTTCACCTTCACCAACGCACAAGCCCACGAGCTGGGACTGCGGCCGCACTGCGTCCCGCTCGTCTCGCGCAGCAGACAGCTGAGCGGCCTGGTCTACGACACCGATTGCCGGGCAAGCGATGTCGCGGCCGGGCACCGGACCTGGCTGCTCAACGCCCCGGACACCCCGGCCGATTCCGCTCTGGCCGCCCACATCGATGCGGGTGAGGCCGACGGCGTCCACCGCGGCTACAAGTGCTCGATCCGGACGCCGTGGTGGCGTACTCCGTCGCTATGGGTCCCCGACCTGTTCCTGCTGCGCCAGATTCACCTGGCCCCGCGCCTGACGGTGAACGCCGCCGGCGCGACGAGCACCGACACCGTGCATCGGGTGCGGCTCATCGGCTCCCGCGAAAGCCGGGTCGACCCGGCGGCGTTTGCCGCGGTGTTCCACAACAGCGCGACGTTCGCCTTCGCCGAGGTGATGGGCCGTAGTTACGGTGGAGGAATCTTGGAACTGGAGCCGCGCGAAGCCGAGCAGCTGCCCATTCCCGCACCGGCGCATGCCGGCGCGGGACTCGCCGAAGATGTCGATCTCCTGTTGAAAGCCAACGAAATCGAGAAGGCACTCGACACCGTCGACCGTCATGTCCTGATCGACGGGCTCGGCTGGTCGCCGGATGTCGTCGCGCAGTGCCGAGCGGCATGGCAGACTCTGCGCGATCGCCGAACCCGGCGCAGCGCGCGATGAGCATCCGCGACTCGGCGATCTCGCTCCTCACCGACTGGCAGGCGCCCGACCCGGCGCAGGACTCGCTGCGGCATGCCGTGCTGGCCTTCGTGCACGGCCGCCCCGACGCGTGCCTGCGCGAGTGCGAAGCCGGCCACGTCACGGCGTCGGCGATCGTGCTCGATCACACCGGTACCCGGGTGCTGCTGACGCTGCATCGCCGGCTGCGCCGCTGGGTGCAGCTCGGCGGCCATTGTGACGATGACGACTCAGACATCGTGGCCGCGGCGCTGCGCGAGGCCGTCGAGGAATCCGGTATCGCCGATCTGCGCATCGCACCGGATCTGGCCGCGATTCACGTCCATCCGCTCACCTGCTCGCTGGGCGTCCCGACCCGCCATCTCGACCTGCAATTCGTGGCGCACGCGCCGGCGGGCGCGCAGATCGCGATCAGCGACGAATCCGAGGACTTGCGCTGGTGGCCAGCCGACGCGTTGCCGCCCGGGACCGATTACGCGCTCGCCCACCTGGTTTCGCGGGCGACGTCTTCCTGACCCGCCCAACGTGACCGCAGCGTCACGTTCGGCGCCCAACGTGACTGCAGCGTCACGTTCGGCGAAAAGAGGGTCACACATCCGACGAGTAGCGGATCCCACCGTCGGGAATGGAGACGCCGGGCCACACCCGGGCGCCGCGCAGCAGCTCACACCGGGCACCGATATCGGCGCCATCGCCGATCACACCGTCGCGGATCAGGGCGCGCGGCCCGATGCGGGCCCCGAAGCCGATGATCGAGCGTTCGATCACGCTGCCGGCCTCGATCTTGGCGCCCTCGAAAATCACCGCGCCGTCCAGCCGCACCCCGGGACCGATCTCGGCGCCGCGCCCGACGACCGTGCCGCCGATCACCACCGCACCAGGCGACACCGCCGCGCCGTCGTGCACCAGCTGCTCGCCCCGATGTCCCTGCAGCGCCGGGGACGTGACGATGCCGCGCACCAGGTCCGACGATCCGCGGACAAAGTCGTCCGGGGTGCCCATGTCGCGCCAATAGGCGGCGTCGACGTAGCCGCAGAACTTGACGTCGGGGTCCGACAGCAGCGACGGGAACACCTCGCGCTCGACCGACACCGGCCGGCCCCGCGGAATCCGGTCGATGATCTCGCGCTCGAAGACGTAGGTACCGGCGTTGATCTGATCGGTCGGCGGATCCTCGGTCTTCTCCAGAAAAGCCATCACCCGGTTGTTCTCGTCGGTCGGCACGCAACCGAACGCGCGCGGATCGCCAACCCGAACCAGGTGCAGCGTGACGTCGGCTTGGTTGGCCCGGTGCGCCTGAACCAGCTGACCGAGGTCAGCACCCGAGAGCACGTCACCGTTGAACACCAACGCGGTGTCATGGCGCAGCTTGTCGGCGATGTTGGCGATGCCGCCGCCGGTCCCGAGCGGTTCGGATTCGGTGACGTAGTCGATCGCAAGACCAAGCGCGGACCCGTCACCGAACTCCGCTTCGAACACCCCGGCCTTGTATGAGGTGCTCAGGATCACGTGGTCGACGCCCGCAGCGGCGACCCGCGACAACATATGCGTCAGAAACGGCACCCCGGCCGTCGGCAGCATCGGCTTGGGCGCCGACAGCGTCAGCGGCCGCAGCCGAGTGCCTTTACCGCCGACCAGGATCACCGCATCCACTGGAAGAGTCGCCAATTCAGTGCCGCCCTTCTGCCAGCTTCTCGGTTCGCTCCCGGCGCGAGTTGCGCACCATCAGAGCCGACCGCAGCGCCAGCGATGCCCGCAGCGTCCAGCGCAGCGGAGCCAGCCACCATCCGGAATGCCGGTCGGCCAGGAAGATATAGGTGCTCCGGTGGTGCGCGGCCAGATGGCCTGCCGGATCGCGCCCGGTGGAGTGGCCCTTGTGGTGCAGCACTTCTGCCGACGGCACGTAGACGTTGAGCCAGCCGGCTTTGCCGAGCCGGTCGCCGAGGTCGACGTCTTCCATATACATGAAGTAGCGCTCGTCGAATCCGCCGATCTGACCGAACGCCGAGCGGCGCAGCAGCAGACATGAGCCCGATAGCCAGCCCACCGGCCGCTCGCTGGGCTCAAGCCGCTCCTGGCGGTACGCCGCGGTCCAGGGATTGCGTTTCCAGAACGGCCCGAGCACCGCGTGCATGCCGCCTCGGATCAGGCTGGGCAGGTGGCGTGCCGACGGATACACCGATCCGTCGGGGTCGTGGATCAGCGGGCCCAGCGCGCCGGCCTGCGGCCAGCGGGTGGCCGCCTCCAGGAGCGCGTCGATGCTGTTCGGGCCCCACTGCACATCCGGGTTGGCCACCAGCACCCAGTCGTCGACCTCCCCGCGCTCGCAAAGGTGCTCGATTGCGCGGTTGACCGCGGTTCCGTACCCGAGGTTGGCCCCGATGTTGAACAACCGCACGTTCGGGTAGCGCTCCACTGCCGCCTCTGGGGTGCCGTCGGTGGAACCGTTGTCGGCCATCAGAACGCTGACCGGGCGCTCGGTCGCCAGCGACAGCGAAGCCAGAAAACGTTCGAGGTGGTGGCCCGGCGAATAGGTCACCGTCACGACCGGCAGGACGTCAGTCACGCGTAGAGATTATCGGTCGTTCGGCTGGGACTGGGCCCCCCGACACGGCCAGCGCGGCGACAAGTGCAGGGCGCCAGGGCCTTAGCGGCGCCATGCCCGCCGCGGCCGACTGCTGGCTCGCCAGCGCGGAGTAGGTCGGCCGGGGCGCGGGGCGGGGAAATTCGTCGGTGCTCACCGGGTTCACCCGGTCGGGGTCGGCGCCACACTCCTCGAAGATCGCGCGGGCCAACTCGAATCGGGAGACGACGCCCTCGTTGGCGGCGTGCAGGATGCGGCCGGAGAGACCTCCAACAACGAGGTCGGCCACCTGTAGCAGGGCGACGGCCAAGTCGGCGACGTAGGTCGGCGAGCCGATCTGGTCGTCGACGACCTTGATCGGGCCGTCACCGGCCGCGAGCTTGCGCATGATCGCGACGAAGTCGCTGCCGGTGCCGCCGGTGTAGACCCAGGCGGTGCGGACCACGACGGCTTCGGGCAGCGCCGCCAGGACGGCCACCTCGCCGGCCCGCTTGCTGCACGCGTAAACACCACGCGGCGAGGTCTCGTCGCTGGGTTCGTAGGGGCGGGGATCCCCACCGCCGAAATCGCCGGCGAAGACGAAGTCCGTCGAGACGTGGATCAGCCTGGCGCCAGTCCGCGCGCATGCCCGCGCAATGTGTTCCGGCGCCGCTTCATTGACCGCGTATGCCCTTGCTTGATCGCTCTCGGCACCGTCGACATTGGTGTACGCGGCGCAGTTAATAACGACATCGCCGCTTGTCACAATCGCCTCGGCGGCGGCCGGGTCGGTGATGTCCCACTGCGCGGACGTCAACGCGAGGACACTGCGCCGCTGGTCAACGGCCTGTGCCGCCAGACAGCCGCCCAACTGCCCACCGGCTCCGGTGACGACGATCCTGGCTGACATGGTTCGAGTCTGGCATGTCCCGGAAAGCTCGGGCCACGCCGCTGCTGGCTACCCGAGAAGCAGCTGTTCCGCAAGTAACCTAATGTGATGCCTGTGCAACGTGTGGTTCGTGTTGTTGCCACTGTGCTAGCTGTCGCCGTCGTGCTCGGCACCGGCGTGGCCTGGAACAACGTCCGAGCATTTGAAGACGGCATCTTCCACATGTCCGCGCCATCGCTGGGCAAGGGCGGCGACGACGGCGCGATCGACATCCTGCTGGTCGGGCTGGACAGTCGCACGGACGCCCATGGCAATGCGTTGACACCCGAGGAACTGGCCACGCTGAAGGCCGGTGACGAAGAAGCCACCAATACCGACACCATCATCCTGGTCCGGATCCCGAACAACGGGAAGTCGGCCACCGCGATCTCGATTCCGCGCGACTCGTATGTCACAGCCCCCGGCCTGGGCAAGACGAAGATCAACGGCGTGTACGGACAAACCCGCGAGGCCAAGCGAGCCAACCTGGTCAAGGCCGGTGATTCGGCCGAGGACGCCGCCGTCCAGGGAACCGAAGCCGGTCGCGAGGCCTTGATCAAGACCGTCGCCGACCTCACCGGCGTCACCGTCGACCACTACGCCGAAATTGGGCTGCTCGGTTTCGCGCTGATCACCGATGCGCTCGGCGGCGTCAATGTGTGCCTCAAAGACGCTGTGTACGAACCGCTTTCGGGCGCCGACTTCCCAGCCGGCCCGCAGAAACTGGACGGCTCGGACGCGCTCAGCTTTGTGCGCCAGCGCCACGACCTGCCGCGCGGCGACCTGGACCGGGTAGTGCGCCAGCAAGTAGTGATGGCCTCACTGGCCCACCGGGTGATCTCCGGCCAGACGCTGTCCAGCCCCGGCACGCTCAAGCGGCTGGAGTCCGCCGTGCAGCGTTCGGTGGTGATTTCCCAGGGTTGGGACGTCATGGATTTCGTCCAGCAGCTGCAAAAGCTGGCCGGCGGCAACGTCGCGTTTGCCACCGTCCCGGTGCTCGATGGAGCCGGCTGGAGCGACGACGGCATGCAAAGCGTGGTCCGGGTGGACCCGCATCAGGTGCAGGACTGGGTCGCCGGCCTGCTGCACGACCAGGATCAGGGCAAGACCGAGCAATTGGCCTACACCCCCGCCAAGACCACCGCCACCGTCGTCAACGACACTGACATCAACGGATTGGCCGCCGCAGTGTCAGACGTGTTGAGCTCCAAAGGATTTACCGCCGGGACCGTCGGCAACAACGACGGCAGTCATGTCAAAGCCAGCCAGATTCGCGCCAATAAACCCGACGATGTCGGCGCACAGGAAGTGTCCAAGGAACTGGGCGGGTTGCCTGTCGTCTCCGACGCGTCGCTGGCACCGGGAGCGGTCCGGGTGGTGCTGGCCAACGACTACACCGGGCCGGGCTCCGGCCTGTCCGGCACCACCGTGGCACCGGCCCGGGTGACCAACCAGTCGGCCACCGATCCGAATGTTCCTGCGCCCTCGCCGATCCTGACGGCTGGCAGCGACAAGCCGGAGTGCATCAACTGACCACCGTGAGTGCAGCGATCCTCGATCCGATGTTGCGGGCCGACCCGGTCGGTCCGCGCATTACCTACTACGACGACGCCACCGGCGAGCGGATCGAATTGTCCGCGGTGACGCTGGCCAATTGGGCTGCCAAGACCGGCAATCTATTACGCGACGAACTGGGTGCGGGTCCGACCAGCCGGGTGGCGATTCTGCTGCCGGCGCACTGGCAGACCGCCGCGGTCTTGTTCGGGGTGTGGTGGATCGGCGCGCAAGCCGTACTGGACGAGGCCGGACCGGCCGACCTCGCGCTGTGCACCGCCGAACGGATGGACGAGGCCGACGCGATCGTCGAGCCCGGTGGCGAGGTCGCGGTGTTGTCGTTGGATCCGTTCGGCCGCCCGGCACCCGACCTGCCGATCGGCGTCACCGACTACGCCACCGCGGTGCGGGTGCACGCAGACCAGATAGTCCCCGAACGCCACCCCGGTGCGGCGCTGGCCGGCCGCTCCGTCGACGAGATCCTGACCGACTGTGCAAACTCGGCGGCGGCGCAGGGTTTGACGTCCAAAGATCGCGTGCTTTCCAGCGCCTCGTGGCCCGGCCCCGCCGAGTTGGTCGACGGCCTGCTGGCAATCATGGCCGTCGGTGCGTCGCTGGTGCAGGTGGCGAATCCGGATCCGGCGGCGCTGCAGCGCCGAGTCGAGACCGAGAAGGTCTCCCGCGTCCTCTGAAAATACATATTGATATAGCAATACTTCGATGTTAACCTCGAACAATCATGGGCTGAACACGGCGACAGCAAGCAGGTCACCTGGCTCGCTTCGGTAGCCGCTAGATAGCCTACTGATAATGATTGCCATTAACGTACTTGGTTGACGCTACGGCGAACGGGGAGAAAGGTTTAAGCAATGGCGGCGTACGGGTTATTGGTAAAGGCGGCGGGCACGGTATTCACCGGCCTGGTCGGCGTGACGGCCTACGAGGTAGTCCGCAAAGCCGCGGCAAAGGCGCCGCTGCATCAGACCGCGGTGGTGACCGCGGAGCTCGGATTGAGCGGGACACGCAAGGCCGAGACGGCCGCGGAGTCGGCGCGACTCAAAATCGCCGACGTGATGGCCGAGGCCCGCGAGCGCATCGGCGAGGAGGCGCCCACCCCAACCGTCGGCGACGCCCACGATCACGAGCACTGATCGCCCGAACATGAGCCTCGCGATCGTTGAAGACATCGCGCCTGCCGAAGACCCTGCCCTGGAAGTACTTTCGGATGCAGCCGGCCGCATGCGGGTCGCGGTCCCCTGGGTGCGCTCTGACTCTCGCCGCGCCGTCGCGGTCGAGGAGGCCGTGGCCAAGCAGACCGGCGTGCGCGCCGTGCACGCCTACCCGCGTACCGGATCGGTTGTCGTTTGGTATTCACCGCGCCGCTGTGAACGCTCCGAGGTAATGGCGGCAATCAACGGTGCTGAATACGTTGCCGCAGAACTGATTCCGGTGCGTGCGCCACATTCGTCGGAGATCCGCAACTCCGAGGTGCTGCGCATGGTCATCGGCGGGGTTGCCCTGAGCCTGCTCGGCGTGCGCCGTTACGTGTTCGGCCGACCACCACTGCTGGGCCCGAGCGGCCGAATGGTTGCCACCGGCGTAACGATCTTCACCGGATACCCGTTCCTGCGCGGCGCCTTGAGTTCGCTGCGGTCCGGCAAGGCCGGCACCGACGCGCTGGTCTCGGCCGCGACGGTGGCGAGCTTGATACTGCGCGAGAATGTGGTTGCGCTCACCGTGCTGTGGCTGCTCAACATCGGTGAGTATCTACAAGATCTGACGTTGCGACGGACCCGGCGGGCCATCTCGGAGCTGCTGCGCGGCAGCCAGGACACGGCGTGGATCCGGCTCACCGCGCCTGCTGGGAGCCCTAGCCCCTGGACGGAAATCCAGGTGCCGATCGACAGCGTCGAGATCGGTGACGAGGTGGTGGTGCACGACCACGTCGCCATCCCGGTGGACGGCGAAGTCGTCGACGGCGAGGCCGTCGTCAATCAGTCCGCGATCACCGGTGAAAACCTGCCGGTCAGCGTCGGCATGGGCACCCACGTGCATGCCGGTTCGGTCGTGGTGCGCGGACGCGTCGTGGTGCGCGCCGAGGCTGTCGGCAACCAGACCACCATCGGCCGCATCATCACCCGCGTCGAGGAGGCTCAGCACGACCGGGCGCCTATCCAGACGGTCGGCGAAAACTTCTCTCGCCGTTTCGTTCCCACGTCGTTCATCGTTTCGGCGCTCACGCTGGCTGTCACCGGCGACGTCCGGCGTGCGATGACCATGCTGCTGATCGCCTGCCCTTGCGCAGTGGGTTTGGCCACCCCGACCGCGATCAGCGCCGCGATCGGCAACGGCGCGCGCCGCGGCATCCTGATCAAGGGCGGCTCCCACCTCGAGCAGGCGGGCCGGGTCGACGCGATCGTGTTCGACAAGACCGGCACACTCACGGTTGGACGGCCGGTGGTCACGAATATCGTTGCCATGCATAAGGATTGGCAGCCCGAGCAGGTGCTGGCGTATGCGGCCAGCTCGGAGATTCACTCCCGGCATCCGCTGGCCGAAGCAGTGATCCGGTCCACCGAGGAACGCCACATCAGTATTCCGCCGCACGAGGAGTGTGAGGTGCTGGTGGGCCTGGGCATGCGGACCTGGGCGGACGGGCGCACCCTGCTGCTGGGCAGCCCGTCGCTGCTGAAGGCCGAAAAGGTCAGGGTGTCGAAGAAGGCGACGGAGTGGGTCGAGAAGCTGCGACGCCAGGCAGAGACCCCGCTGCTACTGGCGGTGGACGGCAAGCTGGTGGGGCTGATCAGTCTGCGCGACGAGGTTCGGCCCGAGGCCACTGAGGTGTTGACGAAGTTGCGCGCCAACGGGATTCGTCGCATCGTGATGCTGACCGGCGACCATCCGGACATCGCCCAGGTGGTTGCCGACGAGCTGGGGATCGACGAGTGGCGCGCCGAGGTGATGCCTGAGGACAAGCTCGAGGTGGTGCGCGAGCTGCAGGGTGAGGGCTACATCGTCGGCATGGTCGGCGACGGCATCAACGACGCCCCGGCACTGGCGGCCGCCGACATCGGGATCGCGATGGGGTTGGCCGGTACCGACGTCGCCGTCGAAACCGCCGACGTGGCACTGGCCAACGACGACCTGCATCGCCTGCTCGACGTCCGCGACCTGGGCGCCCGGGCGGTGGAGGTGATCCGGGAGAACTACGGCATGTCGATCGCCGTCAACGCCGCCGGGCTGATCATCGGCGCGGGCGGGGCCCTGTCCCCCGTGCTGGCCGCGATCCTGCACAACGCGTCGTCGGTTGCGGTGGTGGCCAACAGCTCGCGGCTAATCCGCTACCGGCTGGACTGAGAGCGACCGGGTCGCGCACGATGACATCCTCGCCTGAGCGACTCAGGGCACCAGTTTGACGGCCCGGTCATTGCCGCGATCGGCGACGTAGACGTTCCCGGTCTTGTCGACCGCCACCCCCAGCGGGGTGTTGAGTCCGGTGAACGGCAGCACCGTCGGGATATTCGACCCGGCCGCCAACTTCATCACCTGATTGCTGTCGTGCTCGGTAACGAACACGTCGCCGGCGTTGTTCACCGCGACACCCCAGGGCACGCTGACGCCGGTGAACGGCAGCACAGTCTGGGCATTCGACCCGGCCGCCAGCTTCACCACCCTGCTGTTGTCGGTGTCGGTGACGTAGACGTTGCCCGAGGTGTCGACCGCCACCCCATCCGGGTTCTTGAGATCGGTGAACGGCAGCACGGTCTGGGCGTTGGACCCGGCCGCCAACTTCAGCACCCTGCTGTTGCCCCGGTCTACGACGTACACACCGCCCTGCGGGTCCACCGCCACCCCTTCGGGATAGTTGAGGCCGGTGAACGGCAGCACCACCTGGTTGTCCGACCCGGCTGTCAGCTTCACCACCCGGTTGTTGAAGTCAGCGACGTACACCGTGCCGGTATCGTCCACCGCCAGCCCCTGCGGCTGGTAAAGGCCGTTGAACGGCAGCACCGTCGAAGTACTCGACCCCGCCGGCAACTCCACCACCCGCCCGTACATGCCCTCACTGGTGACGTACACGTTGCCGGCCTGGTCAACCGCGACCCCGCCCGGCGAGAGCCGGAAATCGATACCGGCAAACGGCAAGGTGGTCTGCCCGGACGCCTCCGTCGACGGCGAGCTGTGGGATCCGCGTAGTTCGACGGTGGCGATGACAGCCGCGGCCACCAACACGGCCGCGACGACGGCGGCGATGATCAACAGCTTGCGCTTTCGGTTGGCCGCGCTCCCGGCGCGCCAGTGGTCCGCCGGGGGCGCGGCGGGCGACTGCTAGTACGGCGGCTGGACCGCGGGGCCGACGGACGACCACGGCTCGGGTTGGCGACGCCCGCCGGCACCGCCGCCGTCGGCGATCATCGGACGCGCCATCGTCTCGGCGTAATCGCTTGCCCCGGAGGCGTGCTTGCCGTGCTCCAAAATCGCGAAGGCCTGGTGCTGGTCGGACGCGGTCAAAGCGTTGTGGGCATCGGCGGCCAGATCTCCGGCGCTGCGATAGCGCTCCTGGGGGTTCTTGGCCATGCCGCGGGCAATCACCTGATCCAACGACACCGGCACCCGCCCGGGTAGCTGCTGGCTGGGCCGAGGTACGGGCTCGAGCAGGTGTGAGGCGATCAACCGTTCGACGCTGTCGGACTGATACGGCGGCACCCCCGTCAGGCACTCACCCAAAACGCAAGCCAGGGAGTAGATGTCGGCGCGGTAGGTGACCTCATCGCTGGTGAACCGCTCCGGGGCCATGTACTTGTATGTCCCGATCGCCGTCCCGGTCGCGGTAAGGCCGGGATCGCTTGCGGCGCGGGCGATCCCGAAGTCCACCAGATAGGCGAAGTCGTTGTTGGCGATCAGGATGTTTTCCGGCTTGACATCGCGGTGCGTCACGCCGCCGGCGTGCGCGGCGTCCAGCGCGGCCGCGATCTGACTCACGATGGCCACCGCCCGCGGCGGGGACAGGGGCCCGTAGCGCTTCAACAGGGTGGCCAGGTCGCTGCCCTCGATCAGGCGCATGTCCAGATACAGGCGGCCGTCGATCTCGCCGTAGTCGTGGATCGGCACCACGTGCGGCTCGGTCAGCCGACCCGCGGCATCGGCCTCGCGTTGCATCCGCGCGCGAAAGAGCGGGTCGCCGGAGTACTGATTGGAGATCAGCTTCAACGCCACCACCCGGTGCTTGCGGGTGTCTTCGGCCTCGTAGACCTCGCCCATCCCGCCGCGGCCCAGCAGCCGCAGCAGGCGATACGGTCCGAACTGGGACCCCACCCACGAAGTTGGGCCGCTCACCGTCGGCACTCCTTTCGCCTGCTCACGCGATTGCATCTACGGCCGCCGCCAGCTTTGCCTGGAACGAGCCGGGTAGCGGAATCGATCCGTACTGCACCAGCCCATCTTGGCCCGGGCCGATTGCGGCCTGCATAAACGCCTTCACCGCCGTCCCAGTCGCGGCATCCGGGTACTTCGAGCAGACGATCTCGTAGGTCGCCAGCACTATCGGATACGCGCCGGCCTGGGTCGGCTTGTAGAACGACGACGTGTCCAGGACCAGGTCGTTGCCTTGCCCCTGGACTCTGGCGCCTGCAATGGTCTTGCCGACCGAGTCCGCAGTGATCGACACCGGGGTCGGATCCGCCGACGTGATGATCTGAGCCATGTGCAGCTGCTTGCCCACCGCGAATGACCACTCGTTGTAGGTGATCGACCCGTCGGTGTTCTGCAGCAACGCCGACGTGCCGTTGTTGCCGCTGGCGCCGTCTCCGACGCCGCCGCTGAACTTCTCGTCGGTCCCCTTGCCCCAGGCGCCGTTGCTCGCGCCGTCGAGGTACTTCTGGAAGTTGGCCGTTGTCCCAGATTTGTCGCTGCGGAACACGACATGGATGGGCGTCGACGGGAAGGCGGCGCCGCCGTTGATCGCCTTGATCGCCGGGTCATCCCACCTGGTGATGGTGCCGTTGAAGATCTTCGCCGCGGTGGGCCCATCGAGGTTCAACGAGTCGATGCCGTTGACGTTGTAGGTGACGGCGATCGGACCGAAGACCGTCGGCAGGTCCCAGGCCGGGGAACCGCACCGGGCCGCCGCCCGGTCTGGCTGACCCGTCGATGGGTCCAACGGAACGTCGGAGCCGGCCAGGTCGGTGACGTTGTTCGAAAACTCCTCGACCCCGCTACCGGACCCATTCGCGTTGTAGTCCAGCGTGTAGCCCTGGCACGCGCGAACGTATGCGTAGACGAACTGCTCCATGGCGTTCTCTTGCGCGGTTGAACCGCTGGCGTGCAGCACCTTCTTGCCGCCGCAGTTCACCGGCGCCGCCTTGGCACTCGACGGAGCCGAGTTGTTGTCGTGGCCGCCGCACCCCGATAGCACCAGCCCGCTGGCGGCCAGCAGGGTCAGTGCCGCGCCAGCTCGGGTCAACCTCAAGAAGCACCTCAGTTCAGTCGGGCCACGCGCGCGCTCAACGCGAGAGCGTCGACGACGTGCACATTAACTAATCGTGAATATACAAAACCGCGCGGAGATGGGCGGCTGATTAACAATGCCTTGGAGCCGGCTGAGACTGGGAGCGATTTTCCTCACAGACAGCACAGAATGCGGCAGTAGCATCGTGCCGTGATCGGCCACCAGCAACTCAACGCCGGCACCGGTTGCGCCGGTTCCGCGATGGCAGCCGTGGACCTGACCTTAGGCTTCGGCGCCAAAACCGTTCTCGAGAGGGTGAGCCTCGACTTTCCGGCGCACGCCGTCACGTCGCTGCTGGGACCGACCGGTTCTGGTAAGACGACCTTCCTGCGGACCCTGAATCGGATGAACGACAAAGTGTCCGGTTTCCGGCACGCCGGCGAGGTGCTGTTGGGCGGTCGCAGCGTATTCAAATACCGCGATTTGATGGAACTCCGCCGCAGTGTCGGCATGCTGTTCCAGCGTCCCAACCCGTTCCCGATGTCGATCATCGACAACGTGGTCGCGGGCGTGCGTGCCCACAAGATGGCGCCGCGCAAGGAGTTCAAAAGCGTCGCCGAGGCTCGCCTCACCGAGGTCGGCCTCTGGGACGCAGTCAAGGATCGGCTGGGTGATTCGCCGTTCCGGCTCTCCGGTGGCCAGCAGCAGTTGCTGTGCCTGGCCCGTGCGCTCGCGGTCGACCCGCAGGTGCTGCTGCTCGACGAGCCCACGTCCTCGCTGGACCCGACCACGACCGAAAAGGTCGAGGAACTCATTCGATCGCTCGCCGACCGGCTGACCGTGATCATGGTGACCCACGATCTCGCCCAGGCCGCCCGCACCAGCGACCGGACCGCCTTCTTCTTCGAGGGCAGGCTCGTCGAGGAGGGGCCCACCGAGCAGCTGTTCCTCGCGCCTCAGCACGAAGAAACCGTCCGCTACTTCGCCCCGTTTCGCCCCGCCAACGACTCCTCGATGGCGGCCGGGACTGACAAGGTAGGGGCGACCGACGGCTAGGGGCGCAAGGACGGCCCGCCGGATGAAGGGGGCACCGCCAAGCGAGGACACCAAGTCCCGCTCGGCGATGCTGCTGGCCCTGATAGCCGCGGCACCGCTGGCCCTGGTGGCCGCGGCCTGCGGTTCGCCGAATCCAGCGTCGACCGCAGGCAGTGTCGCCCCTGCGCCGTCCCAGGTCGAACTTTCCGAGACCGGCAGCACGCTGCTCTACCCGCTGTTCAGCGAGTGGGGTCCGGCGTATCACCAGAAGTTCCCGAATGTCACCGTCACCACCCAGGGCAGTGGTTCGGGGGCCGGAATCTCCCAGGCCGCAACCGGAGCGGTGAACATCGGCGCCTCCGATGCCTACCTGTCCGCGGGCGACATGGCCGCACACCGGGGGCTAATGAACATCGCGCTGGCCATTTCCGCGCAGCAGGTCAACTACAACCTCCCCGGCGTGCACCAACACCTGCGGCTCAACGGCAAGGTGCTGGCCGCCATGTATCGGGGCACGATCAAGACCTGGCACGACCCGCAGATCGCCGCCATCAATCCCGGCTTGCAACTACCGGACACCCCGGTGGTTCCGCTGCACCGCTCCGACGGGTCGGGCAGCACGTTTCAGTTCACCCAGTACCTGTCCAAGCAGGACCCCGACGGCTGGGGCCGCTCGCCCGGTTTCGGCACCACGGTCGACTTCCCGGCGGTGCCCGGCGCGCTCGGCGAGAATGGCGATGGCGCCATGGTGACCGGCTGCGCGGCGAACCCCGGCTGTGTCGCCTACACCAGCGTCGGCTCGCTCGACGCCGCCGACCAGCAGGGCCTCGGCGAGGCCAAGCTGGGCAACGCCTCCGGCCAGTACCTGCTGCCCAAGGCCAAGACCATCCGGGCCGCGGCCACCGACTTCGCGTCGACGACACCGGCGAACCAGGCGATCTCGCTGGTCAACGGGCCGGCCACGGACGGGTACCCGATCATCAACTACGAGTACGCCATCGTCAACAGCACCCAGACCGACGGCGCCACCGCCCAGACGCTGCGGGCGTTTCTGCGCTGGGCGGTGACCGAGGGCAGTGCCCCCACATTCCTGGACAACATGCACTTCCAGCCCCTGCCGGATTCGGTGGTGCAGATGTCGGTCGCCCAGATCGCCAATATCAGCGGGTGAACAGCCAGGTGTCGTCCTCGTCGGGGCCACACCGTGAGTAACGCGAAGGAAAAGGTGAGACCGTGAAAATTCGTTTGAAGAAATTATTGGCCCTGGCGGCCACCGCGCCACTGGTGCTGGCCGCCGCTGCCTGCGGTTCGAACTCGTCGACTAGCTCGTCTGGTTCGTCGACCCCCGGCGCCAGCGCGGGCCCGGTCGCCACGACACCGGCGACATCGCCGGTGACACTGTCGGAAACCGGTAGCACGCTGTTGTATCCGTTGTTCAACCTGTGGGGCCCCGCCTATCACGACAAGTACTCGAACGTCACGATCACCACGCAGGGCACCGGTTCGGGAACCGGGATCTCCCAGTCCGCCGCGGGGGCGGTCAACATCGGCGCCTCCGATGCCTACCTGTCCGAGGGGGACATGGCCCAGCACAAGGGGCTGATGAACATCGCGTTGGCCATCTCGGCCCAGCAGATCAACTACAACCTCCCCGGCGTCACCGAACACATCAAGCTCAACGGCAAGGTGCTGGCCGGCATGTACAACGGCTCCGTCAAGACGTGGAACGACCCACAGATCGCCGGCCTCAACCCAGGGGTGAATCTGCCCGCCACCCCCGTCGTTCCGCTGCACCGATCCGACGGTTCCGGTGACACCTTCTTGTTCACCCAGTACCTGTCCAAGCAAGACCCCGACGGCTGGGGCAAATCACCTGCCTTCGGCACCACCGTCGACTTCCCGGCCGTGCCGGGCGCGCTCGGTGAAAACGGTAACGGCGGCATGGTGACGGGCTGTGCGGACACCCCCGGCTGCGTGGCCTATATCGGCATCAGCTTCCTCGACCAGGCCCAGCAAAAGGGTCTCGGCGAGGCGCAACTGGCCAACGCCTCCGGTAAGTATCTGATGCCCGACGCGCAGAGCATCCAAGCCGCGGCCGCCGGCTTCGCGTCGACAACACCGGCGAACCAGGCAATCTCGCTGATCAACGGGCCGGCCGCCGACGGGTACCCGATCGTCAATTACGAGTACGCCATCGTCAACAGCGGCCAGAAGGACGCGGCCACCGCCCAGACCCTGCAAGCCTTCCTGCACTGGGCGATCACCGATGGCAACGGCGCCTCCTTCCTAGACAAGGTTCACTTCCAGCCACTGCCGGCCCCGGTGGTGAAGTTGTCGGACGCCCTGATCGCCAAGATCAGCGCCCAGTAGACGTGCGGCGCGCGCTGGACCGGATTCGCGGCGTGAGCCGCGCGGGTCTCGCGGTTCGTTCGCTCGGTGCGGCGGGTGCGGTGATACCGCTGCTGCTGCTCGCCTTCGTGCTGGCGACACTGCTCCTCGAGGCGCTGCCCGCGATCAGGGTCAACGGTTGGCATTTTTTCACCGCAACCGATTGGAATCCGGGCAACACGTATAGCGACGCCGTCGTCACGCACGGTGTCGCGCATCCCGCCGGCGCCTACTACGGCGCGCTGCCGCTGATCGTCGGGACCCTGGCGAGCTCGGCGGTCGCCTTGGTCATCGCCGTGCCGGTCTCCATCGGCGCGGCGCTGGTGATCGTCGAGCGGTTACCCAGGCATCTCGCGTCGGCCATCGGAATGGTGCTCGAACTGCTCGCCGGAATTCCCAGCGTCATCGTCGGCCTTTGGGGCGCAATGACATTCGGGCCGTTCATTGCCCACCACGTCGCCCCGGCGATCGCCCGCAACGCGCCCGACGTGCCGGTGCTCGACTACTTCCGCGGAAATACCGGTAACGGCGAGGGCCTGTTGGTGTCCGGCCTGGTGCTGGCGGTGATGGTCATTCCCATCATCGCCAGCACCACCCGGGATCTGATCCGACAGGTACCGGTGCTGCCGCGCGAGGGTGCCGTCGCCCTGGGCATGACCGATTGGGAGTGCGCGCGCCGGGTCACGCTGCCGTGGGTGTCCAGTGGCATCGTCGGCGCCGTGGTGCTAGGCCTGGGCCGCGCGCTGGGAGAGACGATGGCCGTGGCCATGGTGTCGGGTGCGGTGTTGGGCGCGATGCCCACCAGCATCTATTCGACGATGACAACCATCGCCGCAACCGTTGTATCACAACTGGATTCGGCGATGACCGACTTCACGGACTTCGCGGTGAAGACCCTCGCCGAGGCCTCCCTGGTGCTGATGGTGATCACCCTGCTGACAAACGTGGCGGCTCGCTCACTGGTGCGCAGGGTGTCGGGTACCGCGCTACCCGTGGGACGGGGGGTGTGAGGTGAGCGCAACCAGGCGCAAGGTCGCCAACGCGCTGTTCTGGATCGCGTGCGTGTGCTGTTTGGCGGTGGTCGTCGTGCCCACGCTGTGGATGCTGATCGAAGTCGTCGGCCGTGCCTTGCCGGTATTCCACTGGCGGGTGCTGGTGACGAACACCCGCGGCAACGGCGGCGGCCTGCGCAACGCGATCATCGGCACCGTGGTGGTCGGTGTCGGCGTGATGCTGGTCGGCGGCTCGGTCAGCGTGTTGACCGGGATCTATCTGTCTGAATTCGCCCGCGGCAGAACGCGATCGATTCTGCGCGGCGCCTACGAGATGCTGTCCGGCGTCCCGTCCATCGTGCTTGGCTACGTCGGCTATCTAGCGCTCGTGGTGACGTTCCACTGGGGATTTTCCCTGGCGGCCGGGGTGCTGACGCTGTCGGCGATGAGCATTCCCTACATCGCCAAAGCCACCGAATCCGCACTATCTCAGGTGCCGACGTCCTACCGCGAGGGAGCCGAAGCGCTCGGGTTGCCGCTCGGTTGGACGCTGCGCAAGATCGTGCTCAAGTCGGCAATCCCCGGAATCGTCACCGGTCTGCTGGTAGCACTCGCGCTGGCGGTCGGCGAGACGGCGCCGATGCTGTACACGGCCGGCTGGTCGAATTCCGCGCCGACCGGAAAGCTCACCGACTCACCGGTCGGCTATCTGACCTACCCGATCTGGACGTTCTACAACCTGCCGTCAAAGGCGGCTCGTGACCTGTCCTACGACGCGGCGTTCCTGCTGATCGTATTCGTGCTACTGCTAATCGTCGTCGGTAGGATGATCACCTGGTTCGCCCGGCGGCATTCCGAATCACGTTGAGCCGGTTCAGGATCCCCTGGCGCATGGGCGGCTAAGACCGGTCAAGACCGTATCGTTATTCTGTCTAACCATGGCACGCAGCGAGAACGACACCTGGGACCTGGCCACCAGCGTCGGAGCCACCGCCACGATGGTGGCCGCCGGACGAGCCCGCGCCACCAAGGACAAGCTGATCGACGACCCGTTCGCCGAGCCACTGGTCCGCGCCGTGGGCGTCGACTTCTTCACCCGGTGGGCCAACGGCGAAATCAGCGCGGCCGACGTCGACGAACCCGAAGCGCCGTGGGGCATGCAACGCATGACCGACCTGCTGGCGGCGCGCACTCGCTATATCGACGCGTTCTTCGCCGACACCGCGACCGCGGGCATTCGCCAGGTCGTCATCCTGGCCGCCGGCCTGGACGCACGCGGCTATCGACTCCCGTGGGCGCCGGGGACCACGGTGTTCGAGATCGACCAGCCCGAAGTCATCGAGTTCAAGACCGCGACGATCGAAGCGCTCGGCGCCAAGCCCACCGCGCAGATCCGGGCCGTCGCGGTCGACCTGCGCGACGATTGGCCGACGGCGCTCAAGCAAGCCGGGTTCGACACCGACCAACCTGCCGCCTGGGCCGCCGAAGGCCTACTCGGCTTCTTGCCGCCCGAGGCCCAAGACCGCCTACTGGACAGCATCACCGCGCTGTCCGCCGACGGCAGCCGGCTGGTGGCCGAAATCTTTATCAATACCGGCTGCAACCAGAACGCCCTGGACGGCGCCACCCAGCGGTGGCGGGAAAACGGACTCGACGTCGCACTCGTCGATCTGGGCTTTCCCGGGGAGCGCAACGATGCGGCCACCTACCTAAGCAACCTTGGCTGGCAGCCGGCAAACACTGAGCTGAATCAGTTGTTGGCGGACAACGGATTACCGCTGCAGCCCGACGGCGAAGACGCGGCGTTCGCCAAGAACTACTACTGCACCGCAGTTTTGCACAAGGCAGGGTAAAAGGAAGGCTCCACGATGCCAAACAGCCAGCCGGCCAAGCCACTTGACGGTTACCGGGTTCTCGATTTCACGCAGAACATCGCCGGGCCGCTGGCTGGACAGATCATGGCCGACCTCGGCGCCGAAGTCATCAAGGTCGAGGCACCCGGTGGCGAGGCGGCCCGGCACATCGTCGCGGTGCTGCCCGGGCGACCACCGCTGCCTACGCTGTTCTGGCCGCACAACCGGGGCAAGAAATCGGTGGCGGTGGACCTGACCGACGACGAAGCCAAACAGCAGATACTGCGCCTGGTCGACACCGCAGACGTCGTGCTGGAGGGCTTTCGCCCCGGAGTAATGGAACGTATGGGACTGGGCCCCAACGAGTTACGCGTCCGCAACCCCAAGCTGATCTACGCGCGCCTGTCCGCGTACGGCGGCAACGGTCCGGAAGGCAGCAGGCCGGGCGTCGACCTGATGGTTGCCGCCGAGTCGGGCATGACCACCGGAATGCCCACACCGAGCGGCAAGCCGCAGATCATTCCGTTCCAGCTCGTCGACGCCGCCAGCGGCCACGTGCTGGCCCAGGCGGTGCTGGCCGCGCTGCTGCACCGCGAGCGCCACGGCGTGGCCGACGTGGTGCGCGTCGCGATGTACGACGTCGCGGTGGGCCTGCAGGCCAGCCAACTCACCATTCATCTGAACAAGCCCAGCGAGCAGCCCACGCCGAAGCCGGACGCGGCACCAACTACCAAGAAGCGCAAGGGTGTTGGCTTTGCCACCCAGCCATCGGATGCCTTTAAGGCCGCCGACGGGTACCTGGTGATCAGCGCGTACGTGCCCAAGCACTGGGCCAAGCTGTGCGAGATCATCGGCCGGCCCGACATGCGCGACGACGAACGGTTCATCGACCAGCGTTCCCGCGCGGTGAATTACCACGAGTTGACCGAGGAGCTCGAGTCGGCGCTGGCCGCCAAGACCGCCGCCGAATGGGTTGGGCTGCTGCAAGAAGGTGGCTTGATGGCTTGCCTTGCCTAAACCTGGAAGCAGGTGGTCGGCACCCCGCTGTTCACCGAGAACGAACTCGCTCTCACGGTCGGCAGTGGTGCCGATGAAATCACGGTGATCCGCACGCCGGCGCGCTACTCCAGCTTCGACGCGGCGGCCGCCGATCCGCCGCCGGCTCCCGGCCAGCACAACGACACGTTCCTGGCCGAGTCCTGATTTATTGCATGGACATTCTTTGAATTGCCCATGAAAGAGCCGGTTGTCAACGCCGGTGTAGCTGGCTTTCTTTGAGTTGTCGATGAGTTAGTGGCCGTATATCGAGGCAATCGGGCAATCGGAGAAAGGTTCCTCATACGAACTACCCGCAGGCGGCGCAATGTCTTGCCGTTCGCTGATTTGAGCTGTCTTGGCGCCAGCACCGCGTACGCTCGCATTGACACACGACGTTCTACCGGTCATAAAGAGTCGTCAAGCCGGAGGAGTCGACTTATGAACGCGCCTAGCAGCAATATCGGGGAAACGGCCAAATCCGGGTCGTTTCTGCAGAATCTGCGCCACGACGTTCCCGCCTCGCTTGTCGTATTCCTTGTGGCGCTGCCACTTTCGCTGGGCATCGCGATCGCCTCCGGGGCCCACTGGCCGCCGGTTTGATCGCTGCCGTGGTTGGCGGCATCGTCGCCGGCGCACTCGGCGGGTCCTCGGTTCAGGTCAGTGGCCCGGCTGCCGGTCTTACGGTCGTGGTCGCCGGGCTGATCGACGATCTGGGCTTTCCGATGTTGTGCCTGATGACCATTGCCGCGGGTGCACTGCAGATCGGGTTCGGTCTGAGCCGGATGGCCCGCGCCGCGTTGGCAATTGCTCCAGTGGTCGTGCACGCGATGCTGGCGGGTATCGGTATCACGATCATGTTGCAGCAGGTTCACGTTCTGATGGGTGGATCGTCACATAGTTCGGCATGGCAGAACCTCGTCGCACTGCCCAATGGCATCCTTCATCACGAACTGCACGAAGTGATCACCGGCGGAACGGTCATCGTCATCTTGCTGCTGTGGTCACGGCTACCTGCCAAGGTCCGGATGATTCCCGCCCCGCTGGTCGCCATCGTGGCGGCGACTGCCCTGGCCACCGCGGCAGGACTGGATGCCGATCGAATCTCCTTGTCGGGCAACTTCTTCGACGCCCTCAACCTGCCCCATATCTCTGGAGCAACCCCGAAGGGCAGGCCATGGATCGACGAGACCAACGACATCGTCGTCGGCATCCTCACGATCGCGCTGATCGCCAGCGTCGAATCCCTGTTGTGCGCAGTCGGTGTCGACAAGCTGCACGACGGCCCCCGTACCAACTTCGACAAGGAGATCATCGGTCAGGGCACCGCAAACGTGGTGTCCGGATTGCTGGGTGGGCTGCCCATCACCGGTGTCATCGTGCGCAGTTCGGTCAACGTGGCCGCCGGCGGGCGCACCCGGATGTCAGCGGTGCTGCACGGTGTATGGATTCTGCTGTTTGCCTCGCTGTTCACCGAACTCGTCGAACTCATCCCCAAGGCCGCCCTGGCCGGCCTGCTGATTGTGATC
This sequence comes from Mycobacterium montefiorense, assembly GCF_025823255.1. Lineage (NCBI taxonomy): Bacteria > Bacillati > Actinomycetota > Actinomycetes > Mycobacteriales > Mycobacteriaceae > Mycobacterium > Mycobacterium montefiorense. Next base: position 260,299 of record NZ_JACKVL010000009.1, on the reverse strand, counting down.
GGCGCCCAGCTGATCAAGCTGGCTCACATCAAACTCGCCTGGCGGACAGGAAATTTCGCGGTCTACGCCATCACGATTTTGTCAGTGGTCTTTCTCAACCTGCTCGAAGGTGTAGCCATTGGACTGGCGGTCGCGATCGGCTTCCTGCTGATCCGGGTGACGCGCGCCCCCGTCTCGGTGCAGCCGGTTGGCGGCGAGGAGTCCAAGCAGTGGCGGATCGATATTGACGGCACGCTGAGCTTTTTGCTGCTGCCCCGATTGACCAAAGCGCTCGCCTCGGTGCCCCAGGGATCCGAGGTAACCCTGAACCTCAACGCGGACTACATCGACGACTCCGTTTCCGAAACGATCGAGGATTGGCAGCGCGGCTACCAGGCGCGGGGAGGAGTCGTGGCCATCCTCGAGACGACGCCCGCGACGCTGCACAACGCGCACGCCAGTCCACCGAAGCGTCACTTCGCCTCGGACCCGATTGGACTGGTGCCGTGGCGGTCGGCGCGTGCCCATCACCAAAACAATGGCGACGCTTCCATTCTCGATCGCGTCGATGAGTACCATCGCAACGGATCCGCGGTGTTACATCAGCACATTTCCGGGCTCAAGGGTTCACACGACCCGTATGCGCTATTCCTGACCTGCGCCGACTCACGTATCCTCCCCAACGTCATCACCGCGAGCGGCCCCGGCGACCTCTACACCGTGCGCAACTTCGGCAATCTGGTGCCGACCGGCGGGGGCGACCGATCGGTGGACGCCGCACTCGAATTCGCCGTCGACCAACTCGGCGTGCGTTCGGTTGTCATCTGCGGACATTCGTCATGCGCCGCCATGAAGGTGCTCCTCGACCAGAGCTCCGAACCAGCCACCACACCGATGGGCCAGTGGCTCGAATATGCGAACGAGAGTCGCGACGCCTTCCAGGATCACCATCCGGCACGCAGGACCGCGGAATCCGTCGCCTACCCGGAGGTCGACCAGCTGAGCATCGTGGCCGTCATCCAGCTGGAAAGGCTGACCGGCCACCCGGTCCTGGCACCCGCGATCGCTTCCGGTGATGTGCAGGTGGTCGGCATCTTCTTCGACATCGGAACCACCCGGGTGTACGAAGTGACACCCCGCGGCATCGTGTGCCCCGAGGAGCCAGTCAGGCCACCAGCTTGACCGAGACCTAGCCGTCCACACCCGGAAGGCGGACGACCTGAAGGAAGAATTCGTCGATCTGGCGCACCGCGTTGATGAATTGGTCGAGGTCGACGGGCTTGGTGACGTAGGCATTGGCGTGCAGCTTGTAGCTGCGCAGGATGTCTTCCTCTGCCGAGGAGGTGGTGAGCACCACGATCGGGATGCCAGCAAGGTCGGCGTCGGACTTCACCTTTTCCAGTAGCTGGCGACCGTCGTACTTCGGCAGGTTCAGATCCAGCAGGATCAGATCCGGCCGCGGCGCGCCCTCGAACTGACCGCGCCGGTAGAGAAAGTCCAGGCCCTCTTCCCCGTCGTGCGCGACATGCAGCCGATTTTGGAACTTGTTGTGCTCCAAGGCTTCTTTCGTGATGAGCTCATCTCCGGGGTCGTCCTCGACAAGCAGGATCTCGATCGCTCGGCCGGCTGGTGTCATTGGCGCGCTCCTTCCAAGGCGGTTGAGCGTTCTGCGTCCGCGGGAACGGGAAGCGTGAACTCGAACCGGGTTCCGTCAACATAGGTCGTGTCGATCGCGACGGTGCCGTCGTGATATTCGACGATCTTTTTCACCAGCGCCAGGCCAACACCCGTTCCCGGGTAGACCTCGCGGCCGTGCAGCCGCTGGAAGATGACGAAGACCTTTTCGGTGAACTCCTCGGCAATGCCGATTCCGTTGTCCGACACGGTAAGTAACCACTGGTGAGTATCGGGGCGCAGTTCGCAATCGATGACGACCCGGGGCGATCGATCAATGTGCCGGAACTTGATCGCATTGCCAATCAGGTTCTGCCACAACATCGTCAGCAGTGTCGGATCCCCGACGATCCGCGGTAGTGGCTGGCCAGGGCGCACGATCTCGGTGTTGGACTCCTCGATCGCGACACCAAGGTTGGCCACGGCCGCATCCAGCGTCGCGTCCAGATCGACCTCTGTCTGCTTGGCGCCCACCCGGCCGACCCTCGAGAAACTCAGCAGGTCGTTGATCAGTACCTGCATCCGTTTGGCGCCGTCGACCGCATAGTTGATGTATTCGATGCCGCGCTCGTCGAGCTGGTCGCCGTATCGTTTCTCCAGCAACTGACAGAACGAAGCGACCTTGCGCAGCGGCTCCTGCAGATCGTGTGAAGCGACATAGGCGAACTGCTCGAGTTCGGCGTTGGAGCGTTTCAATTCGATTGCCTGCTCGTCCAATCGCGCCTCCGCCGCGCGCGAGTTGTCGAGCGCCGAAACGATCCGCTGCCGCATGTTCTCGACGTCGATCGCCATGTCCCGAATGTCCTTGGGCCGCGGCGGCGGCGAGATGGATTCGGTGAAACTACCCTCGGTGATTCGCCGGCAGGATGCGGCCAGCGCCGCGAGCGGAAGCGTGATGGCGGCGCGGGTCAGCAGGCCCAGCGTGACGGCGAGACCGAAGAACACCAGCACCACGGCGCCCAGCACCCAGTCCCGCCATGCGGTGATGTCCCTCAATTCGTCAGTCGCCTGCGCGGACGCTGCGGCGAAATCAGCATTCTGGGTATCGAAAAGTCCACGCAAATGGTCGAATTCGGCCTTCGCGCGATCGGCGACCCTAGCGTTTGCGACGCCCGGAGAGTTTGGTGTCACGTTCGCGATCAGCGGCTCGGCAGAGCTGGCCCGCCAGATGGCGGCCGCCCTCTCGATCGCGTCCAGATCATTGACCAGGTCCATGCGCTGACCGAGCAATCGCCGGATCTCTTCGGCCGCTGCATGTTCGGCGTGCTGCCCGTCGTAGTACGGCGTGAGGAACTGCCTATCGGCGGCGATTACGTAGCCTCGCACACCGGTCTCCTGGTCCCGCAACGATGCCTGCAGCTGGAACGCGGCCCGCCGCGCCGGCTGAATCTGCTCGCTGAGGCTGCGCGCCACGTCGTCGGTGCGATGCAGCAACACCCCGCCCGCGACCGCACCGGCGAGCACCAGCAAGCCCATGCTGAGCAGCACTACAAACAGCCAGCCTCGAACGGTGAGCTGAGCTCGCCAGTGCGAGTCGGTCAACATGTCGCCGTCCGCTCTACCCGGACCACGGCGATGTCATCGGTAAGTCCGCCGCGCGGCCCGGCGAGTTCCTCGGCGCCGTCGATCAGCGCGTCGACGAACGCCGGACCCTGCAAACCGTTGTGGGTACGCGCCAGTGCGAGCAAGCCGTCCTCCCCAAGTCGCTTGTTGCCGGTTCCGCAGTATCCCTCGAAGAGTCCGTCGGTGAGCAGCAACAGCCCCTGGCCCACCCGCAGTTCCAGTTCGTGCTGCGGCCAGTCGTCGGCACGCAGGCCCAGCGCCGGCCCGGCCGGCGGCTCGATCCAGTCCACCGTTCCGCCGCCTTGGCGCAACATACCCGGATGGCCGGCCCGGATCGAGCTGATGTGGCCGGTGTCGGGCGCAATCTCGAGGGACAGGACCGTCGCGAAGATCCCGGTGTCGGTGCGTTCGGCGCGCAGCACCCGGTCGAGTTGGTGCATTAATTCGGTGGCGCGTACGCCGGCGAATGTGAGTGCGCGCCAAGCGATCCGCAGCGCCGCGCCCAGCGCGGCCTCGTTGGGTCCGTGCCCGGCGACATCTCCGATCAACACATGCGCGACTCGGTCCGGGGTCTGCACGACGTCGTAGAAGTCGCCGCACAGCAGCGCGTCGGCACGGCTCGGCCGGTACCGGGTCACGATCTTGACACCCGGGTTGTCCAGCAGCATCGGCGAGGGCAGCAGGCCACGTTCCAGCAACGCGTTCTCGCGGGCTCGCAGCTGAGTCGCGTGCAGATCCGCGGCGATGATCTCGACGCGCTTGCGCTCGATGGCGTAAAGGAGCGCGCGGCGCAGCATGTCGGGTTCGACTCGGCCCTTGACCAGGTAATCCTGTGCCCCGGCCGCGACCGCGGAGGCGCCGAAGTACTCGTCGTTCAAACCGGTCAGCACCACGATCGGCACCGTCGCGTCGCGTTGGGTGATGCGGTCCAGCGCCTCGATGCCGCTGGCGTCGGGCAGGTGCAGGTCCAGTAGCACGCAGTCCGGCCGTGCGGAAGCCAGCTCGCGCTCGGCATGTGCCATCGACTGTGCCCAGGTCACGCGGGTGTCGTCGACCGCGTCGGCAATCAGATCTTCGACCAGTATCGCGTCGGCCCGGTCGTCCTCGACCAAAAGCAAAGACAGTGTCTGCCAGGTCGCCGCGGGGGTGACTGGGCTAAGCATCTCGCACCCCTTGCCGCCGTCGTGCCCTCGCTCACTCGGCGTTGCGCGTGGCCGCTACATCCCCGAACGGCCTGCGCTACGTGAGCTTAGTTGTAGCGCTCGATCCTATTAGGCGGGCTGATTTTCAAGCCAACGGGTACCGGAGAAAGGTCAGCGCAGCAACGCGCGCGACATCACCACGCGCTGAATCTGATTGGTGCCCTCGTAGATCTGGGTGATTTTGGCGTCACGCATCATCCGCTCGACGGGGAAGTCAATGGTGTAGCCGGCGCCGCCGAACAGCTGCACGGCGTCGGTGGTGACCTCCATCGCGACATCGGAGGCAAAGCATTTCGACGCCGCCGAGATGAATCCCAGATTCGACTCACCGCGTTCGGCCCGGGCGGCGGCGCTGTAGACCATCAGCCGGGCGGCTTCGACCTTCATCGCCATGTCGGCCAGCATGAACTGGACGCCCTGGAAGGTGCTGATCGACGAACCGAACTGCTTGCGGTCCTTGGTGTAGGCGATCGCGGCGTCCACCGCACCCTGCGCGATGCCCACGGCCTGCGCACCGATGGTGGGACGGGTGTGGTCCAACGTGGCCAGCGCCGTCTTGAAACCGGTACCGGGATCGCCGATGATGCGGTCACCGGGGATGCGGCAGTTCTCGAAGTACAACTCGGTGGTCGGTGAGCCCTTGATGCCCAGCTTGCGTTCCTTCGGACCGGCGGTGAAGCCCTCGTCGTCCTTGTGCACGATGAACGACGAGATGCCGTTGGCGCCCTTGTCGGGATCGGTCACCGCCATCACGGTGTACCAAGTCGACTTGCCGCCGTTGGTGATCCAGGCTTTGGTGCCGTTGAGGATCCAGTCGCCCCCGTCGGCCTTGGCGCGGGTGCGCATCGCCGCCGCGTCACTGCCGGCTTCGCGCTCGCTCAGGGCGTAGGACGCCATCGCGGAGCCGTCGGCGATCGACGGTAAAACCTGTTTCTTCAGTTCGTCGGAGCCGCGCAGGATCAGGCCCATGGTGCCGAGCTTGTTGACCGCCGGGATCAGCGAAGCCGACGTGTCGACCCGGGCGACCTCCTCGATGACGATGCAGGCCGCGACCGAGTCTGCGCCCTGGCCGCCGTACTCCTCGGGCACGTGCACCGCGTTGAAACCCGAGGCGTTCAGCGCGTCCAGCGCCTCCTGCGGGAAGCGGGCGTTTTCGTCCACATCGGCGGCGTGCGGAGCGATTTCCTTTTCCGCCAGCGCCCGAATCGCGGCCCGTAATTCCTGGTGTTCCTCCGGTAATTGGAACAAATCGAAGTCGGGGTGTCCGGCCCATGCAGCCATCGTGAGATCTCCTAGCCCTCTTGCTACTCGCCGGTAACTTTACCCTGGAGCTCCTGAAGCGCCGCATCCTTGGCCCGCACGCTGTCGGCCAGCTGTTCGGCGAACGCGACGATCCGGGCCCGCAGCGCCGGGTCGGAGGATCCGAGAATCCGCACCGCCAGCAAGCCGGCGTTACGGGCACCGCCGATGGAGACGGTGGCCACCGGAACACCGGCGGGCATCTGCACGATCGACAGCAGCGAGTCCATGCCGTCCAGCCGGGACAGCGGTACCGGCACCCCGATCACCGGCAGCGGCGTCATGGACGCGACCATGCCCGGCAGGTGGGCGGCTCCCCCGGCGCCCGCGATGATCACCTCAATACCGCGGTCGGCCGCGCTGCGGGCGTAGTCGAACATCGCGCCCGGGGTGCGATGCGCCGAGACCACCCGCACCTCGGCGGGAATACCGAACTCAGCCAGCGCCTCGACAGCATCCTGCATCACCGACCAGTCGCTGTCGCTGCCCATGATCACCCCGACGCGGGGGTCTTCACTCATTGGCGCCGCTCCTCATGTGGATCCCATCCGTCCGCCCACTGCCCAACTGACATCCAGTGTGCCGCCAGCTCGGCGCGTTCACGCAGCTTCGGCAAGTCCGCGACGGCGGCACCCAGGAAATTGATGTGCCCAACCTTGCGGCCCGGGCGCTCGGCCTTGCCGTACAGGTGCACCCGGGCGTCGGGCATCCGCGCGTAAAGGTGGTGCAACCGTTCGTCGACGGTCATCTCCGGCAGCTGCGCGGCGCCCAGCAGGTTGGCCATGACCGTCACCGGTGCGATCGCATCGGTATCGCCGAGCGGGTAATCCAGCACCGCGCGCAAGTGCTGTTCGAACTGGCTGGTGCGCGCCCCGTCCATGGTCCAGTGCCCGGAGTTGTGCGGCCGCATCGCGAGCTCGTTGACCAGCAGCGCTCCCTCGGTGGTCTCGAACAACTCGACGGCGAGCACACCGACCACACCCAGTTCGGCGGCCAGCCGCAGCGCCAGCTGCTGTGCAGCGGCGGCCATGTCCTCGGGCAGTTCCGGGGCGGGCGCGATCACCAGCACGCAGATGCCGTCGTCTTGCACTGTCTGGACCACCGGCCACGCCGCGCCCTGACCGAATGGGGAGCGGGCCACCAGCGCCGACAACTCGCGGCGCAGTTCCACCTTTTCCTCGAGCACCACCGGCACGCCGTCCGCCAGGTAGGCGCGGGTGATCTCGCGGGCCTGCGTCAGGTCGCGCGCGAGCTGCACGCCGCGCCCGTCGTAACCGCCGCGGGCCGCCTTCACTACGAGCGGACCGCCAATGCGGCGCGCGAAGTCGTCCACTTCATCGAGTGCCTCGACGGAATCCAGCCCCACATAACGCGGCACTGCGGCGCCCAGCGCCTCAAGCTTGCGGCGCATCACGAGCTTGTCCTGGGCGTGCACCAAAGCCTGCGGCGGCGGCGCCACGTTGACGCCCTCGGCGACCAGCTTCTCCAGCAGTTCGGTCGGGACGTGCTCATGGTCGAAAGTCAGGGCATCGGCGCCGGCGGCGACCCGGCGCAGATCTTCCAGATCGGTATGCGAACCGATCACCACATCCGGACTGACCTGGGCCGCAGGCTCGTCGGCGGAGGTGGCCAGCACTCGCAGGCTCTGGCCGAGTGCGATGGCGGCTTGGTGCGTCATCCGGGCTAGTTGGCCGCCGCCGACCATGGCGACCAACGGGATGCGTTTACTCGGCACGGGCATCATGGTGTCACGGCAGACAGTGTGCTGACCAAAGCGTGTTGACCGGCTGCAACGCGAAATCGTCAGGTTCCATTTTGCGCCGTTTTCGAGTCCGTCCGTACACTCACGTCTTGTGTCCTTTGCCGATGCCACGATCGCGCGCCTGCCTGCGGCCTTTCAGCCCTACGCACAGCGCCATCATGAATTCATCAAATTTGCCATCGTCGGGGGCACCACATTCATCATCGACTCGGCAATTTTCTACACCCTCAAGCTGACGATTCTGGAGACCAAGCCGGTCACGGCCAAGGTTATCGGCGGCATCGTCGCGGTCATCGCGTCCTATGTGCTGAACCGGGAGTGGAGCTTCCGTAACCGGGGCGGCCGCGAACGCCACCACGAGGCGCTGCTGTTCTTCGCGTTCAGTGGCGTGGGAGTGCTGCTCAGCATGGCGCCGCTGTGGGTCTCCAGCTACGTCCTGCAGCTGCGCGAGCCGATGGTGTCGCTGACCGTGGAAAACATCGCCGACTTCATCTCCGCCTACATCATCGGCAACCTGCTGCAGATGGCATTTCGCTTCTGGGCGTTCCGGCGCTGGGTGTTCCCCGACCAGTTCGCCCGCACCCCCGACAGGGTGCTGGAATCCGCGCTCACCGCGGGCGGGATCGCCGAGGTATTCGAGGACGAGGTCGAGTCGGGCAACGTCACGCTGCTGCGCGCGTGGCGCAACCGGGCGAGCCGGACTGCTCAGCTCGGTGACTCTTCGGAACCCAGGGTGTCGAAAACTTCGTGATATAGCAGCGCGTGCACCTCGCGCAGCCGCGGAATGTTGTAGAACTCCAACGGATCTTGTGACGCCGACTCGATAATCAGCGTCCCGGTGCGAAACGGACGCTCCCAAATCCTGTCCCGGAATTCGACGCTATTGATCCGCGCCAACGGGATATCGATGCCGCTGCGGGTCAGCAATCCGTGCCGATACATCACCCGGCGATTGGTGACGACGAAATGTGTGGTGAGCCAAGTCAAGAACGGCCACAGCGTCAGCCAGCCGACGATCACCAACCAGATTCCCCAGATCACGCCGTGGATGATGTTCTTGGTGGCCTGCTCCCAATGCGTGGAGTTGACGTACCCGGAACCGAACGCCGCCAGCCCGGTCACCAGGATGAAAGTCACGACGGGCCAAATCAATCGCTTCCAATGCGGATGGCGGTGTATGACGACCTGTTCGCCGGCGGCCAGGGCGTTATCGGGATAACTCATGTGTTGACATTAGCTCCGCAAATGCACGACGTCACCGGCGGAAACGACGACGGTCTCGTTACCGGTCTCCAGACAGAGCCGGCCGTGATCGTCGACAGCGCTGGCGGTCCCGACGATCTCCCTGCCGCCGGGCATCTGAGCGCGCACCCGGGTCCCGATGGTCAGGCTGCGCGCACGGTAGTCGGCCGCCAATTGCCAATCGGCCCCGCGCGCGGCCTGCCACGCGACGATCCGCCCGCTGAGCTCGCGCAACACCGCGCTGACCAAGGCGCCGCGGTCGGGCGCGGCCACGCCCAGGTCGAGCAGCGAGGTTGCCCCCGGCCCGTCCACCTTTTCGGGCTCCTGAGTTACGTTGAGCCCCAAGCCAATTACCACCACCGGCCGCGAGACCTCGGCGAGGATACCGGCCAGCTTGCCTTGGGAATCCCGGGAGCCGGCCAGCACATCGTTGGGCCACTTGAGGCCCAGTTCCACACCGGTGGATCCCAGCAGTGGAGCCACCGCATCGACCACCGCCACACCGGTGGCCAGCGGCAGCCAGCCCCACCCGGTGACCGGGACGTCGACGACGCTCACCGCGACCGACATGGTGATCTGCGCCCGCGGGGAAGCCGACCACGCGCGGTTGTGGCGTCCGCGGCCGGCGGTCTGATGCTCGGTGATCAGCACCGCCCCGGCGATGTCCTCGCCGGCCGCCGCACGGGCCAGCAGATCAGCGTTCGTGGAACCGGTCTGCTCGACGACATCGAGGTGCCGCCAACCCAATCCGGTCCCCACAAGCTCGTTGCGCAGTGCGGCCGCATCCAGTGCCGGCCTCAATGAGTCTCGATCCATCACCGTCCACCCTAGAGCGCCGGGATGCGTCAAAGGCGCCGGTCTCGCATGTCCATCACGGCCAGGTGGCTGAACAGCATGCTCGTCCCGATCGGGTTGCCCCCACCCGGATACGCCAGCCCGCTGGGTGCGGCCATCGTGTTGCCCGCCGCGTACAGGCCGGGGATGGGATTGCCCGAGGTGTCCAGCACCCGCGCCGCGGGGTCGGTGCGCAAGCCGCCCTTGGTGCCCAGATCAGACAGGCCGAACGCCGCGGCGTGATACGGCGGTGAGTCGATGGGGACCAGCGGAGACGCACCGGCGCAGAACGCACGATCGAATGCTTCGTCGCCCCGGCCGAAGTCTTCGTCGACGCCGCGGGCGGCAAAACCGTTGAACCGGGCCACGGTTGCCGCTAGCGCAGCGCCCGGCACCCCGATCTTGGCGGCCAGCTCTTCGAGCGTGTCCGCGGTGTGCCACAAGCCGGCGGCGACGTACTTCTCCGTCTCGACGATGCTGACGTTGGCCGCCTTCACCGGCGGCACCTCGCCTTCCCTGTCGTCGTAGATCATCCAGTACGGCAACGTGATTGACGCGTCTTGCAGCTGCGCGATGATCTCGCGACCGGCCCGGTCGTACGCCTGGGACTCGTTGACGAACCGGTTGCCGAACTGGTTCACGAAGATGCCGCCGGTGAACCACAGCGCGAACGCGGAGCGACCGTCGGGATGGGTCATGCCCGGTGACCACCACGCCTGATCCAGCAGGTCGGTGTCCGCGCCGGCCGCGACGCCGGCCTGCAGCGCCAGACCGCGACTTCCCGGGCCGCCCATGGTGTCTCGTGCCACGCCCGGCACGCCGTATTCGCGGCGCAACTCCTCGTTGGCTTCGAAGCCGCCGGCGGCCAGCAACACGCCGCGCCGGGTGCGGATCGCGCGGCGCTCGCCGGCGGTCTCGACGATCGCTCCCGTGACGGCCCCGTCGGACACCACCAGCTCGACCAGCGCAGTGTCACGCTGCAGCGACGCGGTCGGGTACTGCTCGATGGCCTTGAGGAATCGCGCGATCAGGGCTCGGCCACCGAGGTAGTAGTCGGACGGCGTTTCGGCACCGAGCCAATCGGTGTCCAGCGGCCCGCGGATCGCGTCGCGCAGCTCGGGAGCGGCGGCCACCTTCCAGGGTTTCGCGGCGATGTGGCGCTGACCGTCCAGGCGCGCCTTCGGTGCCTTGCCGTAGTAGTCGGGCCACGGCAACGGCACGAACTTCAGGATCGGGTCTTGTTCCAGGTACTCGATCAGCGGCGCGCCGCCGCGAACGAACGTTTCTTGGAGTTCGCGGGGGGTGCGGTCGCCAACCACTGCCTGGTAATAGGTGAGCGCGTCCTCGATGCTGTCGTCGGTGCCGGCCCGGACAAGCACCGGATTGCAGGGAAACCAGACGCCGCCGCCGCCGGAGTAAGCAGTCGTGCCACCGAATTTGCCGGTCGCCTCGACCAGCAGCACCTCGAGACCCTCGCGCGCCGCGGTGTACGCGCCGGTGACCCCGCCGCCTCCCGACCCCGCAACCAGTACGTCGCACTCGCGCGCCCAGTCAGCGGTTGCCAACGGGCGGGCGTCCATCAGCGGAGACTACCGCGCCGCTAAGCTCGACTCCCATGACGAGCGTTACCGACCACACTGCGGAACCCGCTGCCGAGCACACCATCGACATCCACACCACCGCGGGCAAGCTGGCCGAACTGCACAAGCGCAGGGAAGAGTCGCTGCACCCGGTCGGCGAAGAGGCCGTCGAGAAGGTGCACGCCAAGGGCAAGCTGACCGCCCGCGAGCGCATCCTGGCCCTGCTCGACGAGGATTCGTTCGTGGAGCTCGACGCCCTGGCCAAGCATCGCAGCACCAACTTCGGCCTGGAAGCCAACCGCCCGCTGGGCGACGGCGTGATCACCGGCTACGGCACCATCGACGGCCGCGACGTGTGCATCTTCAGCCAGGACGCCACCGTGTTCGGCGGCAGCCTCGGCGAGGTGTACGGCGAGAAGATCGTCAAGGTCCAGGAGCTGGCCATCAAAACCGGTCGTCCGCTGATCGGCATCAACGACGGCGCCGGCGCCCGGATCCAGGAGGGCGTCGTCTCGCTCGGCCTGTACAGCCGCATCTTCCGCAATAACATCCTGGCGTCGGGCGTCATCCCGCAGATTTCGCTGATCATGGGTGCCGCCGCCGGCGGGCACGTGTACTCCCCGGCCCTGACCGACTTCGTGGTGATGGTCGACCAGACCAGCCAGATGTTCATCACCGGACCCGACGTCATCAAGACGGTCACCGGCGAGGACGTCACGATGGAGGAGCTCGGTGGCGCCCACACCCACATGGCCAAATCGGGCACGTTGCACTACGTCGCCTCCGGTGAGCAGGACGCCTTCGACTGGGTCCGCGACCTGCTCGGCTACCTGCCGCCCAACAACTTCACCGACCCGCCGCGCTACGCGGTCCCGGCGCCGCAAGGTCCGATCGAAGAGAACCTCACCGACGAGGACCTCGAGCTGGACACCCTGATCCCGGACTCACCCAACCAGCCCTACGACATGCACGAGGTCATCACCCGGATCCTCGACGACGAATTTCTGGAAGTCCAGGGCGGTTACGCGCAGAACATCGTTGTCGGGTTCGGTCGCATCGACGGCCGGCCGGTCGGGATCGTGGCCAACCAGCCCACCCAATTCGCGGGCTGCCTGGACATCAACGCCTCGGAGAAAGCCGCCCGGTTCGTGCGGACCTGCGACTGCTTCAACATCCCGATCATCATGCTGGTGGACGTCCCGGGCTTCCTACCGGGCACCGGCCAGGAATACAACGGCATCATCCGGCGCGGCGCCAAGCTGCTGTACGCCTACGGCGAAGCGACCGTCCCCAAGATCACCGTCATCACCCGCAAGGCCTACGGCGGCGCCTACTGCGTGATGGGTTCCAAGGACATGGGCTGCGACGTCAACCTGGCCTGGCCTACCGCGCAGATCGCGGTGATGGGGGCCTCCGGTGCCGTCGGCTTCGTGTACCGCCAGCAGCTCAAGCAGGCCGCTTCCGAAGGCAAGGACGTCGATGAGCTGCGGCTGCAATTGCAGCAGGAGTACGAGGACACGTTGGTCAACCCGTACGTCGCCGCCGAACGCGGACACGTCGACTCGGTTATCCCGCCATCGCACACCCGCGGTTACATCGCCACGGCGCTGCGCCTGATGGAACGCAAGATCTCGCACCTGCCGCCGAAGAAGCACGGGAACATTCCATTGTGAGTCGAGTGAGCGGAACGACGAAGTGAGTGACGGGAACGAGACGAATGGTTCAGCCCCGGTGAGCGACGCCGAAGCTACCGACACCGCGCAGCCGCACGAGCCGCACATCAAGATCCTGCGGGGCCGCCCCACCGACGCGGAGATCGCCGCGCTGATCGCGGTGCTCAGCAGCTCCGAGGGCACGCCCGCGCAGCCGCCGACCGAGAGCACCCGCTGGGGCCTTCCGGTCGACAAGTTGCGCTTCTCGATGTCCAACTACCAGCGACTCACGATGCAGCAAATAGCCCATCTGAAGCATTGACCCGAGTTGTGCTCGGGTCGGCGTCGGCCGGCCGTCTCAAAGTGCTGCGCCAGGCGGGCATCGAACCACTGGTCCTCGTCTCCGGCGTCGATGAAGATCGCCTGATCGCCGATCTGGGACCGAAAGCCCCACCCGGCGACGTGGTTTGTGCGCTAGCCCGGGCCAAGGCCGAGCAGGTGGCAAGCGAGCTGGACCGCTCTGTCGCGGCAGATTGTGTTGTCATCGGCTGTGATTCGATGCTCTACCTCGATGACCAACTGTGCGGCAAGCCGGAGTCCATCGCCGCCGCGCGCCAACTCTGGCAGTCGATGGCCGGACGCTGCGGCCAGCTATACACCGGTCACTGCGTAATCCGGTTGTTGGACAACGCAATTGTGCATTCCGAGGCGCAAACATCAATCACCACAGTGCATTTCGGAACACCGGAAGACGATGACCTAGAGGCCTACCTGTCCGACGGGGAATCATTGCGGGTGGCCGGCGGCTTCACCCTGGACGGCCTGGGCGGCTGGTTCATCGACGGTGTCGACGGCGACCCGTCGGCCGTGGTGGGAATCGGGCTGCCGCTGACCCGCTCGCTGCTGCGCCGTGCGGGCCTGTCCATCGCGACGTTGTGGGCGGGAAACGTCGACCAAGGCCTCGACACGTAATCCATTGCGAGCCAACGCGGCGGATCGTCGCAGCCGGTCATGTGTCGCGCAGGCTTGGCTTCTGCCAAACCGAGACATGGCGAGTGCTTTCATGTTCGAACGGTCGGCGTTGCCAGTCCGCCCAACGCTGGGTGAGCGTTAGACCGGCTATCCGGGCCATCAGGTCGAGCTCAGCGGGCCAGACATAGCGAAAGGGAATCGACCGGAAACGGCCGTCTTGGTGGACATAGTTGGAACTCATCGCCTGTGTTGCGCAGTCATACCAGTCGTAGGCCCAACGGTCGTTTTCGACCGCAAACGGGACGGCCTGTTGGCCCGGGGGTAACAGCCTCAAGGCAGGGACACCGACCTCGATGACAAAACTGCCGCCCGGCTTCAGGTGTCGGGCCGCATTGTTGAAGCAAGCGACCTGTGCGTCTTGGGTTGTGAGGTTAGAGATCGTGTTGAAGACGAGGTAGACGAGACTGAACTCGCCGGGCGCACAAGCGGTGGCGAAGTCGCCGATGGTGGTGCCGACAGCTACGCCGCCCGGCTTGATCCGTAAACGAGCCACCATCGCCGCGGACATATCGATACCGTGGACTTCGACACCGCGCGCCACCAGCGGAACTGCGACGCGCCCTGTGCCAACACCGAATTCGAGCGCTCTGCCCCCGGCTGCGAGCTGGCTGAGGAAGTCGACCGTGGGTTCGACGACGCCCTCGTCGAACATCTCGGAGACATCGGTGTCGTAGGTTGCCGCGATCTCCGCACTGAAGTAACCGTCGTCGCCCATCGAGCGTGCATGGTACGCGACGGCCATCCGTCCACTGAGCCGCAGCGAGTGGGTGAACAGCCCGATCTCGACGCCACCGGTAGGGTTTACGACGTGCCACTTCCTCCCGATTCAAGCCCGACGCTGTCGGCTTACGCCCACCCCGAACGACTAGTCACCGCCGACTGGTTGTCCGGCCACATGGGTTCGCCCGGTCTGGCAATCGTGGAATCCGCCGAGGACGTGCTGCTCTACGACGTCGGGCATATCCCCGGCGCGGTCAAGATTGACTGGCACACCGACCTCAACGACCCGCGAGTCCGCGACTACATCTCCGGTGAGCAGTTCGCGGAACTGATGGACCGCAAGGGCATCGCCCGCGACGACACCGTGGTGATCTACGGCGACAAAAGCAACTGGTGGGCGGCCTACGCGCTGTGGGTGTTCACGTTGTTCGGCCACCCCGATGTGCGGCTGCTCAACGGCGGGCGTGACCTGTGGCTGTCGGACCGCCGCGACACCAGCCTGGAGGTGCCGACCAACACCTCGACCGGCTATCCGGTCGTCGCGCGCAATGACGCACCGATCCGCGCCTACAAGGACGATGTGCTGGACATCCTCGGCAGCCAGCCGCTGATCGACGTGCGCTCGCCCGACGAGTACACCGGCAAGCGCACGCACATGCCCGACTACCCCGAGGAGGGCGCGCTGCGCGCCGGCCACATCCCCACCGCCCGGTCCATCCCGTGGGGCAAGGCGGTCGACGAGAGCGGCCGGTTCCGCAGTCGCGAAGAGCTCGAAGAGCTCTATGGCTTCCTGGCGCCGGACGACAAGACCGTCGTCTACTGCCGCATCGGCGAGCGATCCAGCCACACCTGGTTCGTGCTCACCCACCTGCTGGGCAAGGCCGGCGTCCGCAACTACGACGGGTCGTGGACCGAGTGGGGTAACACCGTGCGGGTGCCGATCGTCGCGGGCGAGAGCCCGGGAGTAGTACCGTCCTGATGACTTTGCCCGCGCCGTTGGCCGAGGTGGTGTCAGACTTCGCCGAAGTTCAGGGCTCCGACAAGCTGAAGCTGCTGCTGGAGTTCGCCGACGACCTGCCGGGGCTGCCCGACGACCTCGCCGAAGCGGCGATGGAGCCGGTTCCCGAGTGCCAATCGCCACTGTTCCTGCATGTCGACGCGGACGACCCGAATCGGGTGCGGTTGTATTTCAGCGCTCCCGCCGAAGCGCCGACCACCCGCGGATTTGCCGCGATTCTGGCCGCCGGCCTCGACGAGCAACCCGCCGCCGACATCCTGGCGGTGCCCGAGGATTTTTACAGCGAGCTGGGCCTGGCGGCTCTGATCAGCCCGCTGCGGTTGCGCGGCATGTCGGCGATGCTGGCCCGGATCAAGCGGCGGCTGCGCGAGTCCGGTCCCGAAACTCGCTGAGCGGAGACCGGTTACCGGCGCCCACGGCGCGCCGCCTAAACTTCCCCCGATAAGACTTGTAAGAAATTCTCTTAGAGACGACGAAGACGGAACACAGGAGGCGCAGGTGCCCAGTCACGCCAGCTCGAGGATCTCCAAGGTGCTCGTCGCAAACCGCGGCGAAATCGCTGTCCGGGTGATCCGCGCAGCCCGCGACGCGGGCGTGTCCAGCGTGGCGGTGTACGCCGAGCCCGACGCCGACGCACCCCATGTGCGTCTGGCGGATGAGGCCTTCGCCTTGGGCGGCCAGACCTCCGCAGAGTCCTACTTGGACTTCGGCAAACTTCTCGACGCGGCAGCCAAATCCGGCGCCAACGCGATTCACCCCGGTTACGGATTCCTGTCGGAGAACGCCGAATTCGCCCAGGCGGTGCTTGACGCGAACCTGATCTGGATCGGGCCCAGCCCACAGTCGATCCGTGACCTCGGTGACAAGGTCACCGCCCGCCACATCGCCGCCCGCGCGCAGGCTCCGCTGGTGCCCGGCACCCCCGACCCGGTCAAGGACGCCGACGAGGTGGTGGCCTTCGCCAAGGAGTACGGCGTGCCGATCGCCATCAAGGCGGCTTTCGGTGGCGGTGGCCGCGGCATGAAGGTGGCTCGCAGCATCGAAGAGATCCCCGAGCTGTTCGAGTCGGCCACCCGTGAGGCCGTCGCCGCGTTCGGTCGCGGCGAGTGCTTCGTCGAGCGCTACCTGGACAAGCCGCGCCACGTCGAGGCCCAGGTGATCGCCGATCAGCACGGCAACGTCGTCGTCGCCGGCACCCGCGACTGCTCGCTGCAGCGCCGCTTCCAGAAGCTGGTCGAAGAGGCGCCGGCGCCGTTCCTCACCGACGCACAGCGCAAGGAGATCCACGAGTCGGCCAAGCGAATCTGCAAGGAAGCCCACTACTACGGCGCGGGCACCGTCGAGTACCTGGTCGGCCAGGACGGCCTGATCTCGTTCCTGGAGGTCAACACCCGTCTACAGGTCGAGCACCCGGTCACCGAGGAGACCGCCAGCATCGACCTGGTGCGACAACAGTTCAAGATCGCCAACGGCGAGAAGCTCGACATCACCGAAGACCCGACGCCGCGCGGTCACGCGATCGAGTTCCGGATCAACGGCGAGGACGCCGGACGAGGCTTTTTGCCCGCTCCCGGCCCGGTCACCCGCTACGACATCCCCACCGGGCCCGGTGTCCGGCTGGACTCCGGCGTGGAGGCCGGCTCGGTGATCGGCGGCCAGTTCGACTCGATGCTGTCCAAGCTGATCGTGTACGGCGCCACCCGCGAGGAGGCGCTGGCGCGCTCGCGCCGGGCGCTGGACGAATTCCACGTCGAGGGCCTGGCCACGGTCATTCCGTTCCACCGCGCCGTCGTCTCGGACCCCGCGTTCATCGGTGATGACAACGGCTTCACGGTGCACACCCGCTGGATCGAGACGGAATGGGACAACACCGTCGAGCCGTTCACCGCGGGCGAGCCCCTGGACGAGGAGGACACCCAGCCTCGGCAAAAGGTGGTCGTCGAGGTCGACGGCCGTCGGCTCGAGGTGTCGCTGCCCGGTGATCTGGCGCTGTCGGGCGGCGCCGCTGATCCGGCCGGTGTCGTGCGCAAGAAGCCGAAGCCGCGCAAGCGCGGCGGCCACGGCGGCGCGGCGGCCTCCGGTGACGCGGTCACCGCGCCGATGCAGGGCACCGTCGTCAAGGTCGCGGTCTCCGAGGGTCAGCAGGTCGCCGTCGGTGACCTGGTCGTGGTCCTCGAGGCGATGAAGATGGAGAACCCGGTCACCGCGCACAAGGAGGGCACCATCACCGGTCTCGCGGTCGAGCCGGGTGCTGCCATCACTCAAGGCACGGTGCTCGCCGAGATCAAATAGCTGTTGACCGGGCTTCCTGGGAATCAGCTAGGTAAACGTTGTCGGTCTCCCCATAACCGGGGTAGGGTTCAGGTCAGGTTGAGTTCACAGCCGCCCGGACCACGTCAGCGCCGCGCGGAAGGCGAATTCCCTACCTTCAGCGTTACTTCACCGTTGGCGTAGTCACCAATCCCCGGTTGAGGGAGTGAAGCAATGACTGTGGCTCAATCTTGGCAACAATGCCGAACGGCTCAATTCAGCGCCACCTGGAGTGCGTCCGGCACGGTCATCGCGATCGATGGCGAGCTGGACGCCGCCAACGCAGATCAGCTCGCGGTCTACGTTGAGCGCAACGCCCGGCGTGCCAGGCGGGTGATCCTGGACCTGCGCGAGCTGGATTTCATTGGTACAGCAGGCTTTTCAGCGCTGCACCGCATCAATGTGGCGTGCTCGGGCGCCCAGTTGAGCTGGGCGATGGTGCCGAGCCCGGCGGTACTGCGGTTGTTGCGCGTCTGCGATCCCGACGGCACCCTGCCGGTGACGACGCCGATCGAGGAACCGCTTCTGGAACCGGCCGCGTGGACCGCTGGCCCGCACGCGCGGCCGCTACTCCAACTGGTCGCGCAGGCGCGTTAGCGATTTAGCCAACAGTCGCGACACGTGCATCTGCGAGATGCCGACGCGCTCGGCAATCTGTGTCTGCGTCATCGACTCAAAGAACCTGAGCACCAACACCGTTCGCTCGCGCTCCGGCAGGCCTTCCAGCAACGGGCGTAGCGACTCGCGGTCCTCGATGCGGTTGATGCTGGCATCCACGTCGCCCAGGGTGTCCGCGATGGCGCGGGCGTCCTCGTCATCGCCGCCACCACCGCCGCCGCTGTCGATGGACAGGGTGTTGTACGAACTGCCCGCCACCAGGCCCTCGACGACCTCGGCGCGGTCCATCTCCAGCTCCGCCGCGAGTTCGGTTGCGGTAGGCGCCCTCCCGAGCCGTTGCGACAGGTCGGCGGTGGCGCTGCCGAGCCGCAGGTGCAGCTCCTTGAGACGCCGCGGAACCTTGACCGACCAGCTGTTGTCGCGAAAGTGGCGGCGAACCTCGCCCATGATCGTGGGCACCGCGAATGACACGAAGTCCGACCCGGCCTCGACGTCGAAGCGCACCACGGCGTTGACCAGTCCGACCCGCGCGACCTGAACCAAGTCGTCGCGTGGTTCGCCGCGGCCCTCGAACCTGCGGGCGATGTGATCGGCCAGCGGCAGGCACCGCTCGACAATCTTGTCCCGCTGGCGCTGGAACTCCGCCGAGTCCCCGGCGACGGTCGCCAGCTCACGGAACATGTCCGGAACATCGGCGTATTCGTTTGGGCGCTTCGAGCCCGAACCGCCGTCAGCTTTCGCTGTCACCGGCTAGCGGCCGCCCGTCGCGCCGTCAGCGTGATACCGAATACGCTGCCGGTTTCATTGGGCTCGCGACCATCATGGAAAGTCTGGACGTCGTCGGCCAGCGATGTCAGCACATGCCAGCTGAAGCTGCCCGGCGACACCACGTCGTGGGTTTCGCACGCCGCGGATGCCTCGACGACCAATTCGTCTTCTCGCGGGTCGACCACCACAACCAGCGTCGCGTCCGGCGTGGCCGACCGGATCAACCGGGTGCACACCTCATCGACGGCGAGCCGTAGATCCGCGACAGCGTCGAAATCCAGGTCCTCGTAGGTGCCGATCGCACCCACCAACGTGCGCAGCATCGCCAGATTTTCCAGGCGCGCAGCAACATGCAATTCGACGGCTCTGTGGCCGCGTTGACGCTTGTCAGCGCCTAAACCAACATCGGTCATTTGGTCTCCTGGCAACGTTTGACTCACACTACCCCTCGCATTGGAGCGCGCCATTGGACGCTACAGCCCCGGCACACCCCGGACACGCGCTCGGGCGCATCGCTTTGATTGCCGGAATCACACTGGCCCATCTACGTCGGTGCTTTCATGATTCTGTCCCCCCATGATGGGGTGAGCGCCGCGCGCAAATCATCGCAGGCACTCATCATGGTTCAGACCTGATACCCGCTCAACGAGGCCCGTAACCTACGAATTTCGGGCGGCCTATTCCGTCGATTAGCTGTCGGGGGACTGCCTGGCCGCCTCGGGATGTTCGAGGTACCACCGATCGAAGATCCGGCGCACCCGCCGGTGCTCGACGGCCAGCCACACCAGGCCCGCCACCGTGAGGACGATCGCTGTCACGCCCGCGGTCATGCCCTCGTGCTGATGTCCGGTGCCGAAGGCCGCAAGGCTTCCGCACACCGCGATGACGCCGGCCACCACCATCAGGTATCCGGGCCAGTGCAAGACGTCGATCAGTGATTCGCCGGCAAGTGGCCGCGTCGTGCGCAAATGGTCGACGGGGTCGCGGTAGGTGTCTCCCATGGCTGCTCCTAGGGTCGCCCCATTAACGGTAGATCTCCCGGAATGTGTTTGCCAGGCCTTTTACCCGGCCAGCACGGGACCGGCGATTGCCGGGACGCCCATAGAGACCGTGACGATCATCAGCGTCAACAAAAACCAGCCCGCGCCGTGCCATCCCCACCAGGTGCCTTCGCTGCGCCACACCCGGTAGGTCCGCACAAACGCCCACAGGCCGGCGGCCAGCAGGATCAGCGGTCCGCCGAATGCCAGCAGGGTCCGCTGCGGCGCACCGCACGCCACCGTGTCCACGCCCGTTCCCGGGCAGGTGCTGACCCATAGGGTCGCCATCACGACAAATCCGACCGCCGCGGCCGTGGCCAGGACGGCGAAACGGATGGCGGCGCGCACCTCGCCGTCGTCCTGCCCGAGGCGATCACCCGGTGATCGCTCATCTGCTTTCGGCATTTGAGAACCTCCCGCGTGGCATTTCGTCCACGACGAAGGATTAGTTACCCGTTATTCAAGACATTCACGAATCGCCGCAATGGCCACGTCGATTTCTGACCGCGACACCGTCAGCGCGGGACGGAATCGAACGCCGTCGGTCCCGGAGGGCAACACGATCACGCCGCGGTGCCACAGCCGGCGGATCAACTCGTCACGATCGTCGGTGGTCGGCAGGCTGAACGCACACATCAGTCCGCGACCGCGCGGATCGCACACCAATGCCGGGAACTCGTCGGCAAGTTCGCCCAACCGGTCGCGCAGGTAGCGGCCCTGCGCGGCGGCGCGGTCGAACAGTCCGTCGGCCTCGATGACCTCCAGGATGCGGCGTGCTCGCACCATGTCGGTCAGATTGCCGCCCCACGTCGAGTTGATCCGGGAGCTGACCGCGAAGACGTTGTCGGCGACCTCGTCGACCCGGCGGCCGGCCATCACGCCGCACACCTGTGTCTTCTTGCCGAACGCCACCACATCGGGCTGCACACCCAATTGCTGGTAGGCCCAAGGGGTTCCGGTCAACCCGCAGCCCGTCTGCACCTCGTCGAAGATCAGCAGCGCGTCGAATTCGTCGCACAGGTCGCGCATCGCGGCGAAGTACTCGGGCCGGAAGTGCCGGTCGCCGCCCTCGCCCTGGATCGGTTCGGCGATGAAGCACGCGATGTCGTGCGGATACGCCTCGAAGGCCGCGCGGGCCTGGCGCAGCTACTCGGCTTCGGCCGCGTCCATGGCCCGTTGATCTAAGCCCGGCCGGATGAAAGGTGCGTCGATGCGTGGCCAGTCGAACTTCGGGAACCGGGCCACGGTGACCGGCTTGGTGTTGGTCAGCGACAGCGTGTAGCCGCTGCGGCCGTGGAAGGCGCCGCGCAGGTGCAGCACCCGGGTGCCGAGCTCGGGATCGATGCCGCGGCGTTCGTTGTGCCGGCTTTTCCAGTCGAAGGCGACCTTGAGCGCGTTCTCCACCGCCAGGGCGCCGCCGTCAACGAAGAATAAGTGCGGCAGCGCCGGGTCGCCCAGCACCCGTGCGAAGGTTTCGACGAAGCCGGCCATCGCCGGCGTGTACACGTCGGCATTGCTCGGCTTGTTCAGCGCGGCCTCGACGAGTGCGTCACTGAATTCCTCGTCGTCGGCCAGCGCCGGGTGGTTCATCCCGAGCGCGGACGAGGCGAAGAAGGTGAACATGTCCAGATAGCGCCGGCCGTCGCGAGCGTCGACCAGATACGACCCGGATGACCGGGTCAGATCGAGCACGAAATCGAAACCATCGACCAGCATGCTGCGCGACAGCACCTCGTGGACCCGGTCGGGTTCGGGCTGCACGCCAGTCAGCGCAAGGGAGTTCAGGACGGCAGTCATGCCAGCCATGGTAGCTGAGTTTTTACGGAATCATGACGCTATTATCGTAAATATTATGGTACGTGTTGGCGATCACTGTAAAAAGTATTGAGGATGACGGTGCTTCGGGTCTGGACATTCGCCGCGGTCCGGATTCGCTGCAGCAGATCCTCAAGCGCCCGCGCGGACCCGACGCGCACCAGCAGGACGTAGCTCTCCTCGCCTGCCACCGAGTGACACGCTTCTATCTCCTCGATGTGGGCCAGGCGGGCGGGCGCATCATCGGGTTGGGAAGGATCAAGAGGAGTGATGGCCACGAACGCCGATAGCAGGTGCCCGACCGCCTCCGGGTTAATCCGCGCGGAATACCCGGCGACTACGCCGCGGGCCTCCAATCGGCGCACCCGGGACTGGACCGCCGAGATCGATAGCCCGGCGCTCGCGGCAAGCTCCGCCAGCGTCGCGCGTCCGTCGGCGACCAGCTAGCGTACCAGGATCCGGTCGATCTCGTCGAGCGACTCACTCATGGCCAGAGATTAGCCGTGAGCCACACCAAAAGACTCCTCACCTGGCAGCTGCGCGAGCGATTCGCGGCCGGGCTGTCGGCCATGTACGCCGGCGAGGTGCCCGCCTACGGCACGCTGGTCGAGGTAACCGAGCAGGTCAACTCCGATTACGTGGCCCGCAATCCCGGCGCCGAACGACTTGGTTCGTTGCGGCGGGTCACCGCCGAACGACACGGCGCGATCCGGGTGGGCAGCCCCGCCGAACTGAGCGCGGTCGCCGAGTTGTTCGCCGCATTCGGCATGCTGCCGGTCGGCTACTACGACCTGCGTTCGGCGGCCTCCCCGATTCCGGTGGTGTCGACGGCTTTTCGGCCCATCGACACAAACGAGTTGGCGCGCAATCCGTTTCGTGTGTTCACGTCGATGCTGGCCACCCGCGACCCCCGATACTTCGATCCCGACCTGCGCACCCGCGTCGAGACGTTCGTCGCACGCCGCCAGCTATTCGACCCCGCGCTGCTCGATCGGGCCCGGATCGTCGCCGCCGAGGGCGCCTGCGACGCCGAGGAGGCCGAGGCGTTCGTCGCCGCCGCGGTTTGCGCATTCGCGCTGTCACGCGAGCCGATCAACAAGTCCTGGTACGACGAGCTGTCGCGGGTGTCCGCGGTGGCCGCCGACATCGCGGGAGTGTGTTCCACCCACATCAACCACCTGACGCCGCGCGTCCTCGACATCGACGACTTGTACCAGCGGATGAGCCGCCGCGGCATCACCATGATCGACGCGATCCAGGGCCCGCCCCGCAGCGATGGACCCGCGGTGTTATTGCGCCAGACGTCGTTTCGCGCGCTGGCCGAACCCTGCCTGTTTCGCGGCAGGGACGGCACGGTGAGCTCCGGACATCTGCGGGTCCGCTTCGGCGAAGTAGAGGCGCGCGGTGTGGCACTGACCCCGCGCGGGCGCCAGCGTTACGACGCGGCGATGGCTTCCGGTGATCCGGCCCGGGTGTGGCGCGACTACTTCCCGTCGACCGACACCGAGATGGCCGCGCAGCGATTGGCCTACTATCGCGGCGGCGACCCGGCGGCACCCATCGTCTACGAAGATTTCTTGCCGGCTTCGGCGGCGGGCATCTTCCGCTCCAATCTGGACCGCGACACCCGGGCCGGGCGCGGCACCGACGACTCTGGATACGGCGTCGAGTGGCTCGCCGGGGCGATCGGCCACCATATTCACGACCCCTACGCTCTCTACCAGGAGGCATCGGCATGACGACCGCTGACGACTTACGCGATCGGGCACGTCAGGCCCTACAGGCAATCGGCGCCGACGGCGGCCTCGGCGAGCCCGGCGGGCACGGCCTGCCGGCCAGCACGCCGATCATCGGCGAGGTGCTTTTCACCGTCGCGCCCACGTCCGTTGAGCAGGCCGACCGCGTGCTGACGGCCGCCGCCGAGGCGTTCACGGTGTGGCGAAACACCCCGCCCCCGGTGCGCGGCGCGCTGGTGGCCCGCCTCGGCGAGCTGCTCGCCGAACACCGCAACGACCTCGCCACGCTGGTGACCCTCGAAGTCGGCAAGATCGGTTCCGAAGCCCTGGGCGAAGTGCAGGAAATGATCGACATCTGCCAGTTCGCCGTCGGCCTGTCGCGCCAGCTCTACGGCCGGACCATCGCCTCGGAGCGGCCCGGCCACCGGCTGGCCGAGACCTGGCATCCGCTGGGCGTGATTGGGGTGATCACCGCGTTCAACTTCCCGATCGCGGTCTGGGCGTGGAACACCGCGGTGGCACTGGTGTGCGGGGACACGGTGGTGTGGAAACCCTCGGAGCTGACGCCGTTGACGGCGCTGGCGTGTCAGGCGCTGATCGGCCGGGCCGCGGCCGACGTCGGCGCGCCGCCCGCGGTGAGCGGGCTGGTGCTGGGCGATCGCGAGCTCGGCGAGCAGCTGGTCGACGACCCGCGGGTCGCGTTGTTGTCCGCGACCGGTTCGGTGCGGATGGGCCAGCAGGTCGGCCCGCGAGTGGCCGCGCGCTTCGGGCGGGTGCTGCTGGAGTTGGGCGGCAACAACGCCGCGATCGTCACGCCGTCGGCCGACCTGGACCTGGCGGTGCGCGCGATTGTCTTCGCCGCCGCCGGCACCGCCGGTCAGCGGTGCACCAGCCTGCGCCGGCTGATCGTGCATCGCTCGGTGGCGGACGTAGTGGTAGCACGGGTGGCGTCCGCGTGTGCGCAGCTGCCGATCGGCGATCCGTCGGTGCCCGGCGCGCTGATCGGCCCGCTCATTCACGAAACCGCCTACCGCGACATGGTTGGGGCGCTGGAGCAAGCCCGCGCCGAGGGCGGCGAGGTGATCGGCGGCGAGCGCCGCGACGTCCGCACCGACGAGTATCCCAGCGCCTACTACGTCGCACCGGCCGTGGTGCGAATGCCCGCGCAAAGCGACATCGTCGCGGCGGAAACGTTCGCGCCGATCCTCTATGTGCTGACCTACGACGACCTGGACGAGGCGATCGCCCTCAACAACGGCGTGCCGCAAGGACTCTCGTCGGCCATCTTCACCACCGACCTGCGCGAGGCCGAGCGCTTCCTGGACGGCTCCGACTGCGGTATCGCCAACGTCAATATCGGCACGTCAGGCGCCGAAATCGGTGGCGCGTTCGGCGGCGAGAAGCAGACCGGTGGCGGACGGGAGTCCGGGTCGGACGCGTGGAAGGCGTACATGCGGCGCGCCACCAACACCGTCAACTACTCCAGCGAGCTACCGCTGGCACAGGGTGTGGAGTTCGGATAAACGCAGTCTGAATTATGTAGTGCCCTTCGTGAGTACTATCTGACACATGCCAACGGCTAGGAGGCGGCTGTCCCCCGAGGATCGGCGCGCCGAACTGCTCGCTTTAGGTGCGGAAGTCTTCGGGAAACGGCCTTACGACGAAGTCCGCATCGACGAGATCGCCGAGCGGGCCGGGGTGTCGCGCGCCCTGATGTACCACTACTTTCCCGACAAGCGAGCGTTTTTCGCCGCGGTCGTC
Source organism: Mycobacterium montefiorense (assembly GCF_025823255.1). Lineage (NCBI taxonomy): Bacteria > Bacillati > Actinomycetota > Actinomycetes > Mycobacteriales > Mycobacteriaceae > Mycobacterium > Mycobacterium montefiorense. The sequence continues at coordinate 234,694 of NZ_JACKVL010000009.1, read as the reverse complement.
AAGGACGAGGCAGACCGGCTCTACGAGACCACCAACAAAGAGCCCATGGTCGGTCTGACGATGTTCGAAGAAGCCCGGATGGGTGTGCTGGCCTACATGGCCTACCACGAGCAGAACCCAGAGGCGGCCTGGGCGGCCTACGTCGGCCTGGGCCGATCCGACCCGGTTTTGCTGGGCGTCGAGGACGACGCCAAGAACCGCCAGCTCGAACACATCATGGACCGCATCACCGAGGTGGTGGCCGCGGTTCCCGGCGCGAAGCTGGAACCCGACATCGAACGGGACCTGCGGGTCATCCTCAACGGCTGGATCGCGTTCACCTTCGAGCTGTGCCGGCAGCGCATCATGGACCCCACGACCAGCGCCGAACGCCTTGCCGACTCGTGCGCGCACACGCTGCTGGACTCGATTACCCGGGTGCCTGAGATCCCCGAGGAACTGGCCCACGCGATGGCCACCTCTCGTCTTCAACCGCAGTAGCGGACGCTTTTGTCGGTGTCTGTTGGCACCATGGCTAGGTGAGCACCGAAGCACTCGAGCGGTTTAGCGCGATCACGCGCGAGTGGTTCGGCAGCACCTTCCCCGCCCCGACCGCCGCGCAGTCGGCGGCTTGGGACGCCATCGCCGATGGCAACAACACGCTGGTCATCGCACCGACCGGATCCGGCAAGACGCTGGCCGCGTTCCTGTGGGCCCTGGACTCCCTGGCCCGCCCCACCGACGCGGCCGAACGGCCGCGCGGCACGCGCGTGCTGTACGTGTCACCGCTCAAGGCGCTGGCGGTCGACGTGGAACGCAACCTGCGCACTCCGTTGGCCGGTCTGACCAGAATCGCCGAGCGGCACGGTCTGCCCGCCCCCGACATCAGCGTCGGCGTCCGCTCGGGTGACACCCCGCCGGCCCGCCGCCGCCAGCTCATCGCCTCCCCGCCCGATGTGCTGATCACCACCCCCGAGTCGCTGTTCTTGATGCTGACCTCGGCCGCGCGCGAGACCCTGGCCGGCGTCGCGACGGTGATCGTCGACGAGGTACACGCCATCGCCGCCGGCAAACGCGGTGCACACCTGGCGGTATCGCTGGAGCGCCTCGACGACCTCCGGGAAGGCCGGCCCGCCCAGCGCATCGGACTGTCGGCGACGGTGCGTCCACCCGAGGAGCTGGCGCGATTTTTGTCCGGCGACGCCCCGACCACGATTGTGGCTCCACCGTCGGCCAAGTCCTTCCAGCTCACCGTGCAGGTGCCCGTGCCCGACATGGCCAACCTGACCGACACTCCCCCGCAAGCGGGTGGTACGCCCTCCATCTGGCCCGATATCGAGGCCCGCCTGGTCGACCTGATCGAAGCCCACAGCTCGACCATCGTGTTCGCCAACTCACGACGGTTGGCCGAGCGACTTACCGCACGGCTCAACGAGATTCACGCCGAGCGTAACGGTGTCGACCTCTCGACCGAGGCCAATCGCAAGGTGCCCGGCGGGGCGCCGGCGCACATCATGGGCAGCGGCCAGACCTACGGCGCGGATACCGTGCTGGCCCGCGCACACCACGGTTCGGTCAGCAAGGAGCAACGCGCTCTGGTCGAAGAGGACCTCAAGCGCGGACTGCTCAAGGCGGTGGTGGCCACCTCGAGCCTGGAGCTGGGCATCGATATGGGCGCGGTCGACCTGGTGATCCAGGTGGAGGCACCGCCGTCGGTGGCCAGCGGCCTGCAGCGCATCGGCCGGGCCGGCACCAGGTAGGTGAGGTCTCCCGAGGTGTGCTGTTCCCCAAACACCGCACCGACCTGATCAGCTGCGCGGTCAGCGTGCAACGGATGCTGGCCGGGCAGATCGAGACGATGCGGGTACCCGCCAACCCGCTCGACATCCTCGCCCAGCAAACCATTGCGGCGGCCGCGCTGGAGCCGCTGAATGCCGACCGTTGGTTCGACACAGTGCGGCGGGCCGCGCCGTTCGCAACCCTGCCGCGCAGCGTGTTCGAGGCCACCCTGGACCTTTTGAGCGGCAAGTATCCGTCCACCGAATTCGCCGAGCTGCGACCGCGGCTGGTCTACGACCGCGACGCCGGGACGCTGACCGCCCGGCCCGGCGCGCAACGGCTGGCCGTCACCTCCGGCGGCGCGATCCCCGACCGCGGGATGTTCACCGTCTACCTGGCCAGCGAATCCGAAAAACCTTCGCGGGTAGGCGAACTTGACGAGGAAATGGTCTACGAGTCGCGCCCCGGTGACGTCATCTCACTGGGGGCCACCAGCTGGCGGATCACCGAGATCACCCATGACCGGGTGCTGGTGATTCCCGCGCCGGGGCTGCCGGCCCGGTTGCCGTTCTGGCACGGCGACGGCGTGGGCCGGCCCGCCGAGCTGGGCGCCGCGCTTGGCGCGTTCACCGGCGAGCTGGCCGGACTGGACCGCGAGGCATTCAGAACACGTTGCGCCGCATTGGGTTTCAACGAATATGCAACCGAAAACCTGTGGGTGCTGCTCGACGACCAACGGACCGCTACTTCGACGGTGCCCACCGATACCACCCTGCTGGTCGAGCGATTCCGCGACGAGCTGGGCGACTGGCGGGTGATCCTGCATTCGCCGTACGGGCTACGGGTGCATGGACCGCTCGCGCTCGCGGTGGGCCGGCGGCTGGCCGAACGCTACGGCATCGACGAGAAGCCGACCGCCTCCGACGACGGCATCGTCGTGCATTTGCCCGACACTTTGGCGGAAACCCCGGCAGGTGCAGAGCTTTTCGTCTTCGACGCCGACGAGATCGACCCGATCGTCACCGCCGAAGTGGGCGGCTCGGCGCTGTTCGCATCCCGGTTCCGCGAATGCGCGGCGCGTGCGCTGCTGCTACCCCGCCGGCACCCCGGCCGCCGCTCACCGCTGTGGCATCAGCGCCAGCGGGCGGCCCAATTGCTGGATGTGGCCCGCAAATACCCCGACTTCCCGATCGTGCTGGAGACCGTCAGGGAATGCCTGCAGGACGTCTACGACGTCCCGGCGCTGGTCGATTTGATGACCGGCATCGCAGCGCGGCGGGTGCGGGTGCTCGAGGCCGAAACCGCCAAGCCCTCACCGTTTGCGGCGTCGCTGTTGTTCGGCTACGTCGGCGCGTTCATGTACGAGGGCGATTCCCCGCTGGCCGAGCGCCGCGCCGCGGCCTTGTCGCTGGACAGCACGCTGCTCGCCGAGCTGCTCGGTCGGGTAGAACTGCGCGAATTGCTCGATCCCGAGGTTGTTGCCGCGACCGGTCGCCAGTTGCAGCATCTGACCGCCGATCGGGCCGCCCGCGATGCCGAGGCGGTCGCGGACCTGCTGCGACTGCTGGGGCCGCTGACCGAAGATGAGGTCGCCGCGCGGACTACGGCCGCCGACGGCATCGATATCGGCGGCTGGCTGGAAGGCCTGCGCGCCGCCCGGCGCGCGCTGACGGTGTCGTTCGCGGACCGCAGCTGGTGGGTAGCCATCGAGGACATCGGCCGGCTGCGCGACGGCGTCGGCGCCGCCGTCCCGCTGGGCGTCCCGACCACGTTCACCGAGCAGGTGGCCGACCCGCTGGCCGAGCTGCTGGGCCGCTACGCGCGCACCCACACCCCGTTCACCACGGCCGATGCCGCAGCCCGGTTCGGCCTGGGGCTGCGGGTGACGGCCGACGTGCTGAACCGGCTGGCCGGCTCGGGGTCTTCGGGAGGCCGGCTGGTGCGCGGCGACTTTGTCACGCCCGAAGTCACCCCCGGCGGGTCCGGCGGCATCGGCGGCGAGCAGTGGTGTGACGCCGAGGTGCTGCGGATTCTGCGGCGCCGGTCGCTGGCCGCGCTGCGTGCCCAGGTCGAGCCGGTCAGCACCGCCGCCTACGGGCGGTTCCTGCCCGCCTGGCATCACCTGGGCACCGCCAGCGGCACCGACGGGCTGATGTCCGTGATCGATCAGCTGGCCGGTGTCCGGATACCTGCATCGGCGCTAGAACCGCTGGTGTTGACGCCGCGGCTGACCGACTATTCACCGGCGATGCTCGATGAGCTGCTGGCGGCCGGGGAGGTCACCTGGTCGGGCGCCGGGTCGATCTCGGGCAGTGACGGGTGGATCGCCTTGCACGCCAGCGATTCCGCTCCGTTGACCTTGACCACGCCTGACGAAATCGACTTCACCGACACCCACCGCGCGATCCTGGAAACGCTGGCCGGCAGTGGCGCCTACTTCTTCCGCCAACTGGCCCAGGACGGGATCGGCGAAACGGCGCTCAAAGATGCGCTGTGGGAGCTGATCTGGGCGGGCTGGATCACCGGCGACACGTTCGCCCCGGTGCGCGCACTGCTGACGGGCACCGGAGCCCGCAACCGCTCCGCGCCCGCGCACCGCACCCGCCGGCCACCGCGGCTGAGCCGCTACAGCGTCGCGCATCCGCACGCTCGGACCACCGACCCCACCGTTGCCGGCCGCTGGTCGGCGCTGCCGGCCCCCGAGCCCGATTCCACACTGCGCGCCCATTACCAAGCCGAGTTGCTGCTGAACCGCCATGGCGTGCTGACCAGAGGCGCGGTCGCGTCGGAAAATGTGGCGGGAGGATTCGCCACCCTATACAAGGTTCTGAGCACATTCGAAGAGGCCGGCAGATGTCAGCGCGGGTACTTCGTCGAGTCGCTGGGCGGCGCGCAATTCGCCGTCGCCTCGACCGTCGACCGGCTGCGCAGTTACCTCGACGGTGTGGACCGGAAGCGACCCGAATATCGAGCGGTCGTGCTGGCCGCCGCCGACCCGGCGAACCCGTACGGCGCCGCGTTGCCCTGGCCCACGTCGGAGGGGGCACGCCCCGGTCGCAAGGCTGGCGCGCTCGTTGTACTGGTCGACGGCGACCTGGCCTGGTTCCTCGAACGCGGCGGACGGTCATTGCTGACGTTCACCGACGATCCCGGCTCCAACCACGCCGCCGCTCAGGGCCTGGCCGACCTGGTCTCCGCGCGTCGCGTCGAGTCGATCCTGGTCGAACGCATCAACGGGGTGCCCGCTCTGCAGCCGCTGGGCGGCGGGCCGAGCCCGGTCGCCGAGGCACTCTCAGCAGCCGGGTTCGCCCGCACCCCACGCGGAATGCGGCTGCGGTGAGCCATGCCCGAGGGTGACACCGTCTGGCATACCGCGGCCCTGCTGCGTGAGCATCTGGCCGGGCAGACGCTGACCCGCTGCGACGTCCGGGTGCCGCAATTCGCCACCGTCGACCTCGCCGGCAACGTGGTGGACGAAGTGCTCAGCCGGGGCAAGCACCTGTTCATCCGGGTGGGGCGGGCCAGCATTCACTCGCATTTGAAGATGGACGGCAGCTGGCGAGTCGGGAATCGACCGGTCCGGGTGGATCACCGGGCCCGTATCGTGCTGGAAGCCAACGACATTCGTGCCGTCGGCGTCGACCTCGGGGTGCTCGAGATCCTCGACCGCGACCACGACCAGGAAGTGGTCGCACATTTGGGGCCCGACCTGCTGGGCCCGGATTGGGATCCCCAGGTCGCCGCCAGCAACCTCGTTGCATGCCCAGGGCGGCCGATTGCCGAGGCACTGCTAGACCAGCGGGTGATGGCCGGGGTGGGCAACGTCTACTGCAACGAGCTGTGTTTTGTCGGCGGACATCTGCCCGGCGCGCCGGTCAGCGCGATCGCCGATCCGCGCCGTTTGGTCTCACGAGCCCGGGAAATGCTGTGGGCCAACCGCTTCCGTTGGAACCGCTGCACCACCGGTAACACCCGGGCGGGCAAGCAGCTGTGGGTCTACGGCCGCGCCGGGCAAAGCTGCCGTCGCTGCGGCGCTTCGATCATCGTCGACGACAGCGCCCCGCGGGTGGCCTACTGGTGCCCGTCCTGTCAGCGCTGAATCTCGCGAATCGACGTCGGCTAGTCGCGGGCGTGCGCCACGAAAAACTGGGCAATCGCTTCCGATCCGTCCAGCGCGCGCGTGGTCGGACCGATAACCGCCTTGGGCAGGTACTGCTTACCGCCCGGCCAGGTGTGCCCGCCGTTGTCGATCTGATAGAAGACCACCTCGGTCGCCGCCGCACACTGCGTCGAGTCGAAGCGGTGCACGACGGTGCCGTCCCCGACGTTGGGCAGCACCTGGGCCACCGGGTCCCCCTGGCAGCCGTCGGCAGCGCGCCACTTGTCCACCATGGTCTTGACCGAGATAGAGTGGCTCAGCCCGCCGCGACCGCGCACGTCCCCGCCGTTGAAATGCACCAGGGGATCCGACGTTCGGTGCGCCTCCCACACCGAGACCGGCTGCGACGGGTTACATGCCACACCCGTGCCCAGCGTTCCCGCCACCGGCGCGATCGCGGAAAAAACGTCAGCGCGATCGCAAGCCAGCCGATTGGACATGAAGCCGCCGTTGGACATGCCGGTGGCGAAGACATGCCCGGGGGCGATGTTGTAGTCGTTGCGCAGCTTTTCAGCGAGCCCGACCAGGAACTCAACGTCATTGATGTGACGCCGATCGGCGGGCGACGCCCCCCTTCCGTCGGCCCAGCTCTTGTCGTAGCCGTCGGGATAGACCACCAGCAGGTTGTTGGCGTCGGCGACGGCATCGAAGTCGGTCAGACCTCGCTGCCCTTTTCCGGTGCCGCCGCCTCCGTGCAGGCTGAGTACCAGCCCCGAGGGATCGCCGGGCGGCAGATGCAATATGTAGGTCCGGTTCATCCCGCCGGAACGGAACGTCCCGGACAGATCGCGCGCGGTGGCCGCGGAAACATGTTGCACACCGCAGCCGGCAAGACAGATCGCCAGCAGTGCCAGCGATAACCATCGTCCGTACGGCATTCCGTCAAATTACCGACCACGCGCCCGGGCCGACCAGGTCGGGCTGTTCATACCCTCACTTGCGTTGAAAACGCATATGTTCAACTGTTGGTCAGATTCCATCGCGTTGGCAACGATCGCTATATGAGCAATGATTAGGGGCGTGAAAATTGGCAAGCCCGGCCCCCTGTACGTGTCGTCGGGCACCCGAATCGTAGTTGCGATGGCCGTGTCGCTTGGTGTGCTCGGCGCAGGCTTAGCCCCTGCCGCCCACGCCGACGCGAACGACGACAAATTCATCCAACTCCTGGTATCCGACGGCATCACCCACGAATCGGTCCCGGCAGCGATCGGCGCGGCCCGCAAGGTCTGCGAGTACCTCTCACAAGGCATGACGCCCAACGAGGTGGTTACCGACGTGATGAACAGCAGCAGCCTGCCCGACTACGACGCCGGCTATTTCGTCGGCGCGGCCATCCGCGCCTACTGCCCGCAATACATGCCGCCACCTGCACCGCCGGCCGCGCCGCCGCAGATTTAAACAGTCGGACGGCGAGCCGTCAATCCTTAACCTCCGCCTGAGTGTAATGTTTAACATCAGGTGAACAAACGGAGGCGTACAAATGATCGCGAAGATAATTATCGGCGGTGCAGTCATTCTCGGGGCCACTGTTGGACTTGCGGCACCGGCGAGCGCCGACGTGGTGTTCAACCAATTTTCCTGTGCCTGCGGGGCACCGCCCCCGTTCGCCAGCCCGCTGGTAGCGGATCGGATAAATCAGGGCATATTCGACGCGGAAACCCGCCAGCTGCCCTGACGATCAGCATCGAGACCTTGAAGGCCGGCGACGATGACCAGGGCAGGCTCTTCGCTCATAACCAGACTCCCTCAATTTCTCGGCGGCTGACGAACTCGCGACGCGACCCGGCGAGCGGGTCGTCGAACTCGAGGCGCTGGGCAAGCAATCGCAGCGGAGTGCTGAAGTCACCGGCTGGCACATCAATAATGTTGGGGTATAACGGATCTCCGATGATCGGCAGCCCCAGTGACGCCATCTGCACCCGCAATTGGTGAGTGCGCCCGGTGCGCGGGGTGAGCCGGTAGTAGCCGTGCGGCGACAACAACTCCACCAGCGTCTCCGCATTGGGCTCTCCGGGCTCGCAACCAGCCTGTAAGTGGCCGCGGCGCTTGATGATTCGGCTTGTAACCACGCGCGGCAACTGGCACGCCGGGTTGACCGCCGCATGGGCCAGGTAGGTCTTGTGTACCAAACCACGGGCAAACAGCATCTGGTATGCGCCGCGGAGCTCGCGCCGGGCGGTGAACAGCAACACCCCCGCGGTCAGCCGGTCCAGCCGGTGGGCCGGGCTCAGCTCGGGCAACCCCAGCTCGTTGCGCAGCCGCACCAGCGCGGTCTGCGCGACGTGGCTGCCCCTGGGCATGGTCGCCAGAAAGTGCGGCTTGTCGACCACCACGATGTCGTCGTCGCGGTACAGCACCGGGATATCGAACAGCACCGGAACTTCATTCGGCAGGTCGCGGTAGAGGTAGACGCTGGCGCCGGCGGGCAGCACGGTCGCCGCGTCGATCACCGCACCGTCGGAGTCGACGACCTCCCCGGCCAGCACCTTGGCGCGGGCCTGTTCGCCAAACCGTGCAGTCAGCTCGGCCAGCACTGCCCCGCCATGCAGCCGGACCCGCGCGGGTCCCAATCCGTCGCGCACCGGCAGCGGGGCGGGTCTCAATTGAGCGGGACCGGCTCGAGGATCTCGGCGCGCGCTTCGGGCGCGCTGGCCCGCAACTCGTCGGCCGACACGTCGTCGGGCTGGGCCTGCGACAGGATCTCGGCCTCCACCCGTGCGTTGTAGTTGGCGACCTCACGGTTGACGTCCGCGGCGCTCCACCCGAGCACGGAAGCGACCAGCTCGGCGACCTCGCGGGCACAGTCCACGCCTCGGTGCGGGTATTCGATGGAGATCCGCATCCGGCGGGCCAGGATGTCCTCGAGGTGCAGGGCACCCTCGGCGGTAGCGGCGTAGAGGGCTTCCACCAACAAGTAGCCCGGCGCCTCCTTGATCGGGCTAAGCAGCTCGGGATGATCAGCAGCCAGCGCCAGCACCTCGTCCATCTGCGAGCCATACCGATCCAGCAGGTGACGCACCCGGTACGGATGCAGGCCCACGAGTTCGCCGACATGTTCAATCTGATTGATCAGGGCGAAGTAGCCGTCGGCGCCCAGCAGGCTCACCTTCTCGGTGATCGACGGCGCGACCCGGGCCGGCACGAACTGCACCGCGGTGTCGATCGCGTCGGCGGCCATCACCCGATAGGTGGTGTATTTGCCGCCGGCGATAGCGACCAGGCCGGGTGCGGGCACCGCGACGGCGTGCTCGCGAGAGAGCTTGGAAGTCTCCTCACTCTCCCCGGCCAGCAGCGGACGCAAGCCCGCGTACACCCCATCGATGTCGGCATGCGTCAACGGAGTGGCCAGCACGGTGTTGACGGTGGACAGGATGTAGTCGATATCGGCCTTGGTGGCGGCCGGGTGGGCCAGGTCCAGATTCCAGTCCGTGTCGGTGGTTCCGATGATCCAGTGGCTGCCCCACGGGATGATGAACATCACCGACTGCTCGGTCCGCAGGATGATGGCGGCGTCGCTGACGATCCGGTCACGCGGCACCACCACGTGTACGCCCTTGGACGCGCGCACCTGAAATCGCCCGCGCTGCTTGGACAGCGCCTGGATCTCGTCGGTCCACACCCCGGTCGCGTTGACCACGACATGACCGCGAACCTCGGTGACCGAGCCGTCCTCGGAGTCACGGACGCGCACCCCGATCACCCGGTCGCCTTCGCGCAGCAGCGCGACCGCCTGGGTGGAGCACCGCACGACCGCGCCGTAGTGCGCGGCGGTGCGCGCGACCGTCATCGTGTGCCTGGCGTCGTCCACGACGGTGTCGTAGTAGCGGATCCCACCGATCAGCGAGCTGCGCTTGAGGCCCGGGCTCAGCCGCAGCGCACCGGCGCGAGTCAAATGTTTCTGCGCGGGAACCGATTTCGCGCCGCCAAGGCTGTCGTAGAGGAAGATGCCCGCCGCCATGTAGGGACGCTCCCACCACCGATGCGTCAGCGGGAACAGGAACGGCAGCGGCTTGACCAGATGCGGCGCCAGCGTGGTCAGCGACAGCTCGCGCTCATAGAGCGCTTCACGCACCAAACCGAACTCGAGCTGCTCGAGGTAGCGCAGCCCGCCGTGGAACATCTTCGACGAGCGGCTAGACGTCCCCGAGGCGAAGTCACGCGCCTCGATCAGCGCGACCTTGAGCCCGCGGGTGGCGGCGTCAAGCGCGCACCCGCAGCCCACCACGCCGCCGCCGATGACGACGACGTCGAACTGTTCGGCTCCGAGTTGCTCCCAGGCCGCCGCGCGTTGCTGCGGGCCCAACATGGACAACGGGTCACTCACGGGAACGGACTCCTGTCGGTTACTCGTCAGTAGAGGTGCTTCACCAAGGCTAGTTCGTCGGTCGGTTCCGGGTTGCGGTCAGTCCAGATCGTCGTGTGCCATCAGCCGGCGGGCCGCCTCGGTGATCGAACCCGACAACGACGGGTAGACGGCCAGCGTCTGGGCCAGCTCGTTGACGGTGATGCGGTTTTGCACGGCCACGGCGATCGGCAATATCAGCTCCGACGCGATCGGCGCCACCACCACGCCACCGATGACCACGCCGGTGGATTTGCGGCAGAAGACCTTGACGAAGCCCTGCTGCAGTCCGGACATCTTCGCGCGCGCGTTGGTCCGCAACGGCAACATGATGGTCCGGGCCGGCACCGAGCCGTCGTCGATCATCGTTTGCGGCACACCGACGGCGGCGATCTCGGGCCGGGTGAACACCGTCGCCGCCACCGTGCGTAGCCGGATCGGGCTGACACCCTCGCCCAGCGCGTGATACATCGCGATCCGGCCTTGCATGGCGGCGACGGACGCCAAAAGCAGCAAGCCGGTGCAGTCGCCGGCGGCGTAGATGCCGGCCACCGATGTCCGCGACACCCGGTCGACGGTCAGGTAGCCGCCGCGCCCCAGCTCGATGCCGACGCGTTCCAGGCCGAGGCCGCCGGTGTTGGGCACCGATCCGATGGTCATCAGCGCGTGGCTGCCCTCGACGGTGCGGCCGTCGGCCAGTGTGACCAGGACACCGTCCTGGGTGCGGGTGACCGATTGCGCGCGGGCGTTCTTGACCAGCTGGACGCCGCGTTCGGCGAAAGCCTCTTCCAGCACCAGCGCCGCGTCGGCGTCCTCGTAGGGCAGCACCCGGTCACGGCTGGCGACCACCGTCACCGGCACACCGAGCTCGGTGTAGGCGTGGACGAATTCGGCGCCGGTGACGCCGGAACCCACCACGATCAGGTGTTCGGGCAGGGCCTGCAGGTCGTAGAGCTGCCGCCAGGTCAGGATCCGCTCGCCGTCGGGCTGGGCCGACGGCAGCACCCGCGGGCTCGCGCCGGTGGCGACCAATACCACGTCGGCGTCGTGCTCGGTGACCGTCCCGTCCGCGGCGGTCGCCCTGATGCGGTGCCGGGCCAGGCCGGGTGCGGAGTCGACCAACTCGCCCCGGCCCGCGACCACCCGCACGCCCTCGGCCAGCAGCTGAGCGGTGATATCGGCCGACTGCTCGGCGGCTAGCGCCTTGACCCGTTTGTGGATCTGCGGCAGCGAGATTTTGGCGTCGTCGATGTCGATGTCGAAGCCCAGCCGCGGTGCGCGGCGCAGTTCGGTGCGCAGCCAGGTCGAGGCGATGAACGTTTTGGACGGCACGCAATCGTCCAGCACAGCCGCCCCGCCGATGCCTTCGGAGTCGATGACGGTGACGTCGGTGGAATCGGGGTGCGACGTGGCGGCCACCAGCGCGGCTTCGTAACCGGCCGGGCCTCCACCGAGGATCACGATGCGGGTCACCACAGCCCTAACCTATCCAAACCTGTCCAAGAACCCGCCAGACGGTCGGATGAATACCGAGTGCGCGTCGGCCGTTTAAGCTTTCACCCGTGCCGCTCTACGCCGCCTACGGGTCGAACATGCATCCCGAGCAGATGCAGCAGCGTGCACCCCACTCGCCGATGGCCGGAACGGGCTGGTTGCACGGGTGGCGGCTGACCTTCGGCGGCGAAGACATCAGCTGGGAAGGCGCGCTGGCCACCGTCGTCGAGGATCCCGATTCCAAGGTGTTCGTCGTGCTCTACGACATGACATCGGCCGACGAGATGAGCCTGGACCGGTGGGAGGGCTCCGAGTTCGGCATCCATAAAAAGATCAGATGCCGGGTGGAGCGCCTGTCCTCGGACACCACCACCGACCCGGCGCTGGCGTGGCTCTACGTGCTCGACGCCTGGGAGGGCGGGCTGCCGTCGGCGCGCTACCTGGGCGTCATGGCCGATGCCGCCGAAATCGCCGGCGCGCCAGGAGAATACGTGCACGACCTACGGACACGGCCGGCCAGCAACATCGGACCCGGGACGACAGCCTAAGTGTCGATTCTGTCCCACCCGGTGGTCGCCGACATGGTGGCGCGTTTGTTCGACGTCGTGGTCAACCCGGCTCCCAGCGCTGCCGTGCGCTTCCCCGAAGTGCAGGGACGAACCTCGAGCGCTAGCATCCCCACCCGGCACGGCCCGGTATCCGCAACCGTCTACCGCCCGGCGGCCGACACGCCGCGCCCGGCCGTCTACGTCAACGTGCACGGCGGCGGATTCGTGGTCGGACACCCCGAGCAAGACGATCCGTGGTGCCGTTACCTGGCCGCGCACGCGAACGTGGTGGTGATCAACCCCGACTATGTACTGGCGCCGCGTCACCGCTTCCCCGCGGCAGCACATCAGATCTACGACGTCGTGTGCTGGGCGGCCGACCCTGACCGCGACTGGGACGGCCGGCGGCTGTGCGTCGGTGGCCAAAGCGCGGGCGGCAATCTCAGCGCCGCGGCGGCCCGGCTCTCGTTGGAGAATCACGGCCCCCGCATCGCGCTGCAGATGCTGCACTACCCGCCCCTGGACCTCGTCACGCCCGCCCCCGACAAATCGTCCACGGCAGGCTCGCGAGCGGTCATGAAGCCGTGGATGAGCGAGGTCTTCGACACCGCCTACATACCCGACCCGGCACAGCGTCGCGACCGCCTGGCCTCTCCTGCGTGGGGCGATAACGCCGACCGAATCGCCGGCATCGCGCCCGCACTGGTCGTGGCGGCCGAACACGATCGACTTCGCGACGAAGCCCGGCGATACGCCGAAAAACTTGACGCCGCTGCGGCATTGGCGGAGTACTACGAGGTGGCCGGTGTCGACCACGGCTACAACATCATCAGCGAAGCCGCCGACGTGACGCGCCGGAGCTACGCCCACATCGCCGAGCACGTGGCGCGCGCCACGAACTGAGCCTTAAGAGAAGACGGCCGACTGCTCGACGATGTTGACCATCACCCGCAGTCCGACACCCAGCGCGCGCTCGTCGAGATCGAAATTCGGCTGGTGCAGGTCCAGCTGCGGGCCTTCACCCGGCCACACCCCTAACCGTGCCATCGCGCCGGGAACCTCCTCCAGGTACCAGGAGAAGTCTTCGCCGCCACCGGACTGCCGGGTGTCAGCCAGCGCATCGGGGCCCACGCCCTCGATCGCGTGGGTCAGGATGCGGGTGGAGACCTCCTCGTTGACCACCGGGGGCACGCCGCGCCGGTATTGCATCGTGTGTTCGATGCCCAGCGGCGACAGCAGCGCTTCGGTGGCCTGACGAATGATCTCCTCGAGCTCGAGCCAGGTGTGCCGACTGGCGGTACGCACGGTGCCGGACAACTGGCCGCTCTGCGGGATCGCGTTGGCGGCCACGCCGGCGTTGACCGCACCCCACACCAGAACGGTGCCGTTGCGTGGGTCCAGGCGCCGGGACAGCACTCCGGGCACCCCGGTGATCAGCGTGCCGAGGCCGTAGACCAGGTCGCTGGTCAGGTGTGGCCGCGACGTGTGCCCGCCGGGCGAATACAGCGTGATGTGAATGTGGTCGGCCGCCGACGTGATCGGGCCCTGCCGGACCGCGACCTTGCCGACCTCCAGCCGGGGGTCGCAATGCAGCGCGAAGATCCGGGACACCCCGGTCAGCGCCCCGGCGGCGATGGCGTCGATCGCGCCGCCGGGCATCAGCTCTTCGGCGGCCTGAAAAATCAGTCGCACCCCGACCGGCAGTTCGGGCACCGACGCCAACACCTGAGCGGCGCCCAGCAGGATCGCGGTGTGCGCGTCATGTCCGCAGGCGTGCGCGACGTTCGGCATGGTCGAGGCATAGGGCGCATCGGTTCGCTCGGCCATCGGCAGCGCGTCCATGTCGGCCCGCAGCGCGATCCTGGGCTGGTGTTCGGGGCCGAAATCACAAGTCAGCCCGGTACCGCCGGGCAGCACCTTGGGGTTCAGGCCCGCATCGGCCAGCCGCTCGGCGACGAACTGTGTGGTGGCGTATTCCTGACGGCCCAACTCCGGATAGCGGTGGATGTGCCGGCGCCACTCGACCATGTCGTCGTAGTGGGCGGCCAGCCACGATTCGGCCGTGTCGATCAGGCTCATCTGCCGGCCCGACGTTGCACCCCGGCCAGCACCCGGTCCCGTTCGGCACCGTCCTGGGCGAGCTGGACAACCGTGCGCGCCAGCATGACGGCGCCCTCGACCACTGCGCGGTCGGCACTCGGTCCGGCGGCGGCTGCGGCGAAGGCGCGCTGATGCACGGTGGCGCCACCGGCGTCGACACCGATCACCGGGTGAATGCCCGGCAGCACGTGCGTGACGTTGCCCATATCGGTGCTGCCCATCGGCAGCGCCTTCTCGTATTCGGGCGCCACCGGCTCACGCCCGAGTCGGCGCATCTCCGCCCGACAAGTTTCGGCCAGCCATTCGTCCGGCATCAGCTCCGCGTATGCCGGTGACGGCGTCGCGATTTCGTATTCGCAGCCGGTGGCCAACGCGCCTGCGGCAAAACACGCAAACATCCTGCCCTCCAGCTCTCGCAGCGAATCCAGCTCGACCGCGCGCATCGCGTACTGCAGCGCCGCGTTGCCGGGGATCACGTTGACCGCCTGCCCGCCGTTGGTGACGATCCCGTGGACCAGCTGCCCCGGCGCCAGTTGCTGGCGCAGTAAGCCGATGGCGACCTGCGCGACGGTGACGGCGTCGGCGGCGTTGACACCCAGATACGGGGCGACGGCGGCATGCGATTCCTTGCCGCGATAGTCGACGGTCACTTCGGACAAGGCCAGCGAGCGAGCGGCGGCGATGTCGGTGGGCCCGGGATGCAGCATCACTGCGGCCGCGACGTCGTCGAAGATCCCGGCCTCCAGCAGCAGCGCCTTGCCACCGCCGGCCTCCTCGGCGGGGGTACCGATCAGGGCCACGGTCAGACCGAGCTCGTCGGCCACCTCGGCGAGCGCCAGCGCGGTTCCGACCGCCGACGCCGCGATGATGTTGTGGCCGCAGGCATGTCCGATTCCGGGCAGCGCGTCGTATTCGGCGCAGACCCCGATGACCAGTGGTCCGCTGCCGAAGTCGGCGCGAAAGGCGGTGTCCAGACCGCCCGCGGCTCCGGTTAGCTCGAAGCCACGCTCGGCGACCAGAGCCTGCGTTTTGGCACAGCTGCGATGCTCGGCGAAGGCCAGCTCAGGCTCGGCGTGGATTGCGTGCGACAGCTCGACTAGATCGACGCCACGACGCCGCACCGCGTCCTCGACGCTGTCCAATGCGGTGTTTGTGGGCATCCTCGCAGTATCTCATCGACCGAAGCTGCGGCCGACCGCCCCGGCAGGGGCTACACCCGTCCGGCGATGAAGCTCGCCGCCTGGCCCGGGTAGGGCGGTACCGAATAGTCGTGGTGGGCCTCGCGGTCGCGACCGCCGACGACGCAGACCGGGTCACCGGGGCTGCACAGGTCGATGGCACGGCCGGCGAACTGCCCCGCCGTCGAGAGCGGGGTGTTGAACCGGTTGCCGGGATTGCCGAACACGGCGACCGCCCTGATCTTGCTGGCCAGGCCGGGGTCCAGCGCCGGAGCCGACCCGAACTCGCCGATGGTGTTGCCCAGCGGCGGCACTCCCGCGAGCATCGAGACCGCGCCGGCGCCCTGCGAGAAGCCGCCGAGGATCAGGTGGGTGCCCGGGCACTGGTCGACCATCGCCGCGATGTGATCGCGGGCGTCGTTGGCGCCGTCGCCGGTCTGCAGAAAGTTGTAGCTGGCCGGATAGTTCACCGCGTAGTTATCGAAGTTGCGTCCGCCCAGGGCGGGCTGCAGGGCGGCGAACAACGCATCACCCACGGCGCCCAGCCCAGGCGGCTCGTTGGTACCGCGGGCAAAAATGAGTTGGACGTCGGGACAGTCGGCCCGTGCCGTCGGCGCCGGACCACCGGCGACCATGGCCACCGAGGCAGCGATTGCAATGACCAGGCCGGTAACCGGCCCCCTACCAAATCTCATGCGGCAAATCCTGACATATATAGCGAAGCTATGCTCGCGCGTGTGGTCGACGTTGCATCCGAGGACTCTCAACTCGCACAGCGCGCGGCAAATTCCATCCACGAGCGCACCGGGGAAGCCGAGCACGACATCGCGATCGTTCTCGGCTCGGGATGGTCGCCGGCGTTAGCTGCGCTGGGCTCGGCCGACGTCGTGGTGCCCCAGGCCGAACTGCCCGGTTTCGCACCGCCCCGCGCGGTCGGCCATCCCGGTGAGCTGTTGTCGATGCGCATCGGTTCCCACCGGGTACTGGTGCTGGCCGGGCGCGTGCACGCCTATGAGGGCCATGACCTGAGCCACGTCGTGCACCCGGTCCGGGCGGCCTGCGCGGCCGGGGCCGGCATCGTCGTGCTGACCAACGCGGCGGGCGGACTGCGTACCGGCATGCGAGTCGGTGCGCCCGTGCTGATCAGCGACCACCTGAACCTGACCGCGCGTTCGCCATTGGTGGGCGCGCAGTTCGTGGATTTGACCGATGCCTACGCGCCGCGGCTGCGCGAGCTCGCCCGCCAGGCCGACCCCGAGCTGACCGAAGGCGTGTACGCGGGCCTGCCCGGGCCGCACTACGAAACGCCGGCCGAAATCCGGATGCTGCGGACGCTGGGCGCCGACCTGGTCGGCATGTCGACGGTGCACGAAACGATCGCCGCCCGCGCGGCCGGCGCCGAGGTGCTCGGCATTTCGCTGGTGACCAACCTGGCCGCCGGTATCACCGGCGCTCCGCTGAGCCATGCCGAGGTAGTGGCCGCCGGGGCCGCGTCGGCGTCCCGGATCGGCGCGCTTTTGGCCGACGTGATCGCCCGGATTTAGCACAATGGTCTTGTGACACAACCACTGCGGTTCGGCACCGCCGGATTGCGCGGCCCGGTCCGCGACGGTCCGGACGGCATGAACGTCGCGGTGGTATCGCGTGTCACGTGGGCGGTGGCGCAGGTGCTCACGGATCGCGGCCTGGCCTCCGCACGGGTGATAGTCGGGCGCGACGCCCGGCACGGCTCGGCGATCTTCGCCACGGTAACCGCTGAAGTGCTTGCTGCCCAGGGCTTTTCGGTATTGCTGCTACCCGGGTCGGTGCCCACGCCAGTGGTCGCATACGCGGTGCGTCACACCGGCGCCGCCGCCGGGATCCAGATAACTGCCTCGCACAATCCACCGACCGACAACGGCTACAAGGTGTACTTCGACGGCGGCATCCAGATCATCTCCCCCACCGACACCCAGATCGAAACTGCAATGGCCACAGCGCCTCCCGCCGAGCAGATCGCGCGTAAACCGGTAGCGCCGGCGGACACCGACCTGGTCGAGCGCTACATCGGGCGGGCGGCCGGGGTGCGGCGCGGCGCCGGTTCGGTGCGAGTGGCGCTGACCGCGCTGCACGGCGTCGGCGGCGCGGTGGCCGTCGAGACGCTGCACCGGGCCGGCTTCCATCAGGTCCACACCGTCGGCGCCCAGTTTGCGCCGGACCCCGACTTCCCCACCGTCGCGTTTCCGAACCCGGAGGAACCCGGCGCCGCCGACGCACTGCTGGCCCTGGCCGCCGACACCGGGGCCGACGTCGCGATCGCCCTGGACCCCGATGCCGACCGATGCGCGGTGGGCATCCCCACGGCTGCGGGGTGGCGGATGCTCTCCGGAGACGAAACCGGTTGGCTGCTAGGTGATTACATTCTTTCTCGCGAGCAGTCGGACACCACCGTGGTTGCCAGCACCGTGGTGTCCTCCCGCATGCTGGCCGCGATCGCCGCCCATCACGGTGCGGTGCACGTCGAGACCCTCACCGGCTTCAAGTGGCTGGCACGCGCCGATTCGAAAGTTCCCGGCGCCACCTTGGTCTATGCCTACGAGGAGGCGATCGGCCATTGCGTCGACCCCGCCGCGGTGCGCGACAAGGACGGCATCAGCGCCGCGGTGCTGGTGTGCGACATGGTTGCCGCTCTGCAACAGCAGGGCCGTTCGGTGTCAGACGCGCTCGACGAACTCGCCCGCCGATACGGCGTACACGACGTTGCGGCGGTCTCCCGCCGGGTCGCCGACAGCGCCCAGGCCGCCGAGCTCATGGCGCGGCTGCGTACCGCCCCGCCAAACCAATTGGCCGGGTTCGCGGCGGCCATCACCGACCTCACCGACGCGCTGATCTTCACCGCGGGTGACGACGACACCTCGATCAGGGTGGTGGTACGGCCTTCCGGGACCGAGCCGAAGCTCAAGTGCTACTTGGAGATTCGCTGTGCGCCTTCCAATGATCTGATTTCTTCCCGGACTTACGCCGCCGCGCTGCGCGCTCAGCTGGTTGCCTCGGTGGAACGCTGGTGAAGATGTGGGGCCCGAACTGACGATCGCCTGCGTCGCCCAGGCCCGGCACGATGAACGCCGACTTGTTGAGTCCCTTGTCGATCGCCGCGGTGAACACTCGCGCGTCCGGCGCAATTTTCTCAACTGCCGCAAGGCCTTCCGGCACGGTCACCACGCAGAGCACGCTGATATCGGTTGCGCCCCGGCGCTGTAGCAGTTCGATCGTGTACGTCATCGACCCGCCGGTGGCCAGCATCGGGTCAAGCACCATGACCGGCCGGCGTTTGAGCTTCTTGGGCAGCGACTCCATGTACGGGAATGGCTGATGGGTTTCCTCGTCGCGCGCGACGCCGACGAAGCCGACCTGGGCCTCCGGGATCGCAGCATGTGCCTCGTCGATCATCCCGAGCCCGGCCCGCAACACCGGGACCAGCAGCGGCGGATTGATCAGTTTCGTCCCAACCGTGTCGGCCAGCGGCGTGCGGATCCTGACCGGCGCGGTGTCCGTGTCGCGGGTGGCCTCATAGACGAGCATCAGCGTCAGCTCGCGCAGCGCGGCCCGAAAGCCGGAGGCATCGGTACGTTCGTCGCGCAGCACCGTCAGCCGGGCCGCGGCCAACGGGTGGTCGATCACGCATACGTCCATCTGTCCGAGGGTATATAACGATCCGACGTCGGTTACCTAAAGTGCAGCTGACATGCACGCGCGCCTGCCACCCGTCACGCGCAACCGCTCATATGCTGCCCGGGTGTTTCGCGAGATTCCAAGTCCCAGAAGGCGGATCAGCGGGGCGTATCGCGCCCTAGCGCTGTGCGCAGCGGTGGCACTGACGTGGCTGGCGGCCACCCCGTTGGCTCCCCGCGTGACCGCCGCGGCTGCGCTGCCCCGCCCCGCGCACATCGTAATCATGGTGGAAGAGAACCGTTCTGAGGGCCACATAATCGGCAGTCCGCAAAACCCGTTCATCAACGCCCTTGCCTCCCATGGCGCCAACATGGCCCAGTCGTTTGCCGAGACACACCCCAGCGAACCGAATTACTTAGCGCTCTTCGCTGGCAACACATTTGGCGTGACGAAGGACTCGTGCCCGATCAACGCCGGCAACGCACCCAACATGGCTTCCGAATTGCTGGGCGCCGGCTACACATTCATCGGTTATGCCGAGGACCTGCCCGCCGTCGGCTCTGCGGTATGCACCTCGGGCAAGTACGCGCGCAAGCATGTGCCGTGGGCCAATTTCACCAACGTGCCGCCGACGAGTTCGATGCCGTTCTCCGCGTTTCCGCAAGGGAACTTCGACAGCCTTCCGACGGTCTCGTTCGTCATTCCGAACAACGACAACAACATGCACGACGGCTCCATCGCGCAGGGCGACGCCTGGCTGAATCGGCAGCTGTCCGGATATGCCAACTGGGCGGTGGCTAACAACAGCCTGCTGATCGTGACCTGGGACGAGGACGACGGATCCGCGTCGCCAGGCAGCCGCAACCAGATCCCGACGATCATCTACGGCGCGCACATCGCGCCGGGCACCTACAGCGAGCAGATAAGCCACTACAACCTGCTGTCCACCATCGAGCAGATGTACGGGCTACCCAAGACCGGCAACGCAGCCAACGCTCCCGCGATCGCCAGCATTTGGGCGGGATAGGTGTCCCGGCCCGGCACCGGACCCGGCTCATTGCTCAGTCGTCGCTATTCTGTGCCGCATGGCTGCTGACCTTGTCCCGATCCGTCTGAGCCTGTCCGACGGCGACCGATACACCGTGTGGGCACCTCGCTGGCGCGACTCAGGCGACGAGTGGGAGGCGTTCCTGGGCCGCGACGACGACCTGTTCGCGTTCGAGACCGTTGCCGATCTCGTCGCGTTCGCGCGCGCGAACACCGACAACGACCTGGTCGACCACCCGGCGTGGAAAGACCTGAGTACGGCCCACGCGCACGGTTTCGATCCCGCTGAGGACAAACATTTCGACCTGGTCGCGGTGGAGGAGCTGGTGGCCGAGAAGCCGACCGAAAAGTCGGTGACCGCGCTGGCCGGCGCGCTGGCGATCGTGTCGTCCATCGGATCGGTGTGCGAGCTGGCGGCGGTGTCGAAATTCTTCAACGGCAACCCCAGCCTGGGCACGGTATCCGGCGGGATCGACCACTTCACCGGCAGGGCAGGCGCCAAACGCTGGAATGCGATCGCCGAGATCATCGGGCGCAGCTGGGACGACGTGCTCAGCGCGATCGACGACATCGTCAGCACTCCCGAGGTCGACGCGACGGCGTCGGAGAAGGCCGCGGACGAATTGGCCGAAGAACGCGAAGAGCCCGAAGAAGACGAGGCCGTCGTCGACGGCGAAGCCCCCGTCGACGACGAGGACACCGAAGCCGAAGGCGACGACGAGGCCGAGGACGACGAAGAGGACGAAGACGCCGAGGAGGAGGAGCGTGCGCCCGGCGACACCGCCGTGCTCGGCGGCGACGAGGACTTCTGGCTGCAGGTGGGCATCGACCCGGTCCGGATCATGACGAATTCGGGCACCTTCTTCACGCTGCGCTGCTATCTGGACGATCGCCCGATCTTCCTGGGCCGCAACGGACGGATCAGCGTGTTCACCTCCGAGCGCTCGTTGGCCCGCTACCTGGCTGACGAGCACGACCACGACCTGTCCGACCTGAGCACCTACGACGACATCCGTACCGCCGCCACCGACGGATCGCTGGCCGTGGAGATCACCGACGAGAACATCTACGTGCTCAGCGGGCTGGCCGACGATTTCGCCGACGGACCCGACGCCGTGGATCGTGAGCAACTCGACCTGGCCGTCGAGCTGCTCCGCGATATCGGTGACTACTCCGAGGAGAGCACCGTCGACAAAGCCCTGGAAACGGGCAAGCCGCTGGGCAAGCTGGTGGCCTACGTGCTGGAGCCCGGCTCGGTTGGCAAGCCCGCGTCGCCGTATTCGGCGGCGGTGCGGGAATGGGAGGACCTGGAAAAGTTCGTCGATTCGCGGCTCAGGCGCGAATAGTGCCGAGGTGAACTGATGTCGCTTCCTGCCATCGGCCCCCTGCCGCTGTATGGATTCCAGCGTCCGGCGCTGTTGCTGTTCGGGCTGATTCCGCTGGCTCTGCTCGCCGTCTATGTGCTGGTGCAGGTCCGGCGCCGGCACCGCCTGCGCCGCTACACCGAGGCGCAGGTGCCGCAGTCGTTCTGGCGGCACCTGCCGATAGCCGTATCGCTGCTCAGCTTGGCGCTGCTGACCATCGCGCTGGGCACCCCGACGCACGACATGCGCATACCGCGCAATCGCGCCGTCATCATGCTGGTGGTCGACATGTCGCAGTCCATGCGAGCGACCGACGTCGAGCCCAGTCGGCTCAAGGCCGCCGAGCAAGCCGCCAGCAAGTTCGCCGCCCAGCTGACGCCGGGCATCAACCTCGGACTCGTCGGATTCGCGGGAACGCCCTACCTGCTGGTGCCGCCGACGCCGGTGCACCAGGCCACCATCGATGCGCTGCCCAAGCTGCAGTTCGGCGATGGCACGGCGACCGGTGAAGCCATCTTCACCGCGTTGCACGCGATCGACGCAACGAACACGACCGGCGGCGACACTCCCCCGCCGGCGCGGATCGTGCTGCTGTCCGACGGCGGCGAGAATCGGCCCACCGATCCCGGTGATCCGCATGACGGCGCGTACACCGCCGCGCGCCTGGCCAAGGATCAGGGCGTGCCCATCTCGACGATCTCGTTCGGCACCCCGAACGGAACCATCAGCCTGGACGGGGCGACGGTGAAAGTCCCCGTTTCGACGGATCAGATGAAGAAAATCGCGCAGCTGGCCGGCGGACAGTCCTACACCGCGGGCAATCTCGACGAGCTCAACAAGGACTACAACGCCATCCAGAACGAGATCGGGTATCGCATCGTGGCCGGGCCCGGTGGCGCCGGGTGGCTGCGCCTCGGAGTGCTCACCGCCCTGATCGGCACGGTGCTGGCGCTGCTGATCAACCGCAGGCTGCCGACTTAGCAGCGCAGGCGATCGCTCAGGCGGGCAGCCTGCGGTTCAGGAACAGCCCGGCCAATACGGCGCCGGCCATCACGAATGAGCCGAGCAACAGCCAGGCCAGGCTCGCATCGCCCTTGACGGTCTCGTACCCGATCTGGCGCTGCAGCGTCGAGTAGACGTCCTCGAGCGAACCGAGGCTGTTGGCATGGAACGCCTGGCCGTTGGTGATCTTGCAGATTTCCTGCAGGGTCTGATCGTCGACCGGCACCGGAATTGTGGCGCCTTGATACTCGACGGTGCCATCGGCGGTGCCGAAGGAGATCGTCGATATCTGCACCCCTTGGTCTTTGGCCGCCCGCGCCGCGGTGAACGCTCCCTGCGGGGCGTTGGGATCCAGCGGCACATTCTCGGCGCCGTCGGACTCCAGCACGATGCGCGCCGGTGGCGGGCCGTCGCCGCCGCCCATCACCGCACCGACCGTGGCGATGGCCTGCAGCGCGGTGAAAATGCCTTCCCCGGTAGCGGTTTTCGGCGCCGCCTGCAGGCCATCGATAGCGGATTTGACGGCGCCACGGTTGGTCGTCGGCGAAACCAGCAGGGTGGCGTTGGCCGCGAAAGCCACCAACCCGAGGTTGATGGCCGGCGTCAACTCATCGGTGAATTTCTTACCGGCCTCCTGCGCGGCGGCCAACCGGTTCGGAGCCACGTCCGTGGAAGCCATCGACTCCGAGATGTCGATGACCAGCATTACCACCGCGCGGTTGAGCGGAATTCGGACGCTGGTGGTCGGTCCGGCCATGGCCGTCGTCAGCAGCACCAGCGACACCGCGAGCAGCATTGTCGGGACATGGCGCCACCGCGACAGCCGGGCCGGCGCAACCCGTTCCAGCACCTCCATGTTGGCGAATCGCAGCACTCGCCGGCGTCGCGCGAATTGCTGGACGACGTAGAGCCCTATCACCAGCAGCACGGCCAGCAGCAAAAGAAAGAACCAGCCGTTCTGAAAACCCGTGAGCGACACCGGGCCTAGGAGGGGCAACTTCATGCCAAGAGGGTATTCGTCAACTATTCACGCCGCACAGCGCCCGCCTTAGCCAGCGACAAGGTCGCGACGCTGAGTGAATTTGATGTCGAGACTGCGCAAGTGGGTCTGCAGTCCCGCATCCTGAACCGGGATCAGGTGGGCAGGCTGGTCGGTCTCGTTGAAGTGGGCGTGCCACATGCCGGGCGGAGTCGTGAACGCACCACCGGCCTGCCAGTCCACCCTGATCGGGTCGACGATGTCGCCGCGCTCGTCGATGCGGGTGCCCAGCAACGAGTAGCAGCCGGCCGGCGGTGCGTCGAGGATCAGATCCAAGGCGACCGACTGATGCCGGTGCGGGCGCTGCTCCTGGTTGGGCGGCAGCACGCCGAACATTGCCCACAGGACGTGGGTGATGGTCAGCGTCTGCTCCTGGTTCTCGTTGGCCAGCAGCACGCTCACCCGGCTCTTGTCGTTCGCGCCGGGGCGGGAAGCGATCTCGTCCAGCTTGGCCACCGCGTCCGTGCGGCAGAACTTGGTCGCGGCGAATCTCGGCTCGCGCGCCTCGGCGCCCAGGTAGCGCAGCAACGGCTCGTCGTGCACCCAATACATGGCCGCCTCGGAGTCGGCGTAGAACACCGAGCGGGCACCGGCGGGCAGGGTCAGGAAGTCACCCTTCTCCCACTTGACCAGCTGGCCGTTGACTGCGGCGAAGCCGTGCCCGAACAGCACGTAGTACAGCTGCGAGGTGGCGTTCGGGCTGGTGCCGATCTGCTCGCCGGCGCGGATGCGCAGGAAGTTGGCCAGCAGCGCGGGACTGGTCGCCGCACCTGCGATGCCCAGGTCGGCGGAGAGATCCAGGGGCACCACACCGGTGGGCTGGTCCAGGTAGAGGTCGGGTCCGAACTGGGTAATCGGAACCTGCGGCGCATGTCCGGAGCCGATCGGATTGGCGGCCTTGGAGTACTCGAAGTAGCAGGCCTCGTCGGCCCAGTCGGCGAAACGGCCCTCGAATCCGTACTCGGCAACGTTGGTCATCGGCGCGGGAATCGTCGGGTCCAGGTTCACGGCCACTGTCTGGGCTGGTTTCGCAGTGGACATTGCACATCTCCTTCATACTTAAGTACATCTTGTGTTTGAATCGTATCTATCTTGTATCCCAGTGTCAATCGCGGGCGCCGGTGTACCGTCATAAACGCTTGTGAGATACGACTTAGCTACAAGAAGGGGTGCCGTGGCAGCGAAGCCGACCGGCCCACGTTCCGGCACGGCCAAAGACCGTGCCCTGGAGTACGTCAAGACCCAAGTGCTCACCGGCGCCTTTCCGGGCGGCGAACTGATCAGCGAGGGCGATATTGCCACCGCGCTGGGCATGTCGCGAACCCCGGTGCGCGAGGCCTTCTTGCGTATGGAAGCCGAGGGCCTGCTGCGGCTGTATCCGCAGCGCGGGGCTCTCGTCATCCCGGTCTCGCCCGACGAGGTCCGCGCGGTCATCGAGGCCCGGCTGGTGATGGAGCAGTACGCCGCCAGGAAGGTGGTCGGACGCGGAGCGGCCGCGTGCGCCGCCGTGTTCGAGCGGCTATCGAGTGAGCTGCAAAGGCAGCGCGACGCGGCGGCGGCGAGCGACTGGCGGAGATTCCTCGACTCCGATCGGACCTTCCACGCCATCACCCTGGAAGAGGCGGGGAACGGGATTTTGTGCGGCTTCTACTCGTCGCTGCGCGACCGGCAGATGCGGATGATCGGCGAATCGGCGATGCGCGAACCGGATCGGGTGGCGACCATCCAGCACGAACACCTCGCCATTGCCGAAGCGCTGCGCGATGGCGATCTGCCGCGGGCACTGCAGGCCGTGCAGACCCACCTGGCCAGCACCGTGCGCGCCATCGGCCTCGATGCGTCGTTGCTCTGACCTATCGGAGCAGGTCCGCCCAGCGGTAGCTTTGCACCATGAAGCGCTGCATCGTTTCAGGCCTGGCCGCCGTACTGATGGGCATCGGGTTGATCGCCGCCGCGCCGCCGGCCGGCGCCGGCTGCCAGTACGGCGGACCCGTGATCAGCAAGTGCGACGGACCCATCCAGCCCGACGGCAGCTGGGAACGTTGCGTGGTGACCCACAACCTGGTGGCCAACGGTGCCAGTTCTTTCTTCGTGCCCGAACGGACCTGCAACGTAATGGGCCCTGGGGGCTTCGACCCGCACATCGACGGCTGAGAGCTGTCGGACCAGTTTCATATACTCGAACACATGTTCGAGTCATTGGTCTTGCTCGATCGTATCACCGACGCGGCGCGGGTGGAAGCCCAGGCCGCGGCGGCTCGCCTGCTCGCGATCGGCGACCTGTTCCGGTTGCGGTTGGCCCAGCACGGCAAGCACGCGCAGTGGGCGGCCGACACCAGCGATGCGGTGGCTGCCGAAATCGCCGCCGCACTCGACATCAGCGTGGCGATGGGCCACAGCAACCTGCGTTACGCCCGAGCCATGCACGAACGGCTGCCGGATGTGGCCGCCGTCTTTCGGGCCGGCGACATCGACTTCCGGCTGTTTCGCACCATCGTGTTTCGCACCGACCTAATCGTCGATGCCGAGGCGCTGGCCGCTGTGGATGCCCGGCTGGCGATCAAAGCGCCACGCTGGCCGTCGATGACCAACTGGAAGCTCGCGACGGAGATCGATCGCTTGGTCGCCAAGACCGATCCCGACGCGGTGCGCAGGTCGCGCGAGTATGCGGCGGACCGCTATCTGGAGGTCACCCCGATGGACCCAGGCATGGCGCTGCTCAGCGGCACGGTCTTCGCGACGACGGGGCAAACGCTCGATCGCCGGCTCGACGAACTCGCCAAGACCGTGTGCGATGCCGATCCCCGCACCGTCGGGCAGCTGCGCGCCGACGCACTGGGCGCACTGGCGGCCGGCCGGGACCGGTTGACGTGCGGATGCGACGGCGCCGATTGCCCGAGCGGTTCCGCGCCGCGACAGCACAACTCCGTCGTGATTCACGTGGTCGCTGACAGCGCCACCGGGGACGGGTCCGGTGCGGCTCCGGGATTTCTCTACGGCGACGGCATCGTCCCCGCCGAAATCGTCCGCGAGTTGTCCAGATCGGCCAAGCTGCAATCGATTACCCCGCCGGCGGCCGCGGAATCCGGATACCTGCCGTCTCGGGCGCTGACGGACTACGTGCGGGCCCGCGACCTGACCTGCCGGGCACCGGGCTGCGATCGGCCCGCGACCGAGTGCGATATCGACCACACCGTGCCCCATGGCGACGGCGGCGCTACCCATCCGTCGAACCTTAAATGCCTGTGCCGAAAACATCACCTGCTCAAGACTTTCTGGGGCTGGCGTGACCAGCAGCTGCCCGACGGCACCATTGTCTGGGCACTGCCCGACGGGCACACCCGCGTCACCACACCCGGCAGCGCTTTGCTCTTCCCCGCCTTGTGCGTCAGCGCCGACCCGCCGCCGGTCGTTGCGATGCCGGACATGCAGTGCGGCGACCGCGACGCGATGATGCCGACCCGGACCCACACCCGCGCGCAGAACCGCGCTGCTCGCATCGCCGCCGAGCGCCAGCACAACCGAAAGTCCCGCCAAGCGCGCAAAAAGCGTTGGGAATACACCCATGTCGGATCATCCGACGACGACGATCCCGCTCCGTTCTAACCGATCAGCACCGCATACCGCGGCTTGATCACCTGGTCGATGATCGCCAGCCGCTCGTCGAACGGAATGAATGCCGATTTCATCGCATTGATGGTGAACCGTTCGAGGTCGCTCCACCCGTAGCCGAAAGCCTGTACCAGTCGGTGCATTTCGAGGCTCATCGTGGTGTCGCTCATCAGCCGGTTGTCTGTGTTGACGGTGACCCGGAATCGTGCACGGGCCAACAGGTCGAACGGGTGATCCGCGATACTGTTGACCGCGCCGGTCTGCACATTCGAGCTCGGGCACAGCTCCAGCGGAATCCGCTTGTCGCGCAGGATCGATGCCAGCCTGCCCAGCTGGACGCCACCACCCTCGACGATCTCGATATCGTCGACGATGCGCACCCCATGACCAAGCCGGTCGGCGCCGCAGAACGCGATCGCGTCGTGGATCGAGGGCAGGCCGAATGCTTCACCGGCGTGAATAGTGAAGCGCGCATTGTGATCTCGCATGTATTCAAATGCGTCCAGGTGCCGCGTGGGCGGGTTGCCCGCCTCGGCGCCAGCGATGTCGAAGCCGACAACACCTTTGTCCCGGAACCGAATAGCCAACTCGGCGATCTCGCGCGACAGCGCGGCGTGACGCATCGCGGTGACCAACAGACGGACCACGATTGGCCGTCCGGCCGCGGCGGTGGCCTTCTCGCCGGCGGCGAAACCCTGCAGGACGGCGTCGACGATCTCGTCGAAGGACAAGCCGCGGTTGATGTGCAGCTCCGGGGCGAACCGCACCTCGGCGTAAACCACGGAGTCGGCGGCCAGATCCTCCACGCACTCGTAGCCGACGCGGTACAGCGCCTCGGGCGTCTGCATCACCGCCACGGTGTGCGAGAACGGCTCCAGGTAGCGCTCCAGCGAGCCGCTGTGCGACCGGGTGCGAAACCACGTCGCCAGCTCTTCGGCGTCGGTGGCGGGCAGCTCGTCGTAACCGATCTGACCGGCAATGTCGAGCACGGTCGACGGGCGCAAACCCCCATCGAGGTGATCGTGCAGCAGGGCCTTGGGCGCCTGCTGGATCTGCCGCAGATCCAGCGGGGCGCTCACCCGACGATCCGATCGATGATCAGCGGCCGCGACGGCGGTACCGCGTCGCCGACGCTGAACGCGCCGTCCAGTTCGGCCATCGCGGCCACGAAGCGTTCGGGAGTATCCGTGTAGAGGGTGAACAACGGCTCACCGGCGGCAACCGGTGAGCCCGGGCGCCGATGAATCCGAACGCCGGATCCGAATTGCACCTGCCCACCCGGACGGGATCTGCCCGCACCGAGTCGCCAAGCTGTTAGCCCCACTGCCATCGCGTCGATGTTTCCCATTGTGCCGCTCCGCGCGGCGATCACGGTCTCCGAATGTGAACCGATTGGCAACGGAACCGACAAGTCGCCGCCCTGGGCCGCGACCAGCTGCCGGAAGCGGTCCATCGCGGTGCCGTCGCGCAGCGTCTGGCCGGGGTCCTGGCCGTCGATCCCGGCCAGCTCGAGCATCTCGGCGGCCAGCGCGATCGTCAGCTCCACGACGTCGGGCGGCCCGCCGCCGGCCAGCACGTCGAGTGCCTCGGCAACCTCGAGCGCATTGCCGACGGTCGCCCCCAGCGGGCAGTCCATGCCCGTCAACAGCGCATGCGTGGGCACGCCGTGCGCCGCGCCCAACTCGACCATCGTGTGGGCCAATTCGCGACACTGCGCCTCGGTCGCCATTAGCGCACCGGCACCGGTCTTGACGTCGAGCACCAGCGCGCCGACTCCCTCGGCCAGCTTCTTGCTCATGATCGAGCTGGCAATCAGCGGCAACGAATCGACCGTGGCGGTGATGTCGCGCAGCGCGTACAGCAACTTGTCGGCCGGCGCCAGCTCACCGGCGGCGAATATCGCGGCACCGACGGCGCAAAGTTGTTGGTGCACTTGCGCAATGGTGATTCCCGCAGTGAACCCAGCGATCGATTCCAGCTTGTCCAGGGTGCCGCCGGTATGGCCGAGCCCGCGGCCGGAGACCTTGGGTATCGCAGCGCCGCAGGCCGCCACGACCGGCACCAACACCAGCGTGGTCTTGTCCCCGACCCCGCCGGTCGAATGCTTGTCCACGGTGGTCAACGGTGTCGAACGCCGGCGCAGATCGCTGAAATCCAGCCGGTCGCCCGACGCCAGCATCGCCGCCGTCCAGCTGGCGATCTCGCCGCTGTCCATGCCGCGCCAGAAGATCGCCATCAATAGCGCCGCCATCTGCTCGTCGGCCACGCGGCCACCGGTGTAGGCGTCGACGATCCAGTCGATCGCGGCATCGGACAGCCGGCCGCCGTCGCGCTTGGTCCTGATGACCGTCGGAGCGTCGAATGCGAAGTCGGTCAACGACGTTCCCGGGCCAGATCGTCGGCATCGAACGGATCGGGCAACAGCTCTTCGAGGCGGCGAGGGCCGGCCGAATGCGCGATCAGCAGCTCGCGTCCACCGTGCTCCAGCAGCACTTGGCGACACCGCCCGCACGGCATCAGCAGCGCACCTTGTGAGTCAACGCACACCAGGGCAATCAACCGGCCGCCACCCGTCGTATGCAGGGCAGACACCACACCGCATTCGGCACAGAGACCCAGGCCATATGAGACATTTTCCACATTGCAGCCAGTCACCACGCGGCCGTCGTCGACCAGCGAGGCAGCACCCACCGGGAATTGCGAATACGGGGCGTAAGCCCCTGCTGCGGCCTGTATTGCTTTGTCCCGCAGCAAATTCCAATCAATTTCAGGCATACCGCAACCCCAATCACCGATGGGCTTACTCGAGAAGGCCAACCTTAACTCTGGCACGAAAACACCTTTCGCGAATGGTGTTGCTTGGTTCCAGACGCATCGTTACGGGGCTAAGCTCGACTGCCCGGCAAAAAGGTTTCGCGGAAGATATAGGAACTGGTTTGAGCACGCAGGCGACGGAGTCATCACACAAGCGGCGGCCACCCCGGACCCTGTATCGCGGGGATCCTGGCATGTGGTCGTGGGTGCTGCATCGCATCACCGGCGCGACGATCTTCTTCTTCCTGTTCGTGCACGTCCTGGACACCGCCCTGGTCAGGGTGAGCCCGCAGGCCTACAACGAAGTGATCGCGACCTACAAGACCCCGATCGTGGGCCTGATGGAGCTCGGCTTGGTCGCCGCAGTGCTTTTCCATGCACTCAACGGCATCCGCATCATCTTGATCGACTTCTGGTCGGAAGGGCCGCGCCATCAGAAGACGATGTTGTGGGTCATCGCGGTGATCTACCTGTTGGTCATGGTGGCGGCGGTGGTGGCCATCGGCGTTCATATGATGGAGCACTTCCGATGAGCAGCCCCGACCTTCAGCTCGGCCGCGGCGAGGTGGCGCCGGTCGCCCAGCGCAGCCACGATCGGCCACCCAGCCTGGACAATCCGCGCTCACCACGTCGTCGCGCCGGCATCCCCAACTTCGAGAAATTCGCCTGGCTGTTCATGCGGTTTTCCGGCGTCGCGCTGGTGTGCTTGGCGATAGGGCACCTGTTCATCATGCTGATGTGGGAAAACGGCGTGTACCGAATCGACTTCAACTATGTGGCGCAGCGCTGGGCGTCGCCGTTCTGGCAATTCTGGGATCTGGCCCTGTTATGGCTGGCGCAATTGCACGGCGGTAACGGCCTGCGCACCATCATCGACGACTACAGCCGCAAAGACAGCACCCGGTTCTGGCTGAACAGCCTGCTGCTGTTGTCGATGGGGTTCACGTTGGTGCTGGGTACCTACGTGTTGATGACGTTCGACGCGAACATTTCTTGATTAAGGAGCCCCGTTGATCCAGCAACACCGATACGACGTGGTGATCGTCGGCGCGGGCGGTGCCGGAATGCGGGCCGCCGTCGAGGCCGGACCCCGCGTACGCACCGCGGTGCTGACCAAGCTCTACCCCACCCGTAGCCACACCGGCGCCGCCCAGGGCGGCATGTGCGCCGCGCTGGCCAACGTCGAAGACGACAACTGGGAATGGCACACCTTCGACACCGTTAAGGGCGGCGACTACCTCGCGGACCAGGACGCCGTGGAGATCATGTGCAAGGAAGCCATCGACGCGGTGCTCGACCTGGAGAAAATGGGGATGCCGTTCAACCGCACCCCCGAGGGCCGTATCGACCAGCGCCGCTTCGGCGGTCACACCCGCGACCACGGCAAGGCCCCGGTGCGCCGCGCCTGCTACGCCGCGGACCGCACCGGCCACATGATCCTGCAGACGCTCTACCAAAACTGCGTCAAGCACGACGTGCAGTTCTTCAACGAGTTCTACGCACTCGACCTGGTGCTGACCCAGACGCCGAGCGGCCCGGTGGCGACCGGCGTGGTTGCCTACGAGCTGGCCACCGGAAGCATCCACGTCTTCCACGCCAAGGCCGTGGTGCTCGCGACCGGCGGCTCGGGCCGCATGTACAAGACCACCTCCAACGCGCACACGTTGACCGGCGACGGCATCGGCATCGTCTTCCGCAAGGGACTTCCGTTGGAGGACATGGAGTTTCACCAGTTCCACCCGACGGGCTTGGCCGGTCTGGGTATCTTGATCTCCGAGGCGGTGCGCGGTGAGGGCGGCCGGTTGCTCAACGGCGAGGGCGAGCGCTTCATGGAGCGCTACGCCCCGACGATCGTCGACCTGGCCCCCCGCGACATCGTGGCCCGCTCGATGGTGCTGGAGGTCCTCGAGGGCCGCGGCGCCGGGCCGCACAAGGACTACGTGTACATCGACGTCCGCCACTTGGGTGCCGACGTGCTGGAGGCCAAACTGCCCGACATCACCGAGTTCGCCCGCACCTACCTGGGTGTGGACCCGGTCAAAGAACTAGTGCCGGTCTACCCGACATGCCACTACGTGATGGGCGGCATCCCCACCACCGTCACCGGACAAGTGTTGCAAGACAACACCTCTACCGTCCCGGGCTTGTACGCGGCCGGTGAGTGCGCGTGCGTGTCGGTGCACGGCGCCAACCGGCTGGGCACCAACTCGTTACTGGACATCAACGTGTTCGGCCGCCGCGCCGGGATCGCCGCGGCCAGTTACGCCCAGGGCCACGACTTCGTCGAGATGCCGGCGAATCCGGAGGCGATGGTCCTCGGCTGGGTGGCCGACATTCTGTCCGAACACGGCAACGAACGCGTCGCCGACATTCGTGGCGCCCTGCAGCAGACGATGGACAACAACGCCGCGGTGTTCCGCACCGAGGAGACGCTGAAGCAGGCGCTCACCGACATCCACGCGCTCAAGGAGCGTTACTCCCGAATCACCGTGCACGACAAAGGGAAACGCTTCAACAGCGACCTACTGGAGGCCATCGAGCTGGGCTTTTTACTGGAGCTGGCCGAGGTTACCGTGGTCGGCGCACTGAACCGCAAGGAGTCGCGCGGCGGCCACGCCCGCGAGGATTACCCGAACCGTGACGACGTCAACTACATGCGCCACACGATGGCTTACAAGCAGGGCAGCGAGCTGTTGAGCGACATCGTGCTCGACTTCAAACCCGTCGTGCAGACGCGCTACGAACCCAAGGAGCGGAAGTACTGATGTCTGTCGAAGAAGCAGAGGCACCCGAGGCCTTGCCCGGGGAACCGCCGCTGCCGGCGGTGCCGGACGGCGCGGTGATGGTGACTCTAAAGATCGCCCGGTTCAACCCGGACGACGCCGATGCGTTCGCGGAAACCGGTGGCTGGCAAAGCTTTCGGGTGCCGTGTCTGCCCAGCGACCGGTTGCTCAACCTGCTGATCTACATCAAGGGCTACCTGGACGGCACGCTCACCTTCCGGCGCTCCTGCGCGCACGGCGTGTGCGGCTCGGACGCGATGCGGATCAACGGCGTCAACCGGTTGGCCTGCAAGGTGCTGATGCGCGACTTGCTGCCGAAAAAGTCGGGCAAGTCGCTGACCATCACGGTCGAACCGATCCGCGGGCTGCCGGTGGAGAAGGACCTGGTGGTCGACATGGAGCCGTTCTTCGACGCCTACCGCGCGGTAAAGCCGTACCTGATCACCTCCGGCAACCCGCCGACCCGCGAGCGGATCCAAAGCCCCACCGACAGAGCCCGTTACGACGACACCACCAAGTGCATCCTGTGCGCGTGCTGCACCACCAGCTGCCCGGTGTTCTGGAGCGAGGGCACCTACTTCGGCCCGGCCGCGATCGTCAACGCGCACCGGTTCATCTTCGACAGTCGCGATGAGGCCGCCGGTGAGCGCCTTGACATCCTCAACGAGGTCGACGGTGTTTGGCGCTGCCGCACGACGTTCAACTGCACCGAGTCCTGCCCGCGTGGCATTCAGGTCACCAAGGCGATTCAAGAGGTCAAGCGCGCGCTGCTGTTCTCACGCTGAGACCAGCGGTGCCGCACTCGGCGACCAGGTCGTCGATCACGGCCCGCCACGAGGCTTCGTCGATGCAGAGCTGGCTGGCGGTGAGCACCAGGCGGTCGGGTTCTCCGGGCAGCAGCGAGACCGCGAACAACCGGCCGGTGTGCATATCGAAGCTGGCCAGATGGCGCGCCACGACGTCGGTGACCGTACCGCCGGGGGGTTCGACTCCCCACGCCCATCCGCCGCCTGGGCGAG
This sequence comes from Mycobacterium montefiorense, assembly GCF_025823255.1. Classification (NCBI taxonomy): domain Bacteria; kingdom Bacillati; phylum Actinomycetota; class Actinomycetes; order Mycobacteriales; family Mycobacteriaceae; genus Mycobacterium; species Mycobacterium montefiorense. The sequence goes on along the minus strand of NZ_JACKVL010000009.1, from coordinate 200,784 downwards.
TCATCCAGATCTTCAATTTGGACTCGAACACGGTGCCAAGGTCGGGGTGAGCGGCGAAAACCGCGTCGACCGCGGCGCGGACCCGCGCCTGGTCCAGCCGCGGTTCGGCGACCAGCACCTCGGTGTGGGTGGCGGGCTCGATGTCTTCCAGTCGGGGCGGCTCGTCGAAGTAGCAGTAAGTCATCAGCACAGGCTTGCCGGGGAGCCTCAGAGGATTCTTGGAAGAACCTTGGTCACATTTGGCTGAGCTGTCTCGTCTTGCACGGTATGACACAGAAAACCCGCATCGAGCCCCTACCACCCAAGCGCGCCGGCCTGATTACCCGCGCCATGTACCGGGTCGCCAAGCGCCGCTACGGCCAGGTTCCCGAACCGTTCGCGGTGGCCGCGCATCATCGCCGGCTGATGGTCGCCGGCGCCGTGCACGAGACGATGATCGACCGGGCGTCGCGCACGCTGCCGGTCAGCGTGCGCGAGCTTGCGGTGTTCTGGACCGCACGCGCGATCGGCTGCTCGTGGTGCGTCGACTTCGGGTCGATGCTGCAGCGCCTGGACGGCCTGGACATTCAGCGGCTCAAGGAGATCGACAACTATGCCACCTCAGCGGCTTTCACCGACGACGAACGCGCCGCCATCGCTTACGCCGACGCGATGACCGCCGATCCGCACACCGTCACCGACGAACAGGTCGCCGATCTGCGGACCCGATTCGGCGACGCCGGCGTGATCGAGCTGACCTACCAGATCGGCGTGGAGAACATGCGGGCCCGGATGAACTCCGCGCTGGGCATCACCGAGCAGGGCTTCAATTCCGGTGACAGCTGCCGCATTCCGTGGGCGACCGCCTAGCGGCGCTAAAGTGGCTTATGCGTGTCTGGGAGCTGGAGCCGGGTCGGCTGATGGTCTCCGGCGCGTTCTCCGACCTCGCCATCCACCATCACGCCGCGGTTCAGATCACGCTCGGCGCGCAGGGCCCGTTGGAAATCACCCGCGACGGCAATGCATATCAGATGTGTCGCCTGGTGGTCGTCGGCAGCGGCGCACGCCATGCGGTGCGCTCGGATGCGACGGCCGCGGCGTTGACGATGTACTTCGGGCTGCAGACCCCGCAGGGCGTGGCACTGAACACGCTGGCTCGCAACGGTGTCTGGATCGTCGATGACGGGCAGCAGCTGGCGGAAGCGACGGCCGCGGCGCTGGCTGACGCCGGTCCCCAGGCCGCGGCCGAGTTCCTCGTCGAGCGGCTCTGCGGGCCGCAAGAGGGGCGGGAATCGGGGCACCCGCAGCTGCGCCAGGCGATCGAGGTCGTATCGAGACGGGTACCGGACCACATCGACGTCGCCTCGGTCGCCGATGCCGTCGCGTTGTCGCCCGATTACCTGGGGCGACTCTGCAAGCAGCAGACCGGCGTCTCGCTTCAGGCCACGATCCGCTGGCAGCGGTTGGTCACCGCGGTAAGCCATCTCATCGACGGACGCTCGATCACCGATGCCGCGCACCTGGCCGGGTTCGCCGACGGCTCGCACGCCAACCGGGTGTGCTGGGAGATGACCGGGCTGACGCCACGGGATTTCGCGCGGGCGGTTCGAGACTCGATCTGACGGATCCATACAAGCGCGCCCTACCGGAGTTGGGCCAGGCTTGTTGGCATGCCTGTGATGTCACGCTCCGAACGTGCCTTCTGCTGTGGCGCCCTGTGGCGTTCCAGCAGTACGAAGATCGCCCGCGAACTGCGCGGTCAACGACTGGGCCGCGATATTCTGGAAATCGGCTCGGGCAGCGGATCGGTTGCCCGCCAAGTTCTTTCGGCAAATCCACAGCTCGCCTGGGTGGCAATGGATCTCGACCCGCACATGACGCAGGCCGCGGCCGCCCGGCTGCTCGAATTCCCCCACGCATCGGCGCGAACCGGCGACGCCACCGCGATGGAATTCCCCGACAACTCCTTCGACTCCGTCGTCAGCTGCCTGATGCTGCACCACATCATCGACTGGGAGCGCGCGCTCGCCGAGGTGGCACGCGTGTTGCGCCCGGGCGGAACCTTCGTGGGCTACGACCTGGTCCGAACCCCGTTGGCCAGCGCGTTTCACCGGTTGGACGGCTCGCCGCACCGGCTGATCGTGCCCGCGGAGTTTCAGGCCGAATGCGCGCGACAGGGCCTGACGGTCAGCGTGAGCTCGCGGCTACTCGGCCACGTCATGCGTTTCGTCGCGAGGAAAGCGGGGACCCGGTGAACTTCTCGGGGTTGGCCACATCCCATAGGGCGCAGAATTTTCCGTCGCGCACCGTCATGGCCATGATCCGCGGCATCATCTCGCGATAACCGTCGCTGGCGGGGACGCCCACCGTGTAGCCGCCCAACTCGCCGTTGACCAGCCCCAGCTGATACGAGGTGAACATCGCCGGGCCGTAGCGGTTGGCCAGGCCGAAGAAGAACCGGGCCACCTTGTCCGCACCGTGGATGACGTTGACTGCCGTGGGCGCCTTGCCATTCGAATCGCCGGTCATCGTCACATCCGGATGCAGCAGCGCCACCACGGATTCCAGGTCGCCGGCGGCCATCGCGGCCATCAACTTGCCGACCACCTCGTTGTGCGACGGATCAGGCTTCGGCGGCGCCTGACCCGCGACCGCCTTGCGGGCTCGCGATGCCAGCTGCCGGGCGGCGGGCTCGTTGGTTCCCAACACCTGGGCCACCTCGGAGAACGGCATCGAGAACCCGTCGTGCAGCACGAACGCGATCCGCTGATCGGGCGACAGCCGCTCCAGCACCACCATCGCCGCGAACCGGGCATCCTCGCGGGCCACCACCGCCGACAGCGGATCGGCACCGTCAAAGCCGGTCACCACCGGCTCGGGCAGCCAGTTGCCGGTGTAGGTCTCGCGACGGTGCGCGGCCGAGCGCAGCCGATCCAGCCCGAGCCGGCTCACCACGGTGGTCAGCCAGGCCCGCAAGTCGGTGATCGCGTTATCTTGTTTGTCCCAGCGCAGCCAGGCTTCCTGGACGATGTCCTCCGCGTCGGCCACGGTGCCCGTTACCCGGTAAGCGACTGCCATCAGATGCGGCCGCAATGCTTCGAAATCGGTGACCTGCGTCGCGGTCATATCCCGAGCCTATGCGCATCTTGGCAAGTTCTGTGCGCACGATGGCTCGCAACTACGTGCTGTCTGACCCGACAGTAGGGGGAGACAGCAAACAGTCGAACGTTGAGGGGACACATGGCTGGGCGGTTGCAGGGCAAAGTGGCGTTCATCACCGGCGCCGCACGCGGGCAGGGCCGCGCGCACGCCGTGCGGTTCGCCGAAGAGGGCGCGGACATCATTGCCGTGGACATCTGTCAGCAGATCGACTCCGTCGCCTACCCGATGGCCTGTCCAGAGGATCTGGACGAAACCGTGAACCTGGTGGAGAAGACCGGGCGTCGTATCGTCGCCCGGCACGCCGATGTCCGTGACTTCACTCGTCTGGAGTCGGTCCTGGCCAACGCGGTGGGCGAGCTCGGCCGCGTCGACTTCGTGCTGGCGAACGCCGGCGTGGCGCCGGGCATCGGCCTCGCCGAGCCGCCGGTGAAGGCGTATGTCGACGCGATCGACGTCATGCTCCACGGCGTCTACGCCACGGTCGAAGCGGCCCTGCCTCATCTCCTCGAGCACGGCGACGGCGGGGCGATTGTCATCACCAGTTCGGCGGCGGGTTTCAAGTCCCCGGTCCGCGATTTCGAGATGCGCAACCCGGGTCTGGCCGGCTACACCGCGGCCAAGCACGGGGTCATCGGGTTGATGCGCTACTACGCGACTACGTTGGCGGAGAAGGAGATTCGAGTGAACTCCGTGCATCCGACCGGGGTAGCCACGCCGATGATTCAAAACGACGTGATGGATGACTTGATCGAGAAGCATCCCTCGTTCGGGGCGGCCATGACGAATCTGCTGCCCGTCTCGGTGATCGATGCGCGCGACGTCACCGAGGCGATGATCTACCTGTGCGCCAAGTCCGGTCGCTACATCACCGGCACGACGCTGTCTGTGGATGCCGGAATATTGCTCAAGTGATCCCCCTCCGTGGCGTTACGCTCACGGACAGGATGACTGACAATCTTTGGCTGCACTTCGCCCGGCACGGCACGGGTATCAGGCCGCCGATCATCACTCGCGGCGAGGGTGTGATGATCTTCGACGACCGCGGCAAGAGCTACCTGGACGGGCTGTCCGGGCTGTTCACCGTGCAGGTCGGCCACGGTCGCACCGAGCTTGCCGAAGTCGCGGCACGCCAGGCGAGCACACTGGCGTTCTTCCCGCTGTGGGGATATGCCACCCCGACCGCCATCGAGCTCGCCGAACGCCTCGCGCAGTACGCCCCAGGCGACCTGAACCGGGTCTTTTTCACCACCGGCGGCACCGAGGCCGTCGAGACCGCGTGGAAAGTGGCCAAGCAATACTTCAAGCTGACCGGCAAACCCGGTAAATACAAAGTGATTTCGCGTGCGATCGCCTATCACGGCACCACGCAGGGCGCGCTCGCGATCACCGGGCTGCCCCGTTTCAAGGCGCCGTTCGAGCCGGTCACACCGGGCGGCTTCCGGGTGCCGAATACGAACTTCTACCGGGCACCCGAACCGTTTCAGAATGACGCAAAAGCCTTCGGGCAGTGGGCCGCCGACCGGATCGCCGAGGCGATCGAGTTCGAGGGGCCCGATACCGTGGCCGCGGTATTCCTGGAGCCGGTACAGAACGCCGGCGGCAGCATCCCCTCTCCCCCAGGCTATTTCGAGCGAGTGCGGGAGATCTGCGACTCCTACGACGTGCTGCTGGTCTCCGACGAGGTGATCTGCGCGTTCGGCCGGATCGGTTCGATGTTCGCCTGCGACGACATCGGCTACCTACCCGACATGATCACCTGCGCCAAGGGCATGACGTCGGGCTACTCACCGATCGGCGCGATGATCGCCAGCGAGAAGTTGTTCGAGCCGTTCAACGACGGCGCGACGATGTTCCCGCACGGGTATACCTTTGGCGGCCATCCGGTTTCGGCAGCCGTCGGGCTGGCCAATCTCGACATCTTCGAGCGTGAGGGCCTCAACGATCACGTCAAGACCAATGCGCCCGTCTTCCGCGCCACCCTGGAGAAGCTGTACGACCTGCCGATCGTCGGCGACATCCGCGGCGAAGGGTTCTTCTACGGTGTAGAGCTGGTCAAGGACAAGGCGACCAAGCAAACGTTCACCGACACCGAACGCCGATCGCTACTCGGCCACGTGTCCTCGGCGCTGTTCGAAGCCGGGTTGTACTGCCGCACCGACGACCGCGGCGATTCCGTCGTCCAACTGGCCCCGCCGCTAATCAGCGGTCAGGCCGAGTTCGACACGATCGAGTCGATCCTGCGCGGGGTGCTCAGCGAGGCGTACACGCGGATTTAGCGGTGCCGGTGGCCATCATCAGCTGGCGGGCATGCGCCGCGCTCGGGTTGCTCACGAAACGCGATAGCGAGTTGCACAACCAGGCGAGCGCGGACCGCGCATCGGGATCGGGTGTGGTGTCGCGATGCATCTCCAGCTCGGCCAACACCTGTTCGAGTCCGGTGCGCCGCACCTGGGTCGATTTCTCCACCTGCTTGAGCAGCTGTTCTAGCGATCGCGGCGAGGTGCCAGACCCATTTGTGCCGTCGCGGCGCCGCCACTTCGACCACAATCGCTCGTTTGGAATAGCACACCCTTTTCGACGTTGACGGCTGTTGGCTCCTGACAGCGTAGTGCGTCGGTACGGCCGCCGCGCCGCGGATGAACGTCACATCCGCCTCAGCAGTCACAGCGCGGCTCCCGCGAATTGCGGGGCCAATCGCCTAGTCTGCACACACGATGAGCTTCTTACGTTCTGCATCATGCCTGGCAGCGGCCGTTTTTGTGATTGCCGCTCCGGCCGCGCTGGGTATACCGGCCGCGCTCGCGGAGCCGAGCCCCGGGCCCAATGCCGGGGTGCCCAATTGCCCGTTCAAGGTGAACACCCCGCCCGCGGTGGACTCGTCGGAGGTACCCCAAGCAGGTGACCCGCCGATCCCGCTGGCGGTGCCCGCCAAGCCGGTGGGCGGCGAGGCACTGTCCAGCTGTGGCATCGTCGCCGCGCCCGATACACCGGCGCTGCCGACTGACGTCTCCGCGGATGCCTGGATCGTCGCGGATCTGGATAGCGGTGCAGTGATCGCGGCCAAGGATCCGCATGGCCGGCATCGCCCGGCCAGCATCATCAAGGTGCTCGTCGCGATGGCATCCCTGAACGCGTTGCCGCTCAACAAGTCGGTGGTCGGTACGGCCGACGATGCGGCCGCCGAGGGTACCAAGGTGGGCGTGGACGACGGCGGCGTCTACACCGTCAATCAGCTGCTGCATGGGTTGCTGATGCACTCCGGTAACGATGCGGCGCACGCGCTGGCCATGCAGCTGGGTGGGATGCAGCAGGCGCTGGAGAAGATCAACGTGCTGGCCGCCAAGCTCGGCGGCCAAGACACCCGGGCGGCGACGCCGTCCGGGCTGGACGGGCCCGGCATGAGCACCTCGGCCTATGACATCGGCCTCTTCTACCGATACGCCTGGCAGAACCCGACTTTCGCCGACATCGTCGCGACCCGCACGTTCGACTTCCCCGGCCACGCAGACCACCCGGGCTACGAGCTGGAGAGCGACAACCAGCTGCTCTACAAGTACCCGGGCGCCCTGGGGGGTAAGACCGGATACACCGACGACGCCGGCCAGACTTTTGTGGGCGCGGCAAACCACGACGGCCGCCGGCTGATGGCGGTATTGATGCACGGCACCCGGCAACCCATCGCACCCTGGGAACAGGCGGCGCACCTGCTGGACTACGGCTTCGCCACCGCGCAGGGCACCCAGGTCGGCACGCTGGTCGGGCCCGACCCCTCGTTGGCACCCAAACAGGACAGCGCCGCCGAGCGGATCGGCGCCGGCTCCCAGGCGGCGGGGTATTTGTCGTCGGCCGACGCGTTGCCGGTGCGGGTGGGTGTGGGCATCATCGGCGCCATCGTCGTCTTCACGTTGATCATGGTCGCGCGGTCGATGAATCGCCGGACGATATAACGATTAGCTGAACTGCCGGATGCCGCGGTACATCGGCGGTAGCGTCTAACCCCCCTGACGCGACAAGACATCGGGTGAACGCGGAATGAGCGAAAAGGCCGACGTACCGGCTTCCAGTCCGCCATTTCTGCCGCGGATGATCGTCCGCTTTGCGGTGCTGATCGTCCTGTTATGGGTGGGCCTGACCGCCGTCGTGAATCTCGCTATTCCGCAGCTAGAAGTGGTCGGCAAAACCCACTCGGTATCGCTGAGCCCGAAAGACGCGGCCGCGGTTCAGGCGATTAAGCACGTGGGTCAGGTATTCCACGAATTTGCTTCCAACAGCTCGCTGACGATTGTGCTGGAAGCCGACAAGCCGCTCGATAACGATGCGCACCAGTTCTACAACGGGCTGATGCGCAAGCTTTCGGCGGACACCCAGCACATCGCACACATCCAGGACTTCTGGAGTGATCCGGTGACCGCGGGGGGATCACAAAGCCTGGACGACAAGGCCGCCTTCGTCGTGGTGTACCTCGTCGGCAACAACGAAACGCAGGCATACAACTCGGTTCACGCCGTCGAGCACGTCGTGAACACCACGCCGGCGCCGCCCGGAGTCAAGGCATATGTCACCGGCCCGTACGCGCTGATCGCCGACCAAACCGAGGCCGGCGACCGCAGTGTCGTCAAGGTCACCCTGATCACCGGCTTGGTGGTCGCGGCGATGTTGCTCTTCATTTACCGATCCGTCGTCACCACGGTTCTCGTCCTGGCCATCGTCGGGATCGACTTGGGGGCGATGCGCGGCGTCGTCGCCTTTCTCGCCTATCACAACGTTTTCGGTCTTTCGACCTTCGCGACGAACTTGCTTACCCTGCTGGCCATCGCCGCCAGCACGGACTACGTGATATTCATGCTCGGGCGCTATCACGAGGCGCGCTATGCCGGCGAAGATCGCGAAATTGCCTTCTACACAATGTTTCACGGGACCGCCCATGTGATTCTGGGCTCGGGCCTGACCATCGCCGGCGCCATGTATTGCCTGAGCCTTGCCCGTCTTCCGTACTTCAAGACGCTCGGCGCTCCCTGTGCCATCGGCATGTTGGTCGCGGTCCTCGCCGCGCTCACGCTCGGGCCGGCGGTGCTGACCGTCGCCAGCTCGTTCAACCTGTTCGAGCCCAAGCGGCGAATGGCCACCCTGCGCTGGCGCCGAGTGGGGACCGCGATCGTTCGCTGGCCCAGCCCGGTACTCGCCGCGACGTGCGCGGTGGCGTCCATTGGCCTGCTGGCCTTGCCCAACTACAAGACAACCTACGATCTGCGCAAATTCATGTCCGCCAGCATGCCATCCAATATGGGGGACGCGGCCGCGGGCAGGCACTTTTCGCGGTCCAGCCTAACCCCCGAGGTGCTGTTGCTCGAATCCGATCACGACATGCGCAACCCGGTGGACACACTGGTGTTGGACAAGGTCGCAAAGGCAATCTTTCACAGCCCCGGAATCGCTCAGGTGAAATCGATAACCCGACCCCTGGGAAGGTCCATCGACCATACGTCGATTCCGTTCATCATGAGCATGCAGGGCGTGATGAATGCCGAAAACATGGAATTCACGAAGTCCCGGGTGGACGACATGGTGATCCAAGAACACGCGATGGATGCATCGATCGAAGCGATGCACCGCATGTACGACCTGATGGGCCAGCTTGTTGACAACACCATCGACATGGATCACCTGACACACGACATCTCGAATATCACCGGAGATTTGCGAGATCACTTCGCCGATTTCGACGATTTCTTTCGACCGATTGGCAGCTATTTCTACTGGGAAAAACATTGCTTCGATATCCCCATCTGCTGGGCGATAAGGTCGGTATTCGATGTGTTCGACAATGTCGACCAGCTGAGCGAGAAATTAAAGGATCTCGCCAAAGACATGGGCGTGCTGACCGTCCTATTACCGCAGATGCGGGCGCAGCTCCTGCCAATGATCTCCACGATTACGATAATGCGGGACATGCTGGCCGTCTTGCACAGCACCCTTGCGTCTTTGAACGAGGAGCAGGAGATGAACAGCAAAGACCCCGGGGCGATGGGCCGGGGTCTTTGACGCCGCGCAGGTTGACGATTCGTTCTATCTGCCCCAGTCGGCTTTCGAAAACCCGGCATTCAAGCGGGGCCTCAAGATGTTCTTGTCACCGGACGGCAAGGCCGCGCGCTTCATCATTTCCCTGGACGGCGATCCGTCGACGCCCGAGGGCATCGCCCGGGTCGAGCCGATCCAGCTGGCAGCCAAAGAGGCGATCAAGGGAACCCCGTTGCAGGGCGCCGCGATCTCGATGGGCGGCACCGCTTCGACGTACCGGGACATCCAAGAGGGCGCCTTCTACGATCTGCTGATCGCCGGGGTGGCCGCGATCAGTCTCATCTTGATCATCATGATGATCGTCACCCGAAGTCTGATCGCTGCCGCCGTCATCGTGGGGACAGTGCTGCTCTCACTGGGCTCCTCCTTTGGCCTGTCCGTGCTCCTCTGGCAGGACATTCTCGGCATCGATCTGTACTGGCTGGTGTTGGCGATGTCGGTGATCCTGCTGTTGGCCGTCGGCTCGGACTACAATCTGCTGCTGATCTCGCGGCTCAAAGAGGAAATCGGCGCCGGCCTGAATACCGGAATCATCCGTGCGATGGCCGGCACCGGCGGGGTGGTGACCGCTGCCGGCATGGTCTTCGCTGTCACCATGTCGCTGTTCGTCTTCAGCGATCTACGGGTAATTGGCCAGATCGGCACCACGATCGGCCTGGGCTTGCTGTTCGACACGCTGATCGTGCGCGCGTTCATGACGCCATCGATCGCCGCGTTGCTCGGACGCTGGTTCTGGTGGCCGCAACAAGTACGCCCACGCCCGGCCAGCCGGATGCTCAGATCCTCCGGACCCCGCCGGTTGGTGCGCGCCCTGCTGCTGACGCCCGCCGATAAATCGCCGGACTCGGCACGGCGCTAGGCCGCCTGCAGGCTGACCGCCGGTGACATTACCGAGAAGGACCGGACGGGACGGTCGACTGCCCGCCGTGTCTTCGCCGGCGGTGCGCCCAGCGAGGCAAGGCCGGCGCCGATGGCCAGTACCAGCACCACCACGTCCGGCAAGATCGTGGAGTGGTTCTGTGCGAGGCTGCCGAGCACACCTGCCAACGCCGTGGATTCGATGGCTACCAGCGTCGAGCTGAACGCGATCAATGTCCCGCGGTGCGACTCGTCAGCGACCACGCTGATCCACGAAATGGCCGCGGCGAAGACGGCCTGGCCGGCCACCGTCGCCAGTAGGAAAACCGTGCCGTACGCCCAGATGTGAACCCATTGGCCCGACGACTCGGCCGCGATGGTCAGCGTGGCGGCTGTGATGCTGAGCAGCGCACTGCCCAGCATCATCCCGCGCACTCCGAACAGCCGGTAGACCTTGCGCCACAGCGGCGACCCGATAACCAGTCCGATGCTCGACAGAATCACCAACACGTGCAAGCTGCCGCTCTGGTGGGCGGTGCGCAAGGCATAGAAGGTGGTACCCAAAGTGACCGGAGCGAACAGCAGGCACGCGATGACATACCGGCGAAACCACGGCTGGGAGCGGGCAATCGCGAAGCCCTGCCGGTAGGTATCCCGCGTCGACATCCGGGTGGTGTTCGAGTTGGACTGCACCGGGCCCACAGACAATGCCGCGACGGCGGAGGCGGCCAGTCCGGCCGCACCCAGCCACAGCAGATCGCGGCGATAGGTCATCTCGTTGCCGTGGGCCAGCGCGGGCAGCACGAACAGCGTGACAACGGTGGCCAGCACCGATCCAATGGCCCCCTGGAACAGGACCAGCTCGCCGCGCCGTGTGGCGGATAGCTTGCTGGAGATCAGGTCGGGGTAGGCCACGCCGGAAATCCCGAGCAGAACGCCAACCGCCGCGCAGGTCAGCAGGAACACCGCCGCGACGAGGGTGCCGTTCCAAGGAATCAGTGCGTCGCACAAGGTCAGTGCGGCCACGCTCGCGGCTATGGCGGCCAGCAGCTGGTGGCGCCGCGGGCCCACTCGCTGCAGCACCGCCGGCGACAGCGAATTTCCGACGATATCGCCGAGGCTGAAGGCCGGAAAGAGTAAAGCGGCCAGCCAGGTGAGGCCCTGGTGTGCGCAAATCAACGGGAGCACCACGGCGCCATTGCTGAGCTGCATGCCGGCGGTGTAGAAGGTGCCCTGGGAAAGCAGGCGCCCGAACACGCTCGTTGGTGCCGGGGCGGCGGGCACGAGTGTGACGGACATAACAAATGAATCTAGGCCTGGTCAACAGTTAATAACATCCCCCGATCGGATGCGGTGGGTGGAATCGCGTGTCCGTCGTTCGGGGGACAAGGCCACCAGGCCACGATGACGCGACACTAAGCTCACCGAGATGACTCAAGCGCAAGCCCGTCGATTGAGCAGTTCTACGCGCGTTGGGCTGACCTGTGCCAGCGTCGGCCTCATTTACGGCTACGACCTGTCCATCATCGCCGGCGCGCAGCTGTTCATCACCGAAGATTTCGGACTCACCACATCCCAACAAGAACTGTTGACGGCGATGGCGGTGATCGGGCAGATTGCCGGAGCACTCGGTGCCGGCGTGCTCGCCAATGCGATCGGCCGAAAAAAGTCGGTCGTGCTGATCCTGGTGGCGTATGCCGCGTTCGCGTTGCTGGGTGCGTTCTCGGTCGCACTGCCAATGCTGCTGGCGGCACGACTACTGCTGGGTCTGACCATCGGTGTGATGGTGGTGGTCGTCCCGGTATACGTCGCGGAATCGGCTCCGGCATCGGTGCGCGGCGCGCTGCTGACGGCCTATCAACTGACGATCGTCAGCGGGCTTATCCTCGGGTATCTCGCCGGTTACCTGTTGGCCGGTACCCACAGCTGGCGGTTGATGTTGGGGCTGGCCGTCGTGCCGGTGATGCTATTGCTGCCGTTGGTGATCCGGCTGCCCGAAACCGCCCGGTGGTATCTACTCAAAGGGCGAGCCGATGACGCCCGCCGCGCGCTGCTGCAGGCGGAGCCCGCCGCGAACGCCGATGAAGAGCTCGCCGAGATCGCCCGCGCGGTCAGCGAAGGTAGTGGGGGCATCTCCGAGATGCTGCGACCGCCGTATTTACGGGCCACCCTGTTCGTGATTGCGCTCGGCTTCCTGATCCAGATCACCGGCATCAACGCGATCGTCTACTACAGCCCGCGAATATTCGAAGCCATGGGATTCACCGGCAATTTCGCGCTGCTCGCCCTGCCGGCACTGGTCCAGGTCGCCGGTTTGGCAGCGGTGGGCGCCGCGCTGACACTCGTCGACCGGGTGGGCCGGCGCCCAATCCTGTTGTGCGGCATCGCCATGATGATCGCCGCCGACATTCTACTGACGGCCGTGTTCGCCCAGGGCATCGGCGGCGCTGCTGCCGGGTTTGCCGGCATACTGTTGTACATCATCGGCTACACCCTGGGTTTCGGCTCGCTGGGCTGGGTCTACGCCAGCGAGAGCTTCCCCACCCGGCTGCGTTCCATCGGGTCGAGCACCATGCTGGCCTCCAACCTGATCGCCAACGCGATCATCGCGGCGGTGTTCCTGACCATGCTGCATTCCCTCGGCGGCGCGGGCACTTTCGCGGTGTTCGGGGTGCTCGCCATCATCGCGTTCGGCTTCGTCTACCGGTACGCGCCGGAAACCAAGGGGCGCCAGCTCGAGGAGATCAGGCACTTCTGGGAAAACGGAGGCCGCTGGGAAGACCAGTGCCCCTGATCCGCGCGGACACCGTCGTCCTCGACGGTCAGATCTGCCGGCCGGGTTGGCTGCAAATATCGGGCGGACAGATCCTCGCCTGCGGCGCCGGTGCAGCGCCTAGGCAACCCGACCGGGATTTCCCGGATTGCCTTGTGGTGCCAGGATTTGTCGACATGCATGTGCACGGCGGCGGCGGAGCCTACTACCTGGACGCCGAGCACATCGCCAAGGCCGCGCAATTCCACCAGCGGCACGGCACCACCACGACAATGGCCAGCCTGGTCACCGCCGCACCCGACGTGCTGATCGCTGGTGTGCGTGCGCTGGCCGACGCCACCCGGGAAGGCACCATCGCGGGTATCCATCTGGAGGGACCCTGGCTGTCCGTGGCACGCTGCGGCGCACACGACCCCACCCAGATCCGCGACCCCGAGCCCGCCGAGATCGACGGTCTCCTGGCCGCCGGCAAGGGCGCGATCCGGATGGTCACCCTGGCCCCGGAGCGGCCCGGTAGCAGCGAGGCGATCCGGCGTCTTCTCGACGCGGGTGTTGTTGTCGCCCTGGGACATACCGATGCAACCTATCAGCGCACCCACCAGGCGATCGCACTGGGAGCCACCGTCGGCACGCATCTGTTCAACGCGATGGCGCCCCTGCACCATCGCCAGCCCGGGCCGGGCCTCGCGCTACTGGAGCACCCGGACGTGACCGTCGAGCTCAACGCCGACGGCGTGCACCTGCACCCCGCCACGGTGCAAGCGGTTGTCCGGGCCGCCGGGCCCGACCGGGTGGCCGTCATCACCGACGCGATCGCCGCGGCCGGATCCGAGGATGGAAAGTATCAGCTTGGCGCCATACCGATCGACGTGCAGTCCGGCATAGCCCGGGTGCACGCGACGTCGACGATCGCCGGCAGCACCGCGACGATGGATCAGCTGTTCCGCACCGTTTCGCGGCTGGGCTCCGACGACGATGCCGCGCTGGCCGCCGCGGTGCAGATGACTTCGACCACGCCGGCACGGGCGCTGCACCTCGAGCGGGTGGGCGCCCTGCAGGTCGGATACGACGCCAATCTTGTTGTGCTGGATCGCGATTTACGGGTCACCGCCGTCATGACCCAGGGCGCCTGGCGTTAACGCAGCCGGCGGGTCAGCCGAGAAAACGCCAGCGCGCCAACGGCTCCCATTGCCATCGCGGTCAGTGTCTGTCGCGTACTGATCCCCTCGTCCAGTAGCACCCGTGGTGCGATGATCGCGGGTGCCGGCGGGCGTGCATACCTGCTGCGCTGATCACCGGAAAGGGTCGCGGCCCAGGCGGTGGCAAAAAGCACGAGATACGCAGTGACGTAGGAGAACAGCATCAAGCCCAGCACCGGACCGAATGCCGCTCCCGCCGGGCTGCGCAACACGACCCGCAGGTAGACCGAGCCCACCTGCTTGAACAGTTCGAAGCCGATCGCCGCGAGCAAGCCCGCCCGAGCCGCGTCGGCCAGGTTGACCCGGTGTCGCGGCAGCCGGCCGATCATCCAGGCGAACAGCATCCACGAGACCAGCAGCGACACCAATATCGAGATGCCCCTAAAGATCTCGCCGAACACCGAGAAATCCGGTATTCCAAGCCATTTCAGGGCCGCACGCATCGGCGCGGCATGCCCGAGCGCGGTGAGCGCGAGGGTGGCGAGGATGACCACGAACGTTCCCACCATCGCGACCAGATCAGACATTTTGTTGCGCACGAAGCCCGGCGAGTCGAACTCCTCATCCCACCACATATCGGTCACCGCTCCGCGCAGATGCGACATCCAGCCGAGGCCCGCCCAGGCCGCGGTGGCCAGACCGATGATGCCTACCGACGCGCGCGCATTGATCGCCGAGTTCATCAAATCGACCAATTGCTGTCCGAGCGCACCGGAGACGGCGTCGCGGATGTGGCCGTCGATGCTAGTGAGCAGCTTAGGATCCTGCGCCAGCATGAATCCGACGACCGCGAAACTGACCATCAGCAAAGGAAATAGCGCGAAGATCGTGTAGTAGGTGAGACCGGCGGCCAAGAAGCCACCGTTGCGCTCGTCGAAATGGCTGTAGGCGCGTATCACGTGGTCCAGCCATCCGAATCGAGCCCGCAACCGGTCAAAGATTCCTGGCTTGGCCGGCTCGCTCATGGTGCGGCTCCTGTTTAAAAAGGGGTCCTAACTCCGTTGCGGAAGGAACCCCAGCCGATCGTAAACCCGCTCGACCGTTTTTCCGGCCACTTCCTGCGCGCGCTGCGCCCCCGCCGCCAACACGGCCTCCAATTCGGCCAGGTCCGTCATCAATTCGTCGACGCGGGCCTTGATCGGAGCGACGAACTCGACGACAGCCTCGGCGGTCTCCTTCTTCAGATCGCCGTAACCACGCCCGGAATAGCCGTCCACGAGCTTGGCGATATCGGTTCCGGTGACCGCCGATTGGATGGTCAACAGGTTCGATACGCCGGGCTTGGCCTCGGTGTCGAAGCGGATCTCGCGCTCACTGTCGGTCACGGCCGAGCGAATCTTCTTGGCGGACACAGCCGGATCGTCGAGCAGATTGATCAAACCGGTATCGACGGCCGCCGACTTGCTCATCTTCGACGTCGGGTCCCCTAGGTCGTAGATCTTGGCGGTGACCTTCGGAATGAGCATGTCGGGGACGACGAAGGTCTGCGGGAAGCGGCTGTTGAATCGCTCGGCGATGTCGCGCGCCAGTTCGAGGTGCTGGCGCTGGTCCTCACCCACGGGGACCAGATCGGTGTCGTAGGCCAGGACGTCGGCGGCCTGCAGCACCGGGTAGGTGAATAGGCCGACGGTGGTGGAGTCGCTGCCCTGACGTTGTGACTTGTCCTTGAACTGGGTCATCCGCGACGCCTGCCCGAAGCCGGTGAAGCAACCCAGCACCCATGCCAACTGAGTGTGGGCGGGTACGTGGCTCTGCACGAAGACGGTGCTGCGGGCCGGGTCGATGCCCAGCGCCAGGTACTGGGCGGCGGTGGCCAGGGTCCGGCGTCGCAGCGCCGCGGGGTCCTGCGGAATGGTGATCGCGTGCAAGTCCACCACGCAGAAGAACGCGTCGTGGTCATCCTGCAGCGCCACCCACTGGGTGATTGCGCCCAGCGCGTTGCCGAGGTGAAGCGAATCAGACGTGGGCTGCACGCCGGAGAAAATCCGGCTGGGTCTCCTAGCGGTGCTCATGATGTCCCGATCTTTTCACGCGCGCTTGTCCCGGCGCGCCGTCGCTTGCGGTACCGGCGGTACCGCATATAACGTCGGCTAGATGACGACTCGCGCGCCGATCCACCTGGGCACTGGAGAGCCGGTCCTGCTGCTGCACCCATTTCTGATGTCTCAGACGGTGTGGGATTCAGTGGCTCAACAGCTGGCCGATACCGGCCGCTACGAGGTGTTCGCCCCGACGATGGCCGGCCACAACGGTGGACCGTATGCCCGAACCTGGCTGCTGAGTTCGGCGGTGCTGGCCGACCACGTCGAACGCCAACTCGACGAGCTGGGGTGGGATACCGCCCACGTCGTGGGCAATTCGCTGGGCGGCTGGGTCGCGTTCGAACTCGAGCGGCGCGGCCGGGCCCGCAGCGTCACCGGCGTCGCGGCGGCGGGCGGCTGGACGCGCTGGAGCCCGATCAAATTCGAGGTCATCGGCAAGTTCCTGGCCGGCCTGCCGGTGCTGGCATTGGCTCGCTTGTTCGGCCAGCGGTCGCTGCAGGTGCCGTTCAGCCGCCGGCTGGCCACCCTGCCGCTGAGCGGAACGCCGGACGGGATCAGCGAGCGCCAGCTGTCCGGCATCGTCGACGACGCCGCGCACTGCCCGGCCTACTTCCAACTGCTGGCCAAGGCGCTGGTGGCGCCCGGATTGATCGAGTTGGCGCAGACCGCGGTGCCCGCGCACCTGGTGTTGTGCGAAAAGGACCGCGTCGTGCCGCCAAGCCGGTTCAGTCGTCATTTCACCGACTTCCTGCCCGCCGAAACGAAAATCACCAGGCTCGACGGTGTCGGGCACGTTCCGATGTTCGAGGCACCCGGCCGAGTGACGGAAGTCATCTCCGGGTTCATCGACGACTGCACCCAGCCGGCGCCGGCGATCGACCCGGCGGCCTGGGGGCAGCACCCGCTCGCGGGGGCTTAAGCGAGCGCCTTTTCCAGGTTGTCCGCGATCGAGTGCAGAAATTCCTCACTCTGCTGCCACTCCTGGTCGGGACCGATCAGGATGGCCAGATCCTTGGTCATCTTTCCGCTTTCGACGGTGGCGATGACGACGGATTCCAGCTTCTGGGCAAAGTCGATGACCTCGGGCGTGTTGTCCAGCTTGCCGCGGTGCTGCAGCCCCCGCGTCCAGGCGAAGATCGAGGCGATCGGGTTGGTCGACGTCGGCTTGCCGGCCTGGTACTGCCGGTAGTGCCGGGTGACGGTGCCGTGGGCGGCCTCGGCCTCGACGGTCTTGCCGTCGGCCGTCATCAGCATCGAGGTCATCAACCCCAGTGAGCCGTAGCCCTGCGCGACGGTGTCCGATTGGACGTCACCGTCGTAGTTCTTACAGGCCCAGACGTAGCCGCCGTCCCACTTCAGGCAGGCGGCCACCATGTCGTCGATCAACCGGTGCTCGTAGGTGAGGCCTTCGGCTTCAAACTGCTCCTTGAACTCCTCGTCGTAGATGCGCTGGAATTCGTCTTTGAACATGCCGTCGTAGGCCTTGAGGATGGTGTTCTTCGTCGATAGGTAGACCGGCCATTTGGCATTGAGCCCGTAGGCGAACGAGGCCCGCGCGAAGTCACGGATCGAGTCCTTGAAGTTGTACATCCCCATCACGACGCCGCCGTCGGCGGGGATGGAGACCATCTCGTGCACGATCGGCTCGCTGCCGTCCGCGGGCGTGAAAGTTATTGCGACAGTGCCGGGTTTCTCGACTTTGAAGTTGGTCGAACGGTACTGGTCGCCGAATGCATGACGGCCGATGACAATCGGTTTGGTCCAGCCCGGAACCAGCCGAGGCACGTTCGAGATCACAATCGGCTCACGGAAGATGGTGCCGCCCAGGATATTTCGGATCGTTCCGTTCGGCGAGAGCCACATCTTCTTCAGGTTGAACTCGGCAACGCGCGAGTCGTCCGGGGTGATCGTCGCGCACTTGACGCCCACGCCGTGCTTCTTGATGGCGTACGCCGCGTCGATCGTCACCTGATCGTCGGTGCGGTCGCGGTGCTCGATACCGAGGTCGTAATAGTCCAAGTTGACGTCGAGGTGCGGAAGGATCAGCATGTCCTTGATCAGTTTCCAGATGACACGGGTCATCTCGTCACCGTCGAGTTCGACTACGGGCCCTTGAACTTTGATGCGTTTGATCTTGGGTTCATCCGACATCGTTGTCCGAATCCTCCCTCGCCGCGTCAGCCTTGCGCAGCCGCCAGCGCCTCATTGAACGTCTTGCTCGGCCGCATGATCGCAGTCGTCTTCTCGTCGTCCGGCTGATAGTAACCGCCGATGTCGACCGTTTCGCCCTGCACCTTCGCGAGTTCGGCCACGATGGCTTCCTCTTTGCGGCCCAACGAATCGGCGAGCTTGGCGAAGTGGTTGCGCAACTCTTCATCGTCGGACTGCGCGGCAAGTTCCTGGGCCCAGTACAGCGCCAGGTAGAACTGGCTGCCCCGGTTATCGAGTTCGCCGGTCTTGCGCGACGGACTCTTGTTGTTGTCCAACAGCTTGCCGATCGCGGCATCCAGCGTCTTGCCCAGGATCTTCGCGCGCTCGTTATCGGTCTTGATGCCGACGTCTTCGAAACACGCTCCCAGCGCAAGGAATTCACCCAGAGAGTCCCAACGCAGGTGATTCTCCTCGACGAGTTGGTGGACGTGCTTGGGCGCTGAACCGCCCGCGCCGGTTTCATACATTCCGCCGCCGGCCATCAACGGCACGATGGACAGCATCTTGGCGCTGGTGCCCAGCTCGAGGATCGGGAACAGGTCGGTGAGGTAGTCGCGCAAGATGTTGCCCGTCGCGGCAATGGTGTCCTGCCCGCGCATCGCGCGTTCGATGGTGTGCCGCATGGCCCGTTCCTGCGACATCGTCGAGATGTCGAGGCCCTCGGTGTCGTGGTCGGCCAGGTAAGTGTCGACCTTCTTGCGCAATTCGCTCTCGTGCGGACGCTCCTGGTCGAGCCAGAACACCACCGGCATGCCCGAGTTTCGCGCCCGGGTGACGGCCAGCTTGACCCAGTCGCGGATCGGCTCGTCCCTGACGATGGGCATCCGCCAGATGTCGTCAACTTCCACGTCTTGTGTCAGCAAGACCTCGCCGGTGTCGAGGTCGACGATCTTGGCGACACCGTCTTCGGGGATCTCGAACGTCTTGTCGTGCGAGCCATACTCCTCGGCCTGCTGCGCCATCAGGCCGACGTTGGGCACGGTGCCCATCGTGGTCGGATCGAAGGCTCCGTGTGTCTTGCAGAAGTTGATGATCTCTTGATAAATGCGCGCGAAAGTCGACTCGGGATTGACGGCCTTGGTGTCCTTTTGCCGCCCGTCGGCGCCGTACATCTTGCCGCCGGCGCGGATCATCGCCGGCATTGACGCGTCCACGATCACGTCGCTGGGCGAGTGAAAGTTACTGATGCCCTTGGCCGAGTCGACCATGGCCAACTCGGGACGGTGTTCGTGACAGGCATGCAGGTCGCGGATGATTTCGTCGTGCTGCGACGCGGGCAGCGACTCGATCTTGTCGTACAGGTCGACCAATCCGTTGTTGACATTGACGCCGAGCTCGTCGAAGAGCGCCTGATGCTTGGCGAAGGCGTCTTTGTAGAAGACCTTGACGGCGTGTCCGAAGACGATCGGGTGGGAGATCTTCATCATCGTCGCCTTGACGTGCAACGAGAACATCACGCCGGTCTTGTAAGCGTCCTCGATCTCTGCTTCATAGAACTCGCAGAGCGCCTTGCGGCTCATGAACATGCTGTCGATGATGTCGCCTTCACGCAGTGACACCGTGGCCTTGAGCACGATCGTCTTGCCGCTCTTGGTCTCCAGCTCCATCTTCACGCTGCGCGCACGGTCCAGCGTGATCGACTTCTCGCCGTGATAGAAGTCGCCGTGCTTCATGGTCGCGACATGCGTGCGCGACGCCTGTGACCACTTCCCCATACTGTGCGGGTGCTTGCGCGCGTACTCCTTGACCGCGTTGGGTGCCCGGCGGTCCGAGTTCCCTTGGCGCAACACCGGGTTGACAGCGCTACCAAGGCATTTCGAATAGCGATCGCGAACTTCTTTGTCCTCGTCCGTCTTCGGGCTCTGCGGAAAGTCCGGAATCTTGTATCCCTTGCCTTGCAGTTCCTTGACGGCGGCCACCAGCTGGGGCACCGAGGCACTGACGTTCGGGAGCTTGATGATGTTGGTGTCGGCCAGCTTCGCCAGCCGGCCTAGTTCTGCCAGGTTGTCCGGAACCCGCTGCTCTTCGGTCAGGTGCTCCGGGAACTCGGCGAGGATCCGGGCCGCGACGGAGATGTCGCTGGTCTTGATCTCGATGCCCGCCGGCTCGGCGAAGGCTCGCACGATCGGCAGGAAGGCGTAGGTCGCCAGCAAAGGCGCCTCGTCGGTCAGCGTGTAGATGACGGTCGGTTGTTCGGCGCTCACGGACGTCCCTCTCCCGGTCAGATTTTGGGGGGCTCAGCGTTATGGTTGCCACGTTATCAAGGGCGTTTGAGCAGGTGTCGACCTGGCATTGGCATCCAGTCGGCTCGGTAAGATATTGTTCGTAGTGGTCATGAGCGCCAGCATCAAGCCCCGGCTTGCTGGCCGGCAACCCTCCAACCGCGGTGGGGTGCCCCGGGTGATGACCAGGTTGAGTAGCCATAGCACCGGCTATCCGGCAAGCGCGGGTCCGCCATGACGGGCCCCTGACTAGACAGGGAACGTGATGCGCAGTCATCCCACTTATCCGCGTCTCAAGTGTGCGTCGGTGCTGAACCACCGACCGCCGGCTGACGTCATAGATGGTGGCGTCCCGGGCGGCTACCAGCACCTCGATACGCCCCCTTCCAGCAGAAAGCCCGCTCATGAGCGCCGATAGCGACAGCGACCCAACTGCGAACTGGTCCTTCGAAACCAAGCAGGTTCACGCCGGCCAGCAGCCCGACCCGGCCACCCACGCCCGCGCCCTGCCGATCTACCAGACCACCTCGTACGTGTTCGACGACACCACTCATGCCGCGGCGCTGTTCGGGCTCGAGGTCCCGGGCAACATCTACACCCGGATCGGCAACCCGACTACCGACGTCGTCGAACAGCGCATCGCCGCACTCGAAGGCGGCGTCGCAGCGCTGTTTTTGAGCTCCGGACAGGCCGCTGAGACATTCGCCATATTGAACCTCGCATGTGCCGGCGATCACATCGTGTCCAGCCCGCGCCTCTACGGTGGCACGTATAACCTGTTCCACTATTCGCTGGCGAAGGTCGGTATCGACGTCAGCTTCGTCGAGGATCCCGACGATCTGGACTCGTGGCAGGCGGCCGTACGGCCCAACACCAAGGCCTTCTTCGCCGAGACGATCTCCAACCCGCAGATCGACATCCTGGACACCCCGGGCGTCGCCGGCGTGGCCCACGCCAACGGCGTGCCGCTGATCGTCGACAACACCATCGCCACGCCATACCTGATCCAGCCGTTCACGCAGGGCGCCGACATCGTGGTGCACTCCGCCACCAAGTACCTGGGCGGTCACAGCTCCGCGATCGCCGGAGTCATCGTCGACGGCGGCACCTTCGACTGGACGCAGGGCCGCTTCCCCGGGTTCACCACGCCCGACCCCAGCTACCACGGCGTGGTGTTCGCCGAGTTGGGACCGCCGGCATTCGCCCTCAAGGCGCGCGTGCAGTTGCTGCGCGACTTCGGCTCCGCGGCCGCACCGTTCAACGCGTTCCTGGTGGCCCAAGGCCTTGAGACGCTGAGCCTGCGGATCGAGCGCCACGTCGCGAACGCGCAGCGGGTCGCCGAGTTCCTCGAGAGCCACGACGGCGTGCAGTCGGTCAACTACGCCGGGCTGCCCAGCTCGCCGTGGCACGAGCGGGCAAAGAAGCTGGCGCCCAAGGGAACCGGCGCCGTGTTGGCGTTCGAGCTGGCCGGTGGTATCGAGGCCGGCAAGGCGTTCGTCAACGCCCTGCAACTACACAGCCACGTCGCCAACATCGGCGACGTGCGCTCGCTGGTGATTCATCCGGCGTCCACCACCCACGCCCAGCTGAGTCCCGCCGAGCAGCTGACCACCGGCGTAAGCCCCGGATTGGTGCGGCTGGCGGTCGGCATCGAGGGCATTGACGACATCCTGGCCGACCTCGAGCTCGGCTTCGCCGCGGCACGGAAATTCGGCACACCCGCGGGCGCCAGCGGCGACCCGCAGGCCGTGGCGGCCTTCTGAGGACTCTGACATGACCATCTCCGACGTCCCCACCCAAACGTTGCCCGCCGAAGGCGAAGTCGGCCTGGTCGATATCGGCTCGCTGACTACCGAGAGCGGCGCGGTGATCGACGATGTCTGTATCGCGGTACAGCGCTGGGGTGAGCTGTCACCGACGCGCGACAACGTGGTGGTGGTACTGCACGCCCTCACCGGCGACTCCCACATCAACGGTCCGGCCGGGCCCGGGCACCCCACGCCCGGCTGGTGGGACGGCATCGCGGGGCCGGGCGCACCGATCGACACCAACCGGTGGTGCGCGGTGGCTACCAATGTGCTGGGCGGCTGCCGTGGCTCCACCGGGCCGAGTTCGCTTGCCCGAGACGGAAAGCCGTGGGGTTCCCGGTTTCCGTTGATCACCGTGCGCGACCAGGTGCAGGCGGACATCGCCGCGCTGGACGCGCTGGGCATCAGTCAGGTTGCCGCCGTAGTCGGCGGATCCATGGGCGGCGCAAGGGCTTTGGAATGGATGGTCGGCCACCCCGAACGGGTCCGGGCTGGATTGCTACTGGCCGTCGGCGCGCGTGCCACTGCCGACCAGATCGGCACCCAGACCACCCAGATCGCGGCGATCAAGACCGACCCGGACTGGCAGGATGGTGATTACCACGGCACCGGGCGTGCTCCGGATGCCGGGCTGGCCATCGCCCGCCGTTTCGCGCACCTGACCTATCGCAGCGAGGTCGAGTTGGACGACAGGTTCGCCAACGACGGCCAACGCGGAGAGGACCCGTCCAACGGCGGGCGCTACGCGGTGCAGAGCTATCTGGAACACCAGGGCGCCAAGATCTTGGCCCGTTTTGACGCCGGCAGCTACGTGACCCTGACCGAGACGCTGAACAGCCACGACGTCGGTCGCGGCCGCGGCGGGGTCGCCAAAGCACTGCGCGGGTGCCCGGTACCGGCCGTGGTCGGCGGGATCACCTCCGACCGGCTCTATCCGCTGCGCTTGCAGCAGGAGATGGCCGAGCTGCTGCCGGGCTGCGCCGAGTTACAGGTTGTCGACTCCATCTTCGGACATGACGGCTTCTTGGTGGAAACCGAAGCAGTGGGCGAATTAATCCGCAAGACACTGGATTTGGCCTCCGAGACCGGCCCTGCCGAAGGCGCGTGCCAACGGTGACCCGGTCTAGGCACGACCGCTCCCTATCGTTCGGTTCCGCGGCCGCAGCCTATGAGCGTGGACGCCCGTCGTATCCGCCCGAGGCGATCGATTGGCTGTTACCACGCGGGGCGCGTCAGGTGCTCGATCTGGGTGCCGGCACCGGCAAGCTGACCACTCGGCTGGTGGAACGTGGCCTCGAGGTCGTGGCGGTGGACCCGATTCCGGACATGCTCGAGGTGCTGAGCGCCTCGCTGCCGGAGACTCGCGCGGTACTCGGCACCGCCGAAGAGATTCCGTTGGAGGACAACAGCGTTGACGCAGTGCTGGTCGCCCAGGCGTGGCACTGGGTGGATCCCGAACGGGCGATTCCCGAAATCGCCCGGGTGCTGCGGCCCGGCGGGCGGCTGGGCCTGGTGTGGAACACCCGCGACGAGCGGCTCGGCTGGGTGCGGGAGCTCGGCCGGATCATCGGTAGCGACGGCGACGTCGGCCGATTCGACGTGACGCTGCCGGCTCCGTTCTCCGAGCGCGAGCGTCATCAAGTCGAGTGGACGAATTACCTTACGCCACAAGCATTGATCGACCTGGTGGCGTCGCGCAGCTACTGCATCACCTCGCCGGCCGAGGTGCGCACCCAAACCCTCGAACAGGTACGCGAGTTGCTGGCCACTCATCCGGCGTTGGCGAATTCGACCGGGTTGGCGATGCCCTACGTCACCGTGTGCATCGCGGCGACGCTGTCCGACTGAGGCGCCGACGCGGCTATCCGCGACTCGATGTCATACGGCACGATGATCGCGGTCGCACCCCGGATGCGGCTGACCGCGCGAGCCATCTTGTCCGCGGTGCGGTCGTGCAACAGCCGGCCCAGCAGCGGCGAAAAGGTGCGGCGCGGCAACAGCACCGTCACCTTGCTGCCCGGATGATCGTTGAGCACCCGCCAGACCAAGTCGTGCGCAGCTCGATTCAAGTGACGATCCGGGCAGTTGATCAACCACAGCGGGGTGTCGTGCTCGAAGCGGTCCCAGAGCACGCGCAGCCGCCTCGCACGATCCACGTCGATGACGAAATGCACCGCGGTGAGCTCGTCGGCATGCAGCCCGTACCCGAGGCGCAATGCCTCGACCTCGGCGAGGTCAACCGAATCCACGAACACCAGCACCTGAAGCCGCGGATGCCGAGTCAGGTCGATGTCGTCGCCATGCGACATCTCCAGCACAGACGCCTCGGCGCGGTACTTGTGGTTGAGCCGCATCAAGGTCAACACCAGCACCGGAAACACAATGACGATGAGCCACGCACCTTCGGTGAACTTGGCCACCGCGAAGATTCCCACCACGATCGTCGACAACACCCCAGCCGACAAATTCACGATGACTTTGCATCGCCAGCCCTGCTCACGGTGGCCCAGATGGTGTTTGGCCATGCCGAAGCCGGCCATCGCGAATCCGGTGAACACGCCGATCGCATAGAACGGCACCAGCGCGCTGACCTTTGCCTCGGTGATCACCAGCAGTGTCAGGGCCAGCGCGGTGAGGGTAAGGATGCCATTGGAGAACACCAGACGATGACCGCGCCTCGTCAGCGGCCGGGGCAGAAAACGGTCCTCGGCCACGAAACTGGCCAAACTGGGGAATCCGTTGAAGCTGGTGTTACAGCCCGTGAACAGGATCGCCGCGGTCGACGCCTGCAGCAGAAAATACAAGATGTGGCCGATCACGCCGTTGCCGAAGACCGCGTGGGCGATCTCGGACAACATCGACGGATATTCGTCCAGATACGGTACGGCGTGGGTGACATGCGCCAGCCAGGCCACCCCCGCCAGCAAGAACCCGAGGATGCACGCCATCAGCGTGATGACCCGACGGGCGTTGACGCCTTCGGGCTTCTGGAAAACATCGACCGTATTGGAGACTGCCTCAAGACCGGTCAGTGAGGTGCCACCATTGGCGAACGCTCGCAACACAATCAGCACGGTCGCACCCATCACGATGCCACCGCCCTGATGCACCGGTACTGCCCCGGCAAGGTGCCCTGGATCGTATTTCGGTAAGCCCCAGATAATTTCACGAACGAAACCGGTCACGATCGTCACCGTGATCATGGTGACGAACGCGAAGGTGGTCATCGCAAACGCCCGGCCCGACCGCCGCAGTCCGCGCAGGTTGATGAGACAGATGAGCGCCACCGCGGCCAGCGTGATTTCCAGGTGATAGGGACGCAGCGGCGGAATGGCCGAGACCACCGCCACGGTCGCGGCAGCGGGTTGCACGGCCACGGTGACCACGTAGTCGATCAGCAGCGCTGAGGCGGCGACCTGTGCCACCCGGGGACCGAAGTTCTCCCGCGCGACGGTGTAGGAGCCGCCGGACCGCGTGTAGGTCATTACAACCTGACGATAGGACGCGGACACCAGCACCAGAATCACCAGAATCACGCCGGTGATCGGAAGCAACAACGCAAACGCGGCCATTCCGGCGGCCGGCAACAGCTCGATCATGATCTGCTCAGGACCGTAAGCCGTAGAGGAGATAGCATCCGGTGAAAGTGCGCCAAGTGCAACAGGAATCGACAGTCGCTCCGAGTCCAACTGATCGGTGGTCAGCGGCTTCCCGAGAAAGATCCGCCTACATTTGTCGACAAATGAGAGCGGTATTCCGGCGACCGGTGTCGTCATGCTCGAGCCACCTCCGCGATCCGGGACTCGATGTCGTAGGGCACGATCTGCGCGGTCGCGCCCGGGATGCGGCTGACGGCGCGCGCGATCTTGTCCGCGGTGCGGTCGTGCAGCAGCCGTCCTACCAGCGGCGAATACGTTCGGCGCGGCAACAGTACCGTCACCTTGGTGTCCGGGTGGTCGTCGAGCACCCGGACAACCAATTCGTATGCGGCCCGGGCCAAGTGACGGTCCGGGCAGTCGACCAGCCGCAGCGGGGAATGGTGTTCGAAGCGCTCCCAGCGCTGCCGCAGCCGCTCGGCACTGGCAGTGTCCAGCATGAAGTGCACCGCGGTCAGCTCGTCGGCATGCAACCCGTTGCCGTAGCGCAGTGCCTCGACCTCGGCAAGGTCGACGGCATCGACGAAAACCAGAACTCGATGTCGCGCGTACCGGGCCAGCACGGGACTTTCCGTGTGCGACATCTCCAGTACGGAAGCCTCGGCGCGGTACTTCTGGTTGAGCCGCATCAACGCGATCACCAGCAGCGGAAAGACGATGACGATGAGCCACGCACCTTCGGTGAACTTGGCCACCGCGAAGATTCCCACCACGACCGTTGACAAGGACCCCGCCGACAGGTTCACGATCAGGTTGCGTCGCCAACCCGGCCCACGATCGGTCAGATAATGCTTGGTCATGCCGAAGCCGGCCATCGCGAACCCGGTGAACACGCCAATCGCGTAGAACGGCACCAGGGCGTCCACCGAGCCGCCGGTGATGACGAGCAATGCCACAGCCAATGCCGTCAAGGTGAGGATGCCATTGGAGAACACCAGGCGATGACCGCGTTTCATCAGCGGGCGGGGCATAAATCGGTCCTCGGCCACGAAACTGGCCAACGCGGGGAATCCGTTGAAACTGGTATTACCTCCGGTGTAGAGGATCGCCGCGGTCGACGCCTGCAGCAGAAAATACAAGATGTGGCCGATCACGCCGTCGCCGAAGACGGCGCGGGCGATCTCGGACAACATCGACGGGTAGCCGTCGACATACGGTGCGGCGTGCGTAACATGCGTCAGCCACGCCACACCGGCCAGCAGAAAACCGAGCAGGCATGCCATCACGGTCATTACCCGACGCGCATTGCTGCCCTCGGGTTTGCGCAAGCTGTTGACGGTGTTGGAGATCGCCTCCACACCAGTCAACGAAGAGCCGCCATTAGCGAACGCGCGCAACACAATCAGAATCGTTGCGCCCATCACCAATCCGCTGCCCTGGTGAACCGGAACCACTCCGGCCATGTGTTGCGGATCGTATGTCGGAAGGCTGCCGAGCAGCTCTCGGACGATCCCGACGACGATCGTGAGCGAGACCATGGCCGTGAAGGCGTAGGTCGGCACCGCGAAACGAGCCCCGGCTTCCCGCAGTCCGCGCAGGTTCGCGAAGCACATGATCAGCACCACGCCCACGGTGATCTCCAGGCTGAAGGGACCCAGTGCCGGTATCGCCGAGACAACCGCAACCGTCCCGGCGGCGCACTGCACCGCGACGGTAACCACGTAGTCGATCAACAGCGCCGCGGCGGCAACCTGCGCCACCCGCGGACCGAAGTTCTCGCGAGCGACCACATATGATCCGCCTGATCGTGTATAAACCATCACGACCTGCCGATACGATGCTGACACCAGCACCAGGATCAACAAGATCACGCCGGTGATCGGAAGCAATAACGCAAACGCGGCCATTCCGGCGGCCGGCAACAGCTCGATCATGATCTGCTCAGAACCGTAAGCCGTAGAGGAAATGGCGTCCGGTGAGAGCACGCCCAATGCGACGGGATTCGACAATCTCTCGTGCTGGAGCTGATCGGTGATCAATGGCTTTCCGAGCAATCCACGCTTACACACGTCGGAGAACGAAGACCACGACTGCTGTTCTTCAGCCAAAGGTGTTGCCACAGAGCATATTCCTAACCCCAATTGATTAATTCCGCCGAAAGCCTAGCGACTCAAACATGCCGTGTCTCCTCCCCGTTTGGCGACAGAGAACACGAAAGTCGACAAAGACACAGAATGTTGCCAGGCATACTGGCAGGACATTCGCAGATATTCATCTCGCCGTAACAAACGAGCCCCCCAGGTGGCCAAAAGCCCAGAATCAGCAGGACATTTCGGAGACAAAGGGTCGTCTTCCAAAGTTATTGTGAGATAAGCCACCTACCTCGCAGGAGGCTGTGGCGGGGACGCTTCCCGCTGCGATCGGCCATTTCGATTAGCCCAATTTCGATTACATCTATTGCGCAGCAACTACTTTAGCGATCTCATTGGGAGTCTCAGCAAAATTTCAGCGAGTTCTACTGCGGCTCACAGCTATTCATCGGCTGCTAGGATCGCCCAAATCTCCTGGACAAGTCGGTCCAGACCTACATTACGCGGAGGTGTCGATTACCATGCACCAGTGCGTCATCGTCAGCGGTGATGACGCGCTGGCGACGACGATCATCGAGGAGTTGAAAAGGGCAGGCGCAAGCGTTGCCAGGCTCCTCGATTCTGAACTCGCCGGCGCCCGCGTAAAGACCGAGCTTGCCAAAGCCGGAGTGGCCCACGCAGCGGCCGTTGTCTGCGCCGGAATTGACGACGCGACAAACCTCGAGATCGCACTGTTGGCACGAAAAGCCAACCCCGACATTCGCGTTGTAGCGCGGCTGGCCAACGACGTGCTACGGGAAGCAGTCGCCGCAGATGATGAGCCCAGCGCGATCCTCGGTGTCGCGGACCTCGCGGCGCCGGCGGTCGTCGAGGCGTGCCTGGCGCGCACCACGCATCCCTTCGAGGCAGCAGGCCTGCAGTTCGTGGTCTTCGGCTCCGCGGCGCCATACGACGCGACCCTGCGTGAAATCCATGGTGACCTCGCCCCGGTTGCAATTGTCAAGGGCGACAATTCTTTTAACTCTGGCAAGGTAGTGGTATGTCCCGGGCGTGATATGCGGGTCAATGCGGGTGACTGGGCGGCGATGATCGGCACTACCGAGGAGCTGGCCGCCTGCGGCATCGAGGCCCCGCGTCAGACCGGAACGCGTTCACGCCAGTCGCGGCCGCGACGGATCCTGGTTGCGGCGCGCGCACTGTCCAATGAAGTCAACCCGGCGTTCTATCCGATGATCGCCGCCCTCGGGATTCTGGTCGTCGGTTCGACGACGTTGCTGCACTTCTCCTACACAAATCCCGGGATGTCCTGGGTCGACGCCTTCTACTTCACCAACGAAACGATCAGCACGACAGGTTACGGCGACTTCAGCTTCGCCAAGCAGCCGACCTGGCTGCGGATGTACGCCGCGCTGTTGATGTTGGGCGGCGTGACCACCACCGCGCTGCTGGTCGCCTTCGTCGCCGATGTGATGCTGTCCCGCCGCTTCGTCTGGTCATCCGGACGCCCACGGGCACGGCACCTGCGCAACCACGTCATCGTCGTCGGGCTCAGCGCGCTCGGCATCCGGGTCGTCACCGATCTGACCGCGGAAGGGTACGACGTGGCGGTGATCGAGCGCGATCAGGGCAACCCATTCCTGTCCACAATGGCCGAACTCGACGTACCGGTGATCTTCGGTGACGCCACTCTGCGACAGACGCTGGAAGCAGCACGCGTCGAAACCGCCTGTGCGGTAGCGGTATTGACCCGTGATGACATGGTCAACATCGAGACCGGCATCGTGCTTCGCGAGATGTTGAGCTCACACGAGGGACCCGCCGGCAACCGATGGGGTGCGGTCCCGGTGGTGCTGCGCGTGTACGACCATGACCTCGGATCCGCGGTCGCGCAGCGATTCGGTTTCGAAAACGTCCGTTCCACCGTCGAGCTAGCCGCGCCGTATTTCATCGGGGCCGCAATGGGTCTGCAAGTGCTGGGCACGTTCTCGGTACAGAACCGATCCTTCTTGGTCGGCGGAATGCATGTGCAGGCCGGCAGCGAACTAGACGGGATGCAGATGTTCGAGCTGTCAACGCAAACCCGTGTCATCGCAATCACCCGGGAGGACGCTCCGACCTGTCTGCATCCCCGTCGCGATGCGCGGCTCAGCGCCGGAGACACCGTGTATCTCGTCGGCCCGTACCGGGAACTGCTGGCAACGCTGCGCAAAGGACAGCCATCCCAGGATCCGCCCGCGGACGACGAAGTCGCCGACGATCAGCACCCGGATGGGAACTACGAGATGAAACGCCAGTCCGCATAGGCATGGACTTCGCGATGCTACCGCCGGAAGTCAACTCCGGTCGTATGTATGCCGGCCCCGGCTCGGGGCCGCTGCTTGTTGCCGCACAGGCATGGGAAACGATTGCCGCAGAACTACATTCGGCATCCCACTCCTACCAATCTGTAGTCTCGGGACTCACCGCCGGACCGTGGCTCGGCCCTTCGTCGGTGATGATGGCGGCTGCCGCCACCTCCTACGTGGCGTGGTTGAGCCGCACCGCCGCGCAAGCCGAGGAGACGGCCAGCCAAGCCCGAGTGGCAGTAGCCGCCTACGAAGCGGCATTCGCGGCGACGGTGCCCGTGCCGGTGGTCGCGGCCAACCGTAGTCTGCTGATGTCGCTGGTCGCCACCAATGTGTTGGGGCAGAACACCGCCGCGATCGCGGCAACCGAGGCCGAATACAGCGAGATGTGGGCCCAGGATGCCGGCGCAATGTATGACTACGAGGGTTCGGCGGCGTCGGCCACCCAGCTAACGCCGTTCACCGCCCCGCAGCACAACACCAATCCGGCGGCACCGGCCAGCCACGCAAGCGCGGCCGGCGAGACGTCGGGCGCAGGCAGGCACGGCAAGCTCTCGAGAGTCTCGCGAGCTGTTTCGACGGTGCCGCAACAGTTGAGCAGCTTTCTCACCGGCGGTACGGCCGAATCGTTGTCGCCCCTGGACATCCTCGACCTGGGCGCCGACGTCATTGCTTTCGGTTTGGACGCCCCGATGGCACCACTGGGAGCAATATCTCTGCCGATCGACCTCATCGGTGCCCAGACCGGTTTACACACCGATGACATCGTCAGTGGCTGGCAAGAGGCGGGGTCGGCGCCGCAGATCGTGGCGACCCCGGCACAGGTCGCGGCAACCCCGAACGTCGTTTCAACGCCCGTGGCGGCAGCACTGCGCGAGGCCGATGTCGTCGGCGGGGTGTCGGTACCGCCGACCTGGATCGCGGCGACCCCGGCGGTGGAACCGGTGGCGCTGGCATTGCCGGCAGCCGGCGTCGGCACCGGCGGACAAGCGATGGCAGCCAGCCTCGGGAGCGGGTTCGGCGAGATGGCCCTGGCCAATACCATCGGTCGCGTCGTGGGCGATGGCGTCGCCGGTCGGGGCTCGGATGCGCGCAAGCCGGCGCCGGCTCGACTGCGGGCAACGAGCGTCGCCACCACCGCGATCGATGAAGATGCGACCACCCAGGCCGAGCCGCGTGTCGTGGTGACCGGGGTCGCGGCGGAGATTCGTGACTTCGCCCGGCTGCGCGACGAGGGTCTGATAAGCGACCAGGAATTCATCGAGCAGCGCAATCACCTGCTCGGCCGTTGATGCCATTGTTAATTCATCACCGACCGCCGCCATCCAACAGTAGAACTGATTCTTAACGTTGTACTGGCACTGCGAATCACGCCGACGTCAGAGCTAAACATGCTGTCCCGCAGGGTATCTTAGGCTCGTGCCGACTGGTGCGCAGGGCGCCTCCGCGGTAACTCCGCAGCGGCTGAAGCCAATCCTGCTGCTCGCTTTGGTGGTCGGGCTGCAAAGCGCGGATGCCGGCACCGTGGGAGCGCTGGTTGTCCCGCTGACGCAGTCGTTTCACATCAACAACATTCAGGTTGGACTGCTGGTCACCGTGTCGACGGGCGTCGGTGCGCTGGCCACCCTGCTGGCCGGGCCGCTCGCCGATCGCACCGTGCGGGTTCGGCTGCTGTGGATAGCGCTGCTGGTGTGTTCGGTGGCAATGGCGTTGAGCGCGGCCAGCCCGAACTACGGCTGGTTGCTGGCTTGCCGGGTAAGCCTTGGCGCGGGCATCGCGGTCTCCGGGCCGGTGGTCGCCTCGCTGGTCGGCGACTACTTCAGGCCAGGCGAGCGCGGTCGCGTGTACGGCCTGGTGCTCGCCGGCGAGGGCAGCTGCACGGCGGTCGGGCTGCTGGTAGCAGGCGAACTCGGCGCGGTCAGCTGGCGGTTGGGCTTCGGCTGGCTGGCCATGGTGGGGTTCGGCCTTGCTCTCGCCGTGGCGACGATGCTGCGCGAGCCGCTGCGTAAACGCCACAGCCAGCAGCTGCGGCGTTGCTCGATCTGGCGGGAGCTGCGCTGGGTGCTCTCGATCCGTACCAATGTCGTTCTGATTGCCGCTTCGTCGTTTGGCTACTTCTTCTCCACCGGGCTGAGCACGTTCGGGGTAGCGCTGTTGTGTTGCCGGTTTCAGGTCGACCAGGCGGTGGCGACCATGCTGATCGCCGTCCTCGGCGTCGGCGCGCTGATCGGGGTGCTCAGTACCGGACGCATCGCCGACTGGCTCACCGACCGGGGTTACCTCAGCGCACGGATTGTGGTGGGCGGGACGGCTTTTCTGGCGGCGGCGGTGTTCATCCTGCCGACGCTGCTCGCCGATAACCTGCTACTGGCGCTGACATTCGCGTTTCTCGCCGGGATCGCCGTGGGCGGCGTCAACCCGCCGCTCAATGCGGCGAGGCTGGACATCGTGCATTCCCGGCTATGGGGCACCGCCGAAGCAGTGCGCAGCACGCTGGTGTCGATTTCCACGGGTATGGCGCCGATGGTGTTCGGCGCCGTGTCCACCGCACTGGGGAGCACGGCAAGCGCGTTGAGCGACACCTTCCTGATCATGCTGGCCACGCTGGTCGTCGCGGCCCGGCTGCTGTTATGCGTGGCTCGCCGCACCTACCCACGAGATGTCGCGACCGCCATGGCTTCTGAGGTACTGACGACTACGCGTCCAAGTCGCAAAGCAGTCAGCCTCTAGAATTTCAGGCCGGAGAACATGGTCTGGTTGGGGTCGTACTTCTGCCGCACACTGTTCAGTTGCGACAGATTCGACCCAAAGTAACGCGACGCCGCGCTGTTGGGCTCCAGATAGTTGACGTAGCCGCCGACCGAAAACTGTTGTACCGCCTGGTGAGCAGAGCTCAGCCACTGCGTGGCCGCCGACACCTGGTTGGCGGCGGGCTCGACATACCACTGCAACAACGCGGACTGCTTGCGCCACGGGAAGGCCGAATCCCCGGGCGCCACATCGGCGATGGCTCCGCCGAGCGGATCGACCAGCAGCCAAGCCCGCCCGGCCGACGCCGGCCATTGGCCGATCGCGGTAGCAATGGCATGGGCCGCTGCCGAATTGATCGTCGTAATCATATCGGACCCGGCCACGAAGCCGCGGGGCGATGACGTCGAGCTGCCCCCGGCCAGATAAGTCACCAAGTCCATTCGGTTCATCGTCTTGTTGGTCACCGCGCTGGGCTGCAAGCCGACCGCGGACTTGATCGCGTCAGCCATTCCCGCGGCACCGCCGGCAGGGCAGGTCGCCAGGATATGGCAGTTGGGCTCGCTGCCCCCGACTGCGAGATCGACCATGGCCCAAGCATTTCGATCGGCCCCATCTAGCCAGGTCTGCCAGCCCGCCAGCGCCTGCACAGCCGCCGACGGGGCGAACTCGAGCCGCACGACGTCGGTGTCGCCGGCCGCGAACGTCCCGAATGTCATCGACGTCGTCACCCCGAAATTGCCACCACCACCACCCCGCAAGGCCCAGAACAGATCCGGATGATCGTTGGGGGATGCGGTGACCACATCACCGCTGGGGAGCACCACCGTGGCCGACTGGAGCACGTCACAGGTCAGGCCGGCGTGCCGGGAATCGGCTCCTATCCCGCCGCCTAGCGTCAGTCCCGCGATACCGACCGTTGGGCAACTGCCCGTCGGGACACCGCGACCGGCGCTGGCGGATGCCTGGTGCACCGCCCATAGGTTCGCCGCCGGTGTGACCGTGACGTTGCCGCCGTCAAGGTTCGCCCCACCCGGAAGTCCGCGCAGGTCGAGCACCATCGTGCCGTTGGCGCTCGACGCGCCGATGTAGGAATGCCCACCGCCACGCGGCGCGATTTTGAGTTTGTTCGCCGTCGCGAATGCGACCGCCTTCTGTACGTCGGCCTGCGAGGAAACCGTGACGACCGCCACCGGGTTGGAGTTGTTGTAGAATGAGTTGAATATCTGCTTGCTGGAAGTGAATTGGGCACCGTTGGCCGGCAGCACGACACTGCCACCGATGGTGGAAGCCAAGCCATTCCAACTAGCAGCACCGGGGTCCGCGGCAGCACGAGTGGTCCCGAACATCGCGCCCGTCGCCAACATTGAAGCGGCGCCGCGGAGAAACGTCTGGCGCGAGATGCCATGCTCGGTCGGACGGCCGCAATTAGTCGTCATGCGCGCAGATTCTTATCCATTTCTCACTCAAAATCCGGCCATACCACCCGTGTCGGATCACAGTGTGGCGTCGATTGTCCAGTTCGCGAGCTTTGCTGGCCTGTAACGATTTCCGAGCAATAACCGATGTCTCAGGTGCGTCCCGCTGATGAAACGCATAGTGTGCAAACCTTGATCTCCCCGTGTCGCAAACGTGACTGCCATGGATCAGTCTTCGTAGTGTGATTTGAGTGCCTTCAGAGCACTCCGCGACAGATGGGGAAGCTGTCATGAAAGCAGTTGCTGCTGTGCAGGGTTGGGTCTGGCCGTTTCGCCAGCAACCCCTGACCATTCGCGTGCTGACCGCGGTGGCCGGGCTGCTCACCGTCGCCGCCGCCTTCGGCTCACCGCCGGCCGAGGCAGACGCGAACGCCGACGATGGCTTTATCGACGCGTTGAACCACGCCGGCATCGACTTCGGCCAACCCGGAAACGCGATGGCGGTGGGCGAATCCATCTGTCCGATGCTCGCCGCGCCCGGCGGGAGCTTCGCCGGGGCCGTGTCGAGCGTCAGACGCCAGGGCATGTCGCCGGCGATGGCTCAGATGTTCACCACGATCGCAATTCAGTCGTACTGCCCGCAAGCGATGGCCAACTTGGCCAGCGGCAATATGCCCAACATGCCCGGCGGTATGCCGAACATGCCCGGCGGCGCCATCCAGAACCTGCCGGGCGTGATGCCCAACATGGCCGGCGGTATGCCGAACGGTGGCGCCGTGGCGAACCTGCCCCAAATTACCGGCCCGGGGATTTAGCCCGTACCAAGCGGATCGATCGTCCAGGCGATATAGACCATCGTCGCCCCGACCGTCGCGGTCGTCATAAAGTCAATGCCCTTGCTGCGCACCACCAAAAGGCCGGCGCGGTCATCGGACAGCACCAACCGCAACGCCGCACCGACGCCGACGGCGATCCCGATCAGCAGAGAGCCGCGACGCCAGAAGTTGGCGCCCACCAACGCGAAGGCCGTCACGAAAATCAGCCCGACCAGCAGGATCGGCCACTGAGCTTTCGCTGCGGTCTTCGCCGAACTCATTGCCGCTCGGCCAGCTCGACCACGTTCGTCAGCAGGAACGCCCGGGTCAGCGGGCCGATGCCGCCGGGGTTCGGCGACACGTGCCCGGCGACCTCCCACACGTCGGGATGCACGTCGCCGGTGAGCTTGTCGTCCACCCGGCTGACACCGACGTCGAGCACCGCGGCGCCCGGGCGCACCATGTCGGCGGTCAATAGGTGCGGCACACCGACGGCCGCGACGATGATGTCGGCCTGCTTGGTCAGCGCCGGCAGATCACGAGTTCCGGTATGGCACAACGTCACCGTCGCGTTCTCGGAACGACGCGTCAGCAGCAGACCCAACGGCCGACCGACCGTGACGCCGCGGCCGATGACGACCACGTGCGCGCCGGCGATCTCGACGTCATAGCGGCGCAGCAGGTGCACGATGCCACGCGGCGTGCACGGCAGCGGGGCCGGGTTGTTGAGCACCAGCCGGCCCAGGTTCGTCGGGTGCAGCCCGTCGGCGTCCTTGGCCGGGTCGATGCGCTCCAGCGCCGCGTTCTCGTCGAGATGCTCGGGCAGCGGCAACTGCACGATGTAGCCGGTGCACTCGGGGTTGGCGTTCAGCTCGTCGATTGTCTCGTTCAGCTTGGCCGTCGAGATGTCGGCAGGCAGATCGCGGCGTATCGAGGTGATGCCCACCTTGGCGCAGTCGGAATGCTTACCGCGCACGTAGGCCTGTGATCCCGGATCGTCGCCGACCAGGATGGTGGCCAGGCCGGGCGTACGGCCCGCCGCGGTCAGTGCCGCAACTCGTTCGGAGAGGTCGACGAAGAGCTCGTCGCGGGTGGCCTTGCCGTCCAGTGTGATTGCGCCCACGGCGCCCAGTGTTCCATGCCGGAGGTCTAGTCTCCTGAC
The DNA here is from genome assembly GCF_025823255.1 of Mycobacterium montefiorense. Lineage (NCBI taxonomy): Bacteria > Bacillati > Actinomycetota > Actinomycetes > Mycobacteriales > Mycobacteriaceae > Mycobacterium > Mycobacterium montefiorense. The sequence goes on along the minus strand of NZ_JACKVL010000009.1, from coordinate 164,278 downwards.
ATGCCCTCTGACCAGCCCACTGTTCCCGATGTGTTCAGTCCGGCCAAGCTCGGACCGATAACGCTGCGCAACCGGACCATCAAGTCCGCGACATTCGAAGCCCGCACGCCCGGCGCGCTGGTGAGCGACGACTTGATCGAATACCACCGGGCGCCGGCTGCCGGCGGCGTCGGCATGACGACCGTTGCCTATTGCGCCGTCTCCCCCGGCGGACGCACCGAGGGCAACGGACTCTGGATGCGCCCCGAGGCGGTGCCCGGGCTGCGCCGGCTCACCGACGCGATTCACGCCGAAGGCGCGGCGGTGAGCGCCCAGATCGGCCACGCGGGTCCGGTCGCCAATGCCAAATCCAACAAGGCCAAGGCCCTGGCGCCGGTGCGGTTCTTCAACCCGATCGGAATGCGCTTCGCCCGCAAGGCGACCCGCGACGATATCGAAGACGTGATCGCCGGGCACGCCAACGCGGCCCGGTTCGCCATGGAAGCCGGCTTCGACGCCGTCGAAATTCATTTGGGCCACAACTATTTGGCGAGTTCGTTCCTGTCCCCGTTGATCAACCGGCGCGACGACGAGTTCGGCGGATCACTGGAGAACCGGGCCAAAGTGGCCCGCGGGATGGTGATGGCCGTTCGGCGCGCGGTGGACAAAGGTGGACAAAGAAGGAACGCCGATCGCGGTCACCGCCAAGCTCAACATGGCCGACGGCGTGCGCGGCGGCATCAGCACCGAGGAGTCGCTGCGGACCGCGAAGTGGCTGCAAGACGACGGCGGGCTGGATGCGATCGAACTCACCGCCGGCAGCTCGCTGGTCAACCCGATGTACCTGTTCCGCGGCGACGCACCGCTCAAGGAGTTCGCCGGTGCGTTCAAGCCGCCGCTGCGCTGGGGCATGCGCATGACGGGCACCAAGTTCCTGCGCGAATACCCGTACCGCGAGGCCTATCTGCTGCGTGATGCCAAGCTGTTCCGCGCCGAGCTGTCGATGCCACTGATCCTGCTCGGCGGCATTTCCAACCGGGAGACGATGGACCTTGCGATGGCCGAGGGATTCGAGTTCGTCGCGATGGCCCGGGCGCTGCTGGCCGAGCCGGATCTGATCAACCGGCTCGCGGCCGACGGCGCCCGACACAGCGTTCATTCGGCGTGCACGCACTGCAATCGCTGCATGCCGACGATCTACACCCGCACTCACTGCGTGGTCACCGGAGCACCCGACAGAGTGTGAACACGCGGGCATAACGGGCCCGACGTGCCGCGATCGTACAAATGGCGAAACAGCCCCACCAGCTACAGTTGTGGCGATGAATGCCCCAGCCCCGCCGGTGTTGACCGTCCGGTATGACGGGTCTGAACGCACCTTCGCAGCAGGTCATGACGTGGTGGTCGGGCGCGATCTCCGGGCCGACATGCGCATCACGCACCCCCTGATTTCGCGCGCCCACCTGTTGCTGCGCTTCGACCAGGGCCGGTGGCTGGCGATTGACAACGGTTCACTCAACGGCACTTTCGCCAACGGTAGAAAAGTCCCGGTCGTCGATATCCATGACGGACAGAGCGTCAACATCGGAAACCCGGACGGACCATTGCTGACGTTCGAGGTCGGGCGCCACCAAGGCATGGCCGGGCGCCCGCCGCGGACCGAGTCGATGGGAATCCCGGTCGCGGCTCAGGCTGCCGGAACGGCGTGGCCGTCGTCACAGGCTTCGGGGCAGCCGGGTCCTCCGCTTGCCGCGCCACCCGGCCGGCAAACGAACTGGGGCGCGCCACCCCCGCCGCGACCGCATCCCGGCGCGCCGATCCAGCGGCCGGCACCGCCGGGACAGCCCGTGTATCCGACCTCGGTGGCACGACCGCCCGCCTATCCCCCGAGCGCTCCGCCGCACTATCCCCCGCCGCAGATATCCGGTGTGGCGCCGATGCCCGCCGCACCGAAGACCCAGATGGCGCCCGTGGCCGAAGCCAAATCGCCGGAGGTGGGGAATCTGGCGACCAAGATGTTTCAGGCGTTGCTGCCGTCCCGGTCGGGCGCGATCCAAAAGCCGGCCGGCGCGCAAACGATCGGCCGGGCCACCGACAACGACATCGTCATCCAGGACGTCCTGGCATCGCGCCATCACGCGTTCTTGATCCAGACGCCGCTCGGCACCGAGATCCGCGACGCGCACAGCGTCAACGGAACCTTCGTCAACGGCGTCCGCGTCGGCTCCGCGGTGCTGACCGAGGGCGACGTCGTCACGATCGGAAACGTCGACCTCGTCTTCAGCCGCGACACCCTGGTGCGGCGCACCGAAGCGGCCACCCGCACCGGCGGCCTCGAGGTGAACTCGGTCTGCTACACCGTCGAGCACGGAAAGCAACTGCTCGACCACATCTCGCTGACCGCCCGGCCCGGCACGCTGACCGCCATCATCGGCGGGTCCGGCGCCGGCAAGACCACGCTGTCACGGTTGATCGCCGGATACACCAGCCCCAGCTCCGGCACGGTGACTTTCGAAGGCCACAACATCCACACCGAGTACGCCTCGCTGCGCAGCCGGATCGGGATGGTCCCGCAGGACGACGTGGTGCACCGGCAGCTGACGGTCAACCAGGCGCTGGGTTACGCGGCCGAGCTGCGGCTGCCACCCGACACCAGCGAGGCCGAGCGCGCCCAGGTGGTCGCTCAAGTGCTCGAAGAGCTGGAGATGACCAAGCACGCCGACACCCGGGTCGACAAGTTGTCGGGCGGGCAGCGCAAACGCGCCTCGGTCGCGCTGGAACTGCTGACCCAACCTTCGCTGCTGCTGCTCGACGAGCCGACCTCGGGTCTGGACCCGGCGCTGGACCGTCAGGTGATGCTGATGCTGCGCCTACTCGCCGACGCCGGCCGCGTGGTGCTGGTCGTCACGCACTCGGTGTCCTATCTGGATGTCTGCGACCAAATCCTGCTGATGGCGCCGGGCGGCAAGACCGCGTTCCAGGGCTCGCCCGACCAGGTCGAGGCTGCCATGGGCACCCGCAACTGGGCCGACATCTTCGCCAGCGTCGGCGCCGATCCCGACGAGGCAAACCGCCGCTTCAAGGAGCGCAACCAGCAGTCGTTGGAACCGCCGGCTCCCGAAAGCCCGGCAGACCTGGGCGAGCCGCCGCCGACCAACCTACTGCGGCAGATATCGACGATCGCCCGGCGTCAGGTGCGGCTAGTCATCTCGGACCGCGGCTACACCATCTTCCTGGCGGTGTTGCCGTTCCTCATCGGCGCGCTGTCCCTGACCGTCAAGGGCCCCAAACCCGGTCTCGGCCCCGCCGATCCGCTCGGCCTAGCGCCAACCCAACCGCAGTACATCATGGTGCTCCTGAATATCGGCGCCATCTTCATGGGCACGGCGCTGACCATCCGCGACCTGATCGGGGAGCGCGCGATCTTCCGCCGCGAACAGGCCGTGGGCCTGTCCACCGGGGCTTACCTGTTGGCCAAGGTCATGGTGTTCTGCATCTTCGCGACCTTGCAGGCCGCGATCGCGGTTTTCATCGTGCGGCTCGGCAAAGGCGCGCCCACCCAGCCGGCGCTGTTCTTCGGTGATCCGACCGTGTCGTTGTTCGTCACCGTGGCGGCCGCGTGCGTCGCGTCGGCCATTTTCGGGCTGATGCTGTCCGCCCTTGCGCAGTCGAACGAACAGATCATGCCGCTGTTGGTGGTCTCGATCATGAGCCAACTGGTGCTGGCCGGCGGCATGATCCCGGTCTACCAGCGCCCGGGCCTCGAGCAACTGGCGTGGCTAACGCCGGCACGCTGGGGTTATGCGGCGGCCGCGTCGTCGATCGACTTTCCGGCGCTGGTGAAGGTCAAACAGATCCCGACGAACGACCCGGTATGGCAGCACTCGAAGCACATCATGCTTTTCGACATGGCCATGCTCGGCCTGCTGTGCATAAGCTATAGCGCGATCGTGTGGTGGAAGATCCGGCTGAAACGACGCTGAACTGATGAACAGCCCTGCGCAATCGGTACTGACCGTTCGGTCCAACCGATCGGAGCTCAGTTTCGCCCCCGGCGGCGACGTCATCGTCGGCAGCGACGTTCGCGCCGACCTACGCGTGGCACATCCTTTGGTCACCCGCGCGCACCTGTTGCTGCGCTTCGATCAAGGCAAATGGGTTGGGGTCGACAACAATTCGCGCAACGGCATCTTCGTCGGCGGCCGGCGGGTGCCGATGCTCGACATCCGTGACGGGCAAGCCGTCAACCTCGGCGCCCCCGATGGCCCGCGGATCGTCTTCTCAGTCGGACGTCACCGGGGAGCGGTCGGTGTGCTGCCACCCACGTCGCTTACGGTCCCGACCGTTCGGCCGCCCCACGGATACCAGGATCGGCCCACCGACGCGCTGCACGCCACCGCCGTGCCGATCGTGCAGCCGACTGCCACAACCCGGGCCGTTCCGATGGATGCGACCCAGGTAGCGCGACCCGGGGGCGGCGACGTATCGAAGTCGCCGACCAGGGTCCGCAAGGTCGTCGGGCCCGAATCCGCCCAGAAGGCAGCGGCCGGGGGCACCACCTCGATCGGTCGCGCGCTCGACAACGACATCGTCATCCACGATGTGTTGGCGTCGCGCCATCATGCGTTCTTGGAGCCGACACCAGCCGGCATCGAGATCCGCGACGCCAGCAGCATCAACGGAACGTTCGTCAACGGGCTGCTGGTCGGCTCAGCGCTGCTCGCCGAGGGCGACGTGGTCACGATCGGCAACGTCGACCTGGTGTTCACCGCCGGCATGCTGGCCCGCCGACAGGACGCGGCGACGAGCACCGGCGGCCTGGAGGTACGCGAGGTCGGCTTCGCGATCAACGGCAAGGATCTGCTGCAGCAGATCTCGATGACGGCCAGGCCCGGCACGCTGACCGCTATCATCGGCGGGTCCGGCGCCGGGAAGTCGACGCTGTCGCGGTTGGTCGCCGGGTACACCACCCCCACCGCCGGCGCGGTCACCTTCGAGGGCCACAACATCCACACCGCCTACGCGTCGCTGCGCAGCAGGATCGGGATGGTCCCGCAGGATGACGTCGTACACCGGCAGCTGACCGTCAACCAGGCGCTGGGCTATGCGGCAGAACTGCGACTGCCACCCGACACCAGCAAGCCCGACCGCGACCAGGTGGTGGCTCAGGTCCTCGACGAGCTGGGACTGACCGCGCATGCGCAGACCCGGGTCGACAAGCTGTCCGGCGGTCAGCGCAAGCGCGCCTCGGTGGCCCTCGAGTTGCTGACCGGGCCGTCACTGCTGATCCTCGACGAGCCGACCTCCGGGCTGGACCCGGCGCTGGACCTGCAGGTCATGACGATGCTGCGCCAGCTCGCCGACGCCGGCCGGGTCGTACTGGTCGTCACGCACTCGCTGACCTATCTCGATGTCTGCGATCAGGTGCTGCTGATGGCGCCGGGCGGCAAAATCGCGTTCCTGGGCGCACCCGGCCAGATCGGGGATGCGATGGGCACCTCGAACTGGGCCGAGATCTTCGCGAAGGTCGGCGCCGACCCCGACGAGGCCAATCGCCGTTTCCTGGAACGGCAGGAACACGCGCTACCCACCCGGGCGGAGACGCCGGCCGATCTGGGCGCCCCGTCGCGCTCGAGCATGCTGCATCAGTTCTCCACGATCGCGCGGCGCCAGATCCGGTTGATCGTCTCCGACCGCGCCTACTTCGCGTTCCTGGCGTTGTTGCCGTTCATCCTGGGTGCGCTGTCGCTGACCGTTCCCGGTAACACCGGGTTCGGGGTCGCCGACCCGGCCAGTGAGACGCCCGACGAAGCCGCCCAGATCCTGACGCTGCTGTCGATCGCTGCCGTCTTCATGGGTACCGCGCTGACGATCCGAGATCTGATCGGCGAGCGCGCCATCTTCCAGCGCGAGCAGGCGGTCGGCTTGTCCACCGGGGCCTACCTGAGCGCCAAGGTCACCGTCTTCTGCGCGTTCGCCATCATCCAGGCGGCGATTGCCACGGGCATCGTGCTGCTGGGCAAGGGCGCTCCCAAGCAGCCGGCGCTGCTGCTCGGTAATGCCAGCCTGGAGCTGTTCGTCACCGTCGCCGCAACATGCGTGGCCTCGGCGATTCTGGGCTTGGTGTTGTCGTCGATCGCACGCTCCAACGAACAGATCATGCCGTTGCTGGTGGTGTCGCTGATGCTGCAGCTGGTGCTCGCCGGTGGCATGGTCCCGGTGACCGGACGGCTCTTCCTCGACCAGATTTCCTGGCTGATGCCCTCGCGGTGGGGCTATGCGGCGTCGGCGTCCACGGTCAATCTGCGGGTACTGGTACCGATCGGCCCGAAAGACAGCCATTGGGTGCACAAGGACAGCGCGTGGCTGCTCGACATGGGCATGCTCGGCGCGCTGTCGGTGATCTACTCCGCCATCGTGTGGTGGCGCATCAGGCTGCGGCGCTAATCGGATTTCGCGTCCAGGCGCAGCCCGTGCGCCAGTGTGAAGGCCATGGCCTGGCCGATGTCCACCCGCGCGCCCGCCAGCGTCGCGGTGCGCCACAGCGCCGGATCGGTTGTCGCGCCGCGTAAGTCGGCGTCGTCTAGCCGGGTGCCGGTGGTCCGCGCACCGGTGAGGTCGGCGCCGCGCAGCACGGCCTTGCGCAGGTCGGTCTCCACCAGGCTGGCTTCCCGCAGCCGGCAGCCGCTCAGGTCGACACCCCGCAGGTCGTTGCCGCCGAGCACCGCGAGCGTGAAGTCGACCTCGTCGAACGTAATCGGCCGCAGCCGGCATTGCACGAACACCGACCCCAGCATGCTGCACTGCGCAAATGTACTGTGCCACAGTGTTGTTCGTTCAAATTTGCAGTTACGGAAAGCCGATCCGCGGTGTCCCGACTCGGCCAGATTGGCGCCGCTGAAATTGCAATCGTCGAACACAACCCGTTCGGTGCGCAAAGCGCCGAGGTCATCGTCGGTGAAATCGCGGCCCGTGAACTCGCTATCGGTCCAATGCTGCAACGCGGTCAGGCCGTCAGTCTCTGCAGCGCGTATTCGCTCACCGCGATCAGCGCATCGGTCGCCGACCTGCGATCCCGGGCATCGACGTTGATCACCGGAATGTGCGGGGGCAGCGCCAGCGCTTCGCGTACCGCACTGGCGGGATAGCTTGGCGCACCCTCGAATTGGTTGACAGCGACCAGAAACGGCAGGTTGCGGTGCTCGAAGAAGTCGACCGCGGCAAAGCTGTCCTGCAATCGACGGCAGTCGACCAGCACGATCGCGCCGATCGCGCCCCGTACCAAGTCGTCCCACATGAACCAGAACCGCCGCTGGCCCGGAGTGCCGAACAGGTAGAGCACCAGGTCCCGGTCCAGCGTGAGCCGGCCGAAGTCCATCGCCACGGTGGTCGTCCGCTTATGCGGCGTGGCCTCGAGCATGTCGACGCCGGCCGATGCGTCGGTAACGATCTCCTCGGTGCGCAGCGGCATGATCTCCGAGACCGCCCCGACGAATGTGGTCTTGCCGGCGCCGAACCCGCCCGCGACGACGATCTTCGTCGAGGCGGTAGCGCCGGAGTCAGAGTGCTTTAAGGCCACGCAGCGTCCTTCCTATGAGGTCATGGCGCTCGTCACGGGTCGACTGCTCGGTCAACGTCCGATGCACCCTGAGGTGACCGGACAGGACCAGATCACCGACCAGCACGCGCGTGACGCCGACCGGCAGGTTCAGCCGGGCCGAGATCTCGGCGACGGACGGGCTTCTGACGCACAGCGCGATGATCTTTCCTCTCGGATCGTCGGCCGGCCATCTCGGGGCGCGGGCGGCCGGCAAAGTCTGAATCGGCGCTTCCAGCGGAAGGTCGACGCCTGTGTCGGTCCGCCCGGCCGTCAGGGTGTACGGGCGGACCAGGCTCGCCTCACCAGGCGACGGCCCGGAATCGCGTTTGTCCATCGCGGCTCACGAGTGCCGAGCAGAACGGCGGGTGGACTGCACGACGCCGCCCACGCGTTCGACGAGGATGGCCATCTCGTATCCGATCTGGCCAATATCGCACGACGTCTCGGCAAGCGTCGCCAGGTGCGACCCGTCGCCGACGCGCATCAACAACAGATACCCGTTCTGCATCTCGACCACCGACTGCAGCACCTGCCCACCCTCGAACAGCTGCGCGGCACCCGTCGCGAGGCTGGCCAGCCCGGACGCCACCGCGGCCAGTTGATCGGCTCGTTCGCGGGGCAGCCGCTCGCTGGCGGCGATCGGCAGACCGTCGACGGACACCAGCAGCGCGTGCGCGCCACCCCGGGGACTTCGCGGGCGAACTTCGTCACCAGCCAGTCCAGTGGGCTGCCAGGAGACGTCATTGCTCATCGGGTCCTTGGCTCGAGTGGCGGGCGTGCGACCGTCCGCTGCGCACACCGCCGAAATGGCTGCTGAACGAGGCGCGAACCGCCTCGGGATCGCGGGCCGCATGGAGTCCGCCGTTCGATCCTACGAGAAATTCTTCGTCATCCTGGCTTCGGTGCTGCTGGTCGCGGGCACTGACACCGTTGGCCGCTCCCGGCACCAGCCGGGCCCCCGGCGTACGCACCGGCAGGCCGTGATCGGCAGTGTGTTCCTCGACGGGCTTGTCCTCGGCCTCCGCGGCGATCGACCAGCCGCGGTCCCACACCGATTGCCAATCCAAGTCCGGGCTGTTGACCAGGTCGTGCGGGTCGCCCAGCATCTCGGAGAGCATCCGCCGGTAGATCAGGTCGTCCTTCGATGCGCCGGGGGCAGCAGCGTTGGCGGGGCGCTCGGCCGGGGTGGGCCGGCTCGCCGGGGTGGGCGGGGTCGCCGGGGTGGCTGGCGCAGTTGGCGCCGGGCCGGTCCCCCGCGAGCGCGCGGCGAAGAATGCCGATGTGTCCGAGACCGCCGGTGTTGGTTTCGGGGGAAGTGGGCGCACCGGCTCTGGCGGTTGCCGGTTCTCGTTCTCCCACCGGGGCGTGATCAGCTCCCGCCGGCGCTGGGGTGGCCGCGGCGCGGCGGGCGCAGCGGGAACGTCGGTGATGCCGCTGGAGCCGGGGCTGCGCCGGGGCAGCAACGAGATCGGTGGCGGCTGATCGGAGCCGTTGTTGGTCGCGACGGGACGCTGCCGCGCCGCGCCGTTGACACCCTCGGGTGCGGGCATCGCGCTGGCCAGCTTGGCGCTCGGCGACGAGACCGCCCGGATCCGCTCTCGCGGGGCCTCCGAGATTTCGGCCGGGCCGCCGTTGAAGCCCTCCAGCACCGCCGGTGGCAGGTAGACCTCAGCGGTCATGCCGGTGCCCGCCTCGTCCGGCGCCGGACCACGCAGCCCAACCCGGATGCCGTGCCGGGCGGCGATCCGGCCCACCACGAAAAGCCCCATGTGGCGGGCATTGTCGGGGGTGACCTCGCCGCCGTCCTGGAGCCGCATGTTGGCCATCCGCCGGTCGGCGTCGTTCATGCCCAAGCCGGAATCGGCGATCCGCAGCACCACGCCTCCGTCGCCGCCACGCGCCGCCCAAACCCGGGCGTAGGTCGATGGCGGCGAGTAACGCAGGGCGTTGTCGATCAGCTCGGCGAACAGATGGATGGCCCCACCGGCGGCTGCACCGACCAACATGCAGTCGGGCAGCTCGGCCATTTCGACCCGGCGGTAATCCTCGACCTCGGAAACGGCCGCGCTGATCACCGTCGACAGTCCGACCGGCTCACGCTGGTCGCGGGCGAGCTGGGCGCCGGCGAGCACCAGCAGGTTGGCACTGTTGCGGCGCAGCCGCGCCGCCAGGTGATCCAGCCGGAACAGGCTGTCGAGGCGTTCGGGGTCCTCTTCGTTGCGCTCCAGCCGGTCGATCAGCGACAACTGCTGATCGACCAGTGACCGGCTGCGCCGCGACATGGTCTCGAACATGTCGTTGACCAGCAATCGCAACCGCGCTTCGTCACCGGCCAGCAGCAGGGCCTGGGTGTGCAGTTCGTCCACCGCATGGGCGACCTGACCGATCTCCTCGGTGGTGTACACCGGCAGCGGCACCGGAATCGGTTCGGCCCCACCGGCTTTGACGTGAGCGATCTCGTCCTCGAGGTCGGTGTGGGCGACCTTGAGCGCGCCGTCGCGCAGCACCCGCAGCGGCACAACCAACGCGCGCCATCAGCAAGACGACGATCAGCGCGATCACGATGGCGGCCAGCACCAGGACGCCGTCGCTGATCGCGGCGTTGCGCCGATCAGTGGCCTGGGCCTGCACCGACTTCGTCACCGACGCGGTCGCGTCCGTGATGACCTGCTCGGCGATCGTGTCGGTGGTCTGGATCGAGCGCAGCAGGTCCGAATTGTCGACGAGCAGGCTGGCCGGATCGGACATGATCGCCATCCGGGTCACCATCTGCTGCTGCAACGTCTTGGCGTCGGGCGAACCCACGCCGAGCACCTGGCTGATCCCGAACAGCGTCGACGGTTCGGTGCCGGCCAGGGTGATCATCGAGGTGCGCAACTGCGGCTCGGGCAGGTCGGCGCCGCGCGTCACCAGGATCTCCTGCATCGTCATCTGGCCGCGGGCCCCGACCGCGCGGCTCAAACCCTGTGCCTGCGCGCGGATCTGCTGATCGTCCACGCGTACCGACGCGTTGATGACGTCCTCCGCCGTCAACAGCAGCGGCGCATAGGTGGTCACCCGGTCCCGCAAACCAAGGCTGTTGTCGGCCGCCTTGTCGAGTAACGATTGGACGCCGCTCAGCAGGGTGCTCACTCCGGACCGAACGTCTTGGGTCACGTCAGTGTCGGACAGCCGCTGTAGCAGTTCGCCTTTGCGGGCGTCGTAGTTCTTCTTCGCGCCGTCGACATCGCGACCGGTGGAGTTCGCCAACAAGGCGACATCCAAGGCCGACATGTATTTGGTGAGCGCCGGCAGCAAGTCGGCGCGGGCGGCGGCCAACCGTAGACCGCTGGAGCTCGACATCGCGGTGTTCACCCGCAGCCCGCCGAAAACCGCCGCCAGGATCAGCGGAACCAGCACGATCGCCAGCACCTTCCACCGGACCGGCCAGTTGCTCAGCGACCAGGCAGGCGGGCGTTTGGCCGGAGCCCCCCCAGCGGCGGATACCTCGGCGAACTCGGTGGGCGCCGCCTCGGCCGGGGTGGCCGGACGGTTGAACATGGTCATGTGGTCACAACGGCGCGATTGACCGCTGCGCTCACACTGCGCGTCGAATGAAACGAGAGGCTCATGAACTTCCTGCTTTTATTCCGCTCCCCCCGCGCCGAGACGCGCGAGCGGTAAACGCGTGGCAATTCGACGAGTATGACAGCCCGCGGCCTGGGTCACCAGAATCGTTACTGAGCAGAGAGCTAGGGGCCTACGCGGGCCGAAGAATTGCGACCAGGAAGTCGGAATCGTCGGCGAACGGCCGCAGATCCCAAGTGGATAGCAACAGATCGGGCGCGAATCCCGCGGCGGCGGCGTCGCCGAGAAAGTCGGCGAACTCATAGTCGCGGCCGGCACCGAAGCCGATTGCGGCTCGACCGTCGTCGGCGACGTGGGCACGCAGCCGGCGCAGCACCTGACCCCGGGTATTCGGGGCCAGGAACGCCATGACATTGCCGGCGGACACGATGACGTCGAACGGGTCGGCGATGCCGCGCGCGGGCAAATCCAGCTCGGCCAGGTCGCCGACGAGCCACTGCGGACCCGGATAATCCTGCTCGGCCGCTGCGATGAGCGCCGGATCGACGTCGACTCCGACCACATGATGACCGGCCGTGGCCAGGTGGCCGCCCAACCGGCCGGGGCCGCAGCCGGCATCGAGGATGCGGGCGCCGCGCGGCACCATCGCGTCCACGAAGCGAGCCTCGCCGGCCAGATCGTCACCGGCGCGGGACATGGCACGGAAGCGCTCGATGTACCAGTCCGAATGCCCCGGATCGGCAGCGACCTTCTGCATCCAGATGCTCTGCTCGACCATGCCTGCATTATCGCCCGTGTGAGGATGGCGTGGTGTTCCGGCTGATGTTCTACTCGCCACGCATCGCGCCTAATACGGGTAACGCCATCCGGACGGCCGCCGCCACCGGCGCCGAATTGCATCTGATTGAGCCGATGGGCTTCGACCTGTCCGAACCCAAGGTGCGCCGCGCCGGATTGGACTATCACGACCTGGCGTCGGTGACGGTGCACCCGACGCTGGCCGCCGCGTGGGACGTGCTGATGCCGGCGCGGGTGATCGCGTTCACCGCGCATGCGTCGACGTCGTACGCCGACATCGCCTACCGGCCCGGCGACGTGTTGATGTTCGGTCCCGAACCCGATGGGCTGGACGCGCAAACCCTGGCCGACAGTCACATCACCGCGCGGGTGCGCATCCCGATGCTGTCAGGCCGGCGTTCACTGAACCTGTCCAACGCCGCGGCGATCGCGATCTACGAGGCCTGGCGCCAGCACGGCTACTCCGGGGCGACGTAGCGATGAATCCTGGTCCCGCCGCGAGTCAGCATTGATATGCCCACCTTCATCACGATCGGCTACGGCGACGAGGCCGGATACCGCCAATTGAGCGACGACCGGCGACGGGCCGCGCACGCCCGCGACGACGAACTCAGCTCGTCCGGCGCGCTCGTCGGCCGCGCCGGCAACCCCGTCCAGGTGCGCAATCCGGACGGCGCGGGGGTATCGATCGAGCCGGGCGCGTTCCTTCGATCGCCGTTGCCGATCGCGGGGTTCGCAGTGATCGAGGCCGAGAACATCGACGCGGCGATCGAGCGGGTGAGCCAGACCCCGTGTGCGGTCGCGCAGGGGGTCGTCGAGGTATGGCCGCTGCGGCCCTGAGTTACCAGGTGTTCCAGTGCGTCAGAGTCTCGGCCGGTAGCCGCCTGGCCGGCCGGAAGTCGGTGCCCTTGGTGTAGGCGATCGGGAACAGCCCACCCTGGCTGAACCGCTCGTGGGGAATGCCGAGCACCTCGGCGGCCTTGCGTTCGCCGTCACCAAGCAGGTGCAGCGTCGTCCAGCAGGAACCCAGACCGCGGGAGCGCAGCGCCAGGCAGAAGCTCCAGACCGCCGGGAACAGCGACGCCCAGAACGAGACCCCACCCAACGCCGACTTGTCTTCGCGGCCTTCCAGGCACGGGATCATCAGCACCGGCGCCTCATGCATGTGCTCGGCGAGGTACATCGCGGAATCCTTGACCTTCGGCATCCGCTCACCACGGGTGTCACCCTCGGCGTATTCGCGCATCGGCGAGGTGAGGTAGTCGCGGGCATGGCCCAGGTAGATGTCGGCGATCGCCTTCTTCTTGTCAGCGTCTTCGACGAACACCCACTGCCAGCCCTGCGCGTTGGAGCCGGTGGGCGCCTGCAGCGCCAGCTCGAGGCAGTCCATCAGGACTTCGCGAGGCAGCGGCTTGTCGAAGTCGAGGCGTTTGCGCACCGAGCGGGTGGTGGAAAGCAGTTCGTCGACGGACAAGTTGAGGGTCATGTGTGGAGGTTATACGTGGGCTCTGCGCGCCGAACGTGCACTCAGGGCGAGATTTTCGCCGTTCGTTCGCGCGCGAAGGCATCAGCTCGGGGGTGGGGGCGGCGCATCGGGCGCAATCGCTCCGCCACAGCCGCCAGGCGGTGGCGGCCCCGGGAGAGGCTCGTCGCCGCTGACGCAGTCGTAGTAGAACTGAGGACCGACCGCCCAGGTTTTCATCCACTGGTGCCAATACGACCCGTCGGGGTACTTTTCGCCATCACAGACGGCCAAATTGCCCCAGCCCCAGCGACCGCCCGGGCAGAAACCTTTGGTCATGTCCGGCTGGTGCGGGTCGGGCGGATCAGCGCTGGCGACCGCGTTAGGAAGTAATAACGCCGCAGCGCAACCCAATATTGCAGCGCCATGGCGAGCAAACTTGCATTTAGTTTCGACGCTCATAAAACATTGAATCAGTACACACCAGGACATATTGCGTGTTTAGCGGAAATCGCGGGACTTGGAGCCGACCGCCAAGGTGATGCGGCCCAGCCGCTCGGCCACCACGGTGATTGCGCCGCTGGCGTTTTGGACCTGACCGCGGATCAGCAGCGCCGGTGCGGTGTTCGCCAGCTTGCGGTGTCGCGCCCACACCCCCGGCGTGCAGAGCACGTTGACCATCCCGGTCTCGTCTTCGAGGTTGACGAATGTGACGCCCTGCGCCGTGGCGGGTCGCTGCCGATGGGTCACCGCACCGGCGATCAGCACCCGATCGCCGTCGGGCACCGACCCCAGCGCGTCGGCGGGCACCACCCCCATCGCGTCCAGGTCGGCCCGCAGGAACTGGGTCGGGTAGCTGTCCGGGGAGATGCCGGTGGCCCACACGTCGGCGGCGGCCAGTTCCAGCGCAGTCATCCCGGGCAGCGCCGGGATGTGCGACGACGAGCCCACCCCGGGCAGCCGATCCGGCCGCCCCGCTGCCGCGGCCCCGGCCGCCCACAGCGCCTCGCGCCGCGACGTCCCGAAGCAGCCCAGCGCCCCGGCCGTCGCCAACGCCTCGGTCTGCGGCACGGAAAGCTGCAGTCGGGTGGTCAGATCAAGCAGAGAAGCAAACGCGCCGTTGGCCTTTCGCTCATCGACCAGCTGCTCGGCAAGGTCGTCACCGATATGACGGACGGCGCCCAGCCCGAGGCGAACCTCCGTCCCCGCGTTCTCGAGGGTGGCATGCGCCAGGCTGGCGTTGACGTCCGGGCCGTGCACCAGCACGCCGTGCCGGCGCGCGTCGGCCACCAGTGACTGCGGTGAATAGAAACCCATCGGCTGCGCACGCAGCAGCGCGGCGCAGAACGCGGCCGGGTGGTGCAGCTTGAACCATGACGAGTAAAACACCAGCGACGCAAAGGACAGCGCATGGCTTTCCGGGAAGCCGAAATTGGCGAACGCCTCCAGCTTTTCGTAAGTCCGGTCGATCACCTGGTCGGTGGCGCCGTGCAATCTGCGCATGCCGTCGTAGAACCGGCCGCGCAGCCGTTGCATGCGTTCGGTGGAGCGCTTGGATCCCATGGCGCGCCGCAGCTGGTCGGCCTCGGCGGCGGAGAACCCGGCGCAGTCGACCGCGAGCTGCATCAGCTGCTCCTGAAAGAGCGGCACTCCCAGTGTCTTTCGCAGCGCCGATTCCATGGACGGATGGTCGTAGACGACCGGGTCGATGCCGTTGCGCCGCCGGATGTAGGGATGCACCGAACCGCCCTGGATGGGTCCGGGGCGGATCAGCGCGACCTCGACCACCAGGTCGTAGAACACCCGCGGCTTCAGCCTGGGCAGGGTGGCCATCTGTGCGCGCGACTCCACCTGGAACACGCCGACGGAATCGGCGCGCTGCAGCATCTCGTATACCGCGGGTTCGGAGAGGTCGAGGCGGGCCAGGTCGACCTCGATGTCTTTGTGCTCGGCCACCAGGTCTTTCGCGTAGTGCAGCGCCGAGAGCATGCCCAGCCCGAGTAGGTCGAACTTCACCAACCCGATGGCCGCACAGTCGTCTTTGTCCCATTGCAGGACACTGCGGTTCTCCATCCGCGCCCACTCCACCGGGCAGACGTCGGCGATCGGGCGATCACAGATCACCATGCCGCCGGAATGAATGCCCATATGCCGCGGCAGGTTCCGGATCTGGTTGGCAAGCTCGATCACCTGTGGCGGGATGTCCTCGATATCCGGCGAGTCCGCCAACCCGTTCCAGTGGCTGATCTGCTTACTCCAAGCGTCCTGCTGACCCTGCGAGAATCCCAAGGCACGGGCCATGTCGCGCACCGCGATTCGCCCGCGGTAGGTGATGACGTTGGCAACCTGAGCAGCGTAATCCCGGCCGTATTTGTCGTAGACGTACTGGATGACCTTCTCGCGCTGATTCGACTCGATGTCCATGTCGATATCGGGCGGCCCGTCGCGGGCGGGAGACAGGAAGCGCTCGAACAACAGCTCGTTGACCACCGGATCAACCGCGGTGACCCCAAGGGCGTAACAGACCGCGGAGTTGGCCGCCGATCCCCTGCCCTGGCACAGGATGTTGTTGCGCCGGCAGAACTGGACGATATCGTGCACCACCAGGAAGTAGCCCGGAAATGTCAGTTGGGCAATAACTTTCAGCTCATACTCGATCTGGGCGTACGCTCGCGGCGCGCCCTCGGGGAGCCCGTAGCGATCCCGCGCCCCCGCCATCGTCAACTGCCGCAACCAGCTGTCCTCGGTGTGCGGTTCGGGCACGTCGAACGGCGGCAGCTGCGGCGCGATGAGCGCCAGCCCGAACGCGCACTGCTCGCCGAGTTCGGCAGCGGCAGTCACCGCCTCGGGGTGCTGCGCGAACAGCCGGGCCATCTCCTCACCGGATCGCAGATGCGAACCCGCCAGCGGGGCCAGCCATCCCGCAGCTGAGTCCAACGACTGCCGGGCCCGGATGGCACCCATCGCCATGGCCAGCCGGCGTCGCGACGGGCCCGCGAAATGCGCTCCGGTGGTAGCGACGGTGCCGACCCCGAACCGCGGCGCGATCCCGGCCAGTGCCCCATTGCGTTCGTCGTCGAGCGGCTGGCCATGGTGGGTCAGCTCGACACTGACCCGCCGCGCCCCGAAGCGGTCCACCAGATCGGCCAGCGCCCGCTCTGCGGCTTGTGGCCCGCCATCGGAAAGCGCTTGGCGTACATGGCCTTTACGGCATCCCGTCAGGATGTGCCAGTGCCCATCGGCGGCCTCGGTCAGCGTGTCGATGTCGAAGCGCGGCTTGCCCTTCTCACCGCCGGCCAGATGCGCGGCGGCCAGCTGCCGCGACAGCCGCCGGTAGCCCTCCGGACCGCGGGCCAGCACCAGCAAATGCGGTCCGGGCGGGTCCGGGTTCTCGGTACGAGCCTGCGAAACCGACGCGGCGCCCAGCGACAGCTCGGCGCCGAACACGGTACGCATGTCGAGTTCAACGGCCGCCTCGGCGAACCGCACCGCCCCGTACAGACCGTTGTGGTCGGTCAGCGCCAGCGCACGCAAGCCCAACCGGGCGGCCTCCTCGACCATCTCCTCGGGCGTGCTGGCCCCGTCCAGGAAGCTGTACGCCGAATGCGCGTGCAGCTCGGCATAGGCGACGGACGAGCGACCCCGCCGCTGGTTCGGCGGCTCGTACATCCCGCGCTTGCGCGACCAGGGCGCCTCTGTCGGAGGTTCCTGCGCAATCGGCGTGCCGGCGTGCCGCGGCTTGCTGTCGAGCAGCCGCTCCATTTCCGCCCAGCTTCGCGGCTCATTGCTGAAACCCACCCGAACAGTCTATCGAATGTATGTTCGATTTCACGCTCGGTTGTTAAAGCGGTTGTTAAACAGGTCTTCAACTTCTAAACAGAGAGTTAACGGACAGAGATCTATCGCGATGGGGCGTGGCGACAGATACTGGTACGGGGCAACCACGGGCGGGAATCAAAATGGGACAGCTGATAACGGCATTGGACGCGGGTTTACGCACCGCGGCGGACTCCGGCCGGCAAGCGAGCCTGGCGACCGGCGCGGTCGCCATCATCGAAGGCGCCGTCCCCGATCTTGGGCAGCTGAAATCCCTTCTTGCAGAACGTATTCAGTCCATCCCGCAGTGCCGCCAGGTGTTGCGGACCCACTCGCTGCGCGGTGCCCGGCAATGGATCGACGATCCGGGATTCGACCTCACCCATCACCTGCGCCGCGTCGCGGTTGGGCGCCCGGGCGATGAAGCAGACCTGTCAGGGGCGATCGCTCACGCATGCGAGCGTCCCCTCGAATTGGACCGCCCGCTGTGGGAGTGCTGGGTTATCGAAGGCCTCAAGGGCAAGTGGGCAATCTTGATGAAGGTCCATCACTACCTCGCCGACGCCGTCCCTGCCGCCCACCTTCTCACCAGACTCTGCGACGGCGCCGACAGCGAGATATTTGCCAATCATGCTGAGCCTAAACAGGATTCGATACAAGCCCGGAAGCGGGGCTGGGCCGATGCGCTCTGGCATGCTTCGGCCGTCGCCGGCACCGTCACGAACACCCTGGCCGGTACGGTCTGGTCGGTGGCACGGATGTCGTCGAACGAACCGGCAGTCACCATGCGTCGCTACGGCACGGTGCGCGTTCCCCTCGCCGCCGTCGACGCGGTGTGCGCCAAGTTCCGGGTGACCACCAACGACGTCGCGCTCGCCGCCATCACCGAGGGCTTCCGGGCCGTACTGCTGCACCGTCGCGAACAACCGCGCGCGGGCTCGCTGCGCACCCTGGAGAACAGATACCTGCCCGTCGAGCACGACGATCCGGTGCGGCGGCTGCGGATCGTGCACAACAGCTTGAACAAACCCAGGCCGATAAAGCAGAGCGTCAACATTGCAGACCTGGCAACCAGCTTCATGCCATTTACATTGTGCGCCAAGGCGCTTCAACTGACACTGAGCCGGCTTCCGCAACCGGGCATCGTCACGCTGGCCACCAACGCAGCCGGGCCACGTCATCGGTTGAGGCTGATGGACGCCACCGTCGAACGCCTGCTACCCATCCCCCCGACGGCTTCGCAGCTGTCCAGCGGGGTCGCGGTGTTGAGCTACGGCGATGAGCTGATCTTCGGTATCACCGCCGGCTACGACGCCGCCCCCGAGCTCGGGCAGCTCGCCGCCGGGATCGAACGGGAGATGGCGCACCTGACGGCGCTCAGCCAAGACTCCGTCCTGCTGTTCACCAAGGATCGCCGCAAACGCCGGGCCCCCGGCGCTGCCCCACGGGTACCGCCCAGCCGCCCGTGGGCGCGAGCACGCCACTGACCCAAGCCGGGCGGCGTTGATGACCGTGAGAGGGTTGATCAATGCCATCGGTCACCATCGACCCGCGCCGCCATGACGCGGTGCTGTTTGACCAAGACGCCGACTCGGCGCTGGTGAAGCAGCTGCGTGAGGCCGGTGTCGACGTCACCGTGCATGCCGAGGACCCGGCCGCGGCCGCCGAGCGGCTGGGCGTACTGGCGGGACGCTGCGTCGTCGTCGCGGCGAGCGCGGCGGTGGCCAAGGCCGCGCGCGAGGCCGGGTTCGCGTTGGTGATCGACGCCAAGGACGGCAGTGACATCGCCGTGCGCACCGGGGACCGGCGAATGTCGCAGCTGCCCGACGCGTCGCAGCTGCTCGACGAGGGCCTGGATGCGCGGCAGCCGGCGGTGTTCTTCGACTTCGACGGCACGCTATCCGACATCGTCAACGATCCGGACTCGGCGTGCCTTGTCGCCGGTGCCGCCACGGCGCTGCAGCAGTTGGCCGCGCGCTGCCCGGTCGCGGTACTGTCCGGCCGCGACCTTGCCGACGTCACGGCACGCGTCGGCCTGCCGGGCATCTGGTATGCCGGCAGCCACGGATTCGAGTTGACCGCACCCGATGGCACCCACCATCAAAACGACGCCGCGGCCGCGGCCATTCCGATGCTGGAATCCGCGGCCGCCCAGCTAGGCGAGCGACTCGGGTCGATTCCCGGTGTCAGGGTGGAGCACAAACGGTTTGGCGTGTCGGTGCACTATCGCAACGCCGCACGAGACCGCATCGGTGAGGTGACGGCAGCGGTGCGCGCGGCGGGTCAGCGCGACGCACTGCGGGTGACCACCGGCCGCGAAGTCATCGAGCTGCGTCCGGATGTCGATTGGGACAAGGGCGCAACCCTGCGCTGGGTGCTCAATCACTTGCCCGGGTCGACACCTTTGACACCGGTCTATCTCGGCGACGACATCACCGACGAGGATGCGTTCGACGCGGTGCACGATGACGGGATACCAATCATTGTGCGGCACAACGACGATGGCGACCGGGCCACCGCCGCGCTATTCGCGCTGGATAGTCCGGCCAGCACGGCCGAGTTCGTCGGGCGTCTGGCCCGCCGGCTAGCTGACGCCGGGAACTAGTCCGCCGCGTATTCGACCGCGCCGTCGTCGAGCACGATCCGCCCGGCCTCGGCGCCTTCGGCGCCAGAAGCCTCGGTACGGAAGACCGCCTTGCCCGGATCGGTGCGCCAGATCAGCGTCGTCAACGTCTCGCCCGGGAACACCGGCGAGCTGAAGCGCGAATCGATCGAAGTGATGTTGGCCGCGAGGCCCTTGCCGAGCTCCGTGACCAGCGCGCGGCCCGCCACCCCATAGCTGCACAGCCCGTGCAGGATCGGCTTGGGGAACCCGGCCAGCTCCCGGGCGAACCACGGGTCGCTGTGCAGCGGGTTGCGGTCACCGGACAGCCGGTAGATCAGCGCCTGATCCTCGCGAGTGGACAAGGCAACCTTGATGTCGGGCTCACGGTCCGGAAATTCCGGGGCAATCGGGCGTTGACCCGGCTGCCCGCCGAAACCGCCGGCGCCCCGGACGACAAAGGTGGTCGATGTCTCGGCGATCAGCGCTTGCGAATCCGGGTCGGTGCCGCGGCCGCGCAGCATCACGACCGCGTTCTTGCCCTCGCCCTTGTCCTGAATGTCTGTGACCTCGGTGACGACCGACAGCTTGCCCGCCGCCGGCAGCGGCGCGTGCAGCCGGATGCCTTGCGAGCCGTGTAGCAGCATGGCCCAGTTGAACTTTCCGATCTTGCCCGCCGCACCGAACGCGGGACAGCAGATCACCGCGTAGGTGGGCAGCACCTGCTGGGTGATCTCGTGGCTGTTCTCGGTGGTGAACGACAGGTCGTCGAGCCCCGCGCCGACGCCAAGGGCGTACAGCAGCGTGTCCCGGTCGGTCCATTCGAACAACATCGGCTCGGTCACTGCACCGATAGCACTCGGGTCAATCGCCATGCGCGTCTCCTCCGGATCTGCAAATTCAAGCTTTTCTGCACCCAACCATTGCAAACCCTTCCCCCTGGGGCTGTCGGCAGGGCAGGCTATTCGACATGGCCACGCGCAGCATGATCGGAAAGACCGCCAAGTTAATGGCCGTACTCACCGCAACGCTCCTCGTCGGTGCTTGCGGCGGATCGGCGCAGGCCCGCGGCATCACGCTGACGTTCGTCCGAAACGCGCAGACCCAAGCCGACGCCGACGGAATCATCAACACCGATCCGCCGGGCCCCGGCCTCACCGCCGAGGGCAAGGGACAGGCGCAGCAGGTAGCGCACCAGAGCGGTCGCAACGACTTCGACGCCGTCTACGCCTCGGCCATGGCCGAAGCGCAGCAGACCGCGAGCCCGCTGGCGGGCGAACTCGGCAAGCAGGTCGAGATCCTCAGTGGCGTGCAGTCACTGGGCGCCGGCTGGTACAACGGCAAACCCGAATCGATCGCGGGTGCGACGTACCTGCTGGCCCCGACGGACTGGATCAACGGGGACGTCCAGAACAGCATCCCGGGAGGGCTGAGCGGCAAGCAGTTCAACGAGCAGTTCACCGCCGCGGTCAACAAGGTCTACAACAGCGGCCACAACAAGCCGGTGGTGTTCTCCCAGGGCGCGGCGATCATGGCCTGGACGCTGATGAATGCCCGCAACGGCAAGAGCAGCCTGCTGACCAGCCACCCCCTGCCGAACATCGGCCGCGTGGTGATCACCGGCAACCCGTCGGACGGGTGGACGCTGGTCGAGTGGGACGGCATCCGCAACTTCAGCTGATCCCCGCTACCATGGCTGGATGCGGTATGTCGTTACCGGCGGTACCGGGTTTATTGGCCGCCGCGTCGTAGCTCGATTGTTGGACACTCGACCCGACGCCGAAGTGGGGATTCTGGTCCGGCGTGAGTCGCTGGGACGGTTCGAACATCTCGCCATCGAGTGGGGTGAACGCGCCAAACCGCTGGTCGGCGACCTGACGGAGCTGGGGCTGACCGACGAGCGGTTGGCCGAGCTGGGCCGGGTCGACCATCTGGTGCACTGCGCGGCCATCTACGACGTCACCGCCGGCGAGGCCGAACAGCGCGCCGCCAACGTCGAAGGCACCCGCGCCGTCATCGGGCTGGCGCAGCGGCTGAACGCCACGTTGCATCACGTGTCGTCGATCGCGGTCGCGGGAGACTTCGCCGGCGAGTACACCGAGGACGACTTCGACGTGGGCCAGCAGCTGCCCACTGCCTACCACCAGACGAAGTTCGAAGCCGAACTGTTGGTGCGGTCGCAACCCGGGTTGCGCTACCGCATCTACCGCCCGGCCGTGGTGGTCGGCGACTCACGCACCGGCGAGATGGACAAGATCGACGGCCCGTACTACTTCTTCGGCGTGCTGGCCAAGCTGGCCATTTTGCCGTCGCTGACGCCGATCCTGCTGCCCGACACCGGGCGCACCAACATCGTCCCGGTCGACTATGTCGTCGACGCGCTGGTCGCGCTGATGCACAGCGACGGCACCGACGGACGGACCTTCCACCTGACCTCACCGAAAACCATTGGGCTGCGCGGCATTTACCGTGGAGTCGCCAGGGCCGCCGGATTGCCCCCACTGCGCGGGCCGCTGCCTCGCGCGGTGGCCGCACCGGTGCTGAAAGTCAGCGGGCGCGCCAGGCTGCTGCGGAATATGGCGGCCACCCAGCTGGGAATTCCCGCCGAGGTGTTGGACCTTGTCGACCTGGCCCCCACCTTCGTCAGCGACACGACCCAAAACGCGTTGCACGGCAGCGGTATTGAAGTCCCCGAGTTCGCCAGCTATGCACCCAAGCTGTGGCGGTACTGGGCCGAGCATCTCGATCCCGATCGCGCCCGCCGCGACGCGCCGGATGGCGCGCTGCAGGGCCGGCACGTGATCATCACCGGCGCATCCAGCGGTATCGGACGGGCGTCGGCGATCGCGGTCGCCGAACGGGGCGGATGCGTGTTCGCGCTGGCCCGCAACGGCTCCGCGCTCGACGAGCTGGTGGCCGAGATCCGCGCGAACGGCGGCCAGGCACACGCCTTTACCTGTGATGTCACCGATTCTGTGTCGGTGGAGCACACCATCAAAGACATCCTGGGCCGCTTCGGCCATGTCGACTATCTGGTGAACAACGCCGGGCGTTCGATTCGCCGTTCGGTGGTCAACTCCACCGACCGGCTGCACGACTACGAGCGGGTTATGGCGGTCAACTACTTCGGCGCGGTGCGAATGGTGCTGGCGCTGCTGCCGCACTGGCGCGAGCGCCGATTCGGTCACGTCGTCAATGTCTCCAGCGCCGGCGTGCTGGCCCGCAACCCCAAGTACAGCTCGTATCTGCCGACCAAGGCGGCGCTGGACGCGTTTTCCGACGTGGTCGCCTCGGAAACACTGTCCGACCACATCACGTTCACCAACATCCATATGCCGCTGGTCAAGACGCCGATGATCGCGCCGTCGCAGCGGCTCAACCCGGTGGCGCCGATCAGTCCCGAACGGGCGGCGGCGATGGTGGTGCGCGGCCTGGTCGACAAGCCGGCCCGCATCGACACCCCGCTGGGCACGCTCGCCGAGGCCGGCAACTACCTGCTGCCCAAAACCTCGCGTCGAATCCTGCACCAGGTCTACCTGGGGTATCCCGATTCTGCTGCCGCGCTGGGAGTTCCGCCGCCCAGCGGTGAAACCAACCGCGACCGCGCCCCGGTAAGAAGGCGGCCTAAACGCCCGGTTCGTGCCGTCGGCCGCATCGGGGTCCCCAGGCCGGTCCGCAAGGCGATCCGGCTGGTACCCGGAGTTCATTGGTAACTGACCCATCGCCGGTCTTCATCGATGTCGACACCGGCGTCGATGACGCGCTGGCCCTGATCTACCTGCTGGCCAGTCCGGACGCCGACCTGGTCGGCATCGCCTCGACCGGTGGAAATGTTGGCGTACAACAGGTTTGTGCCAACAATCTGGGCCTGCTCGAGCTGTGCGGTGTCACCGGCATTCCGGTGTCGAAGGGCGCCGACGAAACGCTGACCGGCCCGCTGCGGACCCCCTCGAAGGTCCATGGCCCACGGGGCCTGGGCTATGCCGACCTGCCCCCCGGCGGCGCCGCGCTGACCGAGTACGACTCCGCGACGGCCTGGGTGCGCGCAGCGCAGGCCTTTCCCGGCGAGCTGATCGGCGTGGCGACCGGGCCGTTGACCAATCTGGCGCTGGCGCTGCGCGCCGAGCCCGCACTGCCAAACCTGTTGCGCCGGCTGGTCATCATGGGCGGCTCCTATGACCACATCGGCAATACCACCGCCGTCGCGGAATGGAACATCAGCGTGGACCCCGAAGCAGCGCACGAGGTGTTCGTGGCGTGGTCCGCCGAAGGCCTTGGCCCGCAGCGGCTTCCGATTTTGTGCGGCTTGGATTTGACCCGCAACGTCACGATCACTCCGCAAACCCTGGCGAAGTTGGCGGCTGCCGCGGATTCGACCTCGACGCCGATGAGCGTGGAGGACGAACGGGGCACCCGGTCGACGGCGTCCAACCCGGTGATCCGGGTGATCGAGGACGCGCTGCGGTTCTACCTCGAGGGCTACTTCGACAACGGGCACGGATATCTGGCGCATCTGCACGACCCGTTGGCCGCCGCGGTCGCGCTGGATCCCGAACTCATCACGACCCGTTCGGGCCGAGTGGATGTCGAGCTCGCCGGGACCCTGACCCGCGGCATGACGGTGACCGACTGGCGCCGGGAACCCAACGCGCACATCGGTGTTGGCGTCGATCCGGCATTTTTCTTCGACCGGTTCATCCAACGCGTGGCGCCATTCGCGCGTCGGCTCGCCCGCTAAAGGGGGCTTTGCCGGTCACCTTCCGTTGACAGAACCCGGCCAGCAACGATGGAATAGTTGCGTATCTGCGTGGGGTTGCGTTAGTCAGCATGGGAGGACCTTCGCAATGACAGAGCTGGTTACCGGAAAAGCGCTTCCGAATGTCGTGGTCACTGGCATTGCCATGACAACCGCGCTTGCCACCGATGCCGAGAGCACTTGGAAGCTGTTGCTGGACAGCCAAAGCGGAATCCGTACTCTCGAAGACTCGTTTATCGAACACTACGACTTGCCAGTACGCATCGGCGGGCACCTGCTGGAGGATTTCGATCAGGGGTTGACGCGCGCCGAGCGACACCGGATGGGTTGGCTGCAGAAGATGGCCGCCATCGTGAGCCGCCGGGTGTGGGAGAACGCCGGTTCGCCCGAGGTCGACCCCAACCGGTTGCTGGTGTCCGTCGGCACTGGCCTGGGCTCGGCCGAGCAAATCGTGTTCAGCTACGACGATATGCGCGCGCGGGGCCGCAAGGCTGTCTCACCGCTGGCGGTGCAGAAGTACATGCCCAATGGCCCCGCCGCGGCAATAGGGCTGGAACGCCACGCCAGGGCCGGGGTGATCAGCCCGATTTCGGCATGCGCGTCCGGCTCGGAAGGCATCGCCCAGGCCTGGCGCAGCATCGTCCTGGGCGAGGCCGACATCGCGATTTGCGGCGGCGTCGAGGTCAAGATCGAAGCGGTGGCGATCGCGGCGTTTGCCCAGATGCGCATCGTGATGTCCACCCGCAACGATGACCCGGCCGGAGCATGCCGCCCGTTCGACCGGGATCGGACCGGTTTCGTGTTCGGCGAGGCCGGCGCGCTGATGGTCATCGAAACCGAAGAGCACGCGAAGGCCCGGGGCGCCAACATCCTGGCCCGCATCATGGGCGCCAGCGTCACCTCGGACGGCTTCCACATGGTGGCGCCGGACCCCAACGGCGCACGCGCCGGACACGCGATGACCCGGGCGATTCAGCTGGCGGGGCTGACACCCAGCGATATCGACCACGTCAACGCGCACGCCACCGGCACCTCGGTGGGCGACCTGGCCGAGGGCAAGGCGATCAACAACGCGCTGGGCGCCAACAGGCCGGCGGTGTATGCACCCAAGGCCGCGCTGGGTCACTCGGTGGGCGCGGTTGGCGCGGTGGAGTCGATCCTGACCGTGCTTGCGCTGCGGGATCAGGTGGTTCCGCCGACACTGAACCTGGAGAATCTCGATCCTGAGATCGACTTGGACGTGGTGTCGGGCAAGCCGCGGCCGGGCAACTACCGGTATGCGATCAACAACTCGTTCGGATTCGGCGGCCACAACGTGGCCGTGGCTTTCGGCCGGTACTGACACCGCCTTACTCGTAGATCCCTTCGAGGTACCACCGCCGCTGGCGATAGCACAGCAGCAACGCGCGTTCGCTTTCCAGCAATACCTGGGCGCGGGCGGTGCGGCCTGCCGATCGGTCGGTATCCCACCACCGCTCGTCGACCGGCCAAGGCCCGGCCCACCAGCGCAGTGGGTCGTCCTGGCCGCGGGCGACCAGGCGCGCAGGGGCGGCGGAGAACATCCCCCGACCGGTTACCCGTATCGAGTTACCTTGGGCGTCAAGTAATTCCACCGGGTCATCGAGCAGTACCGCCGGCGACGGATCCGGCAGCTGGCCGGGCCACGGCAGTCCCGGGTCGGCGTGCGGCACCGGCTCAGGATCTATTAGGCCCAGCGGGGTCAAGGTGATGCGTTCGGCCGGCCCGCGGCCTCCGGACAGCACCGGCACCCGTACCGCCTCCGGGCCGAGCAGGCCCTGCACTCGTACCAGCGCCCGGCGCGCCCGCAGCCTGTCCTCGTCGCCGAGGCCGCCCCATAACGGCAGCTGCAGCGCCCCGGCCGACACCACCTCCACCGCCTGCAGCCGCAGCAATGTCACCGGCGCCGTCGGGCGGGGGTTGCGGGCGGCCCGGCTGCTCAACCACCCGTCCAGTTGCCAGCGCACCCGATCGGCGGTGGCGTCCTCGGTCAACGGCTCGGCGCACCGCCACACCCGGGTCAATTCCTCGCCGTTGGCGGTGACGGCATGAATGGACAACCGGGTACAGCCCACTCCGGCGGACATCAGCATCTGGTGCAGCGCGCCGGCCAGCGAACGCCCGGCGAATGCCGCGGCGTCGACCCGGTCGATCGGCGGATCGCAGTCCAGCACGGCCTCGAGCTCGGCCGGTGGCTCCCGCCCGGACGGTCCCCGCTCTGGCTCGCCGCGGGCGAACCGGTGTGCGCTGCGCCCGTCGGTGCCGAACCTGGAAGTCACGTCGGTAGCCGACAACGCAGCGAACTGCCCGATGGTTCGAATCCCCAACCGCCACAACAGATCCGTGAGCTCTTCTCGCCCCGGACCGGACAAACTCGGCTCGGTGGCCAGCTGCCGGATCGACAGCACCGACAGAAATTTCGCATCGCCGCCCACCGCGACGATGCGACCGGCCCTTGCGGCGAAGACCGCGGTGGACAACTGGTCGGCGACCCCGACCTGGCACTCGGCGCCGGCCGCGGCCACCGCGTCGATCAGCCGCTCGGCGGCGGTGGCCTCGGACCCGAAATAACGGGCCGCTCCGCGCACCGGCAACACCAGGAGCCCGGGCCGCAGCACCTCGGCCCGGGGCACCAAATCGTCGACCGCCGCAACCACCCCTTCGAAAAAGCGGGCGTCGCGGTCCGCGTCGGCGGTGGCGACGTGCAGGTGGGGACAGCGGGCCGCCGCCTCCCGGCGTCGCAACCCCCGCCGCACACCGGCTGCACGCGCGGCCGACGAGCAGGCGATCACCCGGTTGGCCAAAGTGACCGCGATCGGGGTCGTCACGGATTGGCCCGCCGCTGCCGCCGCCGCGACGGCAGGCCAATCCATGCACCAGATGGCCAACACTCGGGAAGACATCCGAATTCACCCGGTCCGCGTTCGGCCGATCACCCGTCTGCCCGCGCACACCCCACTGACCTGCAGCCGCACTCCGCTGATTCGTCCGAATCCGCAGACGGGGGTACCCCGGTCACCCGCAGTGATCTCATAGCCGCAGACCCGGGCGACAAGCCGCGTCGGCGCTCCTTGCCAGTCGCCGTCGGTGACCAGCAGGGTGCAGCCCTTGACCCGGGCGCGAGCCACCACTGCCCGCGCCCGGGTCAGTGGCACCCGGCGCCCGCCCAGACCGAGCACCACCAAATCCATGCCGTCGACGAGCACCGCGGCCACCTCCACCGGATCGGTTCCGGGATCCGGTATCACCGCGAGCCGGCTCAGGTCCGCCCCCATCTCCACCGCGGCCAGCAGTCCGATATCCGGCTGGCCGACGATGGCCGCGTTTCCTCCGGCCGCCGTCACCGCGGCGACCATGCCCAGTAGCAGTGACCGCGCCCCCGATAGCACCGCCACCGTCCCCCGGGGCAACTGCGTGGGCAGCGCGTCGGCCAGCCACTGCGGGACCGGCAGTTGGGATTCCGATTCCGGCAGCAGGTCGTCGAGGCGGGCAACAGGCGCCTTCTCGGGCGACTTTCCGGACAACACCGCGATCTGCCGGCGTAGCGATTCGAGCTGTTCGATGCGATCCTGGTTGGAGGCGACAGCCGCCGTCATACAAGCCTCCTACCAGCATCTCTTCCATCTTTTTCGAATTTATGTTCGAGAGTAAACACCCACCCTCCGACAGCGTCAAGAAACGTGAGAGGCTGCTTTATGCGCTCGGTGCTGCTGTGGCTCCTGGTGCTTATTGGTGTCGCTTTTCCGGCGCCGAGCCAGGCCGCGCCCTGCCAACCGGCAGAGTTCTTCGTCACCGACAACGCCGATCCGCTGTTCGAGCCGCAGGCCGACATGACGATCACCCAGGGCGGCGTCGCGGTAACGGGGTCGACCCCGCTCGACGGGGTGTACTGGTCGGACGCGCAGCAGCGGGTCACCTTTGAACGGTCCCGCGAATTTCATCTGTGCGGCGCCGACGAGCCCGCCCTGCACACCGCCGCCGAGGCCGTGCGCCGTCAGTTCGACCAGGAATCGGTGCTGTCCTTCGACTACCTGCCGCAGCATGCGGCGGAGCTGAACGCGATCCTCATCACCGTGCCGGACGTCGACATCGAGCGCATTGGCACCGCGCTGGCGGCCGACCCGGCGGACCGCAATTGGCTGCGGGGCGCATCCGTCACCGCGACCGACCACACCCTGATCCTGGTCGCTGTAAACGGCGATCGCGATGTGGCCCGACGACTGGTCGTCGAAGCCGGCGGCGACTGGAGCGAGGCCGGCATTGCTTATGGCAGAAGCGAATTCGTGGAGTAGCTATCCGAACGCCGCCGCTATTCCCATTCGATGGTGCCGGGCGGCTTGCTGGTGATGTCCAGCACCACTCGGTTGACCTCGGCCACCTCGTTGGTGATCCGGGTCGAGATGCGTTCGAGCACCTCATAGGGCACCCGGGTCCAGTCGGCCGTCATGGCGTCCTCGCTGGACACCGGCCGCAGCACGATCGGGTGCCCGTAGGTGCGGCCGTCGCCCTGCACGCCGACCGAGCGCACCTCGCCCAGCAGCACCACCGGGCACTGCCAGATCAGGTTGTCCAAGCCGGCGGCGGTCAGCTCCTCGCGGGCGATCGAGTCGGCGCGCCGCAGCGTGTCCAGCCGCTTAGCGGTGACCTCGCCGACGATCCGGATACCCAGTCCCGGGCCCGGAAAGGGCTGGCGTCCAACGATTTCCTCGGGCAGCCCCAGCTCCCGTCCAACGGCGCGCACCTCGTCTTTGAACAGCAGCCGCAACGGCTCGACGAGCTTGAACTTCAGGTCGTCGGGCAGACCACCGACGTTGTGGTGGCTCTTGATGTTCGCGGTCCCGCTGCCCCCGCCGGACTCCACCACGTCCGGATACAGCGTGCCCTGTACCAGGAAGTCGACACCCGAGCCGTCGGCGGCCACGATGTCTCGAACCGCACCCTCGAACGCCCGGATGAACTGGCGGCCGATGATCTTGCGCTTGCCCTCGGGGTTGGTCACACCCGCCAGTGCCTCGAGGAAGGTATCGGCGGCGTCGACGGTGACCAGGTTGGCGCCGGTGGCGGCGACGAAGTCGCGCTGCACCTGGGCGCGCTCACCGGCGCGCAACAGCCCGTGGTCGACGAAGACACACGTCAGCCGGTCTCCGATGGCGCGCTGCACCAGCGCCGCGGCCACCGCGGAGTCCACCCCGCCGGACAGCCCGCAGATCGCATGGCCTTCGCCGATCTGGGCGCGCACCTGTTCGGTCAGCGCCTCGGCGATGTTGGCGGCAGTCCACTGGGCTCCGAGACCGGCGAAGTCGTGCAGAAACCGGCTGAGCACCTGCTGTCCGTGCGGGCTGTGCATCACCTCCGGGTGGTACTGCACGCCGGCCAACCGCCGGGCCCGGTTCTCGAAGCCGGCGACCGCCGCGCCGGAGCTGCTGGCCACCACGTCGAAACCCGCGGGCGCCGCCGTGACCGCGTCACCGTGACTCATCCAGACCGGCTGCACCGCGGGCAGTCCCGAATGTAGTTCGCCACCAATCACTTTCAGTTCGGTGCGACCGTATTCGCTAGTGCCGGTGTGCGCGACGGTCCCGCCCAGCGCCTGCGCCATCGCCTGGAACCCGTAGCAGATGCCGAACACCGGCACGCCAAGGTCGAACACCGCGGGATCCAGTTGCGGGGCGCCTTCGGCGTACACACTGGCCGGCCCGCCGGACAGCACCAGCGCCACCGGGTCCTTGGCTTTGATCTCGTCGATCGAGGCGGTGTGCGGGATGACCTCGGAAAAGACTCGCGCTTCGCGAACACGACGGGCGATCAGCTGCGCATACTGCGCGCCGAAGTCGACCACCAATACGGGCCGCGGCGAGGGTGCTTGCACGGCAGCCAGCTTAGTGGGCTGGCACGACTGCCCGGGTGGGGCCGTGCCTTCGCCGGTGTCACATCAGGTGGGTCGGTTGCGCAATGCCGAATCGGGTGTTGGCGTAGCGCTTCAGGGCCGACGGGCTGAAGTACACGTGCTGGCTGGCGGTGTGCAGATCCCTAAAGCAGCGTTGCAGCGGGTGACCCGCGCGCACCGCACTCCCACCGGTCAAGTCGAACGTCGTATCGACCGCTTGACGTGCCGCACGCATCGCCTGTTGGGCGGCAAGCTGGAAGCGGGCGCGCTGCTGCAGCGATGGTGGATCGCCGGCGCAGGCGGTTTCGGTCAGTGCATTGGCCTCATCGAGAACGAAGGCTCGCGCCGAGGCCAAACCGGCTTCAGCCCTGGCGAACTCGACCTGGACGGCGGAGTCCTCGGCCAGCAGCTGGACCGTGCCGGCACGTGTCTTCGTCGGCGCGAGACCGGCGAATTCGTCGAGTGCGCGTCGCGCGATCCCGAGCGGGGCACCGACCATGCCGATCCCGACGAGCGTGAAGAACGGAATCCTCCACAACGGGCCGTCCTGGCGGGCCGGCTGGAAGAACGGGCTGATGGTGTGTTCTTCGGGGACTTTGAGGCCTCGGGCGACCACGTCGTTGCTGCCAGTGGCGCGCAGCCCCAGGACATCCCAGTTGTCGTCGATCTCGGCGTCAGCGCGCGGGAAGAACGCAAGGCGCCAGTCGGGGCCCTGCTCGGGGAGCATTCGCGGCGTGCCATCGTCGAAGACGAACATCCCGCCCAGCATCCACTCGGCGTGCCGGGAACCGCTGGCAAACGGCCACCGTCCGTCGATGTCGAACCGGCCGCCACCGTCCGGGACGGCACGCCCGGTGGGCGAGAACACCGTGGCCGACAAAAAGTCGGCGTCGCAACCAAACAGTTCCGTGGCGACAGTCGGTTCGAGCCAGGCGCTGAACGTCGGCGCACCGCCGCCGATGGCGGCGATCCAGCCCGTCGAACCGTCGGCACGCGCCAATACCTCGATCATCTGGATGTACTCGACCGGGGGCACTTCAAATCCGCCCAGCGAGCGCGGTTGTACCGCGCGGAAGATGCCGGCCGCGCGCAGGCGCTCGACCAGATCCAGCGGCAATGTTCCGAGCGCCTCGGCCTCGTCGGCGCGCCGCGCGATCTCGGGCACCAGGGCACGCGCTACCGCGATGGGGTCGCCGTCCGACAGGCTGGCGGCGGAGCATGTTGCACTTGTCATGTCACGTTTCCTACTCTAATACAGTAGCTTATATTCAATACAGGAGATTGTACTTAATTATGGGATCTGTCAATAGCCCGACTCCGCGCCGATACGACTCGACCCGTCGACGCCAACAGGCCCAGCAGAACCGGCACGCGGTGCTCGCGGCGGCCCGGCAACGATTCCTGGCCCAGGGCTATGCGGCGACGACGATCGCCGAAATCGCGCGGGACGCCACCGTGTCGGTCGAAACGGTGTACAAGGCATTCGCGACGAAGGCGGGCGTGCTGAAAGCAGTCTTCGATGTGGCGGTCGCCGGCGACGACGAGCCGATTCCAATGGTCCAAAGAGACGTGATAAAAAACGTAGCCGATGAGGCCGAGGCGACTCGCAAGCTGGAGATGTATGCCGAGCACCTGGCCGCCACCATGCCGCGCAGCGCGCCGGTCCAGCTACTCGCGCGCGATGGTGCCGCGTCGTCGCCAGACGCCGGTGAGGTCTGGAAGCAGATCCGGCAGGAAACGCTGGCTGGCATGACGATGTTCGCATCCGGTCTTGCCGGGACGGGACAGCTACGAGTCAGCGCCAACGAAGCCCGCGATGTCCTGTGGACCTATCACGCACCCGAGCTCTACGAGCTTCTCGTCCTCGAACGCGGTTGGTCGGCCAGCCGCTACGGCAAGTTCATCGCCCAGGCCCTCATCGATGCCCTGGTCGAATCCCGGGGCTGACCGGGGACCCGCTATAGCGAAAAGCTCGCGCGCACCGCGTCGACGGCGGCCGGGTCGCCCGTCACGGTGATGCGCCGCAGCGCCGCCTTCCGTTTGGCATCGCTTCGGCCCAGACGGGCGGTCACCAGATCCGCCGCGGCGGCGGTGATCGTCACCAATGGTTCGCCCTGAGCGCCGGCCAGGCGCCCCTGAGTGACCGCGAAGTCGAAACGCCGGCCGTCGATCTCGGCCCGGCAGGTGGCCTCTAACCCCGCCGCCCTACCCGAGTCGAAGCCGAGCAGGACGCCGGCAAGAAACCCGTTCAGCGGCGATGCCGACCCGTCGTCGATCGGATCCAGCCGGTCCAGGCCGAACCATGCGAGGGTCTGCAGGATGGGCAGCACCCGCTGCCAGCCCAGGTCGCTGAGGGTGTAGACGGTGCGCCCGATCGGCGCCGGCAAGTCCGCCCGGTCAACCAGCCCGGCGTCTTGCAGCTCGGTGAGTCGCTCGGCGAGCAAATTGGTTGCAATGCCGGGTAGTTGCGCGCGCAGGTCCGAATAGCGGCGGGCTCCACCGACCAACTCGCGCAGGATCAGCAGCGTCCACCGCTCACCGAGGACGTCAAGTCCACGCGCGATCGGGCAGTTCTGGTTGTAGTTGCGAGTCCGCACCACCCCACCTTACCGCGGAAGACATGTTTTTCCATCTATTACTTGATTTCTTTGTCTATCAGATTTACCGTCTTGTCCATGCGAAGGATTCTGGCGCTCGCCGTCATCTGCCTGGGCGTCTTCGTCATCAGCGTCGACGCCACCATCGTCAACGTCGCTCTGCCTACGCTGTCGCGCGAACTCAATGCCGATACCGCCCAGCTGCAATGGATCGTCGACGCGTACACACTGGTCATGTCCGGACTGCTGTTGTCGGCCGGCAGCTTCAGCGACCGATTCGGCAGACGCGGCTGGCTCAATGCCGGGCTCGCGCTGTTTGGGATCACGTCAGGGCTTGCGGCACAGGCGAATTCCGCGGATCAGCTGATCGCGGCACGTGCCGCGATGGGTGTCGGCGCGGCGGTGATCTTCCCGACCACGCTGGGCCTGATCACCAACATCTTCACCGACCCGGTCCCCCGCGCCAAGGCGATCGGACTATGGGCGGCCATGGTCGGTGTCGGGGTGGCGGTGGGCCCGATCAGCGGCGGCTGGTTGCTCGAACACTTCTGGTGGGGCGCCATCTTCATGGTCAACATCCCGATCGCGGCAGTCGCCATCATCGGCGGTGTGTTGTTCGTCCCGACCTCCCGCGATCCCGCCGCACTACGCGTCGACGTCCCCGGGCTGCTGCTGTCGGCCGCCGGCGTCACCGCGCTGGTCTATACCGTCATCGAGGCGCCGTCGTGGGGTTGGACCAGCACCCGGGCCGCGATCGGCTTCGCTGTGGCCACCGCCCTGCTGATCGGGTTCGCGTTGGCCGAGCAGCGCAGCACGCATCCCATGCTGGACATCACGGTGTTCTCCAACCGCCGGTTCTCCGGGGGCAGCCTGGCGGTGACCGCCGGCTTCCTGACGCTGTTCGGCTTCATCTTCGTGATCACCCAGTACTTCCAATTCATCAAGGAATACAGCGCATTTCAGAGTGGTGTGCGATTGCTGCCGGTCGCCATATCGATCGCGCTGGCCAGCATCCTGGGGCCGCGGTTGGTGGAGCGAATAGGCACCACCGCCGTCGTGGCCGGGGGCCTGACCGTGTTCGCGGCCGGCCTGGCCTGGGCGTCCACCGCCGATGCCGCGACGAGCTACGTCGAAATCGCCACGCAGATGCTGTTTCTCGGCGGCGGCCTGGGCCTGACGTTCGCGCCGGCCACCGAGGCGATCATGGGGTCGCTGCCGGCCGACAAGGCCGGCATCGGCTCCGCCGTCAACGACACCACGCGCGAGCTCGGCGGCACCCTGGGCGTGGCGATCGTGGGCAGCGTCTTCGCCTCGGTCTACTCCGCTCAGATCGGCTCGGCACCGTCGCTGGCCGCATTGCCGGCCGAGGTGCGCTCAGCGATGCGCAACTCAATGGCAGTGGCGTACAGGGTGATCGAACAGCTACCCGCGCAGCACGCCGGTCCGGTGCGCGACGCCGTCAACCACGCGTTCCTGGACGGCCTGCAAGTGGGCTCACTGGTGTGCGCGGGCATCGCACTGACTGCCGCGATCGTCGTCGCGGGGCTGTTGCCGGCTCGTGAATTGGAAAAAGCACGTCACTTAGAAAGGGAAAGGGCATGACTGCGATCGGAACCCAGTATTCGACCGGCCTCTCGCGGCACAACATCGAGCAGGCGTTGCTCACCGCCGGAAAGGAACTCGAGCACCTGGTACCCGCCGACCTGGACCTGGTGGAGGACTTCCACACCATGGGCCGCATGGCGACCGCTCAACTGGTCGACCTGGCCGGAATCACCAGCGACAGTTCGGTGCTGGACGCGGGCAGCGGAGTCGGCGGCACCGCGCGCTACATCGCCGACCGCTTCGGCTGCACCGTCACCGCCGTCGACCTCACCGACGAATACTGCGAAACACACCGTTGGCTCAATCGACTCGTCGGCCTAAACCACCGGATATCGGTCCATCAGGGCGACGTCACCGCACTCCCCTTCGCCGATGCCGGCTTCGACATCGCCATCAGCCAGCATGTTCAGATGAACGTGGCCGACAAGGTCCGCCTGTACTCCGAGGCTCGCCGGGTGCTGGTAAACGAGGGCCGCCTTGCGTTGTGGGACATCACCATTGGCGACAATCGCGAACTCTCCTATCCCCTGCCGTGGGCCGATCGGTCGGCACACAGCCATCTGGTCAGCCCCGACGACTTGCGCGCCGTCCTCGAGTCCGCCGGCTTCACCGTCGAACACTGGAACGACCTCACCGAACCGGCGAGCGCGCTGATGCAAACACTCCTGGCACAGCCGGCCAACCCGCTGGGTCTGCAGACATTCGTGGCCGATTTCGCTCGCAAGGCCGAAAACCTGACCGCCGCGTTGTCGGACGGACGGCTGCGGGTCATCCAAGGAGTCGCGCGGGCGAGTTGAACAACATGGGCGTTCGCTGGCGGCATACAGGCAAGCATGATGAAGTGGTTATCGCCCGACCACTCCAACAGTGAGGATGCTCTGTGCTGGGTCTGCCAGAGAAGGTGCGCGCCTGCTTGTTCGACCTCGACGGTGTCCTCACCGATACCGCGAGCGTGCATACCAAGGCCTGGAAGGCCATGTTCGACGCTTATCTGTCCCAGCGAGCCGAGCGCACCGGGGAGAAGTTCGTCCCCTTCGACGCCGCCGCGGACTATCGCAAATACGTCGACGGCAAGAAGCGGGAAGACGGGGTCCGGTCGTTTCTGCAGAGCCGGGGAATCGAGCTGCCCGACGGCAGTCCCGACGACTCCGGCGACGCCGAAACCGTTTACGGCCTGGGCAACCGCAAGAACGACATGTTCCAAAAGGTCCTCGACCGCGACGGCGTCGAGGTGTTCGACGGGTCGCGCCGGTACCTGGAGGCCGCCACGGACGCGGGGCTGGGCATCGCCGTCGTGTCGTCGAGCGCGAACACCCGGGAGGTGCTCGAGATCACCGGGCTGGACCGGTTCGTCCAGAAGCGGGTGGACGGGGTGACGCTGCGCGAGGAACACATCAAAGGCAAACCGGCGCCCGACTCCTATCTGCGGGGGGCGCAACTGCTCGACGTCGCCCCCGACGCGGCCGCGGTGTTCGAGGACGCGCTGTCGGGAGTGGCGGCCGGCCGTGCCGGTAATTTCGGCTACGTGGTGGGTGTCGACAGAGTGGGCCAGGCCGAAGATCTTCGCAAAAACGGCGCCGACGTCGTGGTGACCGACCTCGCCGAGTTGCTAGGGAATTCAACCGGGGTCCAGGCATGATCACCCAGGAGGCCTTCCCCGTCGAACCGTGGGTGATCCGCGAGACGCGGCTCGACCTGAACCTGATCGCCCAGTCCGAATCGCTATTCGCCTTGTCTAATGGGCACATTGGGCTGCGCGGCAACCTCGATGAGGGCGAACCGTACGGCCTGCCGGGCACCTACCTGAACTCCTTCTACGAGATCCGGCCGCTGCCCTACGCCGAGGCCGGCTACGGCTACCCGGAGGCCGGCCAGACCGTCGTCGACGTGACCAACGGCAAGATCATTCGCCTGTTCGTCGAGGACGAGCCCTTCGACGTCCGGTACGGCGAGCTCATCTCGCACGAACGTGTCCTCGACCTGAAGGCCGGGACGCTGACCCGCAACGCGCACTGGCGTTCGCCGGTGGGCAAGGAAATCAAGGTCACCTCCACCCGGCTGGTGTCGCTGGCCCACCGCAGTGTGGCCGCCATCGAGTACTGCGTTGAGGCGGTCAACGAGTTCGTCCGCGTCACCGTGCAATCCGAACTCGTCACCAACGAGGACCAGCCGACGACGTCGGCGGATCCCCGGGTGGCGGCCATTCTGGAAAACCCGCTGGAGGCCGTCGAACACGACGAGACCGACTGCGGGGCGCTGCTGATGCACCGGACCCGGGCCAGCCAGCTGATGATGGCCGCGGGGATGGATCACATCGTCGAAGTTCCCGGGCGGGTCGAGGTCACCAACGACGCAGGGCCCGACCTGGCGCGAACCACCGTGATCTGCGGGCTGCGCCCCGGGCAGAAGCTGCGCATCGTCAAATATCTGGCGTACGGCTGGTCCAGCCAGCGCTCCCGGCCCGCGCTGCGCGACCAGGTCGCCGCCGCGCTGCACGGCGCCCGGTACAGCGGGTGGGACGGGCTGGTGAAAGCCCAGCGGGAGTTCCTCGACGACTTCTGGGACAACGCGGACGTGGAGGTCGAAGGCGACTCGGAATCCCAGCAAGCGGTGCGATTCGGGCTGTTTCACCTGGTGCAGGCCAGCGCCCGCGCCGAGCGCCGCGCCATCCCCAGCAAGGGGCTGACCGGAACAGGCTACGACGGCCACGCCTTCTGGGACACCGAGGGTTTCGTGCTTCCGGTGCTCACCTACACGCTGCCGCACGCGGTCGCCGATTCGCTGCGATGGCGGGCGTCGACGATGGACATGGCCAGGGACCGCGCGAAAGAACTCGGCCTCGAGGGCGTGAGCTTCCCGTGGCGGACCATCCGTGGCCAAGAGTGTTCCGGCTACTGGCCGGCCGGCACCGCGGCCTTCCACATCAACGCCGACATCGCGATGGCCTTCGAGCGCTATCGCGTCGTCACCGGCGACCAGTCGCTGGAGGCCGACTGCGGCCTGACGGTGCTGATCGAGACGGCCCGGCTGTGGATGTCGCTCGGACACCATGACCGCCACGGCGTCTGGCACCTGGAGGGCGTCACGGGCCCCGACGAGTACACGGCGATCGTGCGCGACAACGTCTTCACGAATCTGATGGCCGCGCACAACCTGGTCGTCGCCGCCGACGCCTGCAACCGCCACCCCGAGGCGGCCGAGGCGATGGGTGTCACCCACGAGGAGACGGCCTCCTGGCGCGACGCGGCCGATTCCGTCAACATTCCTTATGACGAGGAGCTGGGTGTCCACCAGCAGTGCGAAGGCTTCACCAAGTTCGCCGAGTGGGATTTCGACAACCGGCACAAATACCCGCTGCTGCTGCACGAGCCGTATGTGCGGCTCTACCCGGCGCAGGTGATCAAGCAGGCCGACCTGGTGCTGGCCATGCAGTGGCAGAGCCACGCGTTCACGCCTGAGCAGAAGGCCCGCAATGTCGACTACTACGAGCGGCGCACGGTGCGCGACTCGTCGCTGTCGGCCTGCTGTCAGGCCGTGATGTGTGCGGAGGTCGGACATCTCGAGCTCGCGCACGACTACGCGTATGAGGCCGCGCTGATCGATCTGCGCGATCTGCATTCCAACACCCGCGACGGGTTGCACATGGCGTCGCTGGCCGGCGCCTGGATGGCGATCGTCGCGGGCTTCGGTGGCCTACGCGACGACGACGGCATCCTGGAAATCGATCCCGCGCTGCCCGACGGCATCACCCGGCTGCGGTTCCGGGTGCGGTGGCGCAATTTCCGGCTGATGGTCGACGCCAACCACGCCGACGTCACCTACACCCTCAGCGACGGGGACACCGGTGAACTGGCCATCCGGCACGCCGGCGAGGAAGTCCTGCTCAAGACGGATTCACCGACGACCATCGCGGTCCGTCAGCGCAAGGCACTGTTGCCGCCGCCGCCGCAGCCGCCGGGATGCGAGCCCACCCACCGACGCGCCCAGACCCACCAGCTCGGGGGCCAGTAAGGCCAGGTCAAACGGGGTTGCCGAAACTGTAGCCAAGCGACTACACTCGGGCTTAGTCAATTGACTACACCCGATGTTCAAGCAAGGGGACTACAGCCATGACAGACCAGATGACCGTCACCAAGTTGGGCAGCCGGATCGGCGCTCGGGTCGACGGGGTGCACCTCGGCGGCGACCTCGACCGCGCCGCCGTCGAGGAGATCCGCGGGGCGCTGCTGACCCACAAGGTCATCTTCTTCCGCGGCCAGCACCACCTCGATGACCAACAGCAGCTCGCATTCGGCGGACTGCTGGGCACGCCCGTCGGGCACCCGGCGGCAGGTGCGCTCGCGGCTAAAGGCGCCCCGGTCATCACGCCGATCAACTCCGAGTACGGCAAAGCCAACCGCTGGCACACCGACGTCACCTTCGCCGCGAACTACCCGGCGGCGTCGATCCTGCGCGCCGTCACCCTGCCCAGCTACGGCGGATCGACGCTGTGGGCTTCGACGGCCGCGGCCTACCTGGACCTCCCCGCGCCACTTCAACGCCTCGTCGAGAACCTGTGGGCGCTGCACACCAACCGTCACGACTACGTGAGCGCCGAGGCGACCTTGGCGATGAGCGACGCGCAGCAAGCGTTCCGCCAGACGTTCGAGAGACAGGACTTCCAGACCGAGCACCCGGTGATCCGCGTGCACCCCGAGACCGGTGAGCGCACACTGATCGCCGGCAATTTCGTGCGCAACTTCGTCGGCCTGGAAAGCCACGAGTCGAGCGTTCTGCTCGAACTACTACAGCAGCCAATCACTAAAC
This sequence comes from Mycobacterium montefiorense, assembly GCF_025823255.1. Taxonomy (NCBI): domain Bacteria; kingdom Bacillati; phylum Actinomycetota; class Actinomycetes; order Mycobacteriales; family Mycobacteriaceae; genus Mycobacterium; species Mycobacterium montefiorense. Next base: position 124,785 of record NZ_JACKVL010000009.1, on the reverse strand, counting down.
CCGAGAACACTATTCGCTGGAACTGGGAAGCCGGCGATGTGGCCATCTGGGATAACCGGGCGACCCAGCACCGGGCGGTCGACGACTACGATGACCAGCCGCGGCTGATGCACCGAGTCACGCTGATGGGCGACGTGCCGGTCAACGTGCACGGCGAGCGCAGCCGGGTGGTCAAGGGCGCACCGCTCGAAGTGATCGCGAGCTAACGAGGGGTCAGCTCGCCGAGGTGACGGGGTCGATCGGCAACCAGCGCAGCGCGCCGGGCGCGTCCGCCGGCACCACCGGGTGCTGCGGTGCAATCGGGTCCAGCCGGCGATAGGCATCGCCCTGCAGCGGCCGCTGATCGATCTCGCCCTTATTCGGCCACAGCGAGGCGGCCCGCTCGGCTTGCGCGGTGATCGACAGCGACGGGTTGACGCCCAGATTCGCCGAAATCGCCGCGCCATCCACCACGAGCAGCGACGGATAGCCGTAGACGCGGTGATACGGGTCGATGACGCCGTGCTCGGGGCCGTCGCCGATCACCGCACCGCCAAGGAAGTGCGCCGTCAGCGGAATGTTGAACAGCTCGCCCCAGGTACCGCCGGCAACGCCGTCGATCTTGGCGGCGATGCGGCGGGTGACCTCGTTGCCGGCCGGGATCCACGACGGGTTCGGCTCGCCGTGCCCCTGCTTGCTGGAGTACCAGCGGATGCCCAGCTTTCCGCGCTTGGTGAACGTGGTGATCGAGTTGTCCAGGTGCTGCATGACCAGTGCGATCACCGTGCGTTCGCTCCACTGACGGGGATTGAGCAACCGCAACATCGTGCGGGGGTCCGCACCCGCGGTGTCGAGCAACTGCCTCCAGCGCGGCACGTCGGTACCTTGCGGGCCGGGGCCGTCGGTCATCAAGGTCTGCAGCAGCCCCATCGCGTTGGAGCCCTTGCCGTAACGGACGGGTTCGACATGAGTGTCCGACGTCGGGTGAATCGACGACGTGATCGCCACCCCATGCGTCAAGTCCAGATCCGGGGAGACCTTCAACCGTCCGGCGCCGACGATCGATTCCGAATTGGTCCGGGTTAAAACACCCAAACGCATTGAAAGACGGGGCAACCGGCCCTTGTCGCGCATCTTGAACAGCAGATGCTGAGTCCCCCAAGTGCCCGCGGCCAGGATCACATGGCTTGCGGTGTAGGTGCGCCGATCCCGGCGCAGCCAGCTTCCGGTGCGGACGGTGCGGACCTTCCACAACCCGCCGGACCCCTGCTCGAAGCTCTTCACCGTTGTCATCGGAATGACTTGCGCCCCAGCCGATTCCGCGAGCCCCAGGTAGTTCTTGAGCAGCGTGTTCTTGGCACCGTAGCGGCAGCCCGTCATGCAGCAGCCGCATTCCAAGCAACCGGTGCGGTCGGGGCCCGCGCCGCCGAAGAACGGGTCGGGCACCGTCTTTCCGGGCGTCTTGGTTCCGTCGGGGCCGAAGAACACTCCGACCGGGGTCGGCACAAACGTGTCCCCGCACCCCATGTCGTCGGCCACTTCCTTGACGATCCGGTCGGCATCGGTGAACGTCGGGTTCTCGACCACACCCAGCATCCGCTGCGCCTGCAGGTAGTGCGGCATCAGCTCGCCGCGCCAATCGGTGATGTGCGACCACTGCTGATCGTTGAAGAACGGGTCCGGCGGCACATACAGCGTGTTGGCGTAGTTCAGCGACCCGCCGCCCACTCCGGCGCCGGCCAGGATCATCACGTTTTTCAGCGGGTGAATCCGCTGGATGCCGTAGCAGCCCAGCCTGGGAGCCCAGAGGAACTTGCGCAGATCCCACGACGTTTTGGCGAATTCCGCGTCGGAGTAGCGACGACCAGCCTCCAATACGCCTACACGGTAACCCTTTTCGGTCAACCGCAGCGCGCTGACACTGCCGCCGAAACCCGAACCAATGATCAGGACGTCGAAATCTGGCTTCATTACCCCAGTATGATCGCTGTCACATTTTGTTCCACGACCGGCCGCGCTAAACATCACGCGAGTTCACCGGCCTGCCGTAGTGCCGGTGAACTCGCAGTGACCCGGATCTCTACACTCGACATGCGAGCGTCTTTTCACAGGGAACCGAAAGCCAGGACTGGCGGGGGTTGAATGACGACGGCGACAGCGTGCGGAGTGTGCGGCGCTTAGTCGCTCGAGGATGCACGATTCTGCCACGGATGCGGCGCGCTAGTCGCTTCGCCTGAAGTCCCCGCGGAGTACAAGCAAGTGACGGTGTTGTTCGCCGACGTGGTGGATTCGATGAGGATCGCGGCGGACGTGGGCGCTGAGCGATTACGCGGGATAATGACCGAGCTCGTTACTCGCGCATCGGCGGCCGTCCGACGCTACGCCGGCACGGTGGACAAGTTCACTGGTGACGGCATCATGGCTTTGTTCGGTGCGCCGGCCGCTTTGGAGAACCACGCGCTGCGGGCCTGTCTGGCCGCGCTCAGTATTCAGGCGTCGGCCAGGCAACTGGCAAGCGAACTCGAACGCTCCGACGGAGTCGATCTATGGCTACGAGTTGGCCTCAATTCCGGCACAGTCATTACCGGCGAGATCGGTCCAAGCACGTTGGGCTACACCGCAATTGGTGAGCAGGTGGGAATGGCGAAGCGAATGGAGTCGATCGCGCCGCCAGGCACTGTGATGCTGAGCGAGTCCACCGCGCGACTGGTCGAGGGTGCCGTCATTCTGCAGAAGCCGCAACTGGTGCACGTGAAGGGCGTCGGAGATGCGGTGCAGGCACGTCAGCTAGTCAGCGTCGCAAGGCAACCTCGACGACTTGATGGGCCGCAATCGACGTTGGTCGGCCGCCGATGGGAACTCACCGCATTATCGGCGATCCTCGATCGGGCCATCAACGGCACCGGGTCGGTGGTGTCACTAACCGGTCCGGCCGGGATAGGTAAGACACGGTTGGTGCGCGAGGTCGAGCAAATAGCAAAGGGCTGTGGTGTCAGTGTGTTTCGCACTTTTTGCGATTCGCACGCCACCGACGTCCACTTCCGGGCCATGACGCGTCTCTTACGCGCCGTGGCCCAGATAGTGGGTCTGGATGACGAGGCGGCGCGGGCGCGCGTCCGAGCCCGCGTCCCCCCCGATGCCGATCCTCAGGATGTGTTGCTGCTCAATGATCTGCTGGGCATCGGCGATCCTGCTGCGAAGCTACCCAAGATCGATCCGGACGCGCGGCGGCGACGGCTGACAGCACTGGTCAATGGTTCCCAGCTTGGCCTCACCCGCCCGGCAGTCTTTGTCGTAGAGGACGTGCACTGGATCGACAAAGCCAGCGAATCCATGTTTGCCGACTGTCTGACGGTGATTCCGCAGACGCCCGCGTTGATGCTCCTCACCTATCGGCCCGAATACCGCGGCGCGTTACGGATTGTGCCAGGCGCCCAGACCTTCGCCCTGGCTCCATTGAGTGGCTCGGACGCGTCAAAGTTGGTCACCGGGCTGCTGGGTCCGGATCCTTCCGTCGATGAGATTGCCAACATCATCGCCGAGCGCGCCGCAGGTAACCCGCTATTCGCCAAGGAAATCACCCGTGAGCTGGTCGAACGAGGCGTGCTTGATGGCGAGCGCGGCTACTACGTCTGCGACTCGGATGTAGCTGAGGTCGGTGTGCCGGCGACCCTGCAGGCGACCATTGCCGCGCGCATCGACCGGCTGAGCCCGGGGGCTAAACACATGCTCTGCGCTGCAGCAGTCATCGGGTTTCGCTTTGGCGCCGACTTGCTGGCGAGCCTGGAGGTCGAAATCCGCGTCGATGAGCTGGTCGAGGCGGACCTCGTCGATCAAGTACGTTTCACCGCGTGCCCGGAGTATGCGTTTCGGCATCCGCTGATCCGCACCGTCGCCTACGAGTCGCTGCTGAAATCCGACCGCACCCAAATGCACCGGAGACTAGCCGCCGTGCTCGAAGCCCGCGACCCGAAATCGGTGGAAGAAAACTCGGCGCTGATCGCCGAGCATTTGGAGTCCGCGGGCGATCTGCACGCCGCATTCGCCTGGCATATGCGCGCTGGGACCTGGGCACTCAACCGCGACGTCGCCGCCGCGCGACTGAGTTGGGAACGTGCCAGCAAGATCGCTGACGCCTTACCGGCCGAGGACCCAGACCGCGCCGCGATGCGCATTACTCCGCGCACCAAGTTGTACGGGTTCGCGTGGCGAATTCATTCCGACATTTCCGAAGCGGGATTCGACGAACTACGTGAATTGTGCACGGCCGCAGAGGACAAGCCTTCGCTCGCCATCGCGATGGCGGGCCTGGTAATGGATCACCTCTATCAGGGCCGAGTGTGCAAGGGAGCTGAGCTGGCTTCCGAGGCCATGGACCTGATTCAGTCCGTCAGCAGTGCGACCGTGACGGTCGGACTGTCTCTCACTCCGATCCTGGCTAAGGCCGAACGGGGTGAGTGGCCCGCTGTCATGCAGTGGTCGCAGACGGTCATTGACCTAGCCGACGGCGACCCTGCGAAAGGCAACTTCATCGTGGGTTCCCCGTTGGCGCTCGCGTTAACGACGCGGGCGATTGCCCGTTATTTTCTAGACTGCGGCGGGTGGCGAGACGACCTGACCCGCGGCCTTGCGATGGCGCGCAGCGCCGACCCCATGTCCTACGCCACGGTTGTCGCGTACGTCTATTTCCCGGGGATACCGTACGGCGTGCTGAAGCCCGACGATCACGCGCTGGGTGAAATCGAGGATGCGTTGCGCATTGCCGAACGGTCCGGAGAAGATCTCGCATTGGTCGTCGTCGGACTGACGCTAGGTGTCGCACTGCTGCACCGAAACACCGATGCCGAACGCGACCGCGGGCACCGGCTGCTGGCCGACATCCACGAGGGGTTCCTGCGCGAGGGCCGGTATGTGTCGCGATTGCCGCTCGTCAACATGTATCTGGCGCGTGAGAAGACACGGCGCGGAGATCGCGATGAGGCAATATCGCTGATGCGTACCACTGTCGATCATCTGTTCAGCGAGGACCGGTTGCTGGGCTGGGGCATCCCTGCCACGGGTCTGCTGGTGGAGGCGTTGCTCGAACGGGCCGCGGCCGCTGACGTGGCCGAAGCCGAGTTCGCAATCGATCGGTTAGCGACGATGCCCACGGCCGACGGTGTGGTTGTACGCGACATCATGCTGATGCGGCTGCGGACCCTATCGGCCCGTGCTCGGGGCGATAGCGGGCTGTACGCGCGCTTCCGGAATCGCTATCGGGCAATGGCGGTAGAACTGCAGTTTGACGGGCATGTCGCGTGGGCCGAAGAAATGCCCTGACGCAGGACCTTTTCCCGAGGCCAAGCAAAGACCCTAGATGCCGACGGTCAAGCCGACCTTCTGGAATTCCTTGAGATCGCAGTAGCCGGCCTTGGCCATCGATCGGCGCAGACCGCCGACCAGGTTGAGGCTGCCGAACGGATCGTCGGACGGCCCGTTGAGCACCTGCTCGAGCGGCGGTCGCTCACCGACGGCGATCTGCAGCAGCGCCCCGCGCGGCAGCGACGGGTGTGCCGCCGCGGACGGCCAGAACCACCCGCCGCCGAGCGCCTCGTCGCTTTCGGCCAGCGGCGTGCCCAGCACCACCGCGTCGGCACCGCAGGCGATGGCCTTGGCCAGCTCACCGGAGGTGTGAATGTCACCGTCGGCCAGCACGTGCACGTAGCGGCCGCCGGTCTCGTCGAGGTATTCGCGGCGCGCCGCCGCGGCGTCAGCGATCGCGGTGGCCATCGGCACGCTGATGCCCAGCACCTCGTCGCTGGTGGTCACGCCCCGGGTAGAGCCGTAGCCGACGATGACACCCGCGGCGCCGGTACGCATCAGGTGCAGCGCGGTGCGGTGATCGAGCACGCCGCCCACCACCACCGGCACGTCGAGCTCGGAGATGAAACTCTTCAGGTTCAGCGGCTCGCCGTTGGAGGCGACCCGCTCGGCCGAGACGATGGTGCCCCCGATGACCAGCAGGTCGATGCCGGCCTGCAGCAATACCGGCGTCAACGACTGGGCGTTCTGCGGGCTGATTCGTACCGCGGTGGTCACACCGGCCTCGCGGATGCGAGCCACCGCGGCGGCGAGCAGGTCCGGGTTCAGCGGCGCGGCGTGCAGCTCCTGCAGCAGCCGGATCGACGCCGAGGGTTCGGGCTCCTTGGAGGCGGCCTCGACCAGCTGCGCGATCTTGGCCTCCACGTCCGCATGCCGGCCGATCAGCCCCTCACCGTTGAGCACGCCCAGTCCACCGAGCCGGCCCAGCTCGATCGCGAACTCCGGCGACACCAACGCGTCGGTCGGGTGCGCCACCACGGGGATCTCGAACCGGTAGGCGTCCAACTGCCAGGTCGTCGAGACGTCCTGCGACGAGCGGGTGCGCCGGGACGGCACGATGCTGACTTCACTGAGTTCGTAGGTGCGACGGGCGACGCGGCCCATCCCGATCTCGACCATGTTCAGTTCGCTGCTCACCGCGCGTAATAGTTCGGTGCTTCGACGGTCATGGTGACGTCGTGGGGGTGGCTCTCTTTGAGTCCGGCCGAGGTGATCCGGACGAACTGCGCCTGCTGCAGCACCTCGATGGTCGGCGAGCCGGTGTAGCCCATTGCGGCGCGCAGACCGCCGGTCAGCTGATGTATCACCGACGAGAGCGGGCCGCGGAACGGCACCCGGCCCTCGATGCCCTCGGGCACCAGCTTGTCCTCGGAGAGCGCATCGTCGGCGAAGTAGCGGTCCTTGGAGTACGACTTGCCGCCGCTGCGGCCCGCCATCGCGCCGAGCGACCCCATGCCGCGGTAGCTCTTGAACTGCTTGCCGTTGACGAAGATCAGCTCGCCGGGCGCCTCGGCGGTGCCGGCCAGCAGCGAGCCCAGCATGGCCGTCGATGCGCCGGCCGCCAGCGCCTTGGCGATGTCGCCGGAATACTGCAGTCCGCCGTCTGCGATGACCGGCACACCGCGCGGTCCGCAGGCCGCGACGGCTTCCAGGAACGCGGTGATTTGAGGTGCACCTACCCCGGCCACCACGCGGGTGGTGCAGATCGAACCCGGCCCCACCCCGACCTTCACGGCGTCGGCCCCGGCCTCGACGAGTGCCAAGGCGGCCGAGCGGGTGGCGACGTTGCCGCCGATCACCTCGACCTTCTCGCCGACTTCGGCCTTGAGCTTGCCGACCATGTCGAGCACGGTGCGGTTGTGCGCGTGCGCGGTATCCACGATCAGCACGTCGGACCCGGCGTCGACCAACATCATCGCGCGCACCCAGGCGTCACCGCCGACACCGACGGCGGCGCCCACCAGCAGCCGGCCATCGCTGTCCTTGGTGGCCAGCGGGTGTTGTTCGGTCTTGACGAAGTCTTTGACGGTGATCAGCCCGGTCAGCCGGCCATGGCCGTCGACGATAGGCAGCTTCTCGATCTTGTTGCGGCGCAACAGGCCCAGCGCCGCGTCGGCACTGACGCCCTCGCGGGCGGTGATCAGCGGGGCCTTGGTCATCACCTCGGAGACCGGCCTGGTCTGGTCGACCTCAAACCGCATGTCGCGGTTGGTGATGATCCCGACGAGCGCGCCGGAGTCGTCGACGACGGGCAGGCCCGAGATCCGGAACCGGGCGCACAGCGCGTCGACCTGGGCCAGCGTGTTGTCCGGGCGGCAGGTGACCGGGTCGGTGACCATGCCGGCTTCGGAGCGCTTGACCATCTCGACCTGGCCGGCCTGTTCGGCGACCGGCAGGTTGCGGTGCAGCACACCCATGCCGCCGGCGCGGGCCATCGCGATGGCCATCCGCGACTCGGTGACGGTGTCCATCGCCGAGCTCACCAGCGGCACTCGCAGCCGGATCTTCTTGGTTAGCTGACTGGAGGTATCGGCAGTCGCGGGAACCACATCGGACGCCGCCGGCAGCAGCAGCACATCGTCGTAGGTCAGGCCTAGCATCGCCACCTTGTTCGGGTTGTCGCCCCCGGTCGGCACCCCCTCGTCGGTCAAACCGCCGACGCGCAGGTAGGGACTTGCGACCAGGTCGGAGCTGTCTTCGAGATGGGACGTGCCACGGGACATCGGTGAAACCCTCCATACGCGCGCGGAGCGACCACCCCATTCTATCGGTCCCGACCGTCGAGGAGTTGCACCCGTAGGCGTGCCGCTCGCCCCAATCGGAACGCGGGCGACGCGCGTCCACCTGCTGGCGTTAGCACGGCCCGCCTGCGTAGGCTAGGGGCGTGCGTGACCACCTTCCCCCGGGTTTGCCACCCGACCCGTTCGCGGACGACCCGTGTGACCCGTCGGCGGCGCTAGACGCCGTCGAGCCTGGACAGCCTCTGGATCAGCAAGAACGGATGGCGGTCGAAGCGGACCTGGCCGATCTGGCCGTTTACGAAGCACTGTTGGCGCACAAGGGAATTCGCGGACTTGTGGTGTGCTGCGACGAGTGTCAGCAAGACCACTATCACGACTGGGACATGCTGCGGTCCAACCTGCTGCAATTGCTGATCGACGGCACCGTCCGCCCCCATGAGCCTGCTTACGACCCGGAGCCCGATGCCTACGTCACGTGGGATTACTGCCGGGGATACGCCGACGCCTCGCTCAACGAAGCGACGTCAGACGCCGACGGATTTCACCGGCGACACTGAGTGTTTGAGCGGCCCGCTTTCTAGGGCGTATTGCTTGGCGCGACCGATGACTGGTGTCGATGGTGGCTGTGGCTCGCAGCAGGACTCGGGTTTTGACTGGGCACTAATAGGGTTGCGCTCGGGCTGATTGCCTTTGGTGTCGCGGAAATTTGCGACTGCGGAGCCGGAAGCACCACCGAGCTTGGCGGCGGCGCGGCCGGCGGGAGCGTCGCATTCGGGTCGCGTGAGTCGACTTTCGCGTTCAGCAGATCGATCTCGTCCAGCAATTCTTTTCGACCGGCGCTGTCGTTCAACGACTGCACGGTGCTGCTGACTTCCGCCAGCTGATTCTCGGCCTGGGTCCACTGCCCCTTGTCGATCAGTTGCTTGACTTTCGCCAGGTCGGCCTTGGCGGACAACATGGTCTGGTTCTGGTTGACCCGCGACTCGTCGAAGAACATCGAGTGCAGGCCGTACAAGGTCCCCCCGGGTCGGGCCTCGACCACCATGGCGCCGAACCCGCTGAGGGCCAACAATGTCGCCGCCACCGAGCCGATCGCCGCCAGTCCGCGCCTACCACGCCGCTGCTCGGCCATCCCGGCGCGCAGCGCCCCCACGGCCTCCTCCGGCGAAACCAGTGCGCTGGCCGGCGGCCACCGCAAGTCGTCGCGCCAATCCCCCAGCAGGGCGGCCAACGCATCGTCGTTGGGATCGTCGACGTCGATCCGTTGGCGTTCGGCGAGCGCATCCAGGAGCAGATCGGTCCGGCTCAACTCGTCGAGCCCTGGTCGGTCTGAGAAACCAAATTCAGGCATAGTCACCTGCTGCAACCATCTCGGATTTGAGCCGCGACAAAGCTCGGTGCTGAGCTACCCGGACGGCTCCTGGCGTTGCGCCAACGGCGGCGGCAGTCTCTTCGGCAGACAGGCCGACGACGACGCGAAGGATCAGAATCTCGCGCTGCTTGGCGGGAAGGATGTCGAGTAATTCGTTCATGCGACTGACCGAATCGGCTTCGAGGGCTCGCTGTTCAGGGCCTGCCTCGGACGACCAGCGCTCGGGAACGGAATCGGAGGGGTAGGCGAGATCGCGGCCAGCGGCGCGATGGGCATCGGCCACCTTGTGTGCCGCAATGCCGTACAGGAAGGCCAGAAACGGGCGTCCTCGATCCCGATAACGCGGCAGTGCCGTCAAAGTCGCCAAGCACACCTCCTGAGCCACATCGTCGGCTGTCAGGCCCCCCCGCTCGACTGTGCCGACTCGCGCCCGGCAATATCGCACCACAATCGGACGGATGGTCTCCAGCACCTCCCGTAGGGCGTTCCCATCTCCCGCTACGGCTTCTGCAACCACAGCGTCGAGACGTTCACCTTGAATTGTCATCGACGGCGGTATCTCCAACGTTACAAACCGGACACATCGCGGGCTAACTCTCGCAATGACCATAACGGCCGCAAGCCGTTTCAGGCGGCAGGCCAGGTTCCACCGGCGCGCCGCACCTGGCCTGCGCAGACATCCCGAATTTCGGCCAGCTTTTGTGCCGAAAATGTGACGCTTCGGATATCGATCAGCAAGCAAGCCACCGCCCAGCGCAGGGGTATCAGCCGCGATCGTTCGGTGCCGTCCAGCGCGGCGTCGGCCACGGCGCGGGCCCGCTGGGTGTCGCCGGCGCTGCATAGCGCGGCGGCGAGCACCACTTCGCTCTTCACCCGGTGCCGCTCCGATGCTGGCCCGATGGCCTGCGCTAGCTCGACGGCCTCCTCGGCTTCACGGACCGCGACCGCGCCATCACCGCGAGCCATCGCCAACTCGGCACCGACCCATCGCCGGCGCACCGGCAACCGATCCGGCACGCAGGCGGCCGCCAACGCCGAGTCCGCGCGCGCCAACAACGCCGCCGCAGCGGCGAAGCGGCCGATGCCCAAAGCGTCGGCCGCCAATCCAATCAGGGCGTCGGCGCGAGCTTCGGGGTCGGTGCCGGCGAGCGCGAGGGCACGCCCGTCCCAGCCGCGGGCGCGCGCGTGCCAACCGAGTTGGCGCAGAAACGATCCGTGCGTGCTGTGGGCCAGCGAGACGAGCCGACCCGAGGCATTGCCGCGGCGCAGCGCCGCCAGGTCTCGATAGGCGCTGCCGTAACGGCCCTGCCCGCCGGCCGCAACGGCTCGCAGCCACAACTCGTTTGCTGTGGTCGCCGTCGGCAGAGGCCAGCGTGCGGGCTGATCGCCGAACGCGGCCGCAGCCAGGGCCGACTCAATCTTCGAAGTATGAGGAATTTCAATCACGGTGATAGTAGTAAACAGTTCATGGTGATGGTGTTACCGAAATGTTAATCACAATCATCTGTGTAATAAATGGCTTCTACTGGTCCTTGTACCCTGAGCTGGGAAATCTTACTTCGGTCAAGTGCCTGGTAGCACCGTTCTCCTACCCGAAATGCGTTGCAGATGAACGTGGAGTTAATTCTCTTCAAACCGCTACATATTTTGTCACACTAAACGCCTATTGACGGAAATTCATCAACCCACCTAAGTTCTAGCAATGACGGGTAGTCATCGGTGACACCACCCTTAAATCAGTTGCACACTCACTTTGCGAACCTAACCTCACTTGGGCGTGCCGTGCAGAGAGGGAACTAGCCATGCCACAGCCGGAGCAGCTACCCGGGCCCAACGCGGACATCTGGAACTGGCAACTGCAGGGACTGTGCCGCGGTGTTGACTCGTCGATGTTCTTTCATCCCGACGGCGAGCGTGGCCGTGCCCGCATGCAGCGTGAGCAGCGCGCCAAGGAGATGTGCCGGCAATGCCCGGTGATCCAGCAGTGCCGGTCGCACGCACTGGATGTCGCTGAGCCCTACGGAGTGTGGGGCGGCCTGTCCGAATCGGAGCGCGACATGCTGCTGAAGGGCGACATCGGCCGCAACCGCGGTATCCGCCGCTCGGCCTAGTCAGCATCGAAGAATTCTCGCCTACCGCTCGGCGGCAGCGGCGAATCGCGTGAGCAGATCGGACAATTGCGCCGCCTCGCCCGGCCGCATTGCCGACACTAGGCGCTCAGCCAGTGGCTCCGCGGCGAGGTGAGCGGCGTCGAAAAGCTCAATTCCCTTGGCGGTGATCTCCACAGCACGCACCCGCCGATCCCCGGGCACCGATTTGCGCACCGCGAGCTTCTTGCGCTCCAGGTCGTCCACGACCCGCATGATTCCCGCCTTGTCGGAGCCCGTCGCATCGACCAAATCCCGCTGCTCGGTGGGCCCGCGGTTAACGAGTACGAGCAGCACGGCGAAATGTCGCAACTCGATGCCCAGCGGCCGCAGCGCCTCTGACATCACCGCGGCCGCATGCCAGTGCGCCCGGCGCAGCAACAAACCGAGCGCGAACGGCGACGGATCGCCGGGGCGGTCGGTCGCACGCGCGGCGGCCCCGCGCCTGCGGTCGTCACCAGTCATGACGCTCGGAGAGTTTCAGCGAGACCCAAAACCGGGTCGGGTCCGGTCTCGTGGAATTCGGGCGACTCGTCGTCGACGAATGTCACCGTTTCGTCCAGCGGCGCCCGCCCGGTACGGACGTAACTGACCGCCGGGTCCTCGTAGCCAATTGACATGCCGCAGAAGAGCATCAGCCGATCCGGCGGGCGCACGGTCTCGGCAACCGTCTCACGAACCTGCGACCACGCCATCTGCGGGCAGCTGTGCAGGCCCTCGGCGCGCAGGAGCAGCATCACCGTCTGCAAATACATCCCCAAGTCGGCCCATTGGGCCGGGCCCATGTCGCGGTCGATGTAGCAGAACATGGCTGCGGGTGCGCCGAAACAATCCCAGTTGGCAATCGCGGCCCGCTGGCGTGCCTCCCAGTCGTCCCGCGCAATACCGAGCGCGCTGTAACGCTCCTTGCCGAAGGCGGACCGCCGGTCGCGATACGGGGACGGCAGCGCCTGCGGGTACATCTCGTACTCCCGCTCGTCCCAGGGATCGCCCGCGGCCACCCGCTCGACCGCGTGCTTCTTCAGTGCCGCCAACGGCGCACCGGTCACCACGTAGATGCTCCACGGCTGAATGTTGGAACCGGACGGTGCCCGCGCCGCGGCGGACAGCACCCGCTCGAGCACCTCTTTTGACACGGGTTGATCGGTGAATCCGCGCACTGCCCGCCGGCTTGTGACTGCCTCGTATACGTCCATGATCGCCTACCTGCCATCCGGAACTTCGTCTTTCGTATCATATAATACTGTATTGAACGATACTATTCCCTGTGGCAAGTGGGATCGCACGTTGTCAATTCGCCTGACCTCGTTGGCTTTCAACCATCGTTCTTCAACTGCGCCGCCCACGCGCCATCGTCACTACAGTTCGAAGATGGACTTCTCGTGCGCGTTCGCGACTGCCTCGAACACCCCGGTCCACGTGGAGCTCGCCGAAACTCTGCACTACAAGCGGGCGTGGCTCTACGACTCGCCGGCCCTCTATCCCGACGTGTGGATGATTCTCACCCGCTGCGCGGAGCGCACGTCGCGCATCGGCCTGGGGCCCGGTGTGCTCGTTCCCAGCTTGCGGCATCCGATGGTCAACGCCGCCGCAATCGCCGAGCTGCAGAGCCAGGCGCCGGGGCGCGTCGCGGTGGCAATCGGTTCGGGCTATACGGGTCGGATGGCACTGGGCCAGCGAGCAATGCCGTGGCGCCAGGTCGCCGAATACGTCCGGTGCTTGAGAATTCTGTTGGCCGGCGAAGCCGCGGAGTGGGAGGGCGCGAAGATCCAGATGTTGCAGCTGCCCGGTTTCGGGGCGAGGCGACCGATCGATGTGCCGATACTGATCGGCGCCGACGGCCCGAAAGGACTGGCAGTTGCGGCTGAACTCGGCGACGGTGTCTTCTCCGCGGCCGTACCGCAGCCCGATGCCGCGAAAGCGGCCGACTGGCGGGCACTGCTGTGCTGGGGCACGGTGCTCGACGAAGCAGAGGAGCTGACGTCACCGCGCGCGACCGACGCCGCGGCGCCTGGCGCGGTGGTGCTCTACCACGCGGTGTACGAGCGGGGCGGCGCCACTGCGGTCGATGCCCTGCCGGGTGGCCAAAGCTGGCGGGAGAAGATCGAGGCCTATCCCGAAGACGAGCGGCATTTCGCGATCCATCAAGGACATCTGGTCAAAGCCAACCCGAGTGACGAGCCGCATGTCGCCGACGTGATCCCGTTTGCCAGCTCGATGGGGTTGACCGGAACCGCCGAGGAAATGGCCGAGAAGGTCGCCGTACTCGCTGCGCAGGGCATCACCGAGATCGTCTACCAGCCAGCCGGATCCGACATCGAGCGGGAACTCACGGTATTCGCGTCCGCCGCGGGCCTGTAGGGCTGAGCAGACTTCGCCTCAGCCCACCCCAGTCGTGCAACGATCGGGCGCATGACTAGCAACGAGACTGGCCAGGACGCGGCGTCGGCCGAGCGCGCGGTGACCGTCGCCGAGACAGGCACGGGAACCTATACGCAGCAGATCACCGCCGGACACCACCGACTCATCGCCGATGAGCCACAGCCAGTCGGCGACGACGCCGGGCCGACACCCTATGATCTGCTACTGGCCGCGCTGGGTTCGTGTACTTCGATGACGGTGCGGATGTATGCCAAACGCAAAGGCTGGCCGCTGGAGAACGTTCGAGTAACGTTGCGGCACTCGCGCATTCACGCGCAAGACTGCGCCGACTGCGAAACCAAAACCGGATGGATCGACCACATCGATCGGGAGATCGAGTTGACCGGCCACCTCGACGACACGCAACGGCAACGATTAATGCTCATCGCCGAACGCTGCCCGGTCCATCAGACCCTTACCTCCGAGGTCCGGGTCGCCACGTCGTTGCGGTGACAGCCGCGCTTCGTGCGCGCCGCGCATTCTCGGCGACGCGGGTGCCATTGAGAACCTCAGCAGCGAGACGCCCTCGACCGCGTTGCCGGCCAGCTTAAACGGGATGATCCCCGGTCCGCCGGCGCGATAAAGAGTGAATTCCGAGATGCTCGAGCCGACTGACCACAATGTCCTCACCGTCCAACAGTCGCCCGAGCCAGCAGCACGGCACGCCGGCGCTCACCCTCGTCATCGTGGATTTCGACGTCAACCTCCCCGAAGCCCGCGGACCGAAGAGCACCGACGATCGGAGCGGGGTCACCGACACCGCTAAACGGCAACGCCGCCGCAACGTCGTCGGCGTAATGATGTGCTGCCACTTGCACATTCAGGGAACAGTCGGCGACCAGTGTCCCGCCAGGAGTCAAGACGCGGCGCCATTGCGCGAAAGCCTTGTCGGGTTCGAGCAGGGTCCAGATAAAGTGCCGGGCCGTCACGGCATCGAAACTGGCATCGGGAAACGGCAGCCGTTCGGTGACACCCTCCACAAAGGTGATGGACATCCCGCGCTCGGCGGCCTTGGCGCGAGCGTTGCCCAGCATTGCCTGCGACGCATCGAATCCGGTCACCTGGTGACCAAGCTCGGCCAATAGCAGCGCGACAAATCCCGTGCCGGTGGCGATGTCGAGCACCCGGGAGCAGGGCGGGATCGCACCCAAAGCCGTTGTCCACAGCTGCCGTTCGGCCTCGGAGAAGATGCCGTGCGCGTCCTTCTGGTCATACCGCGCACCCTCCTGCTCCCAGAAGGCGCGGATCGCGCTGTGAGCCGTTACCAGGGAATCACTGTCACTCGGCGACATGGCAATTCACCCTAGCCGAGTTACCGCGAATCAGCCCAGGCGTGTACGTCGGGAGTCCGTACGTGCTCTGGGCGGAGACCGCGCCCTACGAAGATCGGCGGAAGCGCTTGCAGCGGGCCCCAACCGATGATCTTCGGAATCTGGATCGGCGACAGGTCACCGCTCAAGTTGGGCGCGACCGCCTTGTCCTGCACCAGCACCTGACCCGCCTGGATGATCCGAGTTGGCAGCTCGCGGCGGCGCTGCACTTTGGCCAGGTCGGCGTCGGTCAGCCGGCCTTCGCGCAGCGGGGCGCACAGGATATTGGCCGCGGCCACGGCATCGGCGACCGCGAGGTTGATACCGACCCCACCGGCCGGCGACATCGCATGTGCGGCATCGCCGATGCACAGCAGGCCGGTGCGCCACCACGTCTGCAGCCGGTCGACCCGCACGTCGAGCTCGCTGGTGTCGTCCCACGACGTCAGATCGTTGACGTGCTCACACAGCCGCGGTTGTGCGGTGACGATTCGCTCCTTGAACTCCTCCAGCGATCCGCCCCGGGGGCTGGCGCCCTTCGGCATCAGATAGGCGACCTGCCAGTAGTCGCCCCGGTAGATCATTGCCATCAGCAGGCCTTTGCGGACCACCCCGAACAGTTCCTGCGGGTCGCCGGGGCGCCATTTCAGCCGAAACCACAGCACGTCCATCGGGGAGTGCGCCGCGGCGGTCCGCAATCCCGCCGCCGCGCGCACCACCGACTTTCGCCCGTCGGCGGCCACCACCAACTCGGCCCGCACCTCTAGATCCGGCGTGCGCACCCCAACCACCCGATCGCCGTCGCAGATCAGGTCGGTCACCTCGGCATTGCGGATCAAGGTGAATTCCGGGTAGGCGGAAGCCTTTTCGGCGAGGAAGTCCAGGAAGTCCCACTGCGGCATCATCGCGATATAGGGCTGCTTGAAGCCCAGCCGTTTGAGCACCTTGAAGTTGCCGAGGGTGCGAATCGAGCCACCGGTGTCGAAGGCAAGTCGGTCGATCTTGGTGTGCGGCAGCTTCAGGAACTCGTCGATGAATCCGAGCTCGTCCATGATCCGCAGGGTGCTTGGGTGCACGGTGTCGCCGCGGAAGTCGCGCAGAAAGTCGTTGTGCTTCTCCAGGACGACGACCCGGATTCCGGCGCGGGCGAGCAGCAGGGCGTGAACCAGACCGGCGGGCCCGCCCCCGACAACGCAGACCTGGGTCTGCAGAACTTGTGTCATGGTGTGCTCCTCGTGCAGTTGTGGAATACAATTGCAGCATACATAAGGTAATGTATCACATGTCGGAAGGAGACGGTATGGCCCGACCGGTGTCGACGCCACAGGTGGTGGAGGCCGCACTGCGCGCCGCGGAGAAATTGGGCAAGGACGTCGCCGACGTTCCGGTCGCATTGATCGCCGCGGAGGCCGGCATCTCGCGCAGCACCCTGCTGCGGCGCTTCGACGGATCGCGCACCGCCCTGAACGACGCCGTCCGCGCGGCCGGCGTCGACCCCGGCGGCCTGCCCCCCGTCCGCGACCGGGCAGTGGCTGCCGCCGCGACCCTGATCAGCGAATCCGGCCTTGCCGCGGCAACATTGGAAGCCGTCGCCGCCCGCGCCGATTGCTCGGTTTACAGCCTGCACGCGGCTTTCGGCGGGCGCGACGAAATGATGCGGGCGGTCTTCGAGCGTTACAGCCCCATCCTGGATATCGAGGAATACCTGGCGCGTCCCAGCGATGACCTGCTCGAGATGGTGCGCGGCTTCTACCGAACGGTGGCGAATGCCCTGAGCCGCGAACCCCGCGTTGCGCCGGCTATATTCGCCGAGGCCTTCGCACGACCTAGCAGTCCCGCCGTGCAGTCGCTGGCGGCCTACGGCCCACCGCGCTTACTCGGCGCACTCAGTCGCTGGTTCGACACCGAAATTCATGCTGGACATATCCGCGACATGCCCCTACCGCTACTGGCCCAACAACTGTTGGGCCCCATCCTGATTCACATGCTCACCCGGCCGCTGCTGCCGAATGTCCCCGGCTTGCAGCTGCCCGACATCGACACCACCTGCGACGTATTCGCCGAGAACTTCGTGCGCGCCGTCGTGCCGTAGGAAGCGCTTCCGGCTAGCGATCACGACTTGAGAGCATTCCCAGGCGCACGCGGCCGCACGCCCATAGTGTTCGGAGATGCAGACGGTGTTGTTCAGGCTGGGGTTGGTCCCGTTCTGGTGTCGCTCTCGCCGTCGAGGGGACTCGATGCCTGACGATCGGACTAGCGCGATTGCGGCGATATCTGCCGTCCTGATTCCTGCCGTCGTCGGCATTGCCTCGGCTCACGCCGCACCGCTGCCCGAGGTCTGCAGCTCGGCCACCACCGGCGCCGACAACGTATGCAGCGTCAGACTGACCTCGGTGACCGCGAACACCATCGACGGGACGATCACCGGGATCCCAGTCGGCGGCGTGGCTCCAATTACCCTCGCGGGACAACTGAATGCGTACCTTCGGTCAGCCGGGTTTGGGAATTCGCCACCGGACCCAGTCCAACGCTGGGATGCCGCGATTGACCGCGTGAAAGACGCCATCCCGTCCGGTCCGGATTGGTACGGGCAAGCCAAGTCCCGAGCCTTCCTGCCAAGAGAGCTGAATGGACTGGCCACCCAATTTCCCCCCAACACCACAGTCGTCCGGTTCGTGCCCGATGACGCCAATGCCGATGGCTTTCGGCTGGTGTCGATCCAGCCGGTGGCTAAGTAGCCGCCCGAATTGACCAGGTATCAGCTGTGCGCGAATTCAGCGAGCTTGGCATCGACTGCCGCAGTATCCGGTCCCGCGTACGTCTTGGGGTCGCGCTTGTTGACCCATACGAGGAATGGGCAGCTGGCCGCGGGGCTGTCCACCGTTCCGAGTTGCGCGATGTGCCTGCCGGTCCTCGCCTCGTGAAGTTCGATGTTGTATTGGACGGCGTAATAGTCGACAGTCACGTGTTCACCCGTGTCGGTCCTGAGGCTGCAGGTGAGTGACTTCACCTCGGTTCCGCGTTTGCGGGTAAGGCAGGCAACGACATTCGTCGACAGGAAGTCGCCGGGGTTCGCCCGGTAGTCGGCACGGGAGTCGAGCATGACTTCGCTCCAGGGGGTGTTTGTCATTTGGCGCATCGGGTTGGGCTCGTCGTAGGGAGCGAACGCGGCAATCTTGTACGGCTTCCCGTACGCGGCGGCGTTAGTGATTGACCCGCCATCGCAGACCACATCGAAGTCCGAGAGGGAGGTTGCCTTCTTAGCGCCTCCGCGCCCGTCGAGACCGTCGTGGACAATGTCGCGGATCACGAAAAACCCGACCAACGCCACCGGTACCAGAACGACCGTTGCTGCGAGCGCGAGCACAACTATCAACACGCGATTGGTCTTGCGCGGCGCAGGCGGCGGATACGGTCCCGGCGGTGGGTACGGCGGGGGCCATTGCTGCGGGTACCGCGGTGGCTGTGGCGGCGGCCACTGCTGCGGATAGCTCATGCTCGGGCCCCCCAACCTCGTGGTGCGCCAGCCTAACAATCGTCGCGGTCGAGGCAAACAAAACGCCCCCGGCCGAATGACCGGGGGCGCTTTGCACAAACTCACTCAGTGGTGATGGTGGCCATGCCCGTGACCGTGGCCGTGGTCGTCGTCTTCATTGGCGGGCTTGTCGACAACCGCCGTCTCGGTGGTCAGCACCATGCGGGCCACCGACGCCGCGTTCAGCACCGCCGACCGGGTGACCTTGACCGGGTCAATAACACCGTCCTTGATCAGGTCGCCGTAGGTCAGCGTGCTGGCGTTCAGGCCGTGCCCGGCGGGCAGCTCACTGACCTTGTGGACCGCGACCGCGCCGTCGAGACCGGCGTTGACGGCGATCCAGTACAACGGTGCGGAAAGGGCCTCGGCGAACACGCCGACGCCCGCGGCCTCGTCGCCGCTGAGCGACTTACGTAACTTTTCCAGCGACTTGCCGGCCTGGATGAGCGACGATCCACCGCCCGCGACGATGCCCTCCTCGACGGCCGCTTTGGCAGCCGCGACGGCGTCCTCGACGCTTTCCTTGCGCTCCTTGAGCGCCGTCTCGGTGGCGGCCCCCACCTTGATGACGGCCACGCCGCCGGCCAGCTTGGCCACCCGCTCCTGCAGCTTCTCGCGATCCCACTCCGAATCGCTGCCCTCGATCTCGGCACGCAGCTGCTTGACACGCTTTTCCACCGCATCCTTGGGGCCACCGCCGTCGACAATGATGGTGTCGTCCTTGCTGACCACCACGCGGCGGGCCGAGCCCAGCACGTCGGCGCCCACCTCACGCAACACCAGGCCGGCGTCGGGATTGATCACCTGGCCGCCCGTGACGATCGCCAGATCCTCCAGGAAGGCCTTGCGACGGTCGCCGAAGAACGGCGCCTTGACCGCAACCGCTTTGAGCGTCTTGCGGATCGAGTTAACCACCAGCGTCGCCAACGCCTCGCCCTCGACGTCCTCGGCGACGATCAGCAGCGGCTTACCCGATTCGGCGATCTTCTCGAGCATCGGCAACAAGTCCGGCAGCGAGCTGATCTTGTCCTGGTGCAGCAGGATCAGCGGCTCGTCGAGCACGGCCTCTTGGGAGTCGAAGTCGTTGACGAAGTATGCCGACAGGAAGCCCTTGTCGAACCCGACACCCTCGGTGAACTCCAGCTCGGTGTTCAGCGTCGAGGATTCCTCGACGCTGACGACGCCGTCGGTGCCGACCTTGTTCATGCCCTCGCCGACCAGCGCACCGATCTGCTCGTCACGCGAGGAGACCGTCGCCACCTGCCCAATGGCGTGCTTGCCGGACACCGGCTTGGCCGCGGCCAACAGCGCCTCGGACACCGCGTCGGCGGCCTTGCTCAGGCCCACGCCCAGGGCGATCGGGTTAGCTCCGGCGGCGACCATGCGCAGGCCGCCCTTGATCAGCGCCTGCGCCAGCACAGTCGCGGTGGTGGTGCCGTCGCCGGCGACGTCGTTGGTCTTGGTGGCCACCGACTTCACCAACTGGGCACCCAAGTTCTCGAACGGGTCTTCCAGGTCGATCTCCCGCGCGACGGTCACGCCGTCGTTCGTCACAGTGGGACCGCCAAACGCCTTGGCCAGCACCACATGCCGGCCGCGGGGGCCCAGCGTGACGCGCACCGTGTCGGCGAGCTTGTTCACGCCCGCCTCCATCGCGCGGCGAGCGGTTTCGTCGTACTCAATCAGCTTGCTCATCAGGCTCCTTTAAACGCATGCCGCCCCGGAAATCACCCGTGCTTGCACACGGGGATCGCCGGGGCGGGACACGGTTCTTTACTTGGATACGACAGCCAGCACGTCACGTGCCGACAGGATCAGGTACTCCTCGCCGTTGTACTTGATCTCGGTGCCGCCGTACTTGCTGTAGATGACGGTGTCACCTTCCGACACGTCCAGCGGGATCCGCTTGTCGCCGTCCTCGTCCCACCGGCCGGGGCCGACTGCGACGACGGTGCCTTCTTGCGGCTTCTCCTTGGCGGTGTCAGGAATAACCAGACCGGACGCGGTCGTGGTTTCGGCCTCGTTGGCCTGCACGAGAATCTTGTCCTCGAGTGGCTTGATCTTCACCTTCGCCACGATTGGAGCCCTCCACTATTTGGATCGGGTCCGGGACGCTCGCCCGGACTGGAGTTGGCGGTCGATCCAGGGGTTGCCCGAACCGTCCAATTACCAGATGATTCGGCATTCGGCTGGGCCCTTGAGCCGTCGTCGCGGGAGCCGACACAGGGGATCGTCCGATTGCCACCTAGCACTCTATACACGAGAGTGCTAGCACTCAAGACCGCCCTGCTGCTTCCCGCGTATTTACGCTCTGAGCTCAGCTCACCTGGGCTTTTACCACCGGCAGCCCCGGGTCGCTGGGCACGTCCAGCGGCGACGGCGCCGCACCCGCGGCAACCAGGTGCGCGGCGAGCGACGCGATCATCGCCCCATTGTCGGTACAGAGCCGTGGCCTGGGGATACGCAGCGTCAGGCCGGCTTCGGCACAGCGCTGCGTCGCCAGCTCCCGCAGCCGCGAGTTGGCGGCCACTCCCCCGGCGATCAGCAAGGTCTGCACGCCGAGCCCGGTGGCCGCGCGCACCGCCTTGCGCGTCAGCACGTCGGCGACGGCCTCCTGAAACCCGGCGGCGATGTCGGTCGACTGCGCGTCCGGATTGCCCTCCACATACCGCGCGACGGCGGTCTTGAGCCCGGAGAAGCTGAACGTGAACGGGTCATCTCGCGGGCCGGTCATGCCGCGCGGGAACACAGGGATCTCCGCGGCGTCCCGGCCGCAGGTGCGGGCCAGGTCGTCGAGCACCTTGCCGCCCGGATAGCCCAGACCCAGCAGCCGCGCCACCTTGTCGTAGGCCTCGCCCGCGGCGTCGTCGACCGTGCTGCCCAGCTCGACGATCGGCTCACCGAGCGAACGCACGTGCAGCAGGTGCGTGTGTCCGCCGGACACCAGCAGTGCCACCGACTCGGGCAGCGGCCCGTGTTCGTACACATCGGCGGCCAGGTGCCCGCCCAGATGGTTCACCGCATAGAACGGCACGCCCCACGCGGCCGAATACGCTTTGGCCGCAGCCACTCCTACCAACAAGGCGCCGGCCAGCCCGGGTCCGATGGTGGCCGCGACGATGTCCGGCCGCACCAGGCCTGCGGTCGACAGCGCGCGGTGCATGGCCGGGCCGAGGGCTTCCAGGTGTGCGCGGGACGCGATTTCGGGGACCACGCCACCGAACCGCACATGCTCGTCGACGCTGGACGCCACCTCGTCGGCCAGCAGCGTGACGGTGCCATCGGAGTCGAGCCGCGCGATGCCGACTCCTGTTTCGTCGCAAGAGGTTTCGATGGCCAAAATGTGAGTCACAAGGCCAGCCTCCGCATCGTGTACGCATCCGCACCGCTGATTCGGTAATAGCGCTTGCGCAGGCCGATCTGCTCGAAACCCATGCTGCGGTACAGCGTAAGAGCCGCCTCGTTGTCGGTGCGCACTTCCAAGTAGACGACGCCGCCTTCGGCGAACTCGAGCAAGTCGGCGAGTAGCCGGCGGCCGATGCCCTGGCCCTGGTAGGCCGGGTCGACGCCGATGGTGTGCACCTCGTACTCGAACGGCGGTTTGCGGCCCAGCCTGGAGATGCCCGCGTAGCCGACGAGCGTGCTCGCGGTGCGCGCGCCGACGTAATGGTTGTGGGCACTAGCCAATTCGCGGCAGAACGCTACCGCAGGCCAGGGGTCGTCGCCGTCGAACAGCGCAGCTTCCAGCTGCGCGCACCGCTGCGCGTCGGCGCGGTTCAAGTCACCGATCGTCACCGGCTCGCTGCCGGCGGTCATTGGCGGGTCGCCAGCGGCTTGGCGTCGGGCCGGCGCAGATACAGCGCCACCAGCGGCGCCGGGTCGGCGGACCAGTCGGACACCGCGGCCGCTAGTCCGGCCGGTGTCGGGTGCACGGGCTCGCGCAGCGGCAGGCCGAACAGCGCGGAATGCTCGGGTGAGCCGGCGACTGCTTCGGCCGCTCCGGGGTCGACGTCGGCGGGCGCGTTAACGGCCGGGCCGTCGGTGCGGACTCCGTCGCGGTAGCGCGCCCAATAGACCTCGCGACGGCGGGCGTCGGTGACCACCAGCACCTCCCCAGTGGTCAGCACGCCAATGGCGTCCAGGCTGCACACGCCGTGCACCGGGATGCCCAGCGCATGCCCGTACGCCGCGGCGCTAGCCATCCCGGCCCGCAATCCCGTGAACGGCCCGGGGCCGCAGCCGACCACGACGGCATCGAGGTCACCCATCGTCGCTGCGGCTTCGGCGAGCGCGCCGAGCACGTTGGGAGTGAGCCGTTCGGCGTGCGCCCGGGCGTCGACGGTGACCTGCTGGGCCAGGACGGCGTGATCGGGCAGCCGCACAATGCCCGCCGTCACCGCCGGCGTGGAGGTATCCAGCGTCAGGATCAGGCTCACGAGCGGCCCCATTCCCAGGTTGCGATCCGCACGTCGGATCCGCTGACCCGCTCCAGCCGGATGTCGAGGTGACGTTCGGAAAGGCGTTCGGCAAGGCCCTCGCCCCATTCCACCACCACGACAGCGTCCTCGAGATCGGTGTCGAGGTCCAGCGAGTCGAGTTCGCCCAGCAGGTCGGTGCCCTGGTGGTCTAGCAGCCGGTATACGTCGACGTGAATCATCGCCGGTGTACCCGCCTGTCGCGGCGGGTGCACCCGGGCCAACACGTACGTCGGCGAGGTGACTGGACCGTCGACATCCATCGCCGCAGCAATCCCCTTGGCCAGCAAGGTCTTTCCGGCTCCGAGTGGACCGGAGAGCACCACGACGTCGCCGGCGCGCAGCTGCTGCCCCAACTGCGAGCCGAGCGCAATGGTGTCCTGGACGCGCTCGCAGCTGGCCGTGCCCGATCCCAGTCTCAGCTCAGCCACGGCGCCGCAACCGTACTCGGGTCCGCTGGTACCACAGGGTCATTTTGCCTGGAGTGGCCCGATTGATCAGCCGTACCAGGCCCTCATTTATGGCCTCGGGCTTGTCCAGCAGGGCCAGGTGGCTGGCCCCGCCGACGATGACCAGCTCCGATCGCGGCAGCGAGGCCGCCATCTTTCTCGAGTACTCGTCCGGCGTGATCAGATCGTGGTCGCCGCAAGCGATCATGGTCGGGACCCGCAGTAGCGTCCACAGCCCGGCGGTTTCGTCGTGGGTTTCCAGGGCGCGCAGGAAGCCCACCAGGGTGGGAATCGGGGTGCCGTTCATCATCCGCTGGGAGAACGCGTCCAGGCTGCGGCTGACATGTAGATCGCTGTAGGAGGCGGCCCGCAGAATCGGGCCGATCAGCGACCGGGACACATTGCGGCCGCGGTGCATCAGCTTAGGGGCCGACCGTGCGGTGAATCGAAGTGCCTCCACCGCAGGGTTTTTCAGTATCTCACCCAGCGGTGATCGGGTAACGCCTTCGGCCGCAGAGGAAATCAGCGCCGCGCCGACGATCCGGCCGCCGTACTGGGCGGGGTACTGCCGGGCGTGCGACAACACCGTCATCCCGCCCATCGAGTGGCCGACCAACACGATCACCCCGCGCGGCGCGACCTCGGTCAGCACGCTTTGCAGATCCTGGCCCAGCTGAGTCAACGTGTAAGTCTCCGGCGAGGCCTCCCCGGAACGCCCGTGCCCGCGCTGGTCATAGAACACCATGCGCACTCGCGGACCCCATTTCTCGGCGAGCCGCTTGCGCTGAAAATAGAACGACCCCATCCGCAGACAGAATCCGTGCACGAAGACCATGGTCAGCGGGGCGTCCAGCGGACCGACTTCGCGGACCGCCAGCGGCACGCCGTCGGGCGTGGTCACCACATAGCTGCGATCGCAGTCCAACTGCTCGAAATCCTCATCGGCGTAAGGATCTTCGATCAGGGTGACGCGTTGCGTCATCGACCGGCGGACCGAGGCGCCCACGATGGTGGCAACCGCGGTCAGCCCCGCACCTCCAGCAAGCCAGACCCTCCCCCGCTGGCGCCGGCGAGTTTCCTCATCGCTCAACGGTTCCGGCCTCGCGATAGGTCCTGACGATCCGCCCCCGCGGACTGGTGACCACTTCGTAGTGGATGCTGCCGAGCAGATCGGCCAAGTCCTGAGCGGTGGGCTCGCCACTGGTGCCGGGACCGAACAGAATCGCCTCGTCGCCTTCTGCCACATCGAGGGGGCCGGGACCGAGGTCGACGAGGAATTGATCCATGCAGATCCGCCCCACGCCGCGGCGTCGTCTGCCGTTGATCAGCACGTCGAGGCGTCCACCGAGGGATCGGAAGACACCGTCGGCGTATCCAATGGGCAGCAACGCCACGGTGGTGTCGCGTTTCGCGATCCAGGTGTGTCCGTAAGACACGCCTTCGCCGGCACGAATCGACTTCACCAATGCGACAGCACATTTCACCGTCATCGCCGGTATCAGGCCCATATCGCCGAGCTCAGGAACGGGGCTCAGCCCGTACACCGCGATCCCGGGCCGCACCATGTCAAAGGCCAGGTCGGGACGAGACATCGTGGCGGACGAACTCGACAGGTGGGCAATCTCAAATTGCACCCCCCGCTCGCGCGCCTGGGCAAGCATCTCGCTGAACCGTTGCGCTTGAACGTCATTGACGGAGTTGTCCGGCTGGTCAGCGAACACCATGTGCGACATCAGTCCCCGCACCCGGATCGTCTCGTCGGCGACAGCCTGGCGCACCGCGGTCAGCATCGCTGCGTACTGGCCCGGGGCCACACCGTTGCGATTCAGCCCGGTGTCGACCTTGATGCTCACCGTTGCGGTGCGGCCGGTTCGGTGCACGGCATCCAGCAGCTCGTCGAGCTGGCGCGCCGAGGACACGGCGATCTCCACGTTGGCCATCACCGCGGGCCCGAAGTCGATGCCGGGCGGATGTAGCCAGGCCAGCACCGGCGCGGTGATTCCGTCCGCGCGCAGCGCCAAGGCTTCGTCGACGGTGGCCACACCCAGCTCGGCGGCGCCGGCCGCCAATGCGGTGTGGGCAACACGGATGGCGCCGTGGCCATAGCCGTCGGCCTTGACGACAGCCATCACCTGCGCAGAACCGGCGTGTTCACGCAGCACTCGGACGTTGTGCGCGATTGCCCCCAGGTCCACCAGGGCCTCGGCGAGGATGCCCGGTGTCAGGGATATCGGCGTAGCTGCCACGGACGCCATTGTCCCAGAACCTCCCGAGCACACTGATCCCGTGGCCGCTCAGATCGTCTGGTGGCGCCCGAAGTACTTGTGGTCCTCGCTGTAACCGCCATACCCGCTCCCGATTTCGGAGTAATGAGCGAGAAACTCGATCCCTTTGATCCACTTGACTTGCTTGAAGCCGTGCTGCAATTCGTTGCGCAGCCGCAAGGGTGCGCCGTGACCATAGCTCAGTGGTTCGTCGTTCATGCTGTAGGCCAGCATCGTCAGATGATGGCTCATCTGCTCGATCGGATGCACGTTGTAGTAGATGCCGCCGGTGGCACCGAGGCCCATCGAGTAGAACGCCACCCATTTCGCTTCTGGTCGTGGCTTGACGATGTCCATGATCGCCTGCATCGAGATACCGCCCCATTTGGCGACGCCCGACCAGGCCTGGATACAGAAGTGTTGCGTGATCTGGTCGTGGTAGTTCAGCGCCTTTAGCTCGTCGAGCGAGAACTGCCTGGGGTTTTCGACGAGGCCGTATACCCGCAGTCGCCAATCGCGGAAGCCGTTCGCCTCCAGGTCCTTGTACTCGACGGTGTCGGGTAAGCGGCCGTTGTGCCAGAAGTAGGACGAGATGTCCTTCTCGGTGAAGGCGCCAGGTTCCGGATTCATCCTTTCCAGCACTCGCTGCAGGGGTCCGATCAGCGCGTCTCCGACCCGCTGCACTACCCGGGGGTGGCGAATGGTGAACGGGGTGGCCGCCACCCAGCCCACGGCCGTCACCACCATGGCGATGACGAACACGCCAAAGCCCACCCAACCGTTGTCGTCACTCGCGGCAAACATGTGGTTGAGGTTGCGCAATGCCTCCGTGGCGAACACCAACGTGACGTGCACGACGATGAAGAAGATGAAAAATAACAGCACCAGGAAGTGCAGCGAGCGCGCGGCCTGGATGCTCAATCGCTTGCTGATGACCGTCAGACGCATCGACAGCGCCGGAGACATCCCCAATCCGGTGATCAGCGCTGCCGGCGCCGCGACGAAGACCACCGTGAAATAAGCCAGCAATTGCAAACCGTTGTAGGCAACCCAACCGTTGTCGGTGGTCGGCCAGTCCAGCGACAGGTACTGGATCGCCACCGACGCGGCGTTGGGGAAGACGTCCCAGCTCGTCGGCACGAGGTGACGCCACTGCCCGGTGGTGAACAGCAGCACGTAGAAAACCAGCCCGTTGAGCAGCCACAGCACGTCAGCTCCGAGATGCCACCAGCGCGCCAGCCCGATGGAGTGCCGGAAGCCGGGCAGGCCGAACTGTCCCGGCAAGGCGACGGTGTCATCGTTGGCGGTCCAATATCCCTCCGGCACCGGCGGCCCCACTCGCAGCCACTCGTCCTTACCCGGGGTGCAGTTGCGGCTGAAGTACAGCCGCGGATGGTCACACAGAATCTGAATCCCGGACCGAATGATGAAGGTCATCAGGAACAGATTGAAAAAGTGTGTCCACCCTTCCCAGGCATGCATGCCAGGGCTGACACCGCGACTATCTGTGCCGGGGTACCGCTGGATGAATGCCTGCACCGCCGGCATGTTGTGCAGGCCCTTGCCGATCGCCACCGCCGCAACCAGTAGCGCGAAGCCGATCGGGATCAGCCAAAGCAGGTTGAACCACTTGTCCGCGCCCACCCGTAGCCTCGGTGCGGTGGCGCGCCTGGTGAGATCGAATCCGCCACCATAAGTCTCCAGATCGATCTGGTCGTGGGCCGGATGTATCTCGGCGCTATAGGACTCCAGCGCCAGCTCGACAAGGTCCACCTCTCTAAGTTCGGTGGATTCCGCCCCAGTCGCGGCCGTCCCCGGCCAATTAACCCGCTGGCCCGCGTCCTTGCCTTCGCTGACCTCGCCGCTCACGCCCGCCTCCTGTCGTCCCGCAGTACGGAACTGGCTATACCCAAGAGTCTGCGCTCACAAAGCTAGTGCGCGAAATGTTCGTTGCTGTAGTGCCCGCCCGGTTTCAGCTTGTCCAGCGAGGCCAGGGCGGTGCGGGCGTCGTCGTGCAGCGCTCGGGCCAAGTCGGCGGACAGACCCTCGCGCACCACGATGCGCAGCACCGATACGTCCGTCGCGTTGTCGGGCATCGTGTAGGCGGGCACCTGCCAGCCGTAGCCGCGCAGCTCGTGGGAGACGTCGAACTCGGTGTATCCGCGGTCGCGAGCGAGCCGGAAGCTGACCACCGGGATCGACGAACCGTCCGAGATCAGCTCGCAATGGTCGCCGACGCGCAGCTGCTCGGCCAGCCAGCGCGCGGTCGACGACAGCGTCTGCATGACCTGGGTGTAGCCCTCACGGCCCAGCCGCAGGAAGTTGTAATACTGGCCGACCACTTGGTTGCCGGGGCGGGAGAAGTTCAGCGTGAACGTCGGCATGTCGCCGCCCAGGTAGTTCACGTGGAACACCAGGTCCTCGGGCAGGTACTCGTTGCTGCGCCAGACGACGAACCCGACACCCGGGTAGGTCAGCCCGTACTTGTGGCCGCTGACGTTGATGGACACCACCCGGGGCAGCCGGAAGTCCCATTTGAGCTCGGGGTGCAGAAACGGCACCACGAATCCGCCGCTGGCCGCGTCGACGTGCACCGGAACGTCCACGCCGCTGCCGGCCGCCAGCTTGTCCAACGCCGCGCAGATCTCGGCGACGGGTTCGAGCTCGCCGGTGTAGGTGGTGCCCAGGATCGCCACCACGCCGATGGTGTCCTCGTCGACGGCGTCGAGGACCTGCTCGGGCGTGATCACGTAGCGCCCCTCCTCCATCGGCAGGTAGCGCGGTTCGACGTCGAAGTAGCGGCAGAACTTCTCCCAGACCACCTGGACGTTGGAGCCCATCACCAGGTTCGGGGTGCGGCCCTTCCAGTCTTTGCCGACCTTCTCGCGCCAGCGCCATTTCATCGCGAGCCCGCCCAGCATCACCGCTTCGCTGGACCCGATGGTGGATACCCCGGTCGCGCTGGACGGGTCGTCGTCGCGCAGGCCCTCGGCGTGAAAGAGGTCGGCCACCATGCACACGCAGCGCTGCTCGATGGCCGCGGTCGCGGGGTACTCGTCCTTGTCGATCATGTTCTTGTCGAAGGTCTCGGCCATCAGTCGCCCGGCCTGGGGATCCATCCAGGTGGTGACGAAGGTGGCCAGGTTCAGCCGCGAGCTGCCGTCGAGCATCAGCTCGTCGTGGATGAAGCGGTAGGCGGCATCCGGATCCATCGATTCCTCCGGCAGCCGCAGCGCGGGTACCGGTGCGGTGAACAGCCGGCCGGTGTAAGCCGGGGCGATCGAGTGCCCGGGAACGGATGGATGGCTGCCGGTCATGGCGGATCCTCTCGTGAGCTGTTAAAGGGAGGCTAGGGCGGCGCGGATGTGGCCGGCGATTCGTGACGCCGAGGTGGGTGCCTCGCCCGGGCCCGGGTCGGCGGCCGAGAGCGCGGCGGCGTGGGCGTGAACGAACGCGCCGGCAGCGGCGGCCTCGGCCGGCGGTAGTCCCGCCGCCAGCAGCGCGCCGATCATTCCCGACAGCACGTCGCCCGACCCGGCGGTCGCCGCCCAGGACTGCCCAGCCGGATTCAGGTAGACCGGGCCACCGGGGTCCGCGATGACGGTGACATTTCCCTTGAGCAGCACGGTGGCGCCGAACGTGTCGGCGAGCTTGCGGCAGGCCGAGATCCGGTCGTCGCCGGGCGCGGCGCCCGCCAGCCGGGCGAATTCACCGGCGTGCGGTGTCAGCAGTGTCGGCGCCCGGCGGTTGGCCACCAGGTCGGGGTGCGCGGCCAGGATGGTCAGCCCGTCGGCGTCCACCAGCACGGGCAGGTCGGTGCCCAGCGCGAACCACAACGCGGCGGCACCCGCCTCATCGGTGCCCAGCCCCGGACCGACAACCCACGCCTGCACCCGGCCGGCCGCCGCAGGGGTGGGCGTCGCGATGACCTCGGGCCATACCGCGAGCACCTGGCTGTGCGCGCTGCCCGCGTAACGGACCATGCCCGAGGTGGCCGCTACCGCGGCGCCGGTGCACAGCACGGCGGCGCCCGGATACGTCGACGAGCCGGCCAGGATGCCGGTCACCCCCTGCGTGTACTTGTCGTCGTGCGCACCCGGAACCGGCCAGCGGGCCGCGACGTCGCCGGCCTGGAAACCCAGCACGTCGGTTTCGGCGAGATCCAGCCCGATATCGACCATCGTGATGTCGCCGCAGTCGGCGAGCGCGTGTACGGGCTTGAGGCCGCCGAACGTGACGGTCGACACGGCGTGCACCGCGGGGCCGCTGATCGCGCCGGTCGCCGCGTCGATACCGCTGGGGAGGTCGACGGCGACCACCGGGATTCCCTGCGCATCGACAGCCGCGAATACCTCAGCCGCCGCCGGCCGCAGCGGACCGGAGCCGGAGATGCCGACCACGCCGTCGATGACGAGATCGGTTGTCGGCGAGACGCTCTCCACGATGCGGCCGCCGCCCTTCCGGAAGGCTGCCAGTCCCTTGGGGTGGATGCGGTCCGGACTGAGCAATATCGCGTCCGCCGCCGCGCCGCGGCGCAGCAGGAAAGCGGCCGCCCACAGTGCGTCACCACCGTTGTCGCCCGACCCGACGACCGCACACACCCGGCGGCCCGCGACCCCGCCGGTGCGGGTCCTCAGCTCACCGATGATCTCGGTGGCCAGCCCGAAGGCGGCGCGCTTCATCAGGGCGCCATCGGGCAGGCTGGCCAGCAGCGGTGCTTCGGCGTCGCGGATCGCATCTACGGAGTAGTAATGCCGCATCGAATTCAGCATTCCATGCTCATCTGTGTTTGCGCACAGCACGCGTCAAGGAGCCGTCCGTACATTCGGCTGTAGCGGCAAATGGAGGGACGATGACGCGGACGGACGACGACACCTGAGACCTGGCAAATGGCGTGGGAGCCACCGCAACCGGCGTCGCGGTGGGACGCGCGCTGGCCGGCCGTGCGCCCAACCCACTGATCCACGACCCGTTTGCCGAACCGCTGGTGCGCGCGGTCGGCGTGAACTCCTTCACCCGGCTGGCCGGCGGCGAGCTGGATCCCGCCACGGTCGACGACAACGGCGACTCCGGGATGGTGGGCCTGGGCGCCATGATGGCCGACCGGATCCGGGTAGTCACCGAGCAGTGGCGCGAGCACGGCTTCGACATCGAGATGACGGATCTCTGGTATGCCGGCGACCGCAACGACGTGGTCGACTACCTGAGCTCGCACGGCTGGACGACATTCGCCGCCACGGTGCCGGAATTGGCTGCGAATTACGGTCTTTCGCTGCCGCCCAGGCCCGCCGGGCCGGTCGACAAGGAAGAGACGCTGTCGGCGATGCACTACGTCACCGCCACGCGAAGCTAAGCGTTGCCGACTTCGCGCACCGCGCGAGACGGCGGCGAAACGGCGCTGGCGTCGAATGCCACGGTCAGCCACTCGCTCATCGCCGTGGCCAGCGCCGCGCGGTTCTCGCGCTTGACGATCTCATGTCCGTCGTCGCTGAACAGCAGGTAGTGAACGCGGCGACCAACGTTGCGCAGCGCCTCGACGATCTGTTCCGATTCGCTGACCGGCACATTGGTGTCATGGGCCCCGTGCACCACCAACAACGGGGCCACCAACGCATCGACCCGCCGCAACGGCGACAACTGCTCGAGTAGTTCGCGGTCGCCAATGGGGTGGCCGTACTCGGGATAAGAGGAGTCCGCGATCCACGGTTCGGTGTTGCGATAGAACGTGCTCAGGTCACTCATTCCGCAAATGCTGATTCCTGCTGCGAACAATGCGGGATGAAACGTCAGCGCCGCCTGTGTCAGGTAGCCGCCGTATGACCAGCCCGCGCAGGCAACGCGGCGCGGGTCGGCGAGGCCGCTGTCCACCAGGAATCGCACGCAGTCGGCGACGTCATCGATGGCGGCGAACCGCTTTTCCTTGTCGTCGGCGTGGACGAAAGTCCTTCCAAAACCCCCGGAGCCGCGGACATTCGGTGCAAGCACGCTGAACCCGTCGTTGACCAGTTGCGCAAAGATGTCGTTGTAACCGGGCCGGGCCTGACCCTCGGGACCGCCGTGCAGGAACACGACCGCGCCCGCCGGAGCGCTGGCTTCCATCGGGCGATACAGCCAGGCATTCAGGCTCAGCCCGTCGCGCGCCGTAATCGATTGCGACTGGGCGAAGATACCGGGGATCTCCGCGCCGCGGTCGCGTTCGGTGTCGACGACTTCCCATTCGCGCGAACGCGGGTCCACCAATTCAACGATTCGCGGCAGGGCGGGTCCCTCGACGGTCATCGCGACCATCGAGCCACCGGCACTGATCGACAGCTCGCGCGCGAGGGGCCCGGGCAATCCAATGGGCGCTGTCAGCGTGTAATCGGAGTATTCCAGAATCTGTAATTCGCTGCGGCCCTGCAGGTTCCACAGTAGCGCGACGGTGGACAGGTCGTCGCTGACGGCGAACTCGGCGAGATCGCAGTCCGGACGCTCGGCCACTACGGAGTATTTGACGCCGTCCAGCGTGACGGTCACTTCCAGCAGGCGGGCGTGCTCGCAGCCATGGTCACTGCGGATCAGTGCCCGTACGTATCCGTCCGCGCCGACACCCGGGTTGTACAGCTTCGTCTGCTCGCCGGTGAGTCCGTAGCGCAGCCGACGGGGCTGGTGGTCGTCCAGAATGATCCCGTCCGCGGTCGTGGATCCGGGATCGGAAGGCAGCAAGGCGATTTCGGTCTCTCCGAACAGCATGATCATTTCGTGGTAGCCACGCGGGCCGACCCGAATCAGTGCCGCCCCGGCCCAGGCGTCGACCAGCCGGCCGCCGGATCGGCTGTCCAGCACGATGTGGCGACCGTCTGCCGGATCGATCAGGCAGGACCGCCCGACCCCGTCCTCACCGGTCAGGATCGCCGCCACCAGGGTGCCGTCCCACGCGATCAGCTCAGCGGTCCCGGCCTCTTGGTCGTCGATGCGCCGGGCCATTCGATCATCGGGATCGGTGGTGACCAACCAGATTTGGCTGCGAGATCCGCTCCCGTCCGGCGTCACCTCACATGCCAGCCACTGGCCGTCCGCGGAGTGGATGACGCGAGAGACCGGACCCTCGACCGGGAGCTCAACATTGCGCGAAGAGCTGGCCCGCCAACCGCGCAAAAAGCGTTGCACCGCGCGGGGATAGCCGCCGTCGTCGACGATGTGGGCGAACGCGGTTGCATCCGGGGACAGTGACGCGCCGTAGACCTCGCGCACCTGTCCCATCGTTTCAGCCTTCCGAGTCGCGTCACCGGTCAGCGCGTAGCGTGCCACCGAGCACTTCGCCGTGCAAATTACCCGTAACGGTATCGCCGGAAAGCGGCCCTGACCCGCGCCGGACTCCATGGCTGATCCTGCTTGGCGCGGGCCATCGGATAGAAGCAGAGTCCGATGAGGATCGACGTGAAGTGACCTATCGCGGTGAAGTTGATGCCGTGCCGGCTCATCGTGATCAGCGGGAAGCCGAAGATGACGAGCAGCACGCCGAGATAAAGCCAGCGCCACGGTCGCACGATGCGATAAGTCAGCACGGCCATAATGCCGGCAAGGAAATAGCTGACCCCGATATCGCGCGAGAGCACCAGCCGTTCGGATGCGTCGTGTTCCTCGATCGCGAAGTACAGGATGCCTTCGCTGATATACGTCGCAAGGATGTGACTGGTCAATCCGACGACGAGCCAATTGAGGTGGCCGAGCCAGTGTTCAACCGGCGCGAGAAACAGGGTGAACAGCAGCAGATAGGGCTCCAGGCTTTTGCCGTCGATCCACAGCAGGCTGGAAAACAGCACCGCGAGCGGATCGGTTCCCAACTCGTGAATGTTGGTGGAGCGGTGCAGTAAAACCGAGTGCAATTGCCGCCCGGACAGCTGGTTTTGGACGATCGTCGTAGCCATCAGGACCAACAGCCAGCCGTAGGTTAACGGTGCACCGCTGACAAAATGCCAGACCGCGAGCGCCAGGCTCCGCAGTCTCGCCTGCACCGATCCATCCGCCACGGCGTCAACTTTCGCATGCCCGGTCGTTTCGGCAGACTTTATGCCGAATTTTCCGGTTCGGGTCTTAGGTGCCGCCACCAGCAATAGACGTAGAGCAGCATCGACATCACCAAGGTGACGATGACCCACAGCGTGATTGTGACGTCAACCCACGATCCGATCGGGGGTGCGTCGGGCAGCGCATTTCGCAGCGGTATCACCGCGAACAGCATTGCCGCATACCACGTTGTCATCGGCGGCTGGAATTTTCGACGGTTGCGCGCCGTCTGAATGGCGACGAAGGAAGCAGCCCCGGCGAGCGCGAGCATCACCACGATGACGACGGCCGCGAACGCCGCAATGCTGGGCGACCGCCGCAGTTCCACTCGGTACGGCGACTGCGGGCTGCCGGCGCCGGCCACGGCAAGTGCCCAGCCGGAAACGCGGTCGACGAATTTGACCGGCACCTGTTCGGGTCGCTGGGAGCCATAGATCAGGTCAACCGTGATTGGCCCGGACTGAAAAGCATCGAACGGCCACTGCGAGGGGTCACCACTGATGGTCAGCGGGACGGGGTACTCGCCGGGCAGCATTCCTTTTGTCCAGGAGCGCTTGCTCGGTGTGACGGCGGAGTGGACCACGACAGCGAGGTCTGCGTTCAGACCACGGGTTACCGGATCCACCAGCCCGGGCCCGGGGGTGATAGTGACGTTGGCGTGCAGCGCGCCCTGCAT
Source organism: Mycobacterium montefiorense (assembly GCF_025823255.1). Taxonomy (NCBI): domain Bacteria; kingdom Bacillati; phylum Actinomycetota; class Actinomycetes; order Mycobacteriales; family Mycobacteriaceae; genus Mycobacterium; species Mycobacterium montefiorense. The sequence goes on along the minus strand of NZ_JACKVL010000009.1, from coordinate 90,006 downwards.
CGATTGAAGTTCGAGGAAGTCGATCGTCACCGTGGTCCCGTCGGCCGCCGGTGCGCCCTGGGTGAGTTGAAGCGGGCAGCCGCAACCGGATCTGGCGTAGAGCGCGATCGTGGTGATGTACGCGGCAACGAAAAAGACCACCAGGCCAAGCATCGAAACTTTCGTCAGACGATTGCCCCCAGCGACGCCGCGCGACGACAAGATTGCCTCCCCGTTGACTGGGTTGCCTGAGATGCGAGCCCGGCCACAGATAGTAAACCCGTGCTACGCGCCATTGCCAGAAGCTAAGTCGGCTTGTGCGCGTGTTCTCTCACGGTTCGCCACCAGCAATCCGATCGCGGCCCTGCTACTCGAGAGCGGCGGGCTGTTCGGGTTCGGGCCGCAGATGCCGCCACCAGCACGAGATATAGAGCCCCATCGAGATCACCAGGACGACGATCACCCAGAGCACGATCGTGATGTCGATCCAGCTTCCGAATGGAGGCGCGTCGGGCAGCGCATTTCGCAGCGGCACCACCGCGAACAGCATGGCCGCGTACCACGTCGTCATCGGTGGCTGGAATTGCCGTCGATCCCGCACCGTTTGCACCGCGACGAACGCGCCGAAGGCTGCAAGTGCGATCAGCACGGCGAGGATGACGACCCCGAACGCCACGGTGCTCGGCGCCCGCATCACGTCCACTTGATAGGGGCTGACCAGATCGGCTTCGTCGAGGCGATTCACCTCGATATCCCAGCCCAGGATGCGGTCGACCAAGGTGACCGTCGCCGCCAGCCGCAGGTTCGACGAGCCGGACAAGAGTTCGGCGACGATGGGCCCCGAATGGTATTCGTCGAAGGGCCATTCCGCGACTTCGCCGGCCACCGCCAGCGATACGCGAAACACGTCGGGCAGTGTGCCTTTCGGCCATGTGCGCTTGCTGGCCGTCACCGCGGAGGTGACCGCGATGGTGAGGTCTTCCTTGAGGCTGTGGGTTTGCGGGTCCAGCATCGAGGGTCCGGGCGCAACGCTGACGTCGGCGATAAGCAGACTGTTGTTCGTCTGAACTTCTTGCACATCGATGGTCACCTTGGGAACATCGGGCGCCGTGAAACCGCGAACCGCCACATTGCGGTGGCCCATACCGCTGCCGATGTAGAGCGCGATCGAGACGACATAGGCCGCAACGAGCAGCACGACACCGGCGATGCCGAGTCTCGAGCGCCGGCTATTCAACTGTGACCGACTTCGCCAGGTTTCGCGGTTTGTCGACGTCGTAGCCGCGCGCCTGGGCCACCGCCGCGGCGAACACCTGAAGCGGGATGGTCGACAGTAGAGGCTGCAGAAGTGTTGATACCGAAGGGATTTCGATCAAGTAGTCTGCGTAGGGCCGCACCGTGTCGTCAGCCTCTTCGGCAATCACGATGGTCACCGCACCGCGGGTCTGAATCTCGCGGATGTTGGACATCAGCTTGGCGTGCAGCGTGGCCGATCCCTTGGGCGAGGGCATGACGACGATGACCGGCAGGTCGTCCTCGATCAGGGCGATCGGGCCGTGCTTGAGCTCGCCGGCGGCAAAACCCTCGGCGTGCATGTAGGCCAGTTCCTTGAGCTTCAGCGCGCCTTCCAGCGCCACTGGGTAGCCGACATGGCGACCCAGGAACAGCACCGTCGAGGATTGGGCGAAGCGTTGAGCCAGCGCGGATACCGGCCCGATCGTCGCGAGCACCCGGGACACCAAATCCGGCATCGCTTCCAGCTCACGGTATTCGCGCTCGACCTCGTCGGGGTACTTGGTGCCGCGGGCCTGCGCCAGCGCCAGGCCGACCAGGTAGTTGGCGGTGATCTGAGCCAGGAAGGTCTTCGTCGAGGCCACACCGATCTCCGGCCCGGCGCGGGTGTAGAGCACCGCGTCGCACTCGCGCGGGATCTGCGAGCCGTTGGTGTTGCAGATCGCCAGCACCTTGGCCTTCTGCGCCTTGGCGTGCCGGACCGCTTCCAGCGTGTCCGCGGTTTCACCGGACTGCGAGATGGCCACCACCAGCGTGCTGCGGTCCAAAACCGGGTCCCGGTACCGGAATTCGCTGGCCAGCTCGACTTCCACCGGCAAGCGCGTCCAGTGCTCGATCGCATACTTCGCCAGCAGCCCGGAGTGATACGCGGTGCCGCAGGCGACCACGAATACCTTGTCGACCTCGCGCAGTTCCTGATCGGAGAGCCGTTGCTCATCGAGCACGATGCGGCCGTTCACGAAATGGCCGAGCAGAGTGTCAGCGACCGCGACAGGTTGCTCGGCGATCTCCTTGAGCATGAAGTACTCGTAGCCACCCTTTTCGGCGGCGGCCAAGTCCCAATCGATATGGAACTCGCGATATTCGACGTCTTCGTTGCCGTCGAAGTCGGTGATCCGGTAGCCGTCCGCGGTGAGCACCACGCATTGGTCCTGGCCGAGCTCGACGGCGTTGCGGGTGTGCGGAATGAACGCGGCGACGTCGGAGCCGACGAACATCTCACCGTCACCGACACCGACCACCAGCGGGGTCGACCGTCGGGCCGCCACGATGGTGCCCGGCTCGTCGGCGTTGGCGAACACCAGAGTGAAGTGGCCCTCGAGCCAGCGCAGCGCCGCCAGCACCGACGCGGCGAAGTCGCCGGCCGTCTCACCCTCGCGATACGCGCGGGCGACCATGTGCACGGCGACCTCGGTGTCGGTGTCACTGGCGAATTCGACGCCGGCCGATTCCAGCTCCTGACGCAGGGTCGCGAAGTTCTCGATGATGCCGTTGTGGACGACGGCGATCTTGCCGGCGGCATCGCGGTGCGGGTGGGCGTTGCGGTCGGTCGGACGGCCGTGGGTGGCCCAGCGGGTGTGGCCCAGGCCGGTGGTGCCGCGCAGGTGCTCCGGCGACATCTCGGCTACCGCTTTGTCCAGGTTTTCCAGCCGGCCGGCGCGACGGCGCACGGTCAGTTTGCCGTCGCCATCGACGAGCGCGATGCCCGACGAGTCGTAGCCGCGGTACTCCATGCGGCGCAGTGCGTCCATGACGACTTGGCAGGCAGGGGCCTGCCCCACGTAGCCGACAATTCCGCACATCATGACCAGGGTAGTGCAGATGGAGATTCAGCCCGGCCTGTGGCGAGGCGATCAGGCGCTAAACCCCTGGTCAAACCGCATCGAGTGGGCGCTCTAGGCGGTTTTTCACCCGCCGGCGCAAGGCCGGACCTGCCGGCCTTGTCCGGGAACCCCAACGCCCCGACAGGCCGGTCGGCCCGCGGCAGCGGTACTCGGACGGCGTCACATGGACGCATCGGACCCATCCCCGCTAACGTCAACGGGTGGCCCGCACCCGCAAGCTCGTCGCCGTCCTCAGCCGCCGTGGCCCGCACCGGGTTTTGCGTGGTGACCTGGCTTTTGCCGGTTTGCCAGGCGTGGTCTACACCCCCGAATCGGGGCTGAACCTTCCCGGCATCGCCTTCGGTCACGATTGGCTCACCGGCACGGCCCGTTATGCGGGTCTGCTTGAGCATCTCGCGTCGTGGGGCATCGTGGCCGGCGCTCCCGACACCGAGCGGGGCCTGGCGCCTTCGGTGCTCAATGCGGCTTCCGATCTCGGCACCGCCCTCGACATCGTGGCCGGTGTACGCCTTGGGCCGGGCAACATCAGCGTGCACCCCGCCAAGCTCGGGGTGGTGGGCCATGGTTTCGGGGCCTCGGCCGCCGTATTCGCGGCGGCCGGAATGCCGACCACACTGGCGGCGGTGGCCGCGGTGTTCCCGGCCGTCACCGCTCCCCCGGCCGAACAGCCGGCAACGTCGCTGAAGGTGCCCGGCTTGATCCTCGCCGCACCGGGAGACTCAAAGACGTTGAACGCCAACGCGCTGGCGCTCTCTGGCGCGTGGACTTCGGCCACGCTGCGCATCGTCAGCAAGGCCGAACCCAGGGGGTTGGGCGAGGGCCGGCGACTGGCATCGGTGTTCGGGTTACCCAACTCCGACCGCCGCACCCAGCGGTCGGTTCGTGCCCTGCTGACCGGATATCTGCTCGCTACGCTGGCCGGCGACAAAACGTATCGCGACTTCGCCGATCCAGATGTAGTACTGCCCAAGACGATTCCGGTCGATCTCGAGGAGCCACCCGTCGCGCTCGAAGAGAAGATCGTCGCGCTGCTGAAGTAGCGCGCCTATGCGGGCCAGCGCGACGTCAAAGTGCTTGGCGTCCACGCTGGCCAAGTAGGCGCGCCGACAAGCTGGCCAACGCTCATCTCAGCGACGATGCGAGGTCCTTTGAGTGCGCTGTTGTCATAGAGGGTCGCGGAGTCGCACCGGGTGATCGCGGTGGCGACCAATGGCCAAAGGCGTTGGTACCGCTGACGAATCTTGTCCTCGGGCACCTGGTGCCCGCCCGCCGCGACTCGGTGCTTCACCCGCTCGACGGCCAGCTCTTCGGGAACGAGCAGTCCGTGCAGAACGATGGTGTAGGACGCCGCGTGTGCGCTGTCGATCAGCTCGAGTTTGGACGGGTGGGAGAACACCGTTTCGGCGATGAACGATCGGTGCAGCTCAATGAGCCTCGCCCTGGTGTCGGCGGCTACCCGGGCGGCCTCATAGGAATGCGCGGCCGAGTCGCTGGGCCACCGTTGCCTGGCTATCTCGTCGGCATTGACAAAAACGCTTTTCGGTAGCAGCCGAGCGAGGGTGAGTTCGACGAAGGTCGATTTGCCGGCTCCGTTCGGGCCGACGACCAGGTCGAGCCGGTTCATCGGGCCCCGGCGTTCACCTTCTTGCGTCGTTTGGGTCGCGGCTTGGAACTCAACACCACCGACTCACCATCGGGCCGGTATTCGACGATCTCGCCGGCCTGGTTAAGGGCCACAGTGGTGACACCACGCTTGGCCAAGAGCTCCCCGTAGTGGGATTCGTTGAGGTTTTCTTGGATCGCCGCGGAGATTTCGGCGTTGAAGACGACGCCTTCTTCGATACTCAGCTCGCCCAGTTCCAGGTCCCCGGCCAGTGCCGCCTCAACCCGGCGACGTGCAGCGGAGTGCTGGCTCGATACTGAGCGCCCGACCCGGGCCCAGTGGTCGAGTTGCTGCTTGGCCGAACGGCTCTGCCGCGCCCCCTCAGCCGCGGCGCTGTCGACCAGGTCAGCGGCGAAGCGGGTCACCCGACCAGCGCTGTCAGCCATTCCTCCTCCATCTGTAGCAATATGTAACAAGTGTAGCAAACCGCTACATACGGCCCTGAACTCCAGACAGGGCACCACACAGCCACGCGTCACACTCGCCGTGATTAAGTGGCGTTCATGCGAATCGGTATCGCCCTGGACTATTCGGGCGGCTTCCACGAAGCCGTCGACCGCATCGTCGAACTCGAGAAGTCCGGGATCGACATCGCCGTGGTGGCCGAGGCATATTCCTACGACGCCATCAGCCAGCTCGGCTATCTGGCCGCCAAGACCAACACCGTCGAATTGGCCACTGGCGTCGTTCCCATCTACATCCGCACGCCGTCGCTGCTGGCGATGACCGCTGCGGGCCTGGATTTCGTGTCGGGCGGCCGATTCCGGCTGGGCATCGGAACGTCGGGGCCTCAGGTGATGGAGGGGTTTCACGGCGTCGAGTTCGACGCCCCGATCGGCCGCACCCGCGAGGTCGTGGAGATCTGCCGGAAGGTGTGGCGCCGGGAGCGGGTCCAATACGACGGCAAGTACTACCAGCTGCCACTACCCGCGGATCGCGGTACCGGTTTGGGTAAACCGCTGCAGCTGATCAATCACCCTGTGCGCGAACGTATTCCGATTACGATCGCCTCGCTTGGCCCGAAGAACGTCGAGCTCACCGCCGAGATCGCCGAGGGCTGGCAGCCGGTCTTCTACCTTCCGGAGAAGGCCAGCACCGTCTGGGGCGAAGCGCTGGCCGCCGGGACCGCCAAACGGGATCCGGCGTTGGGGCCGCTGGACATCATGGTGCACGCGTCGACGGCGATCGGTGACAACGTCGAGGATCGGCTGGCCTGGGTTAAGCCGCAGCTGGGCCTCTACATCGGTGGCATGGGCGCCAAGGGAGGCAATTTCTATCACAACCTCGCGACGCGCTACGGCTACGGAGAGGTTGCGGACAAGATCCAAGAGCTGTACCTGTCTGGCCGCAAGAGTGAGGCCATCGACCTGGTGCCCGACGAGCTGGTGCGCGGGATGTCGCTGATCGGCCCACGCGGTTTCATCAAAGAACGCATCGCCGCCTTCGCCGAGGCGGGCGTCACGACGCTGTTGGTGAGCCCCGCGGCGGCCGACCCGAAAGAGGCCGTGCGCTTCGTCGAAGAAGTACTCGAGCTGCGCGGCGCCTAAGACGTCACTGCCCCGCCTGCGGAACCTGGTCTGCGGCAATCTCACACGGCGTTGACCCCTCGGCCGCCGGCGCCGGCGCGGCGGCGGGAGCGGGCGTGACCGCCGGGGCAGCTGCGTCGGCGGGCGGTGCAGCGTTGGCGGGCGGCGGACCGTCAACCGGCAGGGGTGGCGTGTCGGCAGGCGGCGCAGCGCCGACAGGCTGAGACTGCACGGCTTCCTTTGGCTCATCAGTCTTTTCAGCGTCGGCAGCATCACGCTCATCGTCGGCGCCGTGATGGCGGTCGTCGGGGTGAAACGGATCGTCATCGGAGCTGTCTTCGCCGAAGGGATCTTTGCCCGCCGGATCGTCAAGCCCCGCCGAATCGCCAAACCCGTCGGTCACCGAACCCAGCAGACCGCTCATTGCATCGACAATCTGGCTGGCCAGCCCGCCGAGTCCACCAAGTCCGCCCAGGCCGCCGGCTCCCGTCGGCAAGGCCGAAGCATCTCCGGGCGCGGACGCCAAGTCGGACAGCGGTGGCGCACCGGGCGTCGACGGCGCAGCCGGGATGGAAGCCGGCGGCGCGGGCATTGGGCCCGCCGCGACGCCGGGAAGCGCAGCGGCCGGTTGCGTCGCCGCCGAAGCCGTCGACGGCGCCCAAGCAACTGACGGCGCCCCAGGCCGGGACGGTTGCCAACCCGGTCCGAGGTCGCCGGGCATGTCGAAGTACGCCACGGGAGCGGTAGCCATCCGGTCGTTCACCATGTCGTAGGCAGTCCCGAACGCGGCGAGCGATGAGCGCATGGCCGCCAACCAATCGTTGCGAATATCATTGTCCACGTGAGGTTTTATCTGCTCCTGGACGATCTGATCGGCCGTCGACCGCTCACCCGCCCCGGCCGTCACCACCGCCGCGGCGGCCAACCACGTCGACCGCTGCGCCTGGTTGCGATCGTCGATCGCGATGGCGGTACCGACCTTCGAGTCGAGCAGATGCCACAGGTTGTCGCGTAGCGATTCGCACCGCTGCGCGGCCGCCCGCACCTCGGTGGCGACGAGGTTCGCGGCATCGCAATGGCGTTGCAAGAACGCGACGGCGGCGTCGCTGCCCATCCCGGTCCATGCTGCAGTCAGATCGGCAACCTGGGCATGCTGAATCCGCAGGCCTTCTGAGGCCACGGCGGCCGCCGCCCGCAGTTGCGCGCAGTCGCGGTCGAGGACGTGAAGGTCCAGGCCGTCCTCACTGTCGAGCCAGTCACGAATCTGGCTCGGGTGTGACGTCAGGTCCGGATGCTCGTATCCCATTGTGTGGCAAGCCCGTACGTAGGCCTGGGTGTGCTCGACGGCAACCCTGCCCTCGGCGAGGCGCTCGGCGACGTCCAGCCGGTCAGCCACAGCTCAGGCGATTCGCGCCGCGGCATACAGCTCGGCATCGGCATAACGCTGCGCGCCGGACCGCAGCGCGACGGCGATCGCGACCGAAGCCCGCGACCACTGCGACAACTGCGCCGTCAGTCGCTCCAGCTCGGCGCGTAACGCATCGCCGCGTGCGGTGTAAGCCCGCCCGGCCGTGGCTCCGCTAAAAGCCAACGCCGCCAGGTGATCACAGACAGCGCTGTCGATCAGTTCGGCGGCGGCCCGCAATTGGTCGGCAATCCGATGCACCGCCGCGACGTCGATTCCGGTGCGGTCAAAAGAAGCGTGTGGTATTCCCATGCCTAATCCGACGCCGGACACCCCGCCGGGGTTCCCGCCTGAATGGATTAGCGCGCAGCGCTGACCGCTTCGGCGACGCGAGTCGCCACCCGCTGCGCGATGTCTTCTTCGGGCGCTTCCACCATGACCCGAATCATCGGCTCAGTTCCCGAGGGGCGCAACAGGATTCGACCGGTATCGCCGAGTTCGGCCGCTGCCTCGTCGACCGCGCTGCGTACCGAGGGCGCGGCGGCCGCCGTGGCCTTGTCGGCGACCTCGACGTTGATCAGCACCTGTGGGAACGACTGCATCGGCGCGGCCAGGTCGGCCAGCGATGAGCCGGTCTGCACCATGCGGGTCATCAAGCAGAGCCCGGTGACGATGCCGTCGCCGGTGGAACCATGCGCGGGCATCACGATGTGGCCGGATTGCTCACCGCCCAGGCTGTACTCGCCGGAGCGCAGCTCCTCTAAGACGTAGCGGTCGCCGACCCCGGTGGTGCGGACCGTGACCCCCGCCTCGCGCATGGCCTGATGCAGCCCGAGGTTGCTCATCACGGTGGTGACCAACGTGTTGGAAGCCAGGTCGCCGGCTTCCTGCATCGCCAGCGCGAGCACGACCATGATGGCATCGCCGTCGACGAGCTCGCCGCTGGCGTCGATGGCCAGGCACCGGTCGGCGTCGCCGTCGTGCGCGAGGCCCAGGTCGGCACGGTTCGCGAGCACCGCCGAGCGCAGCGGGCCCAGGTGCGTCGATCCGCAGCCGTCGTTGATGTTGAGGCCGTTGGGCTCGGCGTTGATCGCGATGACCCGGGCGCCGGCGGCCCGGTAGGCGCGCGGTGCGGCCGACGATGCCGCGCCGTGGGCGCAGTCGACGACCACGGTCAGGCCGTCGAGCGGCTGGGTGCTGGCCTTGCCGACGTGGCGCAGGTAGCGATCGGCGGCGTCCTCGGCGTCGATAACGCGACCGAGCCCGGCGCCGACGGGACGCAATCCCGGACCGGCCGCGACGAGTTGTTCGATCTGATCCTCGGTGTCGTCGTCCAGCTTGCGGCCGCCGGGCCCGAAGATTTTGATGCCGTTATCGGGCATCGGATTGTGCGACGCGGAGATCATCACGCCGAAGTCGGCGTCATAAGCGCCGGTCAGATAGGCCACCGCGGGGGTGGGCAGGATCCCGACCCGCAGCGCGTCAACACCCTGGCTGGTCAGGCCGGCGATCACCGCGGCTTCCAGCATCTCGCCGCTGGCCCGCGGATCGCGGCCAATCACGGCAACGTGTCGCCCCGGCTTTCCCGGCCCGGCCAGGCGCCGCGCCGCGGCGGTGCCCAAGGCCAGAGCCAGCTCGGCGGTCAACTCGCGATTCGCGACCCCACGCACACCGTCGGTGCCGAATAGTCGACCCATCGCACAAACCTCTCACAGTGATGTCATGCGCACAAAGCGCACTTACTTTTGTGACCGCAACCGCGCACGTTTACGCGACGACACGCCGAAGACGGCGGACATAAGTCGCACAAAGATACGCGGTCGCGGCCAGAAAGTGATCGCTGATCAGCGCTTGCTGTACTGAGGTGCCTTACGGGCCTTCTTGAGGCCGTACTTCTTGCGCTCGGTGGCACGCGGGTCACGGGTAAGGAATCCGGCCTTCTTCAGCGGAGGCCGGTCCTCGGGCTGGACCAGGATCAGCGCCCGGGCGATACCCAGACGCAGCGCACCGGCCTGCCCCGACGGGCCACCGCCGTGCAGCAGCGCGTAGACGTCGAAGGTCTCCACCCGGTCGACGGTGACCAGCGGAGCCTTGATCAGCTGCTGGTGCACCTTGTTGGGGAAATAGGCCTCCAAGCTGCGGCCGTTGAGGTCGAACTTGCCGGTGCCGGGCACCAGGCGCACCCGCACCACGGCCTCCTTGCGGCGGCCGACGGTCTGGATGGGCCGATCGAGCACGACCGGCGCGCTGGGCTGGGCCGCAGCTGCCTCCGCAGCGGGCTCGGCCGCAGTCTCGACAGCGGCCTCAGCCGGGGTCTCGGCCGGGGCCTCCTCGGTGGTCACCTCGACGACCACTTCGGCGACCGCTTCGGTCGTTTCGTCGTTGGTTTCGGTCACTGGGCCACCTGCTTGATCTCGAAAGGAGCCGGCTGTTGGGCGGCATGCGGGTGCTGCGGGCCGGCGTAGACGTGGAGTTTTTTCTGGATCTGACGGCTGAGCTTGTTGTGCGGAAGCATGCCGACGATCGCGTTCTCGACGACGCGGGTGGGGTGCTTTTCCAGCAGCACGCCGATCGTGCGCTTACGCAGACCGCCGGGATACCCCGAGTGGCTGTAGGCCAGCTTGTTCTTCAGTTTGTCGCCGGACAGGGCGACCTTTTCGGCGTTGATGACGATGACGAAATCGCCGCCATCGACATTGGGTGCGAACGTCGGCTTGTGCTTACCGCGCAACAGGGTGGCTGCCGCGACGGCAAGGCGGCCAAGCACTACGTCCGTGGCGTCGATGACGTACCACGACCTCGTGGTGTCACCCGCCTTTGGCGCGTAGGTGGGCACAGCGCTTACCTTCTTCTCTCGGGTGGATCCCGGTTCGAGCCGGGTGCCGGTCAGGCGTCCACGGTTGGGGTTTGGTCTCGGCGACCGACATTGACCCGAGTCCCCGGCGTACCGCACGCCAACCGAGCAGCTTACCGACCCATATCCCCGCAGGTCAAAATGACTGTGTGGTCCCGCCGACTCTCCTTCCGCCGGGACCACACAGGGGCTCGTGGTTGCGGCTATCTTGCCCAGACACCGGCTGCCCGGCGATCGGCGCGCCACCTCGTCGGCGCCATCGCGGACCGCGTGTCCCAAATCGATCAGGATCTCGTTCAACGCGGTGGCCGCCTGGTGCCACTTGAGCTGTTCGGCCTGGTACGCGGCTGCCGCTTCGCGGGTCCAGAGCTGCTGCAACGGGGCGATCTGAGACCTCAGCTCATCAAGCGCGGCGTTGAGACGCGCCGACGTGTTGTGGATCTCCTGGCGCACCAAATGTTCGATTTCGCCGAAGTTATAGGACAGCACGGGGTCCACAGGAACGTCCTCTCACAGATCTGCGCCGGCGGCGCCGATGTGGTGTGCATGGTTCTGGCCGGCCTCCTGAAGCGTGGCCTCGTTGTGCCGAATCGTTTCGGCGATCTGGTGCAGCACGTGGTAGAGCCGCAACGACTCGGCGTTCCAGCGATCCACCACGTCCTTGAATCGGGCAGCGGCAAGCCCACCCCACACCGACGGCGGCACACTGCTCATGCGGCCCATGAATGCCTGCAACATCGCCCGGATCTCTTCGTTGCGGGCGTCCGTCGTGCCTGCGACCGAACGCATCAGATCAAAGTCGGTGCTGAGCGTGTTCGCACCGTGCAGCGTAGTCACCCTTCTCCTTCCTTCCTGATACCAAGTACGACCACGCCCGACCCCATTCGGTTCCGTCCGATTTTCGGTGCGTTCCCGATACTCATCCGATCGCGTGCGCGGACCGCACGGCCTGCTCACAAGGGACACGGACGGCCTCCTCGCCAGCAGGCCGGCTCTGGCATCCGACGCTGATCCGAACCGATCCATCAACCACGACCGTCCATCGCACCTGATGACTGCTGCGAACTTCGCGATATGTCACCGCGGGCCGGCCGGCGCTTACTCCGGACGGATTGAAGTCCACAAACACACCGCCGGGTTCGGTATCGATCGCACGTTTCAATCGCGCGGCGGTGGCGCTGAGCGTCTCATCGGGAATCCGCGACTGTGTGATGTGCAGCGCCACTTCAGGATCTGACGGCGAACTCACCTGCACCCGCGCCGAACCCGGCCCCACGACCACGCGCTCTGTCCGCCAATTCGCCGGCACCGTCAGCGCAACTCGGCCTTCCACGAGAAATGTCGTCGGCGCCGCCTCCAGGGGCGGGATGGCACGCCGACCGCCCGCGGCCATCGCCGGCCCCGTCGCGGCCAGCACGATGGCAGCGGCTACCAACCCAGCACGTATCCGGACGCGTGATCGCACGTGAGAAGCATCGACAACGGATGGCGGCAATCGCGCCTCACCCTTGGGCTTGGCAAGCATCGAGGCCGTTAGCCGTGACAGCCCGGCGTCATCGATCGCCACTACAGAATGACCATTTCGGCGCACTCGACCGGCGATCAACTGCGCAAGCGCTCGCGCTCCGTCAACCGCGCCGGGGGCATCGATCAGAATGGACGATGCTGTACCACTTTCTATTTCGCCGATCAGGCGCGAAATATTCTCGGCAAGAGCGTCCTGGTCTGCTGCGCGCGGCACCGCAACGACATCGTCAATTGAGATCGCCACCAACCGCTCAGCGATCTCCACAACCGGCACTTCCGGCTGTGCATTGGCTACCTGCCTGAGCAACCACGACCGCGGGCGCAGCTGAACATCTCCGGGCAGGGTTGCTGCCGCCGCGTCAACTACGCCGACCCGCGACGACGGCCACCACGACGGGTACACCACCTGAATTGCCCTGTGCACGTGCGATTTCCCGCAGTCCAACAACCGCAGCACAACGGGCCACAACGAATCGACATCTACCGGCCGCCCATCCACCAACGCCACTTGATCGTCGATTGCCTCTAGTGCCGCGCGAAATACCTCGGACATGTCGTCCGCGACTCTTCCGGTACCGCAACATAACCGACGGATCGTCACCGGGCCTATCGCGACTAGGGTGCGGTGCGCGTTCACGGCGCCGGGCTCCAGCCCACCTGGATTACCTGTTCGTCGCCGGCCTGACTGACCAAGACGCCACGCCCCGCGGGCAACCGCTCCGGACGGCCCGAACCCACCAGGCAGCCGTCATCCGGACGCGCACTCATCATCAGTCCTACGCAGCCGATCTCACGCAGGCTCGCCAGCACTGGCTCGAAGAGGCCGCGGGCCGCGCCCCCGCTGCGCCGCGCCACGACTAGGTGCAAACCCAGATCGCGGGCGTACGGCAAGTATTCGAGCACGGATAGCAGCGGGTTTCCTGACGGCGTAGCGACCAGGTCGTAGTCGTCGACCACGAGGTAAACGTCTGGACCTGACCACCAAGACCTGGCCAGCAGCTGTGCCTGAGTCACGTCTGAGGGAGGCATCCGCCGTTGCAGCTCATCGTGCAGATCCAGCATCAGCGATTTGAGCGCAGTCGGTGACATGGCGTAGCCGCCGAGATGTTCTGACTCCACGACACCGAGCAGGGTGCGCCGATAGTCGACGATCAGTATTTGCGCCTGCGCAGCCGTCTTCGTCCGAACAATTTCGCGGCACAAGGTGCGCAACGTGGTGGTCTTCCCACATTCGTTGTCGCCGAGAACCAACAGATGCGAATTCCGCTCGAAATCGACTGCGACCGGATGCAGTCGACGCTCCTCGAGACCGAGGAGCATTTGTGGCTCGCCTTCGCCGCCCGCCTGGTCGACGACGACCCGGTGGTCGATATGCGTGGGCAGCAGCAGTATCGGCGGGGCGGCTAACTCATCGTCACGACATCGCAGCTCGCTTAGGTCAATAGGCAGGGAGATGGCCATCTGCAGTCCGTCGCGGGATAGACCGCGGCCGGGTCGGTCGCGGGGGACCTCGTTGGCACGTTTGCGGTCAAGCTCTGAATCAGCGGGATCGCCCAACCGCAACTCGATGCGGGTGCCGATCTGATCCTTTAGTGACGGTCTGATCTCTGCCCAGCGCGAAGCCGAAAGCACCACGTGCACTCCGAACGAAAGCCCTTGGGCCGCAATGGCAGCAATCACTTCCTCAACCTCTCCGAACTCGTGGCGCAGGCTCGCCCAGCCGTCGATGACCAGAAAGACGTCACCGATCTGGCTTCCGTCGCGCAGTTCGCAACCGAGGGCCTCCCGGGAGTGCACGATGGACTCGATCTCGGTGATCATGCGGCCGACGAGCTGCGGCTCGGCCCGGCCCGCGACCGCACCCACGTGCGGCAATTCGCGTAGCGACGCCAGCGTTCCGCCACCGAAGTCCAGACAGTAGATCTGCACCCGATCCGGATCATGAGCGGCAGCCAACGCGGTGATCAACGTCCGCAGCGCTGTCGACTTGCCCGTTTGAGGTGCACCCACGATCGCGACATTGCCTGCAGCGCCGGATACGTCGACCACCAACGGTGTCCGGCACTGCTCGAACGGGCGATCAACAATGCCGATCGGTACCGCCAGAGGAGCCGGTACCGCATCGCGCAACAGACTCTGCAGTGGTGGGGCCAGGCCCAGCGGGGGCAGCCAGACGCGGTGCGCGGGCGGCCCGTGTCCGGACAGGCGGTCCAGCACGGTCCGCAGAATCGTCGGGGCGGCCAACCCATCCGGCTCGTCGGCGCGCGTGATCGGTCCGACGGCCTGGGCGGTGAACATCCGCACCGCTGCCGGCGTGTTGTGGTGTGCTGGTACGCCGGCAGGAGCCGCTCTTTCTGCCTCAAGCGGTCCCGACACGAACGCGGTTTGGAACCGAATCAACTCGCCGCTACCGGAACGCAGCAGGCCCGCCCCGGGCGTGTTCGGCAGCTCGTAGGCGTCGGGCGTTCCCAGCACGATTCGCGATTCGCTCGCGGACAAAGTCTTCAAGCTCATCCGATAAGACAGGTGTGCTTCCAGCCCGCGCAGCCGGCCCTCGTCGAGCCGCTGGCTAGCGAGCAATAGATGCATGCCCAGTGATCTGCCCAGTCGACCGATCGCGACGAACATGTCTGCGAAATCGGGATGCTGGCTGAGCAGTTCGGAAAACTCGTCGACGATGATGAACAACGCTGGCAAGGCGGTCAATTGCGTGCCGGCCGTGCGAGCTTGCTCGTATGCGGCCACGCTGGCGCAGCGCGCCGTCCGCAACAACTGTTGCCGACGGTTCATCTCACCGGCCAGTGCGTCTCGCATCCGCGCTACCAGCGGCGCTTCGTCCGAGAGATTGGTGATGACCGCGCAGACATGCGGCGCGTGCGTCAAATCGAGAAATGTTGCCCCGCCTTTGAAGTCAATGAGGAGTAGGTTCAGTACTTCCGGGGAGTTTCGCGCCATCATGCCAAGTGCAACGGTGCGCAGCAGCTCCGACTTGCCCGACCCGGTTGCGCCCACACAAAGCCCGTGTGGCCCCATGCCATTTTCGGCGGCCTCCTTGATATCCAGCTCGAGAGGCATTCCGTCGACCGTGTGCCCAATCGGCGCACAAAGTCGATCGCGACGGTCTTGACTGCGCCACAACGTGATTGGGCTAGAATGGGCAGCACCGAGTCCGACTAGGCCCAGCCAGCCTTTACCGCCATCGGATTCAGACGCCGCGCCGGCCCGGTAACCGGCAAGCCGGCGTGCGCATATCTGGGCGTCCAGCGGATCCATCTTGTCGGGGTGCGCCAACTCGCGAACCGTGTCGCCGTGCGTGATCGTCATCGGGGAGCCGCTGCGGCACGGGACGGACTCGAGCACCGTGAGCGCGCCGACGCTATCAAAGTCGACGCGCCCCGGTAGGTCGCATACCACCACCACCCGCGGCGGCAGTCCGCCACCGGCCAGCGCGGTCTGCGCCTCCCCCGCGCTGTGATACACCATGCGGGCGGACCCTAACGAGTCGCTGGCAGCCGGATGTTGATTGTGCGGCAACCACTTCAACCAATCCCAGTGTGCCCGATTCTGGCTCTCGATCACGCCGACGATCAGCAATTGATCCGGAGGGTGTAGCACGGCCAGCTGGCAAATCATGGCGCGCAACAGTCCGCGGACCTCGGCAGCATCGCCATTGACTGTCACGGATAGCGTTGCACTGAGATCAATCGCAATTGGCACATCCGCGATCGTCGCGTGTGTGTGGATAAACCGATGCGCAGCCGCGACGGTGACTGGATCCGAACGCTCCTCGGTGCAGATTTCGGGTCCCACCAGCCGGGTCGAAAGTTCCTGACTGCCGACCCCGATACGAACCCGACAGAAGTCGGCGTCGGTCGTTCGTCGCTCCCACATCCGCGGGCCGCCTATCAATGTCCACAGGGCAGCGGGATCGGGGTGCGTCCAGTCAAGTGATGCACGCTGTGCCACAGCGGTTTCAGTAACCAGCACACGCAGGCGACCCAGGTAGCCCAGGTAGTCGACTCGGTCGGCGCTGATCTCGCCGCTGCGCCGGCGGCCACCTTGGGTGATCGCGGTCAGCACCATCGAAACCAGCATCATCATCGGGAACACTAAAAATGCGGGGTTGCGGGTCACGGCCGAGCCGGACAGGAAGATCACCGCCGTGGCCCCCAAGGTCGCGATCGACATGCCAACTGGCAGCATGCGCACCAACAGATTTGGAGGGGAACCCGGCAGCTGAGGCGGCGCGGCAACGATGATGTCTGCGGTCGCGACTTGCAATGGCAGCTGCCGCGCGGCAGGCACGAACCTCTGAGTCATCCCGGGCCCTCCCAGCGTGCGACGACGCTAAACGGCGACGTAATCGTCCGCAACTCACCTGTGGACAGGCGAATACAGATGGATTGAAATCGCGTTAGCGTCCCGCTCATCCGAATCTGAAGAGGGTGACGTTGTCCGTATCCGATCAGGGGTTACGCCGCGTGTCCGTGCACGCCGGCACTGCCGTCGCCGACTTGGCTCTGCCTTGCGGGATGCCTGTCGCGGCGTTGCTCCCACCGATCGTCGACATCCTCAAAGCCCACGGCGTCAGCGATCTGACCGGGGTTTCCTACCAGCTATCGATCCCCGGCGCTGCCGCATTGGATTCATCAATGACTTTGGTACAAAACGGTATCCGTGACGGTGATGTCCTCGTGGTGAGCAGGTCCGCAGCACCGCCACCGGATTTTCGTCACGACGATGTAGCCCAAGCCGTGTCACAGACCCTGAATGAGCGGACCTCGAGTCCATCCCAGATTCGCCGGGTAATGCGGCTTAGTGCCTCGCTGGCGGCGGGCTACCTTGCCGGCATCGGGAGCCTCGCCCTCATTCGAAACACTTTCATAGCCGGTGCGGAAGGACACCGTGGCGCGACCGCAGGAATCGCGGTAAGTGTCGCATTTGCCGCCGCGATGATGTCGGCGCTGGCGCAGCGCGCATATCGTGACGCGATGGCGGGGCTCACGCTGGGCCTGACTAGCACGGCGTTCGCCGCGACCGCGGGATTTCTGGCGGTGCCGGGCGCCCCGGGTCTGCCTAACGTGCTTCTGGCTGCTAGCTCGGCGGCGGTCACGGCGACGCTGACGATGCGCGTATCAGGCTGTGGGGAAATCACATTGACTGCAGTGTCATGCTTCGCGGCGGTCGTCGCCGTCGCCGCGTTCGGAGGCGTGCTCACCGGCGTCCCGCCGTATGTGATCGGCGCGGTATCGGCGGTGGTTTCGCTTGGCCTGCTGGGCGTAGCTGCACCCGCTGCCGTCGTCCTGGCCGGATTGTCACCAAAGTCCAACTGCGATAACGCTGTCGAAGACCTCACCGCCAAAGCGCTCCGCGCGGATGCCTGGCTGTCGATTCTGCTGGCCGCATTCTCGTCCTCGGGAGCCGTCGGAGCGATCGTCACCGTATCGGTGGGCATACCGCGGTCTGGTTGCAGTACCTTTTCGGCGGCCACTGGCGTGCTACTGCTGCTGCGCGCCAATGCGGTTGATAGAAAAGGAACGTTGGTGTGCTTCATCGGCGCGGTGATGACTATCGGAACAACGGTCGGCTTCGCCGCGATCAGAGCCCCAGAGCACGGCCCGTGGATTGCTGCAGCGACCACGCTATTGGTCGCTACAGCCGTCTACTTGGGGTTCGTGACTCCTGGCATATCTTTCTCACCCATCGCGCGAAAAAGTGCCGAGCTGTTGGAGTGTTTGGTCCTGATCGCGATGGTTCCGTTGACTTTTTGGATATGCGGCTTCTATGACACCGCTCGCGGTCTGCATCCGACATGGAGTTGAGCACTTCGCGTGTGGTGCGGCTGGTCGCGGTATTGGCGCTGACTGTGCTGTCACAATTCGGAACTCCCTGGGCACAAGCGGTTTCGCCGCCAGAGATCGACGATAGGTTGCTGCCCAAGCCGGCGTTGCCGGCACCTCCGGGGCCGACGGCGCAACGTGAGGTCTGCACGATGGTGACAGGAGACCCGGGCCCCGGCCGCAACCAGCTCGCAGCTTTCGACCTTCCGCGCATCTGGCAGCTCACCCGCGGCGCGGGCCAACGGGTCGCGATCATCGACACCGGTGTTTCGCGAAACCGCCGGCTGCCCGATGTAGTGGCGGGAGGCGACTATGTGTTCACCGGCGACGGCACCCAGGATTGCGACGGGCACGGGACATTGGTCGCCGGAATCATCGCCGCCGCAGCCGATTCCAAAGCCGATACCTTCAGCGGTGTGGCGCCCGATGTCACGTTGATCAGCATCCGCCAGTCCAGCGGGAAATTTGCACCCGCAACCGACCCGTCAAGGCCGGGGATCGGTGATGTCGACACCATGGCGAGAGCGGTCCGCACCGCCGCGGACCTGGGCGCGTCGGTCATCAATATTTCGTCGGTGGCCTGCGTTTTGGCTACCTCAGCGCTCGACGACCGGGCGCTAGGCGCCGCGCTGGCCTACGCGGTGGACGTCAAGAATGCCGTTGTCGTTGCGGCGGCCGGAAATACCGGTGGCGGCGGGCAATGCCCGCCGCAGCGCCCGGATGCGACTTGGCAGACCATCTCGGTCGCGGTCAGTCCGGCCTGGTATGACGACTACGTGCTGACCGTCGGCTCGGTAAACGCCCAAGGGGCACCGTCGGCGTTCACTCTGGCCGGCCCGTGGGTCGACGTCGCGGCGACCGGCGAGGCGGTGATGTCACTGAGTTCTACCTCGTTGTCCGGCACCAGTTACGCCGCGCCAGTCGTCAGCGGGCTCGCCGCCCTGATCCGGGCCCGGTTTCCGGCGCTGACGGCGCGGCAGGTGATGCAGCGCATCGAGTCGACTGCCCATCACCCACCCGCGGGATGGAATTCGTTGGTCGGCAACGGCACAGTCGATGCCCTAGCGGCGGTAAGCACCGACTCGAGTGCTCCCGGCAACATCGCCAAACCACCGCCGGCACATGTGCCGATCGGCGCACCGCCGTCCCGCACGCCCACGAGTTCTGGTGCGCGCGACACCGCATTGCGCGGCGCAGCCCTGTGTCTGGTCGTCCTGATGTGCGCGCTAGTCGCCGGTGCAGCCAAGCGGCAGCTACGGAAGTCAAGGGACAACGTCGCGGGCAACTGACGCATTCGCCCTGCTGAGTTCCGGTCCGGATGGCAACAGCGCGAGCATCGGCCATGGCACCGGTACTGCTTCCGTCCGCAGACCGAGGTCATGTGCGGAGTCGTTGTCGTGAATCGCGAACCGCACACCGGTGTCAGTGACGAGATAGCGCGCGCCGGCCCCGCTATTCCCCCGCACGTAGGCGCCGTGGCCGGGCGGCACGTAGACGCCGTCGAGTGCAGGACCGCGACCGTCGGCTTGCGATAGAGCAACCGGCGTCTGGTCGGCCCGCAGCGGCAGACCACTCCCGACAACGAACGCGACTCCGGCCGGGCCGGACGCCGTGGGCGCCGAACTCGCGCACACGGTGGTAGTAGTGCCGTTCGAACTGCCATCCCCGGGAGCGCGCTCGGGAAACGTCTGCACCGGCAGCGTGTTCGAGATCTGCGCGCCCCGGAGCACGTCTGGCGCCACCGCGATGACGTTGGCGACGCCCCTTGAGTCACTGAAACGCATTAGATCCGCGGCTACCTGGCCCACCCGCTGCACCCCGGTGCTCAGGACGGCGTAATACTCGTCACCATCTGCGCGTGTGACGCGCAGCACACTGCCGACCGGAAAGGCGGGAAGTCCAGCCGCCTTGCCGCCCGCGCCGCGAATCCGTGGAGCCGTGATCGGCGGCGCCTCCGGAACCGCGTTCAGCAATGACTGGGAGACGACGGTCGGCGCGCGACCCTCCAGTCGTAGGGCACGCAGCACGGCGGTGTCCGCAAGGTCCACCACGGCGCGCAGCCCGTTGTAGAGAAGGTAGGCCGGCGGACCCGTACCGGATGTGACCAGGAGGGCTTGATCGCGGCCTAGACGACGGGCCGACGACCCCCGAGTCGACCCGACGACGACGGTCGTGGCCGCTCCGCCGTCAGTATCACAGATCGTCCAGGCCGCTTCGTCGCCCGACAGCAGCGGGCCGAGAAGCTGCGGTGCGCCCGGAATACCCAGCAGCGGACCGCGTTTGGTGTGGCTCAGTTCTGACTCGGACACTGGCTGCGGATTGGCATCAGTCGCCGCGATCAACCGCGCCGAGGCCAGATTCATCGCCGGGTGCCAGATATCGCCGACTCGCACATACAGCGCTCCGGTTGCCCTGCCGACGACGATCTGAGCGTGATCCAGCCGTACCTGGGGCCGCAGCACCCCAACAAACGCACATCCCGCCAGCCCGATGGCCGCCAGCACGCAGCCAACCTTCAGGGGCCCGGTTCGCGACCAAAGGGGTTCGCTGGACGCGCAGGTATCCCCGCTCAGTAATGCGCGCGCGATGCGACGCAGCAGGAATCGGTAACCGCTGACATGCACCCAAGTCGTCGGTTGGTGGGGCACTGACCTCCCAAGATCGGCGAATCGTTGTGCCACGTTAAACCGCTAATCGGCACCCCCGTCGCCGGTTATTCACAGGCGCACACGTTTCGGAAGGTCTCAAAATGGGTAAAATTGCCGCGTGATTTTTCACCGCATTCGTACCCGTCGGGCGGGCAGCGTGCGGTTAGCCGGTCGCTGGCTCGGCCTGGGCGCTGCCGCCCTGGTCGCGGGCTCGGGCCTGCTCGCCACGCCGAGTCCCCCCACCGCGCACGCCTTCGATTGCCCCGACGTCGAGGTCATCTTCGCCCGGGGCACCAATGAGCCGGCCGGCCTGGGCCGCGTCGGCGACGCCTTCGTCGACTCGCTGCGCCAGCAGACCGGCGGATTGAACATCCTGCCCTACGGCGTGAACTATGCCGCCAGCAAGCTGCAGCTGCACGGCGGCGACGGCGCCAACGACACCATCGACCGCGTCAAGAAGAGCGTGGAAACCTGCCCGAACACCAAGATCGTGCTGGGCGGCTACTCCCAAGGCGCGTCGGTGATGGACATCGTGGCCGGCGTCCCGATCGGCGGCATCAGCTGGGGTAGTGCGCTCCCGGCGCAGTACGCCAACAACATCGTCGCCGTCGCCACCTTCGGTGACGTGGCCGACCGCGCCGGCGGGACGCTGCCCAGCCAGAGCGCGATGCTGGGCTCCAAAGCGATCGACCTGTGCAACCCCAACGACCCGATCTGCCACTCCGGCCCCGGCAACGAGTGGAGTGGGCACACCGAGGGCTACGTCCCCGTCTACACCACTCAGGCGGCGGCGTTCGTCGCATCCAAACTGGTCGGCACCGGCCAATCGGTGCCCGGATACGGGCCGTCGGTCCCGGGCGCTGGCCCGCAGATCCCCGGCTACGGCCCGCAGACTCCCGGGCAAGCGCCCGGCCCCCTCCCGCAGACTCCTGGCCCGCTGACCCCGGGATACGGCCCGCAGATGCCCACCCCGTCGGTACCCGGCCCGACCTCGCCGCAGACCGACGTGGTTGCTGCAGTTCACTGACGCACAGTCAGTAACACGTACCATCGCGGCATGAGCCTTGCCGCAAAAAGACCGCGGGCGCGAAGATACCCCAGCTTGGCGGCCATCGCACTGCTCGCGGCGGCCACCATGCTGTTCGCGGCCCCGCTGATCCCGCGGGCGTCCGCATCGTGCCCGGACGTCGAGGTGATATTTGCCCGGGGCACCAACGAACCGCCCGGCGTCGGGAAGGTGGGCGGAGCCTTCATCAACTCCCTGCGCCAGCAGACCAGCCGAAATGTGGGGGCATACGGGGTCAACTACCCCGCCAACGACGACTTCCTGGCCGCCACCGACGGCGCGAACGACGCCAGCGGCCACATCCAGCACATGGCCGACGCCTGCCCCAACACCACGCTGGTGCTCGGCGGCTACTCCCAGGGCGCCGCGGTGATGGACATCGTCACCGCCGCCCCGCTGCCCGCCCTCGGCTTTCACGAGCCGCTGCCGGCCAACGCCGCCGATCACGTCGCCGCGGTCGCCCTGTTCGGGAACCCGTCGGGGCGGGCCGGCGGTCTGATGAGCGCGCTGAGCCCGGATTTCGGCGGCAAGATCATCAACCTGTGCAACCGGGGCGACCCGATCTGCTCCGACGGCAACTCATGGCAAGCCCACCTCGGCTACGTGCCCGGATTGACCAACCAAGCCGCACATTTCGTCGCCGGCAAGATGTAGCGACGCAAAGATCCGGTCACATCGGGGTCGCACAGTGGTCACAGCCGTTCACTAGCGCCCGACGAAAATGCGTACCATCGGCTGATGGGGTTGGACAGATGGGTAGCAAGTTTGCCGGAGTAGCGGGTGCCGCTGCGCTCACCGGGACGTTGATGATTGCCCCGACCGTGACTTTGGCCCCGGTCGTCTCGGCCGCGCCGGCGTGTCCGGGCGCCGAAGTGGTGTTCGCCCGGGGCCGTGAGGAACCGCCCGGCGCCGGGCTGGTGGGCGACGCGTTCGCCAACTCGCTGCGCTCCAAGACGCAGCTGCCGGTCGGCGTCTACGGCGTCAACTACCCCGCCGACGTCGATCCCGCCAAGGGCGCCATCGACATGAGCTCTCATGTTCAGTACATGGCGAAACACTGCCCCAACACCCGCGAGGTGCTCGGCGGCTATTCGCTCGGCGCCGTGTCGGCCGACCTGGTGGTCGCGGTGACGCAGCCCTCGTTCGGGTTCAAGAACCCGCTGCCGCCGGGCATGGATCAACACGTCGCGGCCGTCGCGCTGTTCGGCAACGGCACTCAGCGCGTACTCGGCCCGGTCCCCAGCTTCAGCCCCGCGTTCGCCGGTAAGACGATCGAGGAGTGCGCGCCCGGCGACCCGATCTGTTCGGGCACCGGCAAGGCGGTATGGGCCTCGCATCTGCAGCCCTCCTACATCGACTCCGGGCTGGTGGATCAGGCCGCGGCCTTCGCCGCCGGCAAGCTGTAGCCGTAATCCACAGGCGCACAGACAATTCTAAGACGCCCCAAGTGGCGGTGGCGGTCGCGTGACCGCAGAATACTGTCGTGACGACCACCGCCGCGACCGACCGCGACACATTGCCGGCCACCCGGGAAACGCTCGAAGACTACACACTGCGCTTCGCTCCGCGTAGCTACCGCCGGTGGTCTACGGCGGTGGTCGGGATCTCGGCGCTGGGCGGCATCGCGTATCTGGCCGACTTCGCGATCGGCGCCAATCTCGGCATCACCTATGGCACCTCAAATGCGTTGTGCGGGATTGGGATCTTCGCGGTGGTGATCATCGCGACCGGACTCCCCCTGGCCTACTACGCCGCGCGCTACAACATCGACCTGGATCTGATCACCCGCGGCAGCGGTTTCGGCTATTACGGCTCCGTGGTGACCAACGTGATATTTGCGACGTTCACGTTCATCTTCTTCGCGCTCGAAGGCTCGATCATGGCGCAAGGTCTGCGGCTGGGTTTGCATGTTCCGCTGTGGATCGGCTACGCCTGCTCCACGCTGGTCATCTTCCCGCTGGTGATCTACGGCATGAAAGTCCTTTCGCAGCTGCAACTTTGGACCACACCACTGTGGCTGATGCTGATGGTTGCCCCGTTCATCTATCTGGTCACCAGCCATCCCGAATCGGTAGGCCAATTCTTCTCCTACACCGGCAGACAGGGCCACGGCGGCGTGGACGCCGGGTCGGCGTTGCTGGCCGCGGGTGTCTGCCTGGCCCTGATCGCCCAGATCGCCGAACAGATCGACTACCTACGGTTCATGCCGCCGCGCACGCGAAAGAACTCGCGCAGCTGGTGGACGTGGGTGCTGTTGGCCGGCCCCGGCTGGGTGCTGTTCGGCGCGATCAAGCAGATCGTTGGGCTGTTCCTGGCCGTCTATCTGGTCTTTCATTTGGCGGGTTCGATTTCGATCGCGAATCAGCCGGTGCACCAATTCGACGAGATCTACCGTAACTTCATGCCGGACTGGCTGGCTCTGACGCTGGCGGTGATCCTGGTGGTGCTCAGCCAGATCAAAATCAACGTGACGAACGCGTATTCGGGCTCGCTGGCGTGGACCAACTCGTTCACCCGCGTCACCAAGCACTACCCCGGCCGCGTCGTCTTCCTCGGCGTGAACCTGACGATTGCGCTGATCCTGATGGAAGCCAACATGTTTGACTTCCTGAACACGATCCTGGGTTTCTATGCGAACTGCGGCATGGCGTGGGTGGTGGCGGTGGCTTCCGACATCGTCTTCAACAAGTACCTGTTGGGGCTCTCACCGAAGGCGCCGGAGTTCCGGCGCGGCATGCTGTACCCGATCAACCCGGTCGGCTTCGGCTCGATGCTGCTGGCCGCGGGGCTCTCCATCAGCGCGTTCTTCGGCGGCCTGGGTGAGGCGCTGCGGCCCTATTCGCCGTTGGTGGCCATCGCCGTCGCGTTGGTGATGCCGCCCGTCCTAGCGATCGCGACCCGGGGCCGCTACTACCTGCGGCGCACCCACGACGGCATCGAGCTGCCGATGTACGACGAGCACGGTAACCCGGCGGCCGATCAATTGACTTGCCACGTCTGCAATCACGACTTCGAACGCCCCGACATGCTGGCTTGCCAGGCCCACGACGCATACATCTGTTCGCTGTGCCTGTCCACCGACAAGCACGCCGAGCACCTGCTGGACGCCCGAGACTAGCGGGTGCGCAGATCCCGGGTGATCAGGATGCGCGATGCGAGCTGGTCGTCGGGCGGATAATCCACCCCCACCAACGTCAGGCCCTGCGCCGGCGCGGCCGCGAAATCGCTGGATCGGTTTGTCGCGCTCAGCAATTCACCACACCACTGTGGCGTACACCGACGCTCACCGACGGCCAGCAGCGCCCCGACCAGTGAGCGCACCATCTGCCAGCAGAACGCATCAGCGCTGACGTGGGCGGTGATCAGATCGCCCTCGCGCGTCCAGTCGAGTCGCTGTAGATGGCGAATCGTGGTGGCGCCCGGGCGATGACGGCAAAAGGCCGCAAAGTCGTGCAGCCCCAGCAGATCCTGAGACGCGACGCCCATTGCGTCCACGTCCAGATCACGGGGCCAGGCGGTGATGTAGCGCGCCTGCTGCGGCTGCACGCCGTAAGCCGCTGTCGACAACCGGTACTCGTAATGACGCCGCAGTGCAGAGAATCGTGCGTCGAAACCCGATGGGGCGCGCGCAATTCCGAGCACCCGAACGTCGGTGGGCAAAAAGCGGCTCAGGCGACGCAACAGCGGCAGGAATTCCGGATCGCCGGCGCGCGGTGAACGCGGGTAGGCATTCGGCAAGGTGGCGGCGGGCACATCGACGTGGGCTACCTGCCCGGTGGCATGTACTCCGGTGTCGGTGCGCCCGGCCGCCCACAGCCGTACCGGCGTGCGGAAAACCGTGGTCAGCGCGTCATCGATAACGCCGGCGACAGTGCGCTGCCCGGCTTGAGTTGCCCAGCCCGCGAAATCGGTTCCGTCATAGGCAATGTCGAGCCTAAGACGGACGTCTTCGCTACTTGTCGGTGGACTCGTCACCCTCGTCGGCGGCTTCAGCCTTGGGCTCCTCGGCCTCTTCGGCCTCGGCGGCAGGCTCAGCTGCCTCCGTCGTCGTCTCTTCGGACTCGGCCACGACCTCTTCGGCCTCAGCCTCTTCGGCCGGTGCCGCAGCGACAGGTGCCTCTGCAGTTTCCGAAGCCTTCTTCGAAGACTTCACCCGACGCGCGCGGTCGGCCTCCGACGTGACGGTCTTTTCCTGCACCAGCTCGATCACGGCCATCGGGGCGTTGTCGCCCTTGCGTGCCTCGACCTTGATGATGCGGGTGTAGCCGCCGTTGCGATCGGCGAAGTGGGGTCCGATCTCCGCGAAAAGGGCGTGCACCACGTCCTTGTCGCGGATCTTCTTCATCACCTCTCGACGGTTGTGCAGCGTGCCCTTTTTCGCGTGCGTGATCAGCTTTTCCGCGTACGGCCGCAACGCACGTGCCTTCGGCTCGGTCGTCTTGATGCGACCGTGCTCGAACAGCGATGTGGCCAGGTTGGCCAGCAGAGCCTTTTGATGCGAAGACGACCCGCCGAGGCGAGGGCCCTTGGTGGGCTTGGGCATTGCGACTATCTCCTAATTGGGGCCGGTCCCCGTATCAGGTAGGACCGGGACGGAATTCTTTTAGAGCTGCTCGGTTTCGGCGTAGTCCTGGTCGTCGTAAGCACCCTCGGTGGACCAGGTGCCGGTGGCGACGTCGTAACCCGCGACCTCGGACGGGTCGAAGCTCGGGGGGCTGTCCTTCAGCGACAGTCCCAGCTGGTGCAGCTTGACCTTCACCTCGTCGATGGACTTCTGACCGAAGTTGCGAATGTCGAGCAGGTCGGACTCGGTACGGCTCACCAGCTCGCCGACGGTGTGCACACCCTCGCGCTTGAGGCAGTTGTACGACCGCACGGTCAGGTCCAGGTCGTCGATCGGCAGCGCGAACGAGTCGATGTGGTCGGCCTCGGCCGGCGACGGCCCGATCTCGATGCCCTCGGCCTCGACGTTGAGTTCGCGTGCCAGACCGAACAATTCGACCAGGGTCTTACCCGCTGACGCCAGGGCGTCGCGGGGGGTGATCGAATTCTTGGTCTCGACGTCCAGGATCAGCTTGTCGAAGTCGGTGCGCTGCTCGACACGGGTGGCGTCCACCTTGTACGTGACCTTGAGCACCGGCGAGTAGATGGAATCGACTGGGATACGGCCGATTTCGGCACCGGAGGCACGGTTCTGCACGGCCGGCACGTAACCACGGCCGCGCTCGACGACGAGCTCGACCTCGAGTTTGCCCTTGTCGTTCAGCGTCGCGATGTGCATGCCGGGGTTGTGCACCGTGACGCCGGCCGGCGGCACGATGTCACCCGCGGTGACCTCACCCGGGCCCTGCTTGCGCAGGTACATGGTGACCGGCTCGTCCTCCTCGGAGGACACAACCAGACCCTTGAGGTTCAGGATGATGTCGGTGACATCCTCCTTGACGCCGGGCACGGTGGTGAACTCGTGCAGCACGCCATCGATGCGAATGCTGGTGACGGCCGCACCGGGGATCGACGACAGCAGTGTTCGCCGCAGCGAATTGCCAAGGGTGTAACCGAATCCGGGCTCCAGTGGCTCGATGACGAACTGGGACCGGCTGTCGGTGAGGATTTCTTCGGCCAGTGTGGGCCGCTGAGAAATCAGCATGGTGTTTCTTTTCTCCTTCTCGGCACCCGCTATTTGATGCCGTTAGATTTTCCGAGCCGGGTGGCTCGAAAAGTCTTTACTTCGAGTAGTACTCGACGATGAGCTGCTCGGTGAGCGGTACGTCGATCTGTGCCCGCTCGGGCAGCTGGTGGATGAGGATGCGCTGACGCTCCCCCACCACCTGCAGCCAACTCGGGAGCGGACGGTCGCCCGCCGTCTCCCGCGCGATCTGGAACGGCACGGTGTTCAGCGATCCGTCCCGCACGTCGATGATGTCGTACTGCGACACCCGGTAGCTGGGCACGTTGACGTGCACTCCGTTGACACTGAAGTGGCCGTGGCTGACCAGCTGGCGGGCCATCCGGCGGGTCCGCGCCAGCCCGGCCCGGTACACGACGTTGTCCAGCCGGCTCTCGAGGATCTGCAGCAGGTTCTCACCTGTCTTGCCGGCGTGGCGAACGGCCTCTTCGTAGTAGCGACGGAACTGCTTTTCCATCACGCCATAGGTGAAGCGGGCCTTCTGCTTCTCCTGCATCTGCAGCAGGTATTCGCTTTCCTTGATCCGCGCGCGGCCGTGCTGGCCGGGCGGGTAGGGACGCTTCTCGAATGCCTGGTCGCCACCGACGAGGTCGGTGCGCAGCCGGCGCGATTTGCGAGTGATGGGTCCGGTGTAACGAGCCATGATTCTCCTCCTAGACCCTGCGTCGCTTGGGCGGGCGGCAGCCGTTGTGCGGCTGCGGGGTGACATCGGAGATCGCGCCGACCTCGAGGCCCGCGGCCTGCAGCGAACGGATGGCGGTCTCGCGGCCCGAACCCGGGCCCTTCACGAACACGTCGACCTTCTTCACTCCGTGCTCCTGGGCCTTGCGAGCGGCGTTCTCGGCAGCCAGCTGCGCGGCGAACGGAGTCGATTTCCGCGAGCCCTTGAAGCCGACGTGGCCCGACGACGCCCACGCGATGACGTTGCCCTGCGGGTCGGTGATCGTCACGATCGTGTTGTTGAACGTGCTCTTGATGTGCGCCGCGCCGTGCGGGATGTTCTTCTTTTCCCGCTTGCGGGTCTTCTGCCCCTTCTTAGGGGCCGACGCTGCTGCCTTCTTGGCTGGTGGCATGGTCGGTTACCTGGCCTTCTTCTTGCCGGCGATGGTGCGCTTGGGGCCCTTGCGGGTACGCGCGTTGGTCTTGGTCCGCTGGCCACGCACCGGCAGGCCGCGACGGTGCCGCAGACCCTGGTAGCAGCCAATCTCGATCTTGCGGCGGATGTCTGCCTGCACCTCGCGGCGCAGGTCACCCTCCACTTTGAGGTTGGCCTCGATGTAGTCACGCAGATGGGTCAGCTGGTCGTCGCTGAGGTCCCTGGTACGCAGGTCCTTGTCGATCCCCGTTGCTTCCAGAATCTCATTGGAACGGGTGCGGCCGACACCGAAGATGTAAGTCAGCGCGATCTCCATCCGCTTATCACGCGGCAGATCGACGCCTACTAGTCGAGCCATAGGTGGCGTTTCCTCTTTTTCTAGGCGGAGGTCTTATCCCAGTCCGTTCCCGATGTGTCGGGGCCCGGCCTCCGACCGGGCGTGGGTGAGCGGTCCATCTCTATAGATGCCAGCCGCTCAGTGGTACTGGGAGGTCTGCATTCAGTTGTGGGTATTGCTCAGCCCGGCTGTTAGCCCTGGCGCTGCTTGTGGCGCGGATCGGAGCAGATCACCATGACCCGCCCATGCCGACGGATCACCCTGCACTTGTCGCAAATCGGCTTCACGCTGGGGTTGACCTTCACGGCTTTTCGATCCTGTTCTCGTCTGTTGGTTGGTTACTTGTACCGGTACACGATGCGGCCCCGGGACAGGTCGTAGGGAGACAACTCCACCACCACCCGGTCCTCGGGCAGGATGCGGATGTAGTGCTGCCGCATCTTGCCGCTGATGTGGGCAAGCACCTTGTGACCGTTCTCCAGCTCAATGCGGAACATCGCATTGGGCAGCGGCTCGACCACCCGGCCCTCGACCTCGATGGCGCCGTCCTTCTTGGCCATAACTTCTCGTCAAATCCTCGTCGTTTAGTTTCGTGTTCGTCTGCGCCAACAACGGCACAGCATTCACACCGACTTTGGAACGTGAGCCGGTGACAGGAAATTCCTCGGGAACGGACACACAAAAAAAAGCCGGCGCGGAATGACGCACCGTCGGCCCATGTTACCCGCTGGAACGGTGTGGCCAAAATCCGCGATCAGAGCGCTCGCGCGCCCCACCATACCGGGCCTGACAAGCGCATACTTGACCCCGATGACACGTCCCTTTGATGGCGCCGCGCAGTCGCGTAAACCGGTGATCCTTACCGTCGACGACGATCCCGCGGTATCCCGCGCCGTGGCCCGGGACTTGCGGCGCAAATACGGCGAGGATCACCGCATCGTGCGCGCGGAGTCGGGCGCCGAGGCGCTCGACTCCCTCAAGCAGCTTAAACTGCGCGGGGAAACGGTCGCGGCACTCGTCGCTGACTACCGGATGCCGCAGATGACAGGTATCGAGTTCCTCGAGCATGCGATGGACCTGTACCCGTCGGCGCGGCGCATCCTGTTGACCGCCTACGCCGACACCCACGCCGCGATCGATGCGATCAACGTCGTCGATCTCGACCATTACTTGCTCAAACCATGGGATCCGCCGGAGGAAAAGCTCTACCCCGTCATCGACGCGCTGCTGGAAGCCTGGCGCGCGGCGCCCGACCACCCCATCCCGCACACCAAGGTGATCGGGCATCGGTGGTCGGCGCGGTCCTGGGAGGTTCGCGACTTCCTAGCGCGCAATGGGCTGCACTACTCCTGGTTCATGGCCGACGAACCCGAGGGCGAGCGGCTGCTCAACGCCGCCGGCGCCGACAGCCTGCGGCTGCCCGTCGTAGTCACCGAACACGGCGACCCGCTGGTGGAACCGTCCGATGCGGAACTGGCCGACAAGCTGGGGTTGACCACCACGCCGTCGCAGGAGTTCTACGACCTGATCGTCATCGGCGGCGGTCCCGCGGGACTGGCCGCCGCGGTCTACGGCGCGTCGGAGGGCCTGCGCACGGTGCTCATCGAGCGCACCGCGACCGGCGGCCAGGCCGGACAGAGCTCGCGGATCGAGAACTACTTGGGCTTTCCGGACGGGGTCTCGGGTGGCCAGCTGGCCGAGCGGGCGCGCCGGCAGGCCGAGAAGTTCGGCGCCGAGCTCATCACCGCCCGTAAGGCGATCGCCCTGGAGGTGAACGGACCCAAGCGCACCGTGCGGTTCGCCGACGGCGGCTCCGTCGACGCGCACGCGGTCATCCTCGCCACCGGCGTCGCCTACCGAAATCTCGACGCCGAGGGGTGCAACGAGCTGACCGGCTGCGGCGTCTACTACGGGGCGGCCATCTCCATCGCGTCGGACTGCGAGGAGGAAGAGGTCTACGTGATCGGCGGGGCCAACTCCGCGGGTCAGGCCGCGATGTACCTGTCGCGGACAGCCAAGTCGGTCAACATCGTGGTGCGCGCCCCGTCGTTGCAGGCGTCGATGTCGTACTACTTAATCCAGCAGATCGAGGCGAACCCCAAGATCAATGTGCTGACCTGCACCGAGGTGCAGCGCGCCACCGGCGACGGCCACCTGGAGAGGCTGACGCTGGTCAACAACCGGACCGAGGAAATCGAGGAAGTCTCCTGCGCCCGGATGTTCATCTTCATCGGCGCCGCCCCGCGCACCGACTGGCTGGACGGGGTGCTCGCCCGCGACGACCACGGCTTCATCCTGACCGGCCCGGATCTGCGCAACGTGTGCGGCTGGACATTGGACCGCCCACCGCATCACCTGGAAACCAGCGTGCCGGGCGTGTTCGCCACCGGCGACGTCCGCTCCACGTCTGCCAAACGGGTGGCGGCCGCCGTCGGTGAAGGGTCGATGGCGGTGATGCTGGTCCACCGCTACTTGGCGGAATCATGACCGCCAACATGCCGTGTCAGCCCGACGAGCTGCGCAGCCTGTTCCTGTTCGAGGCCCTGACCGACGAACAGCTCGCGGTGTTGTGCAGCCAGGGCCACATCGAGGACTACCAGCCGGGCCCGATCTGCGTCGAAGGCGAACCGGCGACGTGCTTTTACGTAATGATCTCCGGCGAGCTGATGATGTCCAAGCTCTCCGGCGGGCAGGACATCGAAACCAATCGCACCTCGCAGCGCGGCGTCTACTGCGGCGCCTGGCGGGCGTTCACCGGCGGGAAGCAGAAGAACTACGACGCCTCGGTCCACGTGACCAAGCCGTCGCGCTTCTTCGTGATGGACGCGCCCGTCTTCGCCCAGTTCATGCGCGACCAGTTCCCGATGGCAGTCCACCTGCTCGACGGCATCGCCGTCGGCACCGACCGGACCCGCCGGATCATCGACAACCGGGAGAAGCTCCTGGCGCTGGGCCGGCTGTCGGCCGGGCTGACCCATCAGCTCAACAACCCGGCCGCGGCGATCTCTCGGGCCGCGTCGGATCTGCGCGAGCGAGTGGCCAACATGCGGCACAAGCTGGCCATGCTTGCCGACGGCACCGTCTCACCCGAGGCGCTCAGCGCCCTGGTGCGCCTGCAAGAGCGGGTCGCCGAGCAGGTCGCCAAAGTCGCGTCGCAGCACTTGAGCGCGATCGAGACCTCCGACCGTGAGGACGCCGTCGGCGACTGGCTGGACGACCACGGCATCGACGGCGGCTGGGACATCGCGCCGACGTTCGTCGAGGGTGGCATCGACACCGATTGGCTGGAGCGGATTTCCACGGTTACCGAGGAACTCGCGTCGACGTCGCTGGAGCAGGCGATCCGATGGATCAACTACACCATCGAAGGCGAACTGCTGATGAACCAGATTCTGGAAGCCAGCAAGCGGATTTCGGCGCTGGTCGCCGATGCCAAGCAGTATTCGCAAATGGATCGGGCGCCGTTCCAGGTGACCAACGTGCACGACCTGCTGTACAGCACGCTGGTGATGTTCGCCGACCGGTTGACCAAGGACACGGACAAGGACTCCAAGGCGATCAACGTCGTCAAGGATATCGATAAGTCACTTCCCGAAATCCCTTGCTATCCAGCAGATCTCAACCAGGTGTGGACCAATATCATCGACAACGCAATCGCCGCGATGCGTGACACGGGTGGCACGCTGACCGTCCGCACCTGCCGCTACGGCGAGAACATGGCCCGGGTCGAGATCTGTGACACCGGGCCGGGAATCCCCGCAGAAATCCGCGAGCACATCTTCGAGCCGTTCTTCACCACCAAACCGTTCGGCGAAGGCACCGGCCTCGGGCTTGACCTCGCCTTCAACATCGTCGTCAAGAAACATCACGGGGATCTGCGGGTGGAATCGAAGCCCGGCGATACCCGGTTCATCGTGTTGCTGCCGCTGCAGCGCCCGGCCGCCGCGGATGTCGCCGCCACGGACGACGACATCGAGGAAGCCGACTCGCAATAGCGAGGAATAGCGTCACGATCGGCGCGGTTTGAGACGTCATGACCGACGCAGCTGCAAGCAAACCCAATCTCGGCCGGTTCGGATCGTTCGGACGGGGCGTAACGCCCCAGCAGGCCAAAGAAATCGAGTCCCTTGGCTATGGAGCCGTCTGGGTAGGCGGTTCCCCGCCCGCTGAGCTGGCGTGGGTGGAGCCCATCCTGAACGCGACCACCACGTTGCAGGTGGCCACCGGAATCGTGAACATCTGGACCGCGCCCGCCAAGGAGGTAGCCGAGTCGTTCCACCGGATCGACACGGCGTACCCGGACCGCTTTTTGCTCGGTATCGGTGTCGGCCACCGCGAGGTGATCAGCGAATACCAGAAGCCCTACGACGCGCTGGTGGAGTACTTGGACCGCCTTGACGACTACGGGGTGCCCGCCGATCGCCGGGTGGTGGCCGCCCTGGGCCCGCGCGTGCTGGGAGTCTCGGCGCAACGCAGTGCGGGCGCGCACCCGTATCTGACCACTCCGGAACACACCGCGCACGCACGTGAGCTGATCGGCACGTCGGCGTTTCTGGCGCCCGAGCACAAGGTGGTGCTGACGACCGACGCCGACGCGGCCCGCGCGGTCGGGTGCAAGGCCCTGGACATGTACTTCAACCTGGTCAACTACCGCAACAACTGGAAGCGGTCGGGCTTTTCCGACGACGAGGTCGTCCGGCCGGGCAGCGACCGGCTGGTCGATGCGGTGGTGGCCTACGGCACCTCCGACGCGATCGCCGCACGGCTTAACGAGCACGTCGCGGCCGGTGCCGACCATGTGCCTGTGCAGGTCCTGACCAAAGATGAAAACCTGGTCTCGGCACTGGCCGAATTGGCGGGGCCGCTCGGACTGAACCGCTCGTAACCAACCGCGGAGGGGAACCTCGATGAACGACGCCGCAGCACTGAAGCCCAACCTCGGCCGCTATGGTGCGTGGCTGCCCACTCGTTCGGTGACACCCGAGCTGGCGGCCAAGATCGAAGCGCTCGGGTACCCGAGCGCTTGGATCGGCGGATCGCCGGACGCCGAACTGGCTTGGGTGGAAACGGCTTTGGGGCAGACCAGCTCGCTGCAGCTGGCCACCGGCATCGTCAACATCTGGACGGCGGCGGCCAAACCCGTCGCCGAATCCTTCAAGCGCATCGAAAGTGCTTACCCCGGAAGGTTTTTGCTTGGCCTCGGAGTCGGCCACCCCGAGCACACCCAGGAGTACGTCAAGCCTTACGCCGCGCTGGTCGGCTACCTCGACGCTCTCGACGAGGCGCTGGTGCCGACCAGCCGGCGGGTGCTCGCCGCACTCGGACCCAAGGTGTTGGCGCTGTCCGCGGAGCGCAGCGCCGGGGCTCACCCGTACCTGACCACACCGGAACACACCGCCAAGGCGCGCGAACAGCTGGGCAATTCGGTGTTCTTGGCCCCGGAACACAAGGTGGTGCTGACGACCGACCGCGACGAAGCGCTTGCCACCGGCCGCGGGCTCGTCGAGCACTACCTGGGGCTGAGTAACTACGTCAACAACTGGCTGCGGCTGGGGTTCACCGAGGACGACGTGCGCAAGCCGGGCAGCGACCGGCTGATCGAGGCGGTGGTGGCCTACGGCACCCCGGAGACCATCGTGAAACGACTCAACGAGCACCTCGAGGCCGGCGCCGACCACGTCGCGATCCAGGTGCTGGGCGGCTACAACGAAGAGACACTGCTGCCTGCGCTGAGTGAACTTGCCAAGCCGCTTGGGCTGACCCCCGCAAGCTGATCGCGACCCTCGGATAGGGTTTGACCATGCAACTGCTGGTCACCGGTGGCGCCGGTTTCATCGGCGCCAATTTCGTGCACAGCACCGTGCGCGAGCGTCCCGACGTTTCTGTGACGGTGCTTGACGCCCTGACCTATGCAGGACGGCGCGAGTCGCTGGCCGACGTCGACGATGCCATCAGGCTGGTCGAGGGCGACATCACCGACGCCGAGCTGGTGTCCCAGCTGATCGCCGAATCGGACGCGGTCGTGCATTTCGCCGCCGAGAGCCACGTCGACAACGCGCTGGACAACCCCGAGCCGTTTCTGCACACCAACGTGGTCGGGACGTACACAATCCTGGAGGCGGTGCGGCGCCGCGGGGTCCGGCTGCACCACATCTCGACCGACGAGGTCTACGGCGACCTGGAACTCGACGACCCGCAGCGGTTCACCGAGTCGACGCCCTATAATCCGTCGAGCCCCTACTCGGCCACCAAGGCCGCCGCCGACATGCTGGTCCGGGCCTGGGTGCGGTCGTACGGCGTGCGCGCAACCTTGTCCAACTGCTCCAACAACTACGGGCCGTATCAGCACATCGAGAAGTTCATCCCACGGCAGATCACCAATGTGTTAACCGACAGACGGTGCAAGCTGTACGGCACCGGCGCCAACGTCCGCGACTGGATCCACGTCGACGACCACAACAGTGCGGTCTGGCAGATCCTCGACAAGGGTCAGATCGGAAAGACCTACCTGATCTCCGCCGAGGGCGAGCACGACAACCTGACCGTGCTGCGCACGGTGCTTGCGCTGATGGGTCGCGAGCCCGACGACTTCGACCATGTCACCGACCGCGTCGGCCACGACCTGCGCTACGCCATCGACCCGTCCCTGTTGTATGACGAATTGCACTGGGCGCCAAAGCATACCGACTTCGAAGAGGGATTGCGCGAGACTATTGACTGGTATCGGGCCAACGAATCCTGGTGGCGTCCGCTCAAAGATGCGTCGGAAGCCCGTTACGAAGAACGAGGGCAGTGAGATGGAAGTTCGCGAACTCAAAGTGCCCGGGGCTTGGGAGATCACTCCGAAAGTTCACGGCGATTCCCGCGGCATCTTCTTCGAATGGCTCAAAGACAGCGATTTCAGCTCCGTCGCCGGTCATGGGTTGAATGTGCAGCAGGCCAATTGCTCGGTGTCGTCCGCCGGCGTCCTGCGGGGTATTCACTTCGCCCAGGTGCCCCCTA
This sequence comes from Mycobacterium montefiorense, assembly GCF_025823255.1. Classification (NCBI taxonomy): domain Bacteria; kingdom Bacillati; phylum Actinomycetota; class Actinomycetes; order Mycobacteriales; family Mycobacteriaceae; genus Mycobacterium; species Mycobacterium montefiorense. The sequence continues at coordinate 54,240 of NZ_JACKVL010000009.1, read as the reverse complement.
GCCAGGCCAAATATGTGACCTGTGTGCGCGGCGCGGTATTCGACGTGGTGGTCGACATTCGGGTGGGCTCTCCGACGTTCCTCCAGTGGGACGCGGTGCTACTCGACGACAAGGATCACAAAACGATCTACGTCTCAGAAGGTCTTGGGCACGGTTTCCTTGTTCTGCAGGATAATTCGACGGTGATGTATTTGTGCTCGGCGGAATACACCCCACAACGCGAACACACCATCCTTGCCACCGACCCGGCGCTGGGCATCGACTGGCCGCTGGTCGACGGAGCCGCACCCAGCTTTTCGGACCGCGATGCCGCCGCCCCCAGCTTCGACGAAGTGCGCGCGGCGGGTCTACTGCCCAGCTGGGACGAGACGCAGAAGTTTGTCGCGGACCTGCGCGGTCACGCCTGAGGCACCAGCGCTACGGATAGCGCAAGACAACAGGCCATCAGGCTTTCCACGTTGTCGCCGCCCGCCCTTAGCAAAGCAGCGACGTCGGGTTGTACTAAACCCGAGATTGTCGGGGGTTGATCGGCTACCTTGGGCATTCCGTGCGGAAATCTGCCCGACTGCGCGGGGGGTCGACAACAGATACGGATAGTGCAGATGAAGCTTGCGGAGGTTTTCAATCCCCGATGTAACGCGCTGAACCTTTTTCGGTTGGGGCTGGCCTCCGAGGTCATGCTGTTTCACTCCTGGCCGATCACGGGCCACATGCCGCCGCACGCACTGCTCCAGCTGATGTTCGCGGTCGGTGTTGACGGGTTCTTTGCGATCTCGGGATTCCTGATCACCGCAAGTTGGCTCCGCGACCCGCGCGTCCGCGACTATCTCACCGCCCGAGCTCTGCGCATCCTGCCCGGGCTCTACGTCTGCCTGATCATCACCGCGTTCGTGTTCGCCCCGCTCAGCGTCGCGGTTCAGGGTGGTTCGCCCGCGAAACTACTGCTGTCCACCGCGCCGTTCGAATATGTCTTGAAAAACGCCACTCTGGTGTCGGTGCTTCAGTTCGATGTCGCCGGGACGCCGCTGCAGGTCGCATCTCCGGGAGTCTGGAACGCTTCGCTATGGTCCCTCATCTGGGAAGTGCTGTGTTACTTCATGGTTGCCGTTATCGGCATCCTCGGCCTCGCCAATCGCCGATGGGTTTCACCGGCGATCCTGGTGCTCGCGGTCGTTGCAGCGATGTTCTTGCCGCCGCTCACCTTCCCCGGGTCATGGACCATCCCCCAGCTCGCGGTGCGCTCGGCCATCATGTTTTCCGCCGGCGCCCTGACGTATCAGTGGAAAGACGTGATTCCCGCCCGCTGGTCCCTCGTCGCTGCGAGCGTGGTCGTCGTCGCCGCCGCGAGCATGCTGTTGCCCGATTACCGCGTGGTCGCCGCCCTTCCGCTGGCATATACCGTCATCGTTTCGGGTTCGCTGATCCGCAACAAGCGCACGACATTGCGTACGGACCTGTCCTACGGCGTCTACATCTACGCATTTCCTACTCAGCAGCTGCTGGTCGTGCTTGGGCTCGGTGGCCTGCACCCGGCCGTGTTCTTCGTCGTCGCGCTTTGCACTACCCTGCCGCTGGCCGCGATGAGCTGGTTCAGCATCGAAAAACCCTCGATGGCGCTGAAGTCTCGTCTCAAACAGAAGTGGTCTGCTCGAGCCCGCCCCCAAGCTGACGCCCCCTCGGTGGTGGACCCCACTGCCGGGCAGTCGACTCCAGGTAGCCATGGCACACGGTAGCCTGGCCGGCCTGCACTCAAACGAAACCGGTTCGGCTCCAAACAGTCCAAGTCCGGCCGATCCTGGTGGTGCCGCAGTAGAAAACCGCGGCGCCACTCCGGTGACGCGAGTGCAAACAAGGGGCGAATACGCTTAGATGCAAAGACGAATAGCGCCGGGAACACGGACGACTGGTGACAGCCTTTGAAACTCGGGCAAGTACTTGATCCGCGAAGAAATGCGCTGAATGCGTTGCGGCTAGCCATGGCCGCCGAGGTGATCCTCTGGCACTCCTTCGCCGTCACGGGTCGCATCCCGCCGTCCGCGCCGGTACGCCAATTACTGTTCGGGGTGGGGGTCGACGGATTCTTTGCGATCTCGGGGTTCCTCATCACCCGGAGTTGGGTCAACAACCCCCACGTCCGTGACTATCTCGTAGCTCGGATTCTTCGCATCCTGCCCGGGCTCTACGTCTGCCTGGTGGTGACCGCGTTTGTCGTCGCACCGATTGGCGTGGCGATTCAAGGTGGTTCGGCCGCAAAGTTACTCATGTCCCGCGCGCCATTCGAGTTCGTGTTGGAAAACAGCGCGGTAGTGGTGCTCAAGTTCGATGTCGGTGGAACGCCGACCGGAATCCCGTATCCGGGTTTGTGGAACGGTTCGCTGTGGACCCTCATCTATGAGGTGCTGTGCTATGTCGCGGTTCTGCTTCTCGGACTAGCGGGACTGGCTCGTCGCCGCTGGACCTCTGCGGTGGTGTTCGTACTAGCGTTGTGTTTGGCTGCATCCCTTCCGCCCATGACATTCCCGGGGACGTGGACCAATCAGCAGTGCATTGCCCGCTTCGCCATCATGTTCGCGGCCGGCGCACTGCTGTATCAATGGAAAGACGTGATTCCCGCCCGCTGGTCGCTCGTCGCGGTGAGCCTGGTCATGGTTCTCGCGGCCGGCCTACTGCCCGACTACCGTCTGCTTGGCGCTATTCCGCTGGCGTACGCCCTCATCGTTTCCGGTGCGCTCATCCGCAATAAGTACTTGAGGTTGCCGACGGATCTGTCCTATGGCACCTACATTTACGCATTCCCGATCCAACAGCTGCTGGTTATCTGCGGGCTGGTCAGTCTGAATCCATTCGTGTTCGCGATCGTCGCGACGATCGCTACCATGCCGATGGCCGCACTGAGCTGGTTCCTGATAGAGAAGCCGTCGCAGTCGCTGAAAGCGCGACTCAAGCGCAAGCGGTCCGGCGCTGAGCTCACTGAAGTCAGGCGCCCCGCCTAGTCGCTGTCGTTGCTGCGCCAAAGCCTCTGTGCGGACGCCGAACCCATCCCTAAAGTGACGTTATGATGGCGTCACATGGGGGCTGGGACCGTGACGCGACCGCAGACGAAACTGGCGCAGGTGTTCGATCCAAGACGCAACGCGCTGAACGCTTTCCGATTGGCGTTGGCGGCCGAGGTGATCCTGTGGCATTCCTTCCCCGTCACGGGCCATAGCGTGTCGTCCAAGCCGGTTCTCCAGCTTCTCTTCTCGGTCGGGGTTGACGGCTTCTTTGCGCTTTCCGGATTCTTGATCACATCGAGTTGGCTTCGGAACCCGCAACTGCGTGACTATCTGCTGGCTCGAGCTCGGCGCATCCTGCCCGGGCTATATGTCTGCCTGGTGGTAACGGCGTTCGTGTTCGCCCCGCTCAGTCTGGCGATTCAGGGTCGCCCGGTCAGCAAGCTTCTATTATCCAGTGCGCCAGTCGAGTACGTCTTGAAAAACAGCACACTGTTGTCGGCGCTTGCGCTGGGTATCGCCGGCACACCGAGGGGCGTTGCCGACGCCGGCGTCTGGAACGCCTCGGTCTGGACCCTGATGTGGGAGGTGCTGTGCTATCTCGCCGTTGCGGGAATCGGGCTGATCGGACTTGCAAATCGCCGTTGGGTTTCCCTTGCAGTCTTCGCGTTCGCAGTGCTTGGGGCGACATTGTTACCGCCACTCACATTCCCCGGGGAATGGACCAACTTACAGCTGGCCGTGCGCTTTGCGATCATGTTTTCGGCTGGGGCGCTGCTGTATCAGTGGAAAGACGTGATTCCCGCTCGATGGTCGCTCGTCGCGGTGAGCGTGCTCATCGTTTTGGTGTCGAGCCTGCTACCCGACTATCGGGTGGTCGGTGCTCTTCCGCTGGCGTACGCCATCATCGTTTCGGGGTCGCTGATCCGCAATGAGCGGTTGAGATTACGCGCGGACCTGTCTTACGGCACCTACATATATGCATCACCGACTCAGCAGTTGCTGGCCGTAAGTGGCCTTGCCGGTTTGAACCCCTTGCTGTTCTTCGTCATTGCCACCACCGCGACGCTGCCGCTGGCCGCGCTGAGCTGGTTCCTGATCGAGAAGCGCGCACAGTCTCTCAAATCCCGGCTCACATCGAAGCCGAAGTGGTCGGCTCCCGAGCTCTCCGAAACCTCCCGAACCTGACGCCCCAGGGGTAATCGGCCAGCATCCAGAGCAGCCACCACGGACCGCCGAGCGCGATAAGCACGGCAACCGCGAAAGAGACACTGGCCTGGACCAGAAAGCCCATGCCGATCATTGGAATGTTCCGGTAACCATGGACATAGAGGTACGCGTGACTTTCGGCGCTGCCGAGCAAAGACACGGCGAAGCCGATCCGGAGCAGGAGATTCATTGCAGCCGCTGTTCTTTCAAAGCCAATGCGGTCTCACCCTTGGTGTAGCTGACCTCGCGAATGCCGAGCGCGTCGTACAGCTTTCCGGCCGGCAGCGTGATCGGCTTGGGTGCTGGCCCGTCGCCGGGATGGGGCAGCGGATAGGCGGTTGTCGTCCCGCTGTAGAACGAGACGTTGCCTTCGGTCTTGGAAAACAATTGGTGGACATGCCCGTTGATACACGTCACCGAGGCGAATCGGCGCAGATAACTGAGCGCCTGGGTCGCGTCGTCGGTACCCCAGCCCCAATCCGGGTACATCGCGAACAACGGGATGTGGCTGAACACGATGATCGGTGTATCGCTCGACAGTCCCGCGACATCCTTCTCGACAAACTCCAGCTGATCAACCCCAAGGTGCCCGAGCTTGCGCAGATTCAACGTATTGACCAGCGCGATCACGTGAACGCCGGCAGTGTCGAAGCTGTACAAACCATCCCCCACCGATCCCGCACCGAAGGCGCTTCGGTACTTCTGCCCCGCATCGTCGACCGAGTCATGCTCGCCCGGCACGGTGAACACGTGCGCCGTCCTCAGGCCGCTCATCATCTGCTTGACCTGGTCGAACTGGCCGGGACTGGACAAGTGGGTGAGGTCGCCGGTGTGAATCACGAAATCCGGTGTGTAGCTGAGGTTGTTGACCTGGTCGATTGCGTGACCGAACGTGTCGGACACGTCCGGATTGGGCGCGCCGGTGAAGCCGATGTGACTGTCGCTGATCTGAGCGAACCGCAAGGCGGGCAGGGCTTTTGCGCGCTCGGCCGCCTCGGCACCGGCGACCTGTGAGATCACCTCACCGGCGGCCACAGAGAACCCGACCGCCGCGCCGAACCATGCCGTGTGCCGGATCAACTGGCGGCGATTCATCGCGTTCGGACCGTGGTTCATTGGGTCACCACCACGGTGCCGTGCATCATCGGGTGAATCGAGCAGACATAGTCGAAAGTTCCTGCGGTGGAGAAGATGTGGGTGAAGGTGGCCCCTGTCCCCATGCCGGGCGAATGAAGCGAGCCGTCGCTTGCGGCCACCGTGTGGGGTTCTTCGTCGCGATTGGTCCAGGTGACCGTGGTGCCCGCGCTGACCGTCAGGGTCGCGGGTGCAAACGCGAAACCATCGATAGCGACCTCGTTACCATTCGCCGCTGACGGCGGTGCCGTGATCAACGGCGTTGCACCGGCATCCGGGGCCATCATGACCGACGGATGCGCCTCGGGCTTCGTTACCGAGCACCCGGCCAGCAATAGCAGGCCGGTCGCGAACGACGCCCGGCATTTTCGCAACATGGAGATAGGCATAACGACCCTCCCGGGGGCGGTGGAACTGTCGCCAACAGATAGGAGGAGTGGTTACACCGTTAGGCCGGTTGGGCAACACTTCTGGGAATCGGTAGTTGATCCTCGGGATAGGGACCGTATACGATGATCGGATCGTATATGATCGACGATCGGCGCCGAAACTCATCCGGCGGGGGACCGACGGATAGAGGCGGGTGGATGATAAGGGCTCAAGTTTTCGATGTCCGAATTGATGCACTGAAGACAAGGTCTAGATTCACGGCGCTGAATCCGAGAGCCAAAATGGCTGGTGCCGGCATATGAAACTCGGGCGGATATTCGATCCACGAAAAAAATGCACTGAATGCATTGCGGCTGATGCTAGCCGCCGAAGTGATCTTCTGGCACTCCTTCGGCATCACAGGTAACGTCGTGGCGCTGGTGCAGGTACGGCAAATGCTGTTCACGTTGGGCGTCGATGGGTTCTTTGTGATCTCGGGCTTCCTCATCACCGCCAGCTGGATCAACCATCCACGAGTCCGTGACTATCTCATAGCTCGGTGTCTGCGCATCCTTCCCGGGTTCTACGTTTGCCTGATCGTCGTCGCCTTCGTATTCGCGCCGATAGGTGTGACGATTCAGGGCGGTTCAGCCGCAAAGCTGCTATCGTCCGGCGCGCCGTTAGAATTCGTCTTGGAAAACAGCGCAATAGTGGTGCTCAAGTTCGATGTGGGCGGAACGCCGGCCGGAATCCCATATCCGGGCATGTGGAACGGATCGCTGTGGACCCTCATCTTCGAGGTGCTGTGCTACGTCGGCGTCGCACTCCTGGGAATTGCGGGGCTGGCTCATCGCCGATGGACTTCTGCGGTGGTATTGGCACTGGCACTGGTACTGGCTGCGTGTTTGCCGCCCATGACATTCCCCGGAACTTGGAGCATGCCGCAGTGCCTTGCGCGCTTCGCCATCATGTTTGCCGCCGGCGCTGTCATGTATCAGTGGAAAGACGTGATTCCCGCTCGATGGTCACTCGTCGCGGTGAGTGTTGTTGTTGTTCTCGCGGCCGGCCTACTGCCCGACTACCGTCTAGTCGGCGCTATACCGCTGGCGTACGCCCTCATCGTTTCCGGCGCGCTGATCCACAATAAGCACTTGAGGTTACCGACGGATCTGTCCTACGGCACCTACATCTACGCATTCCCGATCCAACAGTTGCTGGCTATCTGCGGTCTTGCCAGTCTGAATCCATTCGTATTCACGATCATTGCGACGATCGCGACCATGCCGATGGCCGCACTGAGCTGGTTTCTGATCGAAAAGCCCGCACTGTCTCTCAAATCTCGACTCACGAGGAGGTGGTCTGAGGCCCAGCTCTCCGAAGCCGCCGAACCCGACACCAGCGGGGCAGCTGGTAAGCCTCTCTACCCGCTTTTACCGTCGAAGCCGGAATCGACTGTCTGAGGCACTCGGGAACCGACCTGGTGGCGGAGGACGGGTGCGGGCACGATTACCCGGGTGGCAGGGACGGCCAGTAACAATGAATAAAGGCTGGTAACGACGAATGAAGCTTGGGCAGATATTCGATTCACACCGCAATGCATTGAATGCGATGCGGTTGATCATGGCCTCCGAAGTGATCTTCTGTCATTCCTTCGTGCTTCCCGGTCACGTCCTTCCGCCCGCGCCCCTACTACAACTCATGTCTGACGTCGGCGTCGACGGATTCTTTGCGCTGTCGGGCTTCCTCATCACCGCAAGTTGGCTCAACCACCCACGAGTCCGTGACTATCTCATAGCTCGCGCTCTGCGCATCCTCCCCGCGTTCTACGTTTGCCTAGTCATCACCGCATTCGTGTTCGCCCCGATCGGTGTGGCGATTCAGGGCGGACCCGCCGGACAGCTGCTCCGATCCAGCGCGCCATTCGACTTCGTGGCGGCGAACAGCGCAGTGTTCATTACGAAGTTGGACGTCGGTGGAACGCCCACAGGGATCCCGATGTCGGGGTATTGGAACGGAAATCTGTGGACCCTCTTCTTTGAGGTGCTGTGCTACCTCGCTGTGGCCGCTCTCGGAATAGCGCGACTGGCTAATCGCCGATGGACTTCTGCGGCAATAGTGGCCGTAGCTACGTTATGCGTTCCGTTCTTGCAACTCTTACCGCCCACCCCGCCCGGGGCTATCAACGGTTACCAAGTCCTGACACGCTTCGCCCTCATGTTCGCCGCCGGTGCCGTGATGTACCAGTGGAAACACGTCATTCCCGCCCGATGGTCGCTCGTCGCAGTAAGTGTGATTATCGTTCTCGCGGCCAGCCTGCTGCCCGACTATCGTCTTGTCGGCGCTCTTCCACTGGCGTATGCCGTCGTCGTTCCTGGCGCGCTCATCCGCAACAAGCACTTGAGGTTGCCAACGGATCTGTCGTATGGCTTCTACATTTACGGATTCCCAGTCCAGCAGGTATTGGTGATCAGCGGGCTGATCAATCTCAATCCGTTTGCATTCGCCGTCATTTCGACGATAGCTACCCTGCCGTTGGCCGCACTGAGCTGGTTCGTCATCGAAAAGCCCGCAATGTCTCTCAAATCTCGACTCAAGAAGAAATGGGCTACCGCCGAGGCCGGCCGACCTGATGCCCCAGTGTCCACGGCAACACAAAGACCGCTTAGGCAGACCGTTCGGGGTTCGGCGGAGCGAATACCTCGATGACCCCGTCGACCTCGCGAACCATCAATGCGGGCAACGGCTTTGGCGCGATCGGCAGTTGATGGGTAAGTACTTCCCCCGCGGGAGAGAGGTAGCCGCTGCCATTCCGCTGGCGTACGCCATCGTCGTTTCGGGATCGCTCATCCACAACAGGCGCTTGAGTCTGCGTACGGATCTGCCCTATGGCATGTACATCTATTCATATCCCTCAACAGATGCTGGCCGTCTGCGGGCTTGCCGGCTTGAATACGTTCGCGTTCTTTGTCCTTGGCGTGATCACTACCCTGCCACTAGCCGCGCTGAGCTGGTTCTTGGTGGAGAAGCCGGCGCTATCATGCAAGTCTCACCTCAAGCACAAGTGGGCCGCCGATGACCGCGATGTGGCGGTCCGCGTCGGCGGTCAGCCAGTTTCAAAAGTTCTCGGGTCCGGCTAGTTAGACCTCGCGAATTATCTTTGCAAGCGCCGGCTTTAGTGCGACACGGATGCTTCGTCGACGACCAGGTCGTCGAGCTTCGCCGCGGTGGCGGACAGGACGGTTTTGGCGACCCCTAGTATCCGATCGCGCACCCGGGGCTTGGCCGAGGCCGGCGGAAGCAGCTGGCCCACCAGATGACCGAACAGATCCAGGCGCGAGGCGGACAGCCAGGCCGTCAAGCCGGGGTCGTCGAACCAGCGCAGTTGATTGCCGTAGTCGGCCAGGGCGAGGCGCAGCCAGTCCAGGTCGGTGTCGGGGTGCGGCAACGGCACGCACAGTTGGTTGCGGGTGGGGTCATCCGAGTACGCCGCCTCCACGTGAGCGATCAGCGACGCGCTGAATATCTGTTGGCATCCGCGCACGCTTTGCAGCGTGATGTGGCCGGCATCGAAAATCGGAGCAGCAGGGCGCTTTTCGGCGCCGTCGGCGGTGCAGTCGACGTAGAGAGCGTCCCCGTCCATTGCCCGTACGCCGCCCTCGAGAATCATCTGGTCGCTCTCGACCTTGCACAGGTGACCCATCCGGACGACGTCGTCGATGCGGCGCAGCTGGTCGAGCTCGGCCTGGGTGACGGTCGCGCAGCGGTACATGGTGGGCCGGACCGCCGGGTCGATCCGCAGCAGGGTGCCGGCGTCCTCGAGCCGGGCGAACAGATCGTCGGATGACGTGGCGTCCCTGATCGCGCGCAGCTGTGCGATGAAGCCGGCTTTGATCCGATCGGCGAACATCGAGCCGGGCTGCATTGTCGCGCGATCCAGCAACCAGGAGTCGCGGGGCATGATCCAGGTCAGCCGTTGCGGCGCGATGCCATGGCCCAGCAGCCATAGGCAGGTGTCGATGCCGGTCTTTCCGGCCCCGACCACGACATAGCGCTTGTGGGCGGTGCGGCTGGGCAGGTCATTGGGTGGGACGCAGGCGATACCCGGCGCGACCGGGTAGGGCGGCGGCCGCATCGCGGGCACCGTCACCCGCATGTAGGTGGCATCGACGACCCGGTGCGCCACGTCAACGGTGTAGTCGCCACCCGCCAGCGTGACGAACCGGCCCGCGCCGCGGTATTCGCTCATCGGGAAATAGCGGACCCGCCCGGTCGGCACCAGCTGCTGGCGCATCACGTGGTCGTAATAGGCGCAGACTTCCCCGGAGGTCGCCAACTCGTAAAGCCCTTCGTTCCAACCGGCCTGGTCGACGGTGTCGCGGCCGAGCCGAAGCGAGTTGACGCCGTAGAACACCGAAGGCTGATGCAACCGGACGAACGGGTAAGCGGCGGTCCAATGGCCACCTGGCGCGTCGTTGCGGTCCACCACGACGACGCTGGCCTCTGTCTCAGAGACCAGCGTGTCGACGAACGCCATGCCCATGGCACCCGCGCCGATGACCAGGTAATCGGCTTCGATACTGTGCATACCAGCCTCAACGCTAGCCCGCGCGGTAGCGACAGGTAACCCACCTTGCCAAGGTCAGAGCCCGGTTACTAGGATATGCAAGTATCCGCTTTCATACGCGAACGACACCCAAGGGCACCCATGACCGCACAGATCCCGCACTTCATCGACGGGAAGCGCGTCGCCGGCCAGTCCACTCGCACGGCCGACGTCTTCAACCCCAGCACCGGCGAGGTGCAGGCGAAAGTACCGATGGCGTCGGCGGCCGACATCGATGCCGCGGTGTCATCGGCGGTTGAGGCCCAAAAAGGCTGGGCCGCAACGAATCCGCAGCGCCGCGCGCGGGTGATGATGAAGTTCATCGAGCTGGTCAACAAGAACATGGACGAGCTGGCCGAGCTGCTGTCCCTGGAGCACGGCAAGACCGTTCCCGACGCCCGCGGCGACATTCAGCGCGGCATCGAGGTGATCGAGTTCGCTATCGGCATCCCGCACCTGCTCAAGGGCGAATACAGCGAGGGTGCCGGCCCGGGTATCGATGTCTACTCGCTGCGCCAGCCGCTGGGCGTGGTCGCGGGCATCACCCCGTTCAACTTCCCGGCGATGATTCCGTTGTGGAAGGCCGGTCCCGCCCTGGCTTGTGGAAACGCATTCGTACTCAAGCCAAGTGAGCGCGACCCGTCGGTGCCGGTGCGCCTGGCCGAGCTCTTTCTCGAAGCCGGTCTGCCGCCCGGGGTATTCCAGGTCGTCCATGGTGACAAAGAAGCCGTGGACGCGATCCTGCACCACCCCGACATCAAGGCGGTCGGCTTCGTCGGCAGCTCCGACATCGCGCACTACATCTATTCGACGGCCGCGGCCCACGACAAGCGGTCGCAGTGCTTCGGCGGCGCCAAGAACCACATGATCGTGATGCCCGACGCGGATCTCGACCAGGCCGTCGACGCGCTGATCGGTGCCGGGTACGGCAGCGCCGGCGAGCGCTGCATGGCGATCAGCGTCGCGGTGCCCGTCGGTAAACAGACCGCGGACCGGTTGCGCGCCAGGCTGGTTGAGCGGATCAACCAGCTGCGGGTCGGCCACAGCCTGGATCCCAAGGCCGACTACGGCCCACTGGTCACCGAGGCCGCACTGGCGCGGGTGCGCAATTACATCGACCAGGGTGTGGCGGCGGGCGCCGAGATCGTGGTTGACGGTCGCGAGCGGCGCAGCGACGACCTGACATTCGGTGACGCCAACCTCGAAGGCGGCTTCTTCATCGGGCCGACCTTGTTCGACCACGTGACTACCGACATGACGATCTACACCGAAGAGATCTTCGGCCCGGTGTTGTGCATTGTGCGGGCCCACGACTACGAAGAAGCGTTGCGACTGCCGTCCGAGCACGAATACGGCAACGGCGTCGCGGTGTTCACCCGCGACGGCGACGCCGCGCGCGACTTCGTGTCGCGCGTGGAGGTGGGCATGGTCGGCGTCAACGTGCCGATCCCGGTCCCGGTGGCCTATCACACCTTCGGCGGCTGGAAGCGCTCCGGCTTCGGCGACCTCAACCAGCACGGCCCGGCATCGATCCAGTTCTACACCAAGGTCAAGACCGTGACGTCGCGATGGCCGTCCGGCATCAAGGATGGCGCCGAATTCTCCATCCCGACAATGGATTAGGTTCATGTTCGCCCTGAACGACGACGAGCGCGTCATCACCGAGACGGCAGCCGCATTCGCCGCCAAGCGGATTGCTCCGTATGCGCTGGAATGGGAGGCGGCCAAGCACTTCCCCACCGAGGTGTTGCGCGAGGCCGCCGAACTCGGGATGGCGGCGATCTATTGCCGCGATGACGTCGGCGGCAGTGGCCTGCGCCGACTCGACGGGGTTCGGATCTTCGAGCAGCTCGCCATCGCCGATCCCACCACCGCCGCCTTCCTATCGATCCACAACATGTGCGCGTGGATGATCGACAGCTTCGGCACCGACGAACAGCGCAAAGAGTGGATACCGCGGCTGGCGCCACTGGATGTCATCGCCAGCTACTGCCTGACCGAGCCCGGCGCCGGATCCGACGCCAGCGCATTGAGCACCCGCGCTGTCAAGCAGGGCGGCGACTACGTGCTCGACGGCGTCAAGCAGTTCATCTCCGGCGCGGGCGCCTCGGACGTGTACGTGGTGATGGCCCGCACCGGCGGTGAGGGCCCGCGCGGGATTTCGGCTTTCATCATCGAGAAGGACACTGCGGGACTGAGTTTCGGCGCGCTTGAGGACAAGATGGGCTGGCACGCCCAACCCACCGCACAGGTGATTCTGGAGGGCGTCCGGGTTCCCGCCGGGGCGATGCTGGGCGGCGCCGACGGCGAGGGCACCGGCTTCGGCATCGCGATGAACGGCCTCAACGGCGGCCGGCTCAACATCGCGGCGTGCTCGCTCGGCGGTGCGCAGTCGGCCTTCGACAAGGCGGGGGCGTATGTGCGGGATCGGCAGGCGTTCGGCTCCGCACTGCTCGACGAACCGACGATCCGCTTCACCCTGGCCGACATGGCGACCGGCCTGGAGACCTCGCGAATGATGTTGTGGCGGGCGGCAAGTGCGTTGGACGCTAACGACCCCGACAAGGTCGAGCTGTGCGCGATGGCCAAACGCTATGTCACCGACACCTGCTTCGAGGTCGCGGACAAGGCATTGCAGTTACACGGGGGCTACGGCTACCTGCGCGAGTATGGTCTGGAAAAGATCGTCCGCGATCTTCGGGTGCACCGAATCCTCGAGGGGACCAACGAAATCATGCGGGTCGTGGTCGGTCGCGCCGAGGCCGGACGATTTCGAGTCACCGCTTAGAAGGGCAGCAATGACGGAGCCTTTTAAGATCGCCTTCTTAGGGCTGGGGGACATGGGCGGGCCGATGTCGGCGAATCTGGGAAACGCGGGCCACACCGTTCGCGGATTCGATCCGGTGCCCGCGGCGGCGGCAGCCGCGGCCGAAGGCGGCGTCGAGGTCTTCGACAGCGCTGCCGACGCGGTGGCACAGGCCGACGTGGTGATCACCATGCTGCCCAACGGGGATATCGTCAAACGCTGCTACGCCGAGGTGCTGCCGGCCGCGCACGCCGGCGCGCTGTTCATCGACAGCTCCACAATCTCGGTCAACGACGCCCGCGAGTTGCATGCGCTGGCGCAGTCGCACGGAGTTTCACAGTTGGACGCACCGGTCTCCGGCGGGGTCAAGGGTGCCGTCGCCGGCACGCTGGCATTCATGGTCGGCGGCGACGAGTCCGCGGTGCAACGAGCGCGGCCGGTGCTGGAACCCATGGCGGGCAAGATCATTCACTGTGGCGACGCCGGATCCGGCCAGGCCGCCAAGGTGTGCAACAACATGGTGCTGGCGGTGCAACAGATCGCGATTGGCGAGGCGTTCGTGCTGGCCGAGAAGCTGGGCCTGTCGGCGCAATCGCTGTTCGACGTGATCACCCGCGCGACCGGCAACTGTTGGGCGGTGCACACCAATTGCCCAGTGCCCGGACCGGTTCCGACATCGCCGGCCAACAATGACTTCAAGCCTGGTTTCGCCACCGCGCTGATGAACAAGGATCTGGGTCTGGCGATGGATGCGGTCACGTCAACCGGTTCGACCGCGCCGCTGGGCAGCCACGCCGCCGAAATCTACGCCGAGTTCGTCGCGTCCGATGCCTCCCACGCGGACAAGGATTTCAGCGCCGTCATCGAGATGCTGCGCAACAGCTAAGTCAGAAGTCACCGGCGTTGCGGCGCAACGTTTCAATCGACTCCACCAGTGCCTCCGATTCGGCGCTGCCCATGCCGACATCGGCGAACACCTGCTCGTTGAGCGTGACGGTGGCGTCCTCGACCGTGGAGCGGCCGAGGTCGGTGATCTGCACCAGCGTCGTGCGCCCATCGGTGGGGTGCGGCACCCGCTGGACCAGCCCGTCGGCCTCTAATCGGCGGATCGCGTGGGTCACGCTGGTGACGTGAACCTGCAGCCGGTCGGACGCCTTGGCGATGGGCAGCGCTCCGGTCCGGCTGAACGCCAGCAGCCGCAGCAATTCGTAGCGCGAGAAGCTCAGGTCGTAGGGTCGCAGCGCCGCCTCCACGCGGCCCAGCAGGATCTGATGCGCACGCATCACCGAGGTCACAGCGACCATGCCCTGCGAGACATCACCCCAGCCCGCACGGTCCCAGTTGGTCCGTGCCGCGGCGATCGGGTCACGCTTGTCATCCGGGGCCACGCCTTTTCATACCGCACTTGCGGTCAAAACGCGTCAACCCAGCCCGATTCAGCGTGTGATCATTTACCCACTGCGGCCAGCACCGCCAGCGTGGATGCGCGGCTGCCCACGGTAATCCGCGCGCCGCCACCCGGATAGCAGCGCACTCGAAGCCCGCTGTCGGCGAACATCTCACTCCACTGGCGATCCTGCCCATCCCTTGACGGCAGGTACATGAAGTTTGCGTGCGCATCGGTGGTGTACACCCCGAGCGCGCTCAATCGCATCCGGAGATAGCGCCGCTCGGAGGTGATCATTCGGATTCGTTGTAGCAGTTCGTCTTCAGCGTTGTAGGACGCCGCAACGGCGGGCAAACTGGTCATCGCGACGCCGAACGGCAACTGGTGAGACCACATCGTCGCGGCCAACTCGTCGGCTGCCACCCCGTAACCGATCCGCAGCCCGGCAAGCCCGTACGCCTTGGAAAACGTCCGCACCACCACCACGTTGGGGAATCGCCGCGCCAGCGCCGAGACGTCAATCTGGTGTTCGGGTGCGGCGAATTCGATGTAGGCCTCGTCGAGCAGCACGATGGTTTCGCGCCGCACCCGGCGCAGGAACCGAAACAGGTGCGTCGCCGGCTCCAGGGTGCCGGTGGGGTTGTGCGGCCGGCACACCACCACGACGCGGGCGCTCGCCGCCGCGTCGGCAAGCCGGTCGAGGTCGTTGTGACCGCCCTTGTCCAGGGGCACCGTCACCGAATTCAGCCGTGCCATCTGCGCGATGATCGGGTAACCGTCGAAGGTCGGTGTTGCCATCACCATCGTGTCACCCGGAACCGTCAGTGCCTGCAGGGTCTGCAGCACCACACCCGTCGCACCGGCACCGAGCACCACCTGACCCGAGCCGACCCCGATCCGACTCGCGATCAGGTTGCGCAACCGCTCGGGCAGGAACTCCGGGTACCGGTTGGCCGCATCGATCGACTTGACCAACACCGACCGCACCGCCGGAAGCGGAGGAAACGGATTCTCGTTGAGCGACAAGGCGAATGGGTCGATCCCGGGCGCGATCGCCTCGTCGACCTCCGCCGCCGCAGAAGTTGCCAAGGGTCGCATCAGCCTCGCCCGCCCCAGCGCACCGCCGCCGCACCGGCGAAGTCACCGGCATGGGCGAAGCCCGCCATCAGCACCACATCACCGGACTTGAGCTGCCCGTCGGATATCGCACTATCCAGGTTGATCGGGATCCCGGCGCCGAACAGGTTGCCACACTCTTCGAAGGTGTCCCGATGTCGTTCCGGCGGCAGCTCGAGCGCGTCGCGCCAGTTGCGCAGGAACGCCCGGTTGGGCTGGTTGGTCACCATCAGATCGATGTTCTTGGCGGGCAGGCCGATTCGGTCGCACACCGCGAATGCCACCTCGGGAACCTGCCGGTTGCCACGGGCCAGCACCTTGGTGATCTTGCTTTCGGTGAAGCCGATGCTCCCCTCGCCGGGCCCCGACTCCCACCACTTACGCGGCGGGTCGTAGGAAAGCGTCATCTCGCCCGCAAATTCGCCGTAGGTACGGCACTCGACATCCAAAATCGGCGACTGATCGCTCACCGTGACCAGTCCGACCGCGGCGCCGTCGCCGGGCACCGCCGACTGCGCCTTGCGGCGAATCGTGGGCTGGTCGAAGAATTGACCGGCCGCGTTCTGCGCGATCGCGATCAGCGCGGTGCGCCCCTCACCCGACGACAGCAGCTTGCGGGCCACGTTGAGCGCCAACACAAACGCGGCACACCCGCCGTTGTTCAGGTCGAGCACCCAGGACGGTCGCAACCCCAGCCGGTGCGCGATGCCGCCGCCCTGCCCGTAGAACGCCATGTCGGGTACCTGGGTGTGGGTGATCAGCACGTCCGCGCCCTCGACGACGTCGTGACCATGCCGCTCGATCAGTCCCTGCACCGCACGCTCGATCATGTCGATCGAACTCTCGTCCGGCGCGACGTGATGACGAAACTTCGGGGCCCGGAACATGACGTTCTCGCGGAGCTCGTCGGATTCGGCGAACTGTGCGTAGTAGTCGGCGGGGATCGGCGCGCCGGGCAGATAGCTGGAGACGTCGATCAGGCTGACGTTGGGCTTATTCATGGCGCGCTCATCTCATCCATTCGGGGGTCACCGGGAGGCCATTACGGTGGCGGTATTCGGCGATTGCTTTGAGGTTGTTCATTTCCAGCAGATGGCCCGCGCCGAACATGTCCCAGAAGTCACCGACCCACACCGGGCGCTGGGTGGGTGCGGTCTCCGGATACGGGTTGCGGTCATAGAACGGGTGATGGCAATTCGTCCACAGCACAACCGAACCCGGCTTGTCGAGGACCACCTGGGCGTCGATGACGCGCATCAGGTAGACCATCCACAGGTGCTTGCCCTGATCCCACGCACAGTGGTAGTCGACGGTGCGGGCCTGCTTGTTCGCGACGGTGCGCGTGTAGATCTCGGTCTCCGAGCCGAGCCGGTCGTAGGCCAGCCACAGACCGGGTTCGTCGGTCCGGGTGAACCCGCGCAGACTGTAGGTCCACTCTTCCAGGCTGCGGGTGTCCGACAGGTACTCGTACAGCTCGTCGGGCGGGCAGTCGATGTAGTTGTTCACGGTGCAGTATTCGCCGAACACCTGATCGTGCGGGTAGACCGACCGCATCATGTCCATGATGATCGGCGTGGCCTGCTCTCTAGGGCTGGTTTCGATGCGAGTGACCCCATCGATGACGTCAGGAATATCAACAAGTGCTGGCAGCGACATTGGTGCACGTCTCCTTAGCCGTGGGAATCTCTTCAAGGGCAATAGGTTCGGTCTTCCCCGCGAAGAGGAAGGGGGCGAACGGCGGGATCTCGTCGGCGGCGCACTCGACGGTGACCACCGCCGGACCGTCGATGTCGAGCGCCGCGCCCATCGCGGCGGCGAGTCCGTCGGTGTCGCTGACGTCCATCGACGTCAGGCCCGGGAACATCGCCGCCAGCCCGGCACCGAGCCGGCTGGGCCGGAATCGGTTATAGCTGTATAGGTTATCGTAGAACAGCTGCTCGCGGGTCACGCACATGGCGTGCGCGTTGTTGTTGAACAACACGAACGTCACCGGAAGCTGATACTGCACCGCGGTGTGAACTTCCATGCCGTGCATGAAGAATGCGCCGTCGCCGGCGATCACCACGGTGCGCCCCTGCGACCGTCCACTGTTGGGCCGTCCGAAAGCCATTCCAATGCCGGCGCCGAAGCTGTAGCCCATACCGCCCATACCGAGTGCGACCGCATACCTGCCGCCGCGGCGCGCCGACAGGTAGTGCACGGCGGACGCACCGGTGTTGCCCGCGTCGACCACGATGTCGGCCCCGTCGGGCAACACGCCGTCGAGCACCCTCATCGCGTCGCGGTAGCGCACACCTTCGCCGACCCACGACGGAGGCGTCAGTTCGCAGCGACGCACGATGTCGGGAACCCGCACGCCCGTGGGGCACCCGCTGCCGGACAGGGCCTCGGTCAGCATCCGCAGCGAGGTGCGCAGGTCGTCGGTGTGCACGTGCGCACACGGAACGTACGGCCGCGCAGAGCCGATCGAGACGGTACGCACCCTGGCCAGCGCGTCATCGAGGCCGGTGCGAGCGGTGACCGACAGTCGGGTACCGACCACCAGGCACACGGCGCTGGCAGCCACCGCTTCCGCCACACCAAGGTGACCCATCACGCCGGTTACCCCCAGTGCGGACGAACAGCCGAATCCCGGTGTGCCGGAAGCGTCTTTGGCGTCGGGCACCGTCGCCACCCGGGCGCGTAGCAACGCGCGCAACTCTTCGAGCTCGGTCCGGGCGTCGTCGCGGGCCACCTGCTCACCCGCAATCATGGTGATGGGTCCATCGGCGTTGCGCAGCAACGGGATGATCGGAGCAGGGTTCCCGATCGGCCGCGGATCGGTGGTCAGCTGCCGGGCATCGGCATACACATACGATTTTTGAATATCCTTGGGCAACAATAAGACTGCAGGTCCTCCGGTGCGCGCAGCGGCGACGGCCCGGGACAACGCGGCGCCGATCTCTGCCGGGCGCAGCACCCGCTCGCAATGCACCGATACCGCGGAGAACACCGCCTCGGCATCCAGCGATCCGTTGTTGCCACTGGTGTCCTGAAAGCTACCGCGACCGTCCAAGGTAGTGGGGGTCTGACCCACCAACGCCAATACCGGAACCCGGCTTGTCAGCGACTCCCCCAGGCCTGCAACAAGATTCAGTGCACCGCCGCCTGAGGTCGCGGCCACCACACCCAGACCGGCCCCGCTGCGGCTGTATCCGTCGGCCATCGTGGCAGCGGAGAACTCATGCTTGGCCAGTACTGCGGTGATGCCGGGCCGGAAATGTGCGGCGTCGTAGAGATCTTCGATGTTGGCGCCATCGACACCAAAGATGTGGTCGACGCCGATTGACGCGAGGCATCCGACTATATGGTCAACCACCCGGTGCTTGGAAGGCATCTGCTCACCTAAGTTCGATTGAGACGATGCCTATGGCACGAGTCAGGTGAGCCGACGGTTCACCTGACGGGCATTACAGCGAACGCTGCAACAGAACCTGGCCGCTGTCGGCGGCGACCACTTGCACCGCGGCGATCTGCTCAATCGGCGTCGAGATGCTCGCGGCGGGCGTCGCGGTGTGACCGGGTTCGGCCACCCAGGTCGCCAGCCGAATCTGGCTGCCGTCGCGACCGACCACAACCATCGCCAGGGTGTCATGGTGCGCATACGGCGGAGCCAGGCAGACGCACTTCAAGTTGATGGCCGTCCCCCAATGCTGGCTGGACAACTGCACGGTGGACGTCAGCAGGTTGGTACCCACCTGCGCCATCTCCGATGAGGCAGCCACCGACTGGGCGGGCGGCACCGACGGGGAATGCCCCTGAATGCCGACGAAGACGCCGACCGCCAGCACCGCGGCCGCGGCGGACGAGGCCACCCAGGTGATCGCGCGCGCGCGGCGGCGGCGCCAGGCCACCTTCGCCAGCAACGACGGCAACAACTCGGGTGACATCTCAGGTGTCGCCGGTGGGAGATCTCCCGACTCGGCGATCGCGGCAAATTCTTCACGATCAAGCTGCGAAAGCAGGGCCGGCACTCCACTGAGCTCGGCGACGGCGTTCCGGCATGCCGGGCACTGGGCCATGTGGCCCTCGAACTCGCGGCGGTCGACGGACGACAACGACCCAAGCACGTATGCGGCATCCCACATCGCGTAGCGGTGATCGTCACCCATGATCAGACCAAAAACCTCGTTGTCGCCGGGCGGACCTACACCTCGTAGCGGCGTCTTCATTTCATCCATCTCCTGTCACCCTTCAAGCATTCGGAGCCGATGACCACACGGATTGGTGGTGGGGCTGTCATCGAGTAACTCCGAGTTCCTGCAGAGTGAGCCGCAAAGCCCGCACGGCATAGTGTAGTCGCGACTTCACGGTTCCCTCGGCAATCTCGAGGTCCCCAGCAATCTGTGCGGTGGTCCATCCGCGGTAGTAAGACCGTTCGATGACGGCCCGGTGCTCGACGGAGAGCTGCGTCATCGCTTCGGCGATCAGCAACCGGTCCAGCGCCGCATTGACCTCGTCGGGCGTGGCCTGCTCGGGCGCTCCGTCTTCATCCAGGGAGCCGACCACGTTGCGATACCGTGCGCTGCGCCGATCGTCGATGATCATGTTCCGGGCGACAGTGAACAGCCAGGCACGCGCTGAGCGCTCGGTGTCGCCGACGACTTCCGGATGCTGCCATGCGCGCAGCAGCGTTTCCTGGACGACATCCTCGGCGTGGGCGGCGTCGCCGGTCAGCCGCAGCGCATAGCGCCACAGCACGGCGGCGTGCTCGTCGTAGAGCGCCTTCATCAACGCGGCTTCCGCAGCCGCGGTACCAGCACCCCGAGCCACTCGATCACCTCCTGCCCATTGACACGAGTCGAGTAGGTGTTTAGTTCGAGGTTCAGCTCAGGGTGAGAATGCGGGGCCCGTCGCCGGTGACCGCCACAGTGTGCTCCCAGTGCGCCGCGCGCGACCCATCGGTGGTAGTGACCGTCCAGTCGTCGTCAAGCACCAGCGTTTTGCCTGTTCCAAGCGTCAGCATCGGTTCGATGGCGAGCACCGAACCCAGCGCCAGCAGCGGTCCGCGGCCCGGAGACCCCTCGTTGGGCAGGAACGGGTCCATATGCATCTGCCGCCCGATGCCGTGGCCGCCGTAGCCCTCAACGATCCCGAACGCGCGCCCGTGGCGAACCTCGGCCGCCCGCGTGCCCATTTCGATGGCATGCGCGACGTCGGTCAGCCGGTTACCGGGGATCATTGCCGCTATTCCGGCTTCCAGCGACTCTCGGGTGGCCGAACAGAGCGCCTCGTCGGCGGGATCGAGTGCCCCAACCCCGAACGTGATCGCGGCATCACCATGCCAGCCGTTCAGCACCGCGCCGCAGTCGATGGAGACCAGGTCACCGGGGGCGAGGATCTCGGCCGCGGAGGGGATGCCGTGCACCACCCGGTCGTTCACGGATGCGCAGATCGACGCCGGGTAGCCGTGATAGCCCAGGAACGACGGTGTCGCGCCGGCCTCCCGGATCACCGACTCGGCGATTTCGTCGAGACTCAGCGTCGACGCGCCGCAGACAGCAGCCGCATGAACCGCGCGCAGTGCGAGGGCAACCACCGCACCGGCCGCAGCCATCGCGTCGAGCTCGCCGGCGCTGCGCTGCGGCACTACCTTGCGACTCCGCAACCGCGCCAGCGGGTTCATCGTTACTTGCCCAGCGCCCGCAGCGCGCGGGCGAATACCTCATCCATCGCTCCGATGGCGTCCACGGTCTTCAGTTCGTCGCGGTAGTACTCGAGCAGCGGCGCGGTTTCGTCGCGGTAGACCTTCATCCGGTTGATGATGACCTCATCGGTGTCGTCGGCGCGGCCGCGGCCCTTGAGTCGCTGCAGCAACTCGTCCTCCGACACCCGGAATTCCAGCACCGCGTCGATGTCGGTGCCCCGGCGTCCGAGCATGTCGTGCAGCGCCTTGGCCTGCTCGATCGAGCGGGGATACCCGTCCAGGATGAAGCCGTTCGCCGCGTCCGGTTCATCCAGCCGGCTGTCGACGAGCTGGTTGGTCAACTCCGAGGGCACCAAGTCGCCGGCATCCAGGTAGCGCTTGGCCTCCAGGCCGAGCTTGGTGCCCTGCCCGATGTTGCTCCGAAAGAGATCCCCGGTCGAGATCTGCGGCACCCCGAGCTTCTCGCTGAGCTTTTCTGACTGCGTGCCCTTGCCTGCCCCCGGTGGCCCCAGCAAAACGACTCTCACTTGAGGAACCCTTCGTAGTTGCGCTGCATCAGCTGACTCTCGATCTGTTTGACGGTATCCAACCCGACGCCAATCATGATCAGAACCGCCGTTCCGCCGAATGGCAGATTCTGCACCGCTCCGGCATTGCCGATCTGCAGGAACAGGTTGGGCAGCACCGCGATCGCACCTAGGTAGATCGAGCCCGGGAGGGTAATTCTGCTCAGCACGAAACGCAGATAGTCGGCGGTGGGCTTGCCCGGCCGGATGCCGGGGATGAAGCCGCCGAACTTCTTCATTTCGTCAGCACGCTCGTCGGGATTGAAGGTGATGGACGCGTAGAAGTACGTGAAGAAGATGATGAGCCCGAAGTAGATGCCGATGTAGACCGGATCGCTCGGATCGGACAGATAAGTGCCGACGAACTTGTCCCACCAGCTGTTGCCCACGCCGCCGCTGCCGCTGCGGATCAGCTGCGTGACCAGGTGCGGAATGTAGATCAGCGACGACGCGAAGATCACTGGGATAACACCGGCCTGGTTGACCTTGAGCGGCAGATACGTCGACGTTCCGCCGTACATGCGCCGGCCCACCATGCGCTTGGCGTACTGCACCGGAATCCGGCGCTGGCCCTGCTCGACGAACACTACGCCGACGATGATGATCAGCGCGGCCACCAGGACGGCGGTGAAGATCATGCTGCCGCGGCTGTCCAGGATCGTCTTGCCTTCAGAGGGAATGCGCGCGGCGATACCGACGAAGATCAGCAGCGACATGCCGTTACCGATGCCGCGTTCGGTGATCAGCTCGCCCATCCACATCACCAGCGCCGCGCCACTCGTCATGACCAGCACGATGACGACCAGGGTGAAGATGCTCTGGTCGGAGATGATGTCCAGCGAGCAGCCCTGCAGCAGGCCGCCGTTGGCCGCGAGCGCCACGATGCTGGTGGCCTGGAGAACAGCCAGCGCGATGGCCAGATAACGCGTGTACTGCGTCATCTTGGCCTGGCCGGACTGGCCTTCCTTCCGCAATTCCTCGAACCGCGGGATGACCACGGTGAGCAGCTGCACGATGATGCTGGCGGTGATGTAGGGCATTACGCCGACCGCGAACACCGTGAGCTTGAGCAGCGCTCCACCGGAGAACAGGTTGATCAGCGAGTAGATCTGTCCGGCCTCGCCACCACTGGCCTCTTTAATGCACTGCTGCACGTTCGGGAAGTTCACACCGGGCGACGGCAACGCTGCACCGACGCGATACAGCACGACAATGCCGAGCGTGAAGAGGATCTTCCGTCTCAAGTCAACTGATCGCAGCGACGAGATGAAAGCCGAAAGCACTCTTATCCTCCTGCGCGGCCGGGGGGTAATCCTGCGTTACGCGCGCTCAACACCCGCAGGCCAGGACGTACGGCGTCACGCGTCAAATCGTGTTCGAGACTAACAGCTGGTCGGACCGAATCCTCAAAAGGGCGTCATGGAGCCGTATCAATAGGGCCTTAAAAATTAAGGAAGCCGACAGCCACAAGGCGTAGAGTTTTGTCAGCTCGTTGCATTTGCTAAGTATCAAAGTTGGCTGCCGAGGATCGAGGAGCACCATGACACGCACTGACCAGGACAGTTGGGATTTGGCCTCCAGCGTGGGCGCCACGGCAACCATGGTCGCCGCAGCCCGTGCGGTGGCCAGCAACGAGGACAACCCGATCATCAGCGACCCGTTCGCCGGGCCCCTGGTGCGGGCGGTCGGGCTGGATTTCTTCCGCCGGATGGTCGACGGCGAACTCACCACCG
Organism: Mycobacterium montefiorense; assembly: GCF_025823255.1. Lineage (NCBI taxonomy): Bacteria > Bacillati > Actinomycetota > Actinomycetes > Mycobacteriales > Mycobacteriaceae > Mycobacterium > Mycobacterium montefiorense. The sequence goes on along the minus strand of NZ_JACKVL010000009.1, from coordinate 30,638 downwards.
AGGAAACGCCCGAGGGCGGCCTGGGAGACCTGCAGGTCGAGACCGACTCGATCGCGGTGCGTACCCGCTTCTTCGACGATTTCTTCCAGGGCGCCGCACGCGACGGGATCCGCCAGGCGGTGATTCTGGCCGCGGGGCTCGACGCGCGCGCCTACCGGCTGTCCTGGCCGAACGGCAGCGTGGTGTACGAAGTCGATCAGCCCCAGGTCATCGAATTCAAGACCACCACGATGTCGAGCCTGGGCGCCGCACCGGCCACCGAGCGGCGCACCGTCAGCATCGATCTTCGGGACGACTGGCCGGCGGCATTGCGCAGCAGCGGCTTCGACGTGACCCAGCCGACGTCGTGGAGCGCTGAGGGGTTGCTGATGTATCTGCCTCCCGAAGCCCAGGACCGGCTCTTCGACAACATCACCTCGCTGTCGGCGCCGGCAAGCGTGCTGGCCACCGAGTTTCATCCGCCGTCGGAGACAACGATGTCGCAGCGTGCTCAGGAATTCAACCAGCGGTGGCTCAATTTGGGCTGCGACATCGACCTGTCGGGATTGTTCTTCGATGGCGACCGCAACGACGTGGTCGAGTATCTGAGCGGCCATGGCTGGCAAGTGAACTCGCGGCCACGGCGCGAACTGTTCGCCGATTACGGCCGCGACTTCCACGACAGTGAGGCACTGTCCCAACTGCGCAACATCGTCGCCGTTACCGCAACTCTGAGCTAGGAGCGCACGCCATGACGAGCACCGACAGCAAGCGATTCGACGGAGACAGCTGGGATTTGGCGTCCAGTGTGGGAGCCACCGCCACCGCGGTGGCGGCCCGCCGGGCCATGGCTTCCAAGGGCCCCAACCCGTTGATCGACGATCCCTTCGCCGAGGCGCTGGTCAACGCCGTCGGTGTCGACGCATTCATCCGGATGATGAACGGCGAGGTCGAGCTCTCGCAGGACGATCCCGCGTTCACCCCGCAGCGGCTCAGCGAGGGCATGGCCGTGCGCACCCGGTACTTCGACACCTTCTTTCTCCAGGCCGCCGAGGCCGGTGTGCGTCAAGCGGTCATCCTCGCGTCCGGGCTCGACACCCGCGCATACCGGTTGCCCTGGCCAGCTGGAACCGTGCTTTACGAGATCGATCAGCCCCAGGTGATCGAATTCAAGACCCGCACCCTGGCCGACCTTGGCGCGGCCCCGGCTACCGATCGCCGGGCGGTAGCGGTGGATCTGCGTGATGACTGGCCTGCCGCGTTGCGCGGCAACGGATTCGACTCATCGCAGCCGACGGCCTGGATCGCCGAAGGACTGCTTGGATACTTGCCGCCGGACGCCCAGGACCGCCTGTTCGACAACATCACCGCGCTGTCCGCCCCCGGCAGCCGCATCGGCACCGGCTACGTCCCCGACATTCGCGACCGTGTTCAGAAACGCGGTCGCGAGCTCAGCGAACGCTGGCGCCGCATGGGGCTGGATCTGAACTGGTCGGAGTTGGTCTACGACGGCGAACGTAACGACGTGGTGGCGTACCTCAACCAGCGGGGTTGGCAGACCACAGTGAACAGCACGCCGGAGATGTACGCGCACAACGGTTTCGAGTTTCCTAACGAACCGTCGGTAGTCGCGTTCGGCGACATCAAATACGTCTCGGCGACGCTGACATAAGGGGTCCTTGTCATGACACGCACCGAGCAAGACACCTGGGATCTGGCCTCGAGCGTAGGGGCGACTGCGACCTGGGTGGCCGGCGCCCGGGCAATAGCCAGCAAGAAACCCGACGCTCTGATCGACGACCCGTTCGCTGATCCACTGGTGCGCGCGGTGGGCGTGGACTTCTTTACCGGCGTGCTCGACGGTGAGATCACCGATGAGAGCGGCGGTATCGCTGCCGACGCCGACCTCGAGGCGGAGTTCAACCTGCAGCGGATGGTCGACATGATGGCCGTGCGCACCAGGTACTTCGATGACTTCTTCACCGACGCGACCGCCGCGGGTGTTCGCCAAGCGGTGATCCTGGCCGCGGGCCTGGACTCGCGTGCGTACCGATTGGATTGGCCGGCGGGCACCGTCGTTTACGAGGTCGATCAGCCGACCGTCGTCGAGTTCAAGTCCACCACATTGTCGAACCTGGGCGCCGAGCCCACCGCGAAGCGCCGGACCGTCGCCGTGGACCTGCGCGACGACTGGCTAAACGCGTTGCGGCGCAGCGGTTTCGACGAAACCAAGCCCACGGCGTGGAGCGCCGAGGGGCTGCTGATGTACCTGCCGCCCGACGCCCAGGACCGGCTGTTCGACGCCATCACGACGCTGAGCGCCCCGGGCAGCTGGCTGGCGACCGAATACCACCGCGATGGCGGCATGCCGCTGCTCGAACGGCGTGCCAAGGCGATGGCCAACCGCTGGAGGAAGTTCGGCTTCGACATCGACGTGTCCACCCTGGTCTATGACGGCGAACGCACCCCGGCCGCGGATTACCTGACCGCGCATGGCTGGTCGGTTTCGACGCGCACCCGCGCCGACTTGTTCGCCGAGGCCGGGCTGTCCGTGCCGGCCGGCGACAGCGTGCAATCGCTGCAGAACAGCATCGCCGTCACCGCGGTGCGGGAGTAGCCGCTTAGGCCGGTTTGGCTGCCGGTGCGCGGACCACCAACGGTACGGCGGGAAAACACCAGGCCAGCTCCGAGCGCGACTTGCGCAGCACGGCGGTGCCGTAACCGCGTTTGCGGTGGTCGGGGTGGATCCAGATCCGCACGTTTACCTCGCCATGGAGCAGCTCGCCGAAGACCATCCCGACCTTCTCGCCGGAATCGATGGCGACGAACCAGGCGGCCTCTTCGTCGTCCACCCTGCGCAGCGCCGCCCGGATCTCGTCGTCGAGGTCGCCCGCCGGTCCGCCGGATCCGTCGCCGGCGGCGCCGATTTCTTCAGTGCGGGTGGCGAACAGGTCGCGGTCCTGGTCGGCGGAGAACGGTCGCAGCTCCACGCTCTCCCCCGAACTCGCCGGGCGCTCCCCGAGGGTGAAGCTCAGCTGCTTGTTCAGGTCCTCGAGTTCGGCCAGGATCTTCCGGCGCGAATCGATGGTGAGCTGCTCGAAGCACATGCCCATCACCGCTTCGGCGGCGAGGTGGGAGGTGTCGAGTAATTTGACGATCGACTCGACCGCGGCTGCCTTGTTTTCCGACTCCACGACGACGTCGGCAATTTCATGCCGGCGTTCAAGAGCTTTCAACAGGGCGTCTGCGATCTCTCTCCGGGCGGCTTTGCGGTCCTGGTCAGTCATGGCACCAGACTAGAACGCCGAGCCGTCTACCGCGCTAGATCCTCAAGTCCGACGCCCGCGACGGCTGGTCGCCCAGTTCCAGGAACCGCCGGTAGCGGTCCTGCACCGCAGTCGCCCAGGCGCGATCGGGGTCGACGACGCGATCGGTGGAAACCCAACGATCGGCGTCGGCGATCGACGTCTCCAGCCCGGCCGCCATCCGGCCCAGGAAGGCCGCGCCCAGCGCGGCACCCTCGGCCACCCCGGATACCTCTACCGGCCGGCCGGTGGCGTCGGCGATGGCCTGCATCCACGGCTGCAGTCGCGTCCCGCCGCCGGTGGCCACGATCCGCGACACCGGCGCTCCGCTGAGCTCGATGAGCTGACGGACGACGAAGCCAGACGCCTCGTAGGCGGCTCTGCGCAGCGCGGCAGGACCGTGGGTGAGATCAACACCATCCAGCACGGCCCGGCGGTCCGGGTCGTGGAACGGCGTGCGTTCCCCGCGAATGTAGGGCGACCACACCGGGACGCGGCGCGGATCGACCGACCCGGGGTCGCCCGGGCCGATCACGCGATCCACCCAGCCCAGGAACAGGCCGCCGGCATTGCTGGCGCCACCGATCAGGCTCTTGCCCGGTTTGGTGTGCGGAATGGTCCACAACCCCGGCACCTGGCGGGACTCGGGGACGGTGACCCACACGATCAGCGTGGTGCCGCACATCACCAGCACTTCGCCGTCGCGATCGGCGCCGGCCACCATCTGCTCGCACAGCGCGTCGACGGCACCGATCGCCAGTACGGCTGCCGACCCGTGGACCTGCCCGACCGCGGCTCCGATCGTTTCGACCCGTGGCATCTGTCCGGCACTCGCCCCTCGTTCGGCGCAGGCCTGCGGATTCCAGCCAGTCCCGTCGAACAGCGGGTAGGAGGTGGCTGCGGTCGCGAAGTCGATCACCGCCTCGCCCGCCAGGGCGTGGTTGGCAACCGCCGGCGCCGGCCAGTATCCGGCCGCCCCGGGGACCTCGGCAGCCATCCAGCGCAGAAATTCGGCGGCCTCCCCCAACGCGGGGAGCGGCTGAACCCGTTCTTTCCCGGCCTCCACCGGCCGGCCGCGTTCGTCGCCGTACAGCAGTCCCGAAGTGATTGGCCGTCCCGCGGCGTCGACGGCGGCCAGCGAGGGAACCATCGCCGAGACAGCCACCGCGCGGACGTCGAAACCGGGTGTATGCCGCTGCACCTGATCCAGGGCAGCCACCGGACCGCGCCGCCACGCCTCGTCGGCGTCATGCTCCAGCCGGCCGGGGGACGGCACCCGCACTTGATGCGGGATGCGCACTCGCGCCGTCACCCGGCCGTCGGCGTCGGCGGCGACCGCTTTGACCGCCGTGGTGCCGATGTCGATGCCGACCGTGACGCCGTTACGTGACACGGGCGTCACCGTACGCCAGCATTGGCATTCGTGACATCAAGACCGCGCACCCTGGTGACGGCGCCGCTGCGAGGTCCGGGATTCGCCAAACTCCGGCAGCTGACCGATGTGATCTATGACCCTTGGATCGATCAGACCCCGCTGCGGATCTACAGCCCCGAGCAGTTGGCTGAACGGATCGCCGCCGAATCCGCCGACGTCGTTGTGGTGGAGAGCGACTCGGTGCGCGGCCCCGTGTTCGACGTGGGTCTGCGCGCTATCGCCTCCACCCGCGGCGACCCCAACAACGTCGACGTCGCCGGCGCCACCGCGGCGGGCATCCCGGTGCTGAACACGCCGGCACGCAACGCCGATGCGGTCGCCGAGATGGCGGTGGCGCTGCTGCTGGCCGCCACCCGCCATCTGTTGGCCGCAGACTCGGATGTCCGCAGCGGCAACATCTTTCGCGATGGCGTCATCCCCTATCAGCGGTTTCGGGGTTGGGAGATCGCCGGGCGCACCGCCGGGCTGGTCGGCCTGGGTGCCGTCGGGCGCGCGTTGCGCTGGCGGCTGTCCGGGCTGGGCATGCGGGTCATCGCCCACGACCCGTACCACGACGAAGCCCACCACAGCCTCGACGAACTACTGAGCGAGGCCGACGTCATCTCGCTGCACGCACCGGTCACCGACGACACCACCGGAATGATCGGCGCCGACCAGTTCGCGGCCATGCGCGACGGCGTGGTCTTCGTCAACACCGCCCGCGCGCAGCTGCACGACACCGATGCGCTGGTCGACGCGCTGCGCAGCGGCAAGGTGGCCGCGGCGGGCCTGGACCACTTCGTGGGCGAATGGTTGCCGACCGATCACCCGTTGGTGGGCATGCCCAATGTCGTGCTGACCCCGCACATCGGCGGAGCCACGTGGAACACTGAGGCGCGGCAGGCGCAGATGGTCGCCGACGATCTGGAAGCGTTGCTGTCCGGCAACACGCCCGCCCATATCGTCAACCCGGAGGTGCTCGGCCCATGACGTCGGTGAAATCCGTTGACAACGCGGAAACCGCGGTTCTGGATGCGGCCAAGGACATGCTGCGCCGCGGTCTCGTCGAGGGAACCGCCGGCAACATTTCGGCGCGGCGCCCCGACGGCAACATCGTCATCACGCCGTCGTCGGTCGACTACCGCGACATGGAGCTCGATGACCTGGTGCTGGTCGACTCGGAAGGCGCTGTGCAGCATGGCAAGGAGGGGCGGGCGCCGTCGTCGGAGATGCAGCTGCACCTGGCGTGCTACCAGGCGTTCGACGACATCGGCAGCGTCATTCACAGCCATCCAGTGTGGGCGACCATGTTCGCCATCGCTCACGAGGCGATTCCGGCCTGTATCGACGAATTCGCGGTCTACGTCGGCGGCGACGTTCGGTGCGCCGACTACGCCGCGTCCGGCACACCGGACGTCGGGATCAACGCGGTCAAGGCGCTGGAAGGCCGGGGCGCCGCGCTGATCGCCAACCACGGCCTGGTCGCGGTGGGGCCGCGCCCCGACAAGGTCCTGCACATCACCGCGCTGGTCGAACGCACCGCGCAAATTGTCTGGGGTGCACGGGCTCTCGGTGGTCCGGTACCGATTCCCGAAGACGTGAACCGCAACTTCGCCAGCGTCTACGGCTACCTGCGCACCAATCCTTTATGAGCCGTACACAGGTGGGGCGCGCCCGCGTGACACGGATCCTGGAGTTTCAGTTCGAGCTGGGCACACAGGCTTTCGCCAAGACCCCGCCGTCGGGTTGGCTCGACAACTCCGACCTGCTGGTGCCGGACTTCTTCGACCCGGACACCCATAAGTGGCGCATCGCGGTGCAAAGCTGGGTCGTCGAGGTCGACGGACTGACCGTCGTCGTGGACACCGGCGTCGGCAACGACCGTCAGCGACCGCACATGCCGCCGCTGGATCACCTGAATACCGGTTTCCTCAGCGCGTGGGACTCGGCCGGCATCGACCGCGGCGCCGTGGACGTGGTGATCAACACTCACATCCACTCCGACCACGTCGGTTGGAACACCATGCTTGATGACGGCGCCTGGGTGCCGACCTTTCCCAACGCCCGATATCTCGCGCCCACAGCCGATTACCGCTATTTCGCTCCCGATGGACCGGCGGCGCGGCAAACGCCGCGCACCGAGGCCGAGGCGGCCCAGCAGCATGGTGATCAGCTGGTGTTCGCCGACAGCGTGTTGCCCGTCGACGATGCCGGACAGCTCGTCGGATGGTCGGATGACTATCAGATCAGTCCGTCGCTGCGGCTGCGGCCCGCTCCCGGACATACTCCCGGCTCCTCGGTGCTGTGGCTAGATGCGGGGCAGTCCGCGGTGTTCGTCGGCGATCTCACGCACAGTCCGCTACAACTGCGCCGGCCCGCCGACCCCTGCGCGTTCGACGTGAATGCCGGCGCCGCCGCCGCCACCCGCCGCCGGATCTTCACCGAGGCCGCAGCAGCACACGCCACCGTGATACCCGCGCATTACCCCGGCCACGGTGGTGCGTCGATCCGCGCCGCCGGCGACCAATTCGAAATCGACGAATGGTTGGAGATTGAAAGGCTATGACTTATCGGGTGGTTCAGTGGTCGACCGGGAACATCGGTCGGCGAGCACTAGGTGTCCTGATCGACCGCAACGACTTCGACGTAGTCGGTGTGCACGCCTTCGGACCCGACAAGGTGGGACGTGACGCGGGGGTTCTCGCTGATAGTCCCCCGATCGGCGTTGCCGCGACCGACGATGTCGAGGCGCTGATCGAGCTTGCGCCGGATTGTGTGAACTACATGCCCCGCGCCATCGACTACGACCTGGTGACCAGGATGCTGCGCTCCGGAATCAACGTCGTCACAACGGGCGACTTCCTGACCGGCACCCACCATCCGGCCGAATTCCCGGCGCTCGAGGAGGCCGCGCAGCAAGGGGGCGCGACGTTCCTGGGAACGGGATTCGAACCGGGCTTCATCAACGTCGTCGCCGGCTTCCTCACCGGTGCATGCCGAAAGGTGCACAGCGTCAAGCTCGTCGAGACCCTGGACTGCACCACCTACCCCGTATGGGAGGTATGGCGGGTGCTCGGATTCGGCAAACCACCCCGCGAGCCGGTCACCCAGATCGACCCGGACATACAGCGATACGGCCTCGGCTACTTCGAGACGCTGGACATGATCGCCATGATGCTAGGCGTCGAACTCGAGTCCAAGGACGCATTCGTCGAGCCGGCGGTGCTGACCCGGGATCTGAATCTGGGGTGGGTGGACTTCACGGCCGGCACCATCGGCGGCCAGCGCCGTACCTATCGTGGCCATCGCAATGGCCGCCCGGTCGTGGAGCTGGCCATTTGCTGGACGATGAGCGACGACGCGCTCGACCCGCAATGGACCGATTCCAAGGGTTTCAGCGTGATGATCGAAGGCGAACCGTACGTGGACACGATGATCCGGTTCGGCCATCCGGGACAGGACGCGATGACGGTGTTGATGGACAGCACGGCCGTCGCTGCTGTCAACGCCATACCCTTCGTCTGCGATGCGCCGCCTGACGTCCTTACCCCAATTGATCTGCCTATCATCGGATCTCAGGGCACGTTGGTCTAGGTGGCTCGCAGTCGCCAGTCGCGCGGCGGCATGCCGTGCTCCCGGTTGAATAATCGGCTGAAATAGCCGGGGTCGAAAACCCCTACCCGGCGGGCGATCTCGGCGACCGGGAGATCGGTTTCTTCCAGCATGGTGCGAGCTTCGGCCATGCGGCGTTCGATGATCCACTCCTGCACGGTGCGCCCGGTGCGCCGACGCACCACCGTGGTGAGATGCCCTGGCGTCATCCCGATTTCGCCGGCAACATCGCGCAGCGACAGGGCTTCGGCGTGACGGCGGTCGATCACCGCGAACACATCGGCCAGCAACGGCTCCCCGCTGCGCCTCAGGTCGGCGACCACGTCACGAGCCAGCCGCGCGAGCTCGATCAGCAGCAGGGTCAGGTGCGCCAGGGCCGCCTGCCGGTGGCCCTGGCACCGGACAGTCAGTTCGTTTTCGATCGACTCGATCGCGTTGTTCCACATGGATTGCCGCGCCGCGGGCACCTCCAGCCGCAGCACCCCACCGGAATGCCCGTGCAGGAACGGAAAGAGCAGCGGATGCCCCCGCCACGCCGGCCGTGGCGATCGAGCGTCCTCGCCCAGCGCGGCGGGATCGAAGAACACCGCGACACCGGCCTCCAGGTTTTCCAGCTGGTGCGGGTCGAGCACCTCACCGGGAGCGGCCACATACACCACACCCGCCGCGGGCACGTACCACAGCGCGGGGAAGTCGTGGATATGACGACCCCGCTCGCCGAGGCCGCCCAGGCGGCGGTGCACCGACACCGGAGGTGTGTCCGGGCCGGTCCGATATTGATAGATCGGCACACCGCCGCGGAGGCTGATCAGCCGGGCTGCCTGCGTCATCATTGCAAAAGATAGTCCTATTTCCAGCAAGAATCAGCCAATTCTATAGCGAGCCAGTGATCCACTATTGATGCTGTGACGAAATATCATCCACATGACTACTTACCGGCGACCGGTCACGATGCGTTCCTACCCGCATACGACTTGATCGCACGCATGATGGGCTTCGACAGCGTCTATCGACAGCTGGTCGCCCAAGCTGATATCGCCGACGGTCATCGAATCCTGGACATCGGCTGCGGCACCGGGAATCTCACGATTCGTGCCAAGCGCACCCATCCCCGCGCGGACGCGGTCGGTTGCGACCCGGACCCGCGAATTTTGGCGGTTGCGAGGCGAAAGGCCGCACGATTGACCGGCATCCGCTTCGAACAGGGGTACGCCGAGCGACTTCCCTACGCGGACGGCGAATTCGACCGGGTCCTGTCGTCGATGATGTTGCACCACATCAGCGCCGATGCGAAGCCGTCAGCCGCGGCAGAGATATTCCGGGTGCTGCGCCCCGGCGGCAGGCTGCACCTGGTCGACATCTCCGGCGACACGACCAACGGCGGCTTGACGGCGCGGCTCATCCGGCACAATCACCACGTGGCCGGCAACCTCGGCGACGCGATTCCCCAGCTGCTGGGTGCCGCAGGGTTCGACTGCATCGAACTCGGCACCGAGCGGCGACGAATCGTCGGCCAACTCACCTACTACCGCGCCACCCGCCCCGCATAGTGCGGGTGAGCATCGGCGGCCGTGGACAGTTGATTCAGCCTGGGTCCGCAGAAGGTTGCTGCAAAGTGATGCAATGAATACCGCCGCCACGCTCGAATAGTGGCCGCGAGTCGACCGCCACGACCTTCCTTCCGGGGTATTGCTCGGCGAGGATCGCCGCGGCGTTTGCGTCGTTAACATCATCGAAGCTGCAGGCGATCACGCCGCCGTTGACGAGCAGATGATTCATGTAGCTGTAGGCCACGATTCCCTCGGCATCATTTGTCGTCGCGGGCGCGGGCATATCGGTGATCTCCCACCGCCGGCCGGCAGCGTCGTGACTGGCTTCCAGCGCTTCCCGAATCTCCCGGCAAACTCGATGATCTGGGTGGGCTTCATTGCGCTGGGTGTGCAACAGCAATCGGCCGGGTGAGGTAACCGCAGCGACGAAGTCGACGTGCCCCCCAGTGCCGCCGAGTTCGGAGTCTAGGGTCAGGCCCCGGGGCAGCCAGACGGCGTGGGTTGCACCGATCGTGGCGGCCAGTTCAGCCTCGATGTGGGCACGCGTGAAGCCCGGGTTGCGGCGGGGATCGAGCTGCACGGTCTCGGTGACCAGGACGGTGCCCTCACCATCAACGTGGATCCCGCCACCCTCATTTACCAGAGATGAACTCACTGTAGGAGTGCCGGCAATCTCTGCGACGAATCGGCCTGTGCGCCAGTCGCTGTGCCAATGCGCCCAGTCTCGGTCCCCCCAACAGTTGACCGCCCAATCGACAGCAGCCACAGCGCGGTCGCTGGTGCGCACGAATGTCGGCCCGATGTCTCGCATCCAAGGGTTGGTGACTGGGGCTTGGATGATGTCGATGTCTCGGGACAGGTAACGGCGCGCGGCGCGCATCTGGGTCGGGTTGACCAGCATGATCACCGGTTCGAATTCGGCGACGGCGTGAGCTACCGCCGCCCAGGTGAGTCGCGCTTCATGCCTTGAGGTTTCGGTACTCCCCAGTGCCAAACACCCAACAGGAAAAGCCATCCAGACCCGCTCTTGCCTGGCCCCTTCTGTGGGCATCTGGTAGCCGATGGGTTCGCGCCGCTGCGATTGAGGGGCACGGCGCTCGCAGGGCTGATCTTCGTCCATCATCAAGCAACCTCGGCCATCCAGAGATGAACCGAATGTTGGCCGGTTTCTACCTCCGCTATCACCAACCAACCCCTCTAGCCGTCTGATCAGCGGCCAGCCCCGCTCCGCACACGCTTGAAATGATACGATTGAGTTGCATTTGATTCACTGTAGTCTTACTATTTCGATCGTGATGCCGCTGACAGTCGGCCCATCATTGACACCCATGCGCATCGCCGGGGCTCGCCGAGTGATGGACATCGACGTGTCAGGTCGACTCACCCGAATGGAGGCAACGCTTGGCACCTGTGGCTGCACCCGATCCAGACCCCGACGCGGAACCAACCTTCGGTTCTATCGGCAATCCGCCACCATCTGACACCACTATTCGACAACCTTGGCGTGTAGGCGATCGACGAAATCAATTGCTCGCCAGTCACTCTCGCTCCGTCAAGACGCTCGTGCGAGGCAAATCGAAGCCTGAGCAGCCGGGTCAGCTCCTTCAACGAGCACTGGCGGCGGACCCGAAAACGTTCACATCGGACGCAATCTCGGGCCCATCCCGGTGCTGATGCAGGTCGTCCACATCAACCCAATCGGTAGCCCGCTGTCTGTGGGCACCCGCGACCCTGGCTGCGGACCCGTCGACACCGAGTGAGAAACGGGCACCCGATTGCACGAGGATCCAATGACCGCCCGCGAGACGTGCCGTCCCTCAATGCCATCAAGAAAGAGAGCGGGCATAGTGACCTTTCCGATTCGCATCGGGGTGCAAGTACCGCCCTGCGGTACTCCGAGTTATCAATCATGGCGCGCCGCAGTACTTCTCGCAGAGGGTGTCGGCGCCGACCTGATCTTCGGTTACGACCATTTCCACTCGCCTTCCTTCAGTACTGCCATTAACGCTAGACCGGTACTTGATGACCGCCAGCCCGATGTCAATCACTTCGAAGGTTGGACTGCGCTGGCCAGTTGGGGCGAGATTACCCACCGCGTGGAAATCGGCTTGCTCGTGACAGGCATCGGATACCGTAACCCCGACCTGCTTGCCGACATGGCCCGCACTGTCGATCACATTAGCGAGGGCCGCCTGATACTCGGCGTCGGATCAGGATGGTACGAAAAGGATTTCGCCACCTATGGATACGATTTCGGTAGCCTTAAGTCCCGTTTCGACCTTTTTGATGAGAGCCTGCTGCGGATCGCGAGACGCCTGGACTTGTTGATGCCGCCGCCGCTGCGCAGGATTCCCATCCTCATTGGCGGCTCAGGCAGTACACGCACCCTCCCGGCCGTCGCCCGTCACGCCGACCTCTGGCATACGTATCTGCCTATCGAGCTATTTCGTCAGGCGAGCGCCACTGTTGACGGCCTCGCAACACAGTTTGGCCGCGACGGCACAGATATCGAACGCTGCGTCGCATGGGCGGGGCCTGCCAGCGCGAACGCTTACCGTGATGCCGGTGCCACCAGCTTTATCGTCGACATCCGGTCCACAGCCGTTGGCTACGACTTGACCGAGCTCAGCAAGGCACTTGCCTGGCGCGAGGGCCAATAGTCCACTGCTGTAACGCTGTTCCAGATCAGTACGCACGGGTAATCGCTCGGGCTGTAGCAACTGTCATCCGGCCTACCGCATCGACGTCGACACCCTCGGAGTGCTGAGGCGGCTCTGGGGTCGGAGTCGAGGAATAGTCGAAAGGGAGCGATATCTTGGAGTACTTAGGACACAGGATTGTGCCGCACCGAGCGAAATTTGCCGGCACAGTCATAGGCGGCCTGTCCTCAGTCAGCTACGATCCTGGTCGCCAGATCTACTACGCGATCAGCGACGACAGATCCGTGCTGAGTCCTGCCCGCTTCTATACCGTCCGGATTCCGTTGACCGACAATGATTTCGGCGAACCGAAATTCGTTGGCGTGCACCTGCTTCGCGATCGGTCCGGTCGGACGTTAGCTCCGTCGAACATCGATGCAGAGCCGCCGGTCATTGCACCCGATCCTGAAGGGATCGCATTCGATCGTAGGCGCCAACGACTGTACTGGTCCTCAGAGGGGAGCCGATTGCAATCCAATCGCCGAGGGTCAGCCCCCGTTGCTCTTGACCCGTGGATATGGGTGGCTAGTCTCGACGGCTGCTTCCTCGGTGAATTTGACCTTCCGCCCGGGTTGTCGATGTCAACGTCGCCGGGCATCGGGCAGCGCCGAAACCTTACTCTCGAAGGTCTGACAGTATCGCCCAGTGGCCAGTTCCTCTTTGCGGCGATGGAGGGGCCGGGCTACGCCGATGGCGATCCCCCGAATCACAAACACGGGGCGCTGACTCGAATTACCCAATTCGATATAGAGACCAAAACCCCTGTCGCCGAGTGGGCGTACCAACTCGAGCCGGCGACCCCACCCGCGGAGACGAACGGGCTCTCAGGCCTAGTAGCACTTTCGGACTCTTCATTTCTCGTTATCGAGCGCGCTGGAGTCGACAAGCCAGGCAAGCAAATTACGGTTCGCCTCTACCGAGCGGAAATCGGCGAAGCAACACAGGTGCTGGCCCGCCCGTCCTTCGTCGCTGACCCACCGACCCCTATCTCCAAATCGCTGGTCGCCGACCTCAATGCGATCCCTCGACTGACGCCACTGGATAATATCGAAGGCATTACGCTGGGGCCGATACTTCCTGACGGACGTCAGTCGGTCATCCTTGTCAGCGACGACAACTTCTTGGCCCACCAGGTCACTCAGTTTCTGATGTTCGCGCTCTGACACGCGCTACCCATTCGTAAACGCTCTCCTGAATTCTGAGAACGGCTGCAGCGCAACGCATTGCAATGCCCGGGTTGGTCTCGCCGTCGGTGAAGCTCCAGCACATGCTGCAATCGCCGCTTTCACACGCGGGACACGTCGGCGACCACCTCGTGACCATTACCCGCGGAAAAGAGCAGAAGCCGCCCATCACGTTGTCGGCGTCACGCGGCCAATTGCCTGGCCAGAGCCGCTCCCAGCCCGATGGAAGCGCCCGTGATAAGCACCCGTTTCCCGGCCGCCATGTACGCCATCCGTCAAGGTTGTCCCCAATCGGGGGAAGCGTACAGTGGTGGAAGCTTGTTATATTGGCTAAGTATTAACGAAGGCACGCTAAATAGATCCGATTAAGGGGACCCTCATATGACTTCCACCAGCTCCACCAGATACGAGGGCGACACCTGGGATCTGGCATCCAGCGTCGGGGTGACCGCCACCATGGTCGCGGCCGCCCGCGCGATCGCATCCCGAACCGATCGCCCGCTGATCAACGACCCATTCGCCGAACCGCTGGTCAAAGCCGTCGGCGTGGACCTGCTCTCCCGTCTAGCCAGCGGCGAACTGGACCCTGCCGAGCTCAATGACGTCCACGACGGCACATCGGGCTCGGCCGGGGCGATGTCACGCATGGCCGACAACATGGCGGTGCGGACCAAGTTCTTCGACGAGTTCTTCACCGACGCGACGAACGCCGGAATCAAACAGGCAGTGATCCTGGCGTCCGGGCTCGACTCTCGCGCCTACCGGTTGGCCTGGCCCGCGGGCACCGTGGTCTACGAAGTCGACCAGCCGCAGGTCATCGAATTCAAGACCCGAGCCCTGTCCGACCTGGGTGCCGCACCGACCGCCGACCGACGCGTGGTGGCCATCGATCTGCGCGACGACTGGCCCACCGCACTGCGCGCCGCCGGCTTCAACGCGACCCAGCCCGCGGCATTCAGCGCCGAGGGGCTGCTCGGCTACCTGCCGCCAGAAGCCCAGGACCGTCTGCTGGACACCATCACCGCCCTGTCCGCGCCGGGCAGCCGGCTGGCCACCGAGAGCGCGCCCAATCCCGAGCCCGGCGAACAGGACAAGCTCAGGGAGCGCATGCAGGCCATCACCGAACGCTGGCGTGCACACGGCTTCGATCTCGACATGGCGGGGCTGGTCTACCTCGGCGACCGCAACGAGGCGGTTGGATATCTGGCCGATCGCGGGTGGCGCCTGGCCAGCAGCAGCATCCGGGAGTTGTTCGCGGACAACGGACTTGACCCATTCGAGGATGACGACATACGGATGGGCGAGATGCTCTACACCAGCGGCACCCTGGACAAGAAAGCGAAATAGATGACCGCCGAGACAGGACGCACCGAAGGCGACAGCTGGGACCTGGCCAACAGCGTGGGAGCGACGGCCACCATGGTCGCCGCATCCCGCGCCGTGGCATCACAGGGACCCAATCCGCTGCTTGACGACCCACTGGCCGATCCGCTTGTCCGGGCCGTCGGGCTGGACCCCTTCATCCGCATCATCGACGGGGAGATCGACCTCGAGGACGACGCGCTGCTGAACCGCACGGCCCGGACACATCAGATCGCCGTGCGAACCAGGTTTTTCGACGAGTTCTTCACCGGCGCGACGAAGACGGGCATCAAGCAGGCGGTGATCCTGGCATCCGGCCTGGACACCCGGGCATACCGATTGCCATGGCCGGCGGGCACCGTGGTCTACGAGATCGACCAGCCGCAGGTCATTGCGTTCAAAACCGACACGCTGGCCGCCATCGGCGCCGCCCCGACCGCCGACCGCCGCACAATCAGCATCGACCTGCGGGACGACTGGCCCGCGGCGTTGCGGGAGGCCGGTTTTGACGTCACCGCGCCCACCGCGTGGAGTGCCGAAGGGCTGCTGCCCTATCTGCCGCCCGAAGCTCAGGACCGGCTGTTCGACAACGTCACCGCGCTGTCCGCGCCGGGCAGCCGGCTGGCCACCGAGCACGTCCCGGACCCCAACGCTTTCTCCGACGAGCGTTTGCAGCGCATCAGCGAGCGGTGGCAGAGCTTCGGGTTCAACCTCAACGCCGCCGACCTGTTCTACCGCGGCGAGCGCAACATCGTGGTCGACTACCTGAGAACCCACAACTGGGAAGTCGCCGCCCACTCCGCCAAGGAGCTATACGCACGCAACGGGTTCGAGTTCCCTGAGAACGAACTGACCGAAGCCTTCGGCGACATAAGCTATGTCGCCGCGACGCTCAAATAGGGCTTGGCTAGGGTCGTCACATGCCTCGCGCGCACGACGATAATTGGGATCTGGCGTCCAGCGTGGGCGCGACCGCAACGATGGTCGCGACCGGACGCGCCATGGCGACGAAGGACCCCCGCGGTTTGATCAACGACCCGTTCGCCGAACCACTGGTGCGCGCGGTCGGGGTGGATTTCTTCACCAAGATGATGGACGGTGAACTCGACCTCTCGGCCATCGAAAACGCCACGCCGATCCGCATGCGGGCGATGATCGACGGAATGGCGGTGCGCACCAAGTATTTCGACGACTATTTCCACAGCGCCACCGCCGGCGGGGTGCGCCAGGTCGTGATCCTCGCGTCCGGATTGGACTCACGCGCCTACCGGTTGCCGTGGCCCGTCGAGACGATGGTGTACGAGATCGACCAGCCGCAGGTAATCGATTTCAAGACAACCACTTTGGCCGGTATCGGGGCCCAACCCACCGCCACCCGGCGCACCATCCCGATCGACCTGCGCCAGGACTGGCCGGCGGCCCTGCAGTCCGCCGGATTCGACGCCGGCATGCCGACCGCCTGGTTGGCCGAAGGTCTGCTGATCTACCTGCCGCCGGAGGCCCAAGACCGGTTGTTCGACAACATCACCACACTGTCCGCGCCGGGCAGCACGATTGCCACCGAATTCGTGCCGGGCATAGTGGATTTCGACGCCGACCGGGTGCGGGAGATGTCGGGCTCCTTCAAGGATCACGGCGTCGACATCGATATGGCATCGCTGGTCTACGCCGGGCAACGCAACCACGTCGTCGACTATCTTCACACCAAGAGCTGGACCGTCGAGGGCATCACGCGCACCGAACTGTTCAAGCAGCACCACATAGATGTCCCACCGCCGGAAAACGACGACCCACTCGGCGAGATCATCTTCATCAGCGGCCGGCTCACCGGCTGACGATTAGAAGCGCGACTCCCCCAGCCACAGCACACTGGCCCCGCTGACCGCCTGCTCGAGGTTTTGCACGATCGCGGCAACCGAACGGCCGAGCAGTGCGCCCAGCGCATCCGGCAGCGACGCGGCGGCCGGTTGCGAGGACGCCCGTGGGCGCACCAGCGCAAGCAACGACGATCCCGGATAACTGGCGACCCGGACTTCGGCGTCCTCGTCCAAGCCGGCCAGGACTTTGGCCCGGCGCACCGCGGTCCGAAAGCCCCCGAGCTCGTCGACCAGGCCACGCTCGAGAGCGTCGGCACCGGTCCACACCCTTCCCTGCGCAACGGCGTCCACGGCTTCGGTACTCAGGTTGCGGCCTTGCGCCACCCGCTGCACGAAGTCGGCGTAGATCAAGTCCGCCTCGGCCTCACGATCGGCGCGCTGCTGCGCCGTGAACGGCACATCGTTCGACCACGCGTCGGCATTGGCGTTGGTGCGCACCACATCTGACACGACCCCGAAGCGTTCCTTGAGATCCCGGAACACCAGCTTCCCGGTGATCACACCGATCGAGCCGGTGATAGTCGCCGGGTTGGCGACGATCACGTCGGCGGCGATCGCGGCATAGTAGCCGCCGGAGGCGGCCACCGAGCCCATCGATGCCACCACGGGCTTGCCGCTGTTCGCGGGCCCGTGCCACCTCGCGCCAGATGGTCTCCGACGCCGTGACCGAGCCGCCAGGGCTGTCGATCCGCAGCACGATCGCCGACACCGACTCGTCGGCCGCCGCCTCCCGCAGGGCCGCCGCGATCGTGTCACCGCCGACGCTCGAATTGCCGAACGGCAGGAACTGGGGTCCGCCGCGCCCGCTGACAATCGGCCCCTGCAGGGTGATCACCGCGAAGGTGGGCTTGGAGCGGCGACCGGGAATCGGCGGCGCCGACGGCACCAGCCGCGATCGGGCCGCCGCGGCGTAGCGCGTCAAATTGAGTCGGGGCGCAAGCTTTTCCGGGTCGGCCTCGCCGTCGCCATCGTCTACCGAAACACCTTCCACACCAATCAATTCCGCGATTCGGGTGTGGGCTTGGTCCCGAAAGCCGATGCGGTCGACCAGGCCGGCGGCCACGGCATCGTCACGCAGCAGCGGAGCCCGGTCGGCCAGCGCGTCGAGCGCAGCGGAATCGATGTTGCGCGATCCCGCGATCGCGTGCCACACCTGGTCTTGCAGGCTTTCCAACATCCGGGTGACGGCTTCGCGATGGGCTTCGGTGAAGCCCTCTTCGGTGAAAGTGTTTGCCGCGGACTTGTACTCGCCTCTGGCGACGAACTCGGCGTCGATTCCCGCCTTGTCCAGCGCGGTGCGCAAGAAGGTCGCGTTACTCGCGAAGCCGATCAGCCCGACGCTTCCTGAGGGCTGCATCCAGACCTCGCTGAACGCCGAAGCCAGGTAGTAGGACAGCGTGCCCGGATAGGTCTCGGCCCAGGCCAGTGACGGCTTGACCGCGCTGAACGCCGCGATCGCCTCGCGCAGCTCCTGAACGGCCGCCGGCGGCGAGGCCGCGAGCTGCACGCGGGCGATCAGCCCGGCGACCCTGGGGTCCTCGGCGGCGCGGTGGATCGCGGCAACGGCCTCGCGCAGGCGCATCGGTCGCTCCGCCCCGGTGACCAGCGCCATCGGGTCGAAGCCCGCGGTCTCGGGCGGCACCGACCGCAGGTTGAATTCGAGCACGCAGCCGTTGGGCACGCCGTGGTGGCGGACCGTATCGACGCGGCCGGCCAGGGCACGCACGTCGTCGACACCGGGCACCGAAGGCAGAAAGGCGAACATGCTCTGCAGCGTACCGATTGACGGCCGTAGGGTGAGGTCGTGAGGTTCTCGATCGCTATCCCGCAATTCGACTACAGCGACTTCGACGCGGCCGGGCTGCGCTCCTACGTGGAGCGCGCCGAGGAACTCGGATTCGAAGGAATCTGGACGCTCGAGCAGACCATCGGCCGGGCGCCACTGCTGGCGCCGTTGGAGCTGCTTTCTTTTTGCGCGGCGTACACGAAGCGACTGCGGCTGGGGGTGGCCGTACTAGTCACCTCGCAGCACGAGCCACTTCAGTTGGCCTCGGCGGTAACGACGGTCGACCGAATCAGCCGCGGCCGGCTCGACATCGGTGTCGCACCGGGCCGAGGCGGCCCCACGCTCGCCGCATTCGGCGTCGAAAAAGACACCTTCATCTCGTATTTCACCGAGGGCCTGAAACTGATGAAGACGGCCTGGTCCGACGAGCCGACCCTGACCTTTCACGGCCGGTTCCGCCACTTCGACGACCTCCCGTTTGCGGACAAGCCGGTGCAGCGCCCACACCCGCCGATCTGGTTCGGCGGCATGGCCCCCAAGGCCCTGGCCCGAGCGGTGCGCCTCGGTGACGCCTTCATGGGCGCGGGCGCGTCGGGCACCGAAGCCTTCGCCGGAGCCGTCCCGATCGTCCGCCGCGAACTCGCCGAGCAGGGAAAGGACCCGGCACACTTCCCGATCGGCAAACGGGTCTACTTGATGATCGACGACGACGCGGCCCGCGCTCGCGAGCGGGTGCTCGACGGGCTGGGCCGGCTCTACGGCGAGATGCCCGGCATCGAATCGTTTCCGGTGTCGGGCACACCCGACGACGTCGCCCGCGGCCTCAAAGAGGTGATCGACGCCGGCGCCGAGATCCTGCTGCTCAATCCCCTCGGCCTCGACGTTGCGGAGAACCGTGAGCAGATGGAACGCCTTGCCGCGGAAGTGATCCCACAGCTGGGTTAGCTCAGTTGCCAGCGCCGAAGGGCGTCCCGCGTTGATGGGCGCGGGGACTCGAGGCGAAAGGCTAGGAGAGCTCGGTGGCCGAGCCGCCCGCGGCGGTGATCTTCTCGCGGGCGCTGCCGCTGAACTTGTGCGCGGACACGTCGACCTTGACGGTCAAATCGCCGTCGCCGAGGACCTTCACCAGCGAGTTCTTGCGAACCGCGCCCTTGGCGACCAGCTCAGCGACGCCGATGGCACCGCCCTCGGGGAACAGCCGGCCGATGTCACCGACGTTGACGATCTCGTATTCGGTGCGGAACCGGTTCTTGAATCCCTTGAGCTTGGGCAGCCGCATGTGGATCGGCATCTGGCCACCTTCAAAGGTGGCCGGCACGTTCTTGCGCGCCTTGGTGCCCTTGGTACCACGGCCGGCAGTCTTACCCTTGGAGCCCTCACCGCGACCGACGCGGGTGCGCGCCGTCTTCGACCCGGGGGCCGGCTTCAGGTCGTGCAACTTAATGGTCATTTGGTCTCCTCCACCTCAACCAGGTGGCTCACCACCGCGATCAATCCGCGGGTCTGAGGGTTGTCCTCACGGACCACCGATTGGCGAATCTTTCGCAGCCCCAGGGTGCGCAGGGACTCGCGCTGCTTCCAGCGCGACCCAATCGTGCCGCGCACCTGGGTGATCTTCAGCTGGCTCATTGCTGTGCCGTTCCCTCTCGCGCGGCACTAGCGGCCAGCGCTTCACTTTCCCGTCGCGCCTTGAGCATCCCGGCGGGGGCGACATCCTCGATCGGCAGACCGCGACGCGCGGCCACCTCCTCCGGACGCTGCAGCAGCTTGAGCGCGGCAACGGTGGCGTGCACCACGTTGATCGCGTTGTCACTTCCCAGCGACTTGGCCAGAATGTCGTGCACCCCAGCGCATTCCAGCACCGCTCGTGCCGCGCCGCCGGCGATCACACCGGTACCCGGGCTGGCCGGGCGCAGCAGCACCACACCAGCGGCCGCCTCACCCTGCACCGGGTGCGTGATGGTGCCGCCGATCAGCGGGACCCGGAAGAAGCCCTTGCGCGCCTCTTCCACACCCTTGGCGATCGCGGCCGGAACTTCCTTGGCCTTGCCGTAGCCGACACCGACCATGCCGGCGCCGTCACCCACGATGACCAGAGCGGTGAAGCTGAAGCGCCGACCACCCTTGACCACCTTGGAAACACGGTTGATGGCGACGACCCGTTCCAGGTAGTTGCTCTTGTCGCCGTCCCGATCGCGGCCTCGGCCGCCGCCACCGCCATCGCGCCGACCCCGGCCGTCGCGGGAGTCGCGGGAATCGCGGCCGTCACGGCTGTTCGGGGCGCCTTGCCCCCCAGCGGACTGCTCCGCCATTATGCGGTCCTTCCAGTTGTCATCAGAATTTCAATCCGTTCTCGCGGGCGGCGTCGGCCAGCGCCGCGATCCGTCCGCCGTAGCTGTATCCGCCACGGTCGAACACCACGTTGTCGATGCCGGCAGCCTTGGCGCGCTCGGCGATCAGTTGGCCGACCCGCACGCTGCGGGATTTCTTGTCCCCGTCCACTCCACGCACGTCGGACTCGATGGACGACGCGGCAGCCACCGTGGTGCCGTTCTCGTCGTTGACCAGTTGCACGTGAATATGGCGTGCGGACCGGTTCACCACCAGCCGCGGACGCTGCTGGGTGCCCTCGATCTTCTTGCGCAACCGGGCGTGCCGACGCAGCCGGGAAACCCGGCGAGTTGCGGAAATGCTCTGCCCCACCGGCTTCCGCTCGGTAGTAGCTCGTTTCTGCGCCATGACTACTTACCTGTCTTTCCGACCTTGCGGCGGACCTGCTCACCCTCGTAGCGCACGCCCTTGCCCTTGTACGGGTCGGGGCGACGCAGGCGGCGGATGTTCGCCGAGATCTGGCCGACCTTCTGCTTGTCAATGCCGGTGACGCTGAACTTCGTCGGCGTCTCGACCGCGAACGTGATGCCCTCGGGCGCCTCGATCAACACGGGGTGGCTGTAGCCCAGAGCGAATTCGAGGTTGGAGCCCTTGAGCTGCACCCGGTAGCCGACGCCGAAGATCTCCATCTTGGTGGTGTAGCCCTGCGTGACGCCGGTGACCAGGTTGGACACCAGGGTGCGCGAAAGCCCATGCAGCGAACGGTTTTCCCGCTCGTCGTCCGGACGGTTGACCACAATGGCACCGTCTTCGCTGCGTATCACCGTGATCGGCTCGGCGACGGTCATGTCCAGGGAACCCTTGGGGCCCTTGACCGAGACCTTCTGGCCGTCGATCGTTACATCGACTCCGGCGGGAACCGGAATCGGCTTCTTACCAATGCGCGACATGGTTACCCCCTCACCACACGTACGCGAGGACTTCGCCGCCCACGCCCTGTCTGGCGGCCTGACGGTCAGTCAGCAGGCCCGAGGATGTCGAGATGATCGCGACGCCCAGCCCGCCCAGCACACGTGGCAGGCCGGTGGACTTCGCGTACACCCGCAGACCGGGCTTGGAGACCCGGCGCAGCCCCGCGATGCTGCGCTCCCGGCTGGGCCCGTACTTGAGCTGCACTACCAGCGATTTGCCGACCCGAGCATCTTCGGTCCGGAAATCAGTGATGTACCCCTCGCTCTTGAGGATCTGGGCGATGTTCGCCTTGATCTTCGAATGAGGCAGGGTCACCTCGTCGTGGTATGCCGAATTGGCGTTGCGCAGACGTGTCAAAAAGTCTGCGATCGGATCCGTCATTGTCATGACAGCGTTGGTACCTTCCTCGCGATGGTTCCCGTTAGGGGCCTGTCGCGCACCTGTTCTGGGGTGGTCTTTCGTCCTGTGCCTGTTACCAGCTGCTCTTTTGCACGCCGGGCAACTCGCCCGCGTGCGCCATTTCGCGCAGGCAGATCCTGCACAGCCCGAACTTGCGGAAGACCGCGCGCGGGCGACCGCACCTGTTGCAGCGCGTGTAGCCGCGCACCGCGAACTTCGGTTTGGCGTTGGCCTTGTTAACGAGTGCCTTCTTAGCCATCTACTCAGTTCTCCTTGAACGGAAAGCCGAGGGCCCGCAGCAGCGCTCGTCCTTCGTCGTCATTCGTCGCCGAGGTGACGACGTTGATGTCCATGCCGCGGACCCGGTCGATCTGGTCCACGTCGATCTCGTGGAACACCGACTGCTCGGCCAGACCGAAGGTGTAGTTACCGACACCGTCGAACTGCTTGGGCGAAAGCCCGCGGAAGTCACGAATACGCGGCAGCGCAATGGAAGTGAGCCGGTCGAGGAATTCCCACATCCGGTCGCCCCGCAGGGTGACCCGGGCACCGATCGGCATGCCCTCGCGCAACTTGAACTGCGCGATGGACTTGCGGGCCTTGCGGATTTCGGGCCGCTGGCCAGTGATCAGCGCGAGGTCGCTGACCGCGCCGTTGATCAATTTGGCATCCCGGGCCGCGTCGCCCACGCCCATGTTCACCACAACCTTGGTGACAGTCGGGATCTGCATGACGTTGCCATAGCCGAATTCCTTGTGCAGCGCATCCCGAATCTCGCTGCGGTAGCGCTCTTTCAGGCGCGGCTGCACCTTCTCTGCAGTGGTCATCAGATGTCCTTGCCGTTGCGCTTGGAGATACGGACGCGCTTACCTGTCTCCTCGTCGACCCGGTAACCGACGCGGGTCGGCTTACCGTCGGAGTCGACCACCATCACGTTGGAGATGGCGATCGGTGCTTCCTGAGTGACGATTCCGCCCGACTGGGCTCCGCGCTGGTTGGTCGAAACCGCGGTGTGCTTCTTGATCGCGTTGACACCCTGGACCAGCACGCGGTTGCGCTCCGGGTAAACCTTCAGCACTTTGCCTTTAGCGCCCTTGTCCTTGCCCGCGATCACCAGGACGGTGTCGTCCTTTTTGACCTTCATCTACAAAACCTCCGGGGCCAGCGAGATGATCTTCATGAATCGCTTCTCGCGCAGTTCACGCCCGACGGGCCCGAAGATGCGGGTTCCGCGTGGGTCGTTATCGGGCTTGATGATTACCGCAGCGTTCTCGTCGAACTTGATGTAACTGCCGTCGGCACGCCGACGCTCCTTGACGGTGCGCACGACGACGGCCTTGACGACGTCACCACGCTTGACGTTGCCGCCGGGGATTGCGTCCTTGACGGTGGCGACGATGACATCACCGATGCCGGCGTAGCGTCGCGACGAGCCACCGAGCACCCGGATGCACAAGATCTCCTTGGCGCCCGTGTTGTCGGCGACCTTCAGCCGCGATTCCTGCTGAATCACTCGATCTCCTGACTGAGTTCACGTTTGCACGACAGGAAACACCACAAACCTGACATGCGCGGTCTTTGTTACCGAAGGGCACGCAGAGCCTGTGACGCTTGCACGCACCGGCCGAGGTCTGCCCAAGGCAACCCCTAGAGTCTAGGTGAAGACCTGCTCAGCGCCAAATTCCGGCCCAAGCCAATCCCGGCCGCCCCGACACCGGGGCACCGGCGCACCGCCACCTACAGCGTCGACGCCGTGACCAGCGCAATCAGTCCCCTTGCCGGAGCCAGGAGAAGATGTAGAGGCTCATCGCCACCACCAAGGCGATCAGCACCCATTGCACGACGGCCTGGTCAATCCAGGACCCCGGTGGCGGCGATCCGGGCAGGATGTTGCGCAGCGGGACGATCGCGAACAGCATCGCGGCGTACCAGGTGCCGAACGGCGGCACGAATTTTCTCTTGCCCATCGCCATCGGGATGGCCACCAGCAGCGCCAGGGTCGGCAGGGTGATCAGCACGACGCAGATGAACATGTCGAAGACCAACGGCCCCTTAGCCCGCTTCATGGTGATCACCAGCTGCGCGTCGTCGAGACCGCGCGAGTTCACGTCACTGGTTTCATCGACGCGGCTGACGTCGACGTCCCAGCCATCCAGCCCGCCGGTTACTTCGACACGGGCCGGTATTTTCTTGCGGTCATCGCCGGAGCCGATGAAGGTGTCCGCCGAGATCTTTTCGGTCCTGTACGTGTCAAACGGCCAGTTGGCAGGATCACCGTGGGCCTCGATGGTGGTCTCGACCTGCGCCGGCGCCTTCCCTTTCGGGAATTGCAGATCGCCCAGGTCGTTTGTCGGATACAGGCGCACCGCGACGTCGGTGTTCAGCACGTCGAATCGCTTGTCGTACAACGAATCCGGGGGATAAACCAGCACATCGACCTTCAGCCGATTCGCGGTGGTTTTGAAATCGTCGAGGCGCAACTGCACGATCGTGTCATTGCCCCCTCCCTGGCTCAGGTCCAGCGGCGGCAGCGGGCCGGCCGATCGCTGCAGGTAGTGCACACCGAACAGCGAAAAGCCGTAGGCACCGATGACTATCGCCAGAATGAACGCGCCGAGCGAGATGCGCGGCCGGTGCCGGCCGAGATAGTCGAACAGGCTCGCTGATCTTCGCTGATCCGGCTGTGGGGGCGCCGGAGCCTGCGGAGTTTCGGTGGTCATTGATCCCGGCCAGCAACTCGCCGGCGAAGTCTGACATTCAGGGGCGACACGGGCAGATGGTAGCGAACATCCGGGGTCACCGCGCAGTGAAATCGCATGCCAGAACGGGTTTTGTCATCTGCGCGTTAGCCGCCGTTAACGTGCGGCGCCCGGTTCACGATCGGCCACGCAGCGAAACCCGATATGGGTGGTGGCGGTGTCCTGCGATTGCGGCGAACGGGCCGCCGGACGGTAGCGGTGGCAGTACTCCGGCGCGCAGAGATGCGAACCGCCCTTCAACGTCTGACTGACCGCCGGATCTGCGGGTCCCGCCGGCGCGCAACAGGCTTTCGGCGGCTGATCGAGGCGATGGTGTGCGGAAAACTCCGTGGCGGTCCACTCCCACACATTGCCGATCATGTCGTGCAGCCCAAACGCGTTGGGCGCAAACTCGCCCACCGGCGACGTTCCCACCCAGCCGAGCGCGCCGTCGTTGCGGTACGGGAAGCTGCCCTGCCAGGTGTTGGCCATCAGCTGCCC
Source organism: Mycobacterium montefiorense (assembly GCF_025823255.1). Lineage (NCBI taxonomy): Bacteria > Bacillati > Actinomycetota > Actinomycetes > Mycobacteriales > Mycobacteriaceae > Mycobacterium > Mycobacterium montefiorense. The sequence continues at coordinate 4,929 of NZ_JACKVL010000009.1, read as the reverse complement.
GTCGGGATTGCATTCGTCGCCCCAGGCATAGGTCGTCGTGCTCCCACCGCGGGCCGCGTACTCCCACTCGGCTTCGGTGGGCAGCCGGCGCCCGGCCCAGCGCGCGTAGGCGGCGGCGTCCGGATACGCGACCTGCACGACCGGATGATCGGCCCGGTCCGCGACACCGCTGTCCGGTCCGAACGGATGGCGCCAACTCGCCCCCGGCATCCAGTCCCACCACTGCCGCCAGTCCCGCAGGTCTACCGGGCCCGGCGTGGGTTGGAAGACCATCGCGCCCGCTGCTAGCTCGCCGGGATCGGCGCCAGGGTACAGCGCCGGGTCGATCTCCTGCTCCGCGATCGTGACATAGCCTGTGGCGTCGATGAATTCGGCAAATTGCACATTGGTCACGGGGTGCCGCTCCACTGCGAACGGGCTCACGGTCACGGTGTGGACCGGCGCCTCTTCGGGGTAGAAGCTCGTCGAGCCCATACGGAAGGTACCGCCGGGGAGGTCGACCAACTCGGTGAGCACCACCTCAGGGTAGGCAGCGCCCGCCCACGTTATGCCCCGCGCGCTACTCCGATTGCCGATACCACGTCAGCATGTACATGCCCATCGCCCCGACGAGCGCGATCAGCACCCAGATCACCAAGGCTTGGTCGATCCACGCACCCGGCGGTGGAGCCCCGGGAAGGAAGTTGCGCATCGGGATCACGGCGAACAGCATCGCGGCGAACCAGGTCACGAACGGCGGCACGAACTTCCGCTTGCCCAACGCGATTTGGATGGCCACTGCGAATGCCAAGGCCGGCAGGCTGAAAAGAACCAGGCAGATTCCCAGGTCGAAGATCAGCGGGCCCTTCGCGCGGTGCAACGTGATGATCGCGCTGTCGGGGCGCTCCGAGTCTTGGCTGGCTTCACCCACGTGCTCGACGCTGACGTCCCAGCCGTCCAGCGCACCGGTCACTTCCACTCGCGCCGGAACGTATTGACGGGCATCGCCGGTCCCGACGAGCACCTCGGCCGAAAGGGTGTCGGTGGTGTAGGCGTCGAAAGGCCAGTTATTCGGATCGCCATGTGCCTCGACCGTGGTGGCGACCTGCGCCGGCGACTTTCCGGCCGGGTATTGCAGGTCGCCCAGATCGTTCGCCGGATCCATTCGTACGGCGGTGTCGGTCTTGAGAACGTCGAGCCGTTTGTCGAACATCGAATCCTGCGGGATCACAAGAACCTTCACCGTGAGGCGGTTGGCGACGGTCTTGAGCTCCTCGAGCCGGACCAGCACCACGGTGTCGTCGGTCGCATTGAGGTCCGGCGCCTTGATCGGGGCGCCCGATCTGGCCAACAGGTGGAAGCCGAACAACGACAGACCGTACACCGCGAGGAACGCCACCAGAATGCCCACACTGAGCAGCAAGTGGCGTTTCTGCTTGGGTGGCGGAGCGGCGTGCGTTGGCGGGGATTGGGCGGTCATCGGTCACCTCCGCGGGGGACGATTGGCAACAGATTCAACATCGCCGGGCCATTACAGCTAACCGAAGGCGACACAAAGTCAGATGGTAATCAACTCGTGCCAATCATGGGTGAAATGCGATTTTTCGCAAACTGCCGTAGGCCGCCGGTACCCGCGGTCGGCGGCGCAATGGTCAATTCACCTGATATTTGTTTGCGCGTCGCTTCGATAACTGTAAATGTCGACGTGTGTCGAAAGCGGGGTGGACATGCACCCCGAAACCGGGCTCGCCGCCGACGCCGGGCGCCGTCGTGGTCGTCGCAGCCACGCGTACCAACCCGCCCGATATCTATGCTGCCGGAGACTGAGTGCACATCTGCCAGCCCCCGATCCGATTTATGCGGTCATCCCAGGTCACCGCTGCCGTGCAGCACACCGCGTCGCGAGACGTCGGTGACCGCCCACGGCCGTTTCACCATCTGCCGATACAGAGGAGGCAATCAACGTGAAGCACAACAAACCGGCTGCCGCCATAAGCGTGCTGACCGCGGCCGCATTGGTGCTCTCGGGATGCGGCAAGCCTCACACTTCCCTGTCCTACGCCAACGGATCGAGGGTGGACTGCGGCGGTAAACAAGAGATCACCGCCAGCGGTTCGACCGCACAGGCAAATGCGATGAAGCAATTCATCGACGCGTTCACGAAGGCCTGTAACGGGCAAAACCTCTCCTACACCGCAAATGCTTCGGGCGCGGGCGTCGCCGACTTCCTGGCGGGCAGGACCGATTTCGCCGGGTCCGACTTGCCGCTGTCCGGTGACCAGTACCCGGTTGCCAACCAGCGTTGCGGCGGGGCTGACGCCTGGAACCTGCCCGTGGTGTTCGGCCCGATCGGTATCACTTACAACCTCAACGCTATTGACTCGCTGGTGCTCGACGCGCCCACGCTCGCCCGGATCTTCAATGGCAGCATCACGCGCTGGGACGATCCGGCCATCACCGCGCTCAACGCCTCGATGCCGCCGGAGAATATCCACGTCGTCTACCGCGCCGACCCATCCGGCACCACCGCCCACTTCCAGGCCTACCTGCAGGCCGCGTCCGGCGGAGCCTGGGACAAGGGCACCGGCAAGATATTCAACGGGGGCGTCGGCAGCGGCGCCCATGGCAATATCGGCACTTCGGCGGAGGTGAAGAACACCGAGGGCGCGATCTCCTACAACGAGTTGTCGTTCGCTATGCAGGAGGGACTGTTCGCCGCCCAGATAAAAACCCCCGCGAGCCGGAAGTCGTTGCGCCCGGTACGCATCGGTACCGACAGCGTCGGTAAAACCATCACCAACGCCAAGATCATCGGCAAGGGTAACGACCTCGTGTTGAACACCACGTCCTTCTATAACCCCACTCAGCCGGACGTCTACCCGATCGTGATGGTCACCTACGAGATCGTCTGCTCGAAATACCCCAACGCCGACGAGGGCCAGGCGGTCAAGGCGTTCCTGCAGGCGGCCGTCGGCCCCGGCCAGGCCGACCTCGACAAAAACGGCTACATCCCGCTGCCGGCCGATTTCCAGTCACGAGTCTTCAGCGCAGTCGACGCCATTACCTCTGCGCCGATAGCGAATTCGGGCTGAGGCTTTCCGAGTTCTAGGTTTGTTTCGGCGTCTTTCGATCACGGTGCCGCCACCAGGCGGAAACGAATATCGTCATCGCGACGACCAGGCCTATCAACACCCACAGCACGACGGCCTGGTCGATCCAGGATCCGTACGGTGGATTGCCAGGCAGGATGTTGCGCAGCGGAACGATGGCGAACAGCATCGCGCCATACCAGGTGATAAACGGCGGGATGAACGATGTCCTACCCAAAGCCATCGGAATGGCCACCCACAACGCCAAGATCGGCAGGGCAATGAGCACCAGGCACACACCGACATCGAAAATCAGCGGGCCCTTAGCCCGGTGCAGCGTAATGATCACGTTGTCCATGACATTGGGATCCGCCTCGTCAGGGTCGTGAATTCGGGTGACACTGGCGTCCCAACCGTCCAGCCTTCCGGTCACTTCCACACGGGCTGGCGCCTTTTCGCGGCTCGGACCGGTTCCGGTGAACACGTCGGCGGCGATGACATCCGTTTTGTAGGAGTCGAACGGCCAGTTACCCGGATCGCCACGCGCCTCGATGGTGGTGGTGACTTGCGCCGGCGCTTTACCTACCGGGTACTGCAGGTCGCCTAGGTCGTTGTCGGGATACAGTCGCACGGCGGCGTCGGTGGTCAGTACCCCGAAGTTCTTGTCGTACAGCGAATCTTTCGGGTAGACAAGCACATTGACCGTCAGGCGATTCGCCACGGTTTTCAGCTCGCTCAGGTTCACCTGCACGACACTGTCCTCTGCCTCGACCTTGCTGAAATCCACAGCAGCAAGCGGCGGTGCCGATTTGGCCAACAGATGCACCGCAATCAGGGACAAGACGTAGACACTGATGAGCGCTACAAGAATACCGAAAGCGATCGCGATTTGGCGTCCCCGCGAATCGGGCCTCGACGGTGGCAAAGGGGTCTCAACGGTCATACAACATCACCACCACGAATTCGACGAGCAATTTGACGCCTTCCCGGCAGGCACGGGGTCAGATGCTAGCAGTCGGGCGCTGCATTTCAGGGGATAACGACGGCAAATTGCTGCATCACCGTGGATTTCGCCGCGCTGAAACCGGGCGCAGCCGCGGGCCCCTCCAGATGGATGACGACGAGAAATGCCTTGGTATTCGTCCAGATGTGGGTAATGCGGTCGGCGAAGGCGATCCCACCGGCTCCTGCCAGGCTGCCGCTGAGCAACTGGCTGCTGTAGCCGCAGAACTGAGCGGCGTCCACGCTGACTTGGACGCCCGGCTTGGCGGTGCGCAGGTCGGCGCCGTAGTGCAAGAACGCCCCACCAGGTTCGAGGTCGGTTCCGGTGATGGTCACCTTCGCCGACAAACCTTGCGGCCCACTCGCGGTCAGCGCCACATCACCGGTGCCCGCCGCCGAGTCCCAGCCCGGGGGTAACGGCACCGTGAGCCGAGGCGCCACCGGATCCGAAACCGAAGCCGAAGTCATCAGGCCGTCGCCGGTCGCCGCAGGCAAGCATGCCAGGGCATTGGGCGGAATGTGTTCGGGCAGTGTGGTCTCGACGCCAAGCACGGGCTCTGCAGGATCGGATCGGTGTGGCGACTTAGACGTCGTCACCGAGGTGGTGGCGCTGGCTCGAACGGCGTTGCCCCCCGTGGTTCTGCCACACCCTGTGACGATGCATGCCAGCACACAGATCATCCCCGCCACGGCAAGCGCGCCAGGCGTCGCTCGCAGGCAGCGTTCAGTCTCGCGAAAATGCCAGTGCAAGTTCGGATTCCACGTCCTGATAGGGCCGCCCGGACAAGTCGATAGTGACCGCAGCGATGGTGCCGCCGGTGAAGGTGAATGGGGCTTTGTAGTGGCTGGACACTGCCGA
>NZ_JACKVL010000008.1:0-263040 GCF_025823255.1 Mycobacterium montefiorense | reverse complement strand
CCTCGGCGTGCTGGATGATCGCCAACCGACGACGGACTTCACGGGGCAGCAGCGGTTCGCTCATGCAGGTCTCCTAGTGCTCGGAGACCCGGACTGTCAACGATGTCCGTCAGTTTTAGAGGCGCACCAACAGTTTCCGCAGGTAGATCGGCGTCTAGCGTGAAGCTTGCAGGTTCGCTCAGGCGTTCGAGCACGCCCTTGTCATCCGCTTGTCGCTGGCGAGACCGCGCCGCATCGCCGTACGCACACTATTGCGGCGGCAGCAATTCGACGACGCCGCGCGAATTCGCTGAAGCGTGCAGTTCCAAAGCGCCCCCGGAAGGCACGCCCGTCGGCACGTCGAATGGCAGCGGCACCGTAGCGGTGCCCCCAGGGCTGACGATCGTTTCCAAGGTCAGCGTCCACAAGGCCGCTACGGGGTCGACGGCATAGACGACGCCGTTAATCCTGAGTTTCTGGTAGGACGCAATAAATACCTCGGGTTGCTTGCCGTTGTTGGTGATCGTCAACGCAACAGTGAGGAATGTGCCCTCGGCCATCGTCTGCAGGAAGGGGACATTGGGGTTGGCGACGGTCTTGGATCGGATCACCGACGTGACCGCAAACGTGACATCGCCATCGGCAATTTGTTGGCCTATTCGTACCGAGGGTTAGGCTGACGCAATTGCTGGCGCGGAGGGCGGAGCCGGAATAACCGGAAAGAATGGAAGCGGAATATCAAGCGCCGGAGGGGGATTCATCGGACGTGGTATCGGTCTGCTCGCGGGGCGAGTCACCGTGACCGTCTGCGCCGGAACCGCGCGCGACGTCTGATCGGCCGATCGGGCGTTGACCGTGGCTATCACGGCGAAGACGATAAGACCCGTGACGACGGCAACTCCGGTCGTGAGGGATTGGCGCGGTGAGCGCCCATGTTTCGGAAGAGGCTCCACGAGGGGCTCGACGGCTGGCTTGATCCCGAACATTCCCCATTGATCGTCACCACTAAGCAGCGCCTGGTGCTGATCGTCTGCACGCGCGCCGATCTCGGCCATTTCTCGGCGGCGTAGCCACCCCGGGCCAATGGCCCTCTTGGCTAGCACGATCAAACCAGCGGTCCAGCCCGTCCGGTCCCAATACCGCTTCCCCTGGGCTCCTGACGAGCCCGGGTGCCAGCCTGAGGAGGTAGGCCTTGCCATTTGACGTGGACGTTACGCCAACAGAACCCTGCGCGAAGGCCTAATAATCGTAGGCAGAAGTCGGCATTACCCCTCTGGTCCGGGCCCGGTCTCAGGACTCGTCCTTGAGGTTGTTAACGCGAGATAAGCGCAGCACCCCATATGCCTACGAACCCGATAATGCCGATGATTATGCCGGCAAGTGCGATCGCGCGGCCGCCTTCACCGGTGTGCTTGATCTGGTTCAGCGCGACGTAGCCGAGGACGGCCCCGACGGCACCCCCGAGACCGATACACAACCACCCAACCAAGGAAAACACCAGTGAATAGATGGCCAGCCGATTGGTGTTATTGAGGCGTGGCGGGCCTACCGCGGATGGCGGCGCCGGCAGATGACCGTAACCGGCCGGCGAAAAGGCACCCCCTGGGGAACCCGGATTCGATGGCGGAAAGCTGAATTCGCCGGGCGGCGGCGGAGCGCTTCTGGGCTGATTGTATTGCTTGTTCGGATCGAAGTCGCCCATCGTCATTCTCATTCTCCTAACTTCCGGTATCGAGTCTCGGATCAAAGTTCTCGGGGCTTGAACTCACGGACTGGCTCAGGCTTCGAAAGCGCTGCGATGGCGACGTCGGCTTGTTTAGTAAGGATCGTTTCCTGTGCGCTGACGCGCTCCGTCATCTGTTTTTTCTGTTCGCTCGGCGGATCATTTTTGATCCTCTCCTGAAAGAGCTTGTTGCTCTCCAGCAATTTCTCCGTCTCCGATTCGATCTTTTTAGCTTCGCTTTCCGCCTGCCGGCCTATGTCGTCAGCCGTGCGATCAGAACGATCGCCAAGTTGGTTGCTGGCCAACTTGCCGCCCTCTCTGACCTTGTCCGCAAGCTGCCGTCCGGCCTCGGCAATCTGGATCTGTGATTCGACGAACGGCCCTCCGAGGTCATTAGCCAGGTCGATGTTCGAAGGGCCATCCGGCGGCGGCCGATCCGGTAGATCGACGGGGTTGTTCCCATCCGAGCCCCGGATTTCAGCTGACAAGTTGGCTTCATACGCGTTGCTTGCGATGCCCGCGTCCATCTCCTGCTACTGCTCGTCACGTTTCTTAATCGCTTCGAGGGGCTGGGCAATCAATTCAGCAATTTCGTTGAGGCCGTCCGCAAGCTCTTTGTTTTCTGCTGCTCTGTCCTCTTTGACAACCTCGCCTTTGGTCACTTGCTGGATCTCCTCCAACCGCTGGGCTTCTCGGGCTATGTCGTTTGTTTCGCATATGGCGAGGAGCGCCGTTTTGTCGTTCCCCCTGTACTCCTGAGTGTGTTGCATCGGATTGCCGTTCAAACGCACATCGGTTTCCAAAACATGTGCCTCGATGTCAGTGAAACCGGCGGCCAGACACATCCCAAAATTGACGGCATCCATCCAGCCGATCGTGGGTTTGCTCATTGCACCCCCTCAAGTTGGACGACTTCGTTTCGGACCAGCATTGGCAGTGCCGCTGTTAGCGTCTCAATACATCGCGGGTGTCCGGGATCGGGGCGAACCGCGTCCAGCGCGTCGCAGGTGATCGAGATGGGACTGACGCCGTCGCATCGCAACAGCACCTCGAAGAGGTAGGCGTTCACCTGTAATTTTGTATTGTTGCGGCCGAGCATTAGGAACGTCGGGCTGACTTCCGTGCCATTGCCCAGGCATTCGCCGATGAGCCGAAGGGCCAGCCGTCCCACCCGGCGCTGTATATCTGGTCCCTCGTCGATGATCAGTTCGGCTTCTTGCAGCGCGCGAACGCGATCGTCGACATCCGGAATGCCTTGGGCGGTCCCCCAAGAAATCAACGTCTCGGCCTGAGGGGCTGCGGCTGTTGCGCGCCATATGCGGTATAGGTCCAAATCGAGACAGACCAACTTGCCGCCAAGTCGAACGATTCCTGAGCACGCTGGAATTCCGTCGAGGCCCAAATTGACCCCTCCCGGAGTGCCAACCGCTAGCAGCCAACCCATTGCTCAGTGTCCTTCGGTGGACTGGCTATGGCGTCGTCTGCGGGTGCACGTCCTGCGGACTGGCTGGCGACGCTGCGTTGATCTGCGCATAGCGGTCACTCCGACGACATAGCCATCCGGCGGGCGAACTCGGGGTTCTGGAAAGCGAAGTCTTTAGAAACCCGAGCCGGCCGAGACCCGTTTGCCAGCACAATCTGCACATCTCGGAACGCCGGACCTGCCAGCTCGTGTGGCTCCACGAGGCGCCGGCGCGAATTATCCTGCAGCGACTCGACATAGCCGATTTCGTCGGAGATCCGTTCCGCCAGTCCGTCAGCCCCGCTTGGGTTCATGTAGATACGGATCGCACACGACCCCAGCATCCCATCGGCATTCTCGTAGGCGGACTTCAACTGGCCCACACTCTGGGCAAACATCCACAGACGAAGCCCGTATTTGCGACCGATGTTGAGCGCCTCGTCCACAGGAGGCATTGTGCGGAGCCGGGGCAGCTCGTCGAGCATGAACAGGATCGGTGGCGAATCACGTGGCGGAACCGGCCCGCCAGTGAGTGTGCGGATGTGCTGACCGATGAATACGCGCAACAACGAGAGGTAAGCCTCGACCTCGTTGGGCCGCATATAGATGTACACGGTCGGATTTGACCCATCCCGAAGGTCGAGCGGGTCCCAATCCGAGCGCTGGGTGGCACGCGAGACCCGCTCGCCGGTCCACGCCGTAAGACTCGAACGCGCGGTCTGCAACACACTGCTCAGCGTCTTCTCGTTCATCGACGACAACGCGGTCGCATGCTGGGTCATCACATGCATATCGGTGGCCATCCGCAGGCCATCGATCATCCTTTCCCAGGGCTCGCCACCGAACAGCACATCAAGAACCTCGTGCATAGGCCGTTGATCGGGCGGGCTCAGGTAACACGCGTTGGCAATCGCCGCGGTCAGAACGGTGCGCGCCTCGTTTTCCCAGAACGGGTCGGAAGCACCGAGCGACGGCACGATCATCATCTCGGCGAGCAGCCGGGAGTCCTCCCACAGATAGTCACGATCGCTGCGCACGAACGTGAGTGGGTTGTATTTGTGACTGTCCTCGGGTTCCAACGGGCTGAACTTGAACACCGGACCGACGTTGGCGGCTCGCCACGCGGCGGTGTGCTCGTAAATGTCACCCGAGATGTCCAGCACTACGGCGGGCCCCGGCCACGACAGCAGGTTGGGGTAGACGTTGCACGCGGTCTTACCTGATCCTGGCGGCGCGATCGTGACTATCGATCCCTCGCCCGAGTAGGTCAGTGGAGTCTTGTCCGACAGTGATCCGATATGGAGGGGGTAGGCGCCTTGCGGGGCGAACGGAGAACTCGCGATGTTACTGCCCCGAATCCAGTTCGCGTCCCCCGAGGACGATGTCTGAGCTGCGAACGGCTCCAGCTGCTGGCGAAGCGTCGGATGGAGGTCAGCGCGTTCGAGGATTTGTTTAAGCTGCTGCTGCAATTGGTTCGCCGTCTGGTCGACCGTCAACTGGTGGTTCTGTATCGCCCACGGGACCGCTGACTGCCCACTGGGTAGCGCGCTGGACTGCACGTACCACGCTGTGCCGGGCTCCTCGGTGCCCTTGCCGTCGCCCCAGATGAGTGCGGTCCGGCACTTTCTGTAGAAATGCTCTCTGCCCTCGTAGACGCTGTTCAGGATTTCTGCCAGCTTGAGATACGTGCGCTCCCGGAAGTCCATCGACGCCAAGCTTCTGCTGACGGTGAAGGACACATAACCGGTGTGGGGGATGTCCTTCACCAGCGGGCCGATTTGGGCGTGAATCGTTTGGTGCCAAGATGCGTCCACGACCAATTTGGCCCACATCGTCGCCGTTCGCTCCGCGAACATCGCCTCGATGCGTTCCACACGGCTGTCGTGGTCAGGTCCGAGCCAAGCCAGCCAATTGGCCATGTAATAGTCGGCCTCCTGCTGGGCTCGTGCAAGATCCCGTCGGACTGAGGCTTCGTTCTGGACTCGCATCATCCGCTCCCGCAGGTTGGCGCTTAGAGGTTGATCGCCAGCACTCGAGCTGGCGCAAACGCCAACTCGAATGTCGCGCACAGTGTACTGACAAACGGAGGTCGAGATCAGGCTTAATTTGAAATTAATTTGACGAATCTGCCGGTCGCGTCACGCTCGCTGAAACAATTGCTATCGCGCGACAGCGACCGCGGTACTGCGAAGGCCCCTCGTATTGCCCCACGGGTTCAATACAGGAAGTAACCGCCCTTGTCGTTGTGAGCGTCGTTGACTAATTCGGTCATCTTCTGCTGCAGCAGAGAGGTGTCCGGAAAGAACCATTTGTCGGATTGCGGGCAGCGCAACGCTGTCCGTTGGGTATCGCCCACCCGTGGCCAGTCTTCTTCCGCCCGGCCGGGAACCGCGATTCGAATTGGTTGATCCGCGGTCTGCTTTATCAGGGTGGCCACGCAGTTACCTTCCGGAGCGAACAGCTCAAGCACGCCAATGCCGGCGGCGGTGGGGGGCGGCTTTGTCATCGGCGTCCCTATCTGTTGTGGTAATCCGGACAGTAGGCGTCAACGGCAGCGCAAACCACTGTGGCGCTCCGCCAAGAGCGGCCGGATATCCTTGCTCCCGATAACACCGGGTTATTTACTGCGCAGTCGCCCGACGGGATCGCGTTGTTCTGTGCGTATCCGACCGACACCCGGGAACCACGGCCGTATCGATAGCGGGCGACATTGACAACTGGGGTGGCCGATCGCACCCGCAGCACCCCGGGGCACGGTGTGTCAGCATGGGGACGTGAACGCACGCCAGTTCGCTTGCTCGCTGGGTGCCGCAGTGATGACAACCTTGGCGACGCTGCTGAACGCACCGCTGCTCATCGCCCCCGCATCCGCTGCTGCATGCCCCGACATCGAGGTGACCTTCGCCCGCGGCACCAACGAGCCGCCCGGCGTTGGTACGGTCGGCCAGCAATTCATCGATGCACTGCGCTCGCAGGTTGGGGGTCGGTCCGTCGGGGTGTATCCCGTCAACTACCCCGCCGGCGAGGATTTCGCCCCGTCAGCGTCCGCCGGCGGCAGCGACATCCACGCTCATGTTCAGTCCGTGGTCGCCAACTGTCCCAACACCAAGCTGGTGCTTGGCGGATATTCCTTGGGCGCCATGGCAATAGACCTGGCGACCATCGCCCGCATGCCGGTTGTCGGATTGATCCCGGATCTACTGACGGCGGACGAGGCTAGTCACGTTGCCGCCGTCGCCACCTTCGGGAATCCGTCGGACAGATATCTGGGGGCTCCCATGAGCGAAGTCAGCCCGTGGTACGGCGCCAAAGCCATCGACCTGTGTGCGCCCGGCGATCCGGTATGCACGCCGGGCGGGGCACTTGCGCTGCCCTCGCATGACGAGCTGTTCTCTGCGGTGCACCTGTCTTATGCGCAGTCCGGGATGCCCGGCCAGGCCGCGAGTTTCGCAGCAAGCCATGTCTGACGCCGCACGGATGACCAGACGTCTTCCACTGCATGCGGCAGATGAGGCAAAATCGCGCTGGTGACGACTCCGCAAGGGCCCCCGGGCGGCGACCCGTCCGAAGGCGGTCGTCCGCCCCGGCCGGGCGGGCCCGCCAATCAGCCGGTCCCCCCACGACCTCAGGGTCCTGGGCGGCCGTCCGAATCGGAGACTCGCCGAATCCCCTTGCGTGACGTTCCGCAGCAGCCACCCGGCGGTAACGCCCCCCGGCAGCCACCGCCCGGCCCCCCGCCGGGTCAGCGACCGCCCCCGCCGCAGCCGCCGGGGCCACCGCAAGGCCGGCCACCGCAACCACCGGGACGGCCACCCCAACAGCCGCCGCCCCCGCCCCCGCCGGGTCGGCCACCGCAACCGCCGCCGAACGTCCAGGCGCATCAGCCCGGCCCCCCACCGCCGCAGCCCGGCCCCCCACCGCCGCAGGAGTGGCCCACCACCCAGCTGTCCACGTCGTCACCGTCGAACGACACACCGCCGACCACCAAGAAGCGAGGCTTTTTCGGCAAGAAGCGGTCCATCGCCTTGATCCTCGGCATCGTGCTGGCCGTCGTGGTCGCCGCTTTGGTCGGCGGCGAGTTCTATGCCCGCAACCAGGCGCGCAGCAGGGTGTCGAGCGCGGTGCAGTGCGAGGTTCAGGACAGCGCGACCGCCTCCTTTGCCACGGCGCCGCTGTTGTGGCAGTTCATCACCAAGCATTACCCCGACATCGCCGTCGAGACCGGGGGCAACCAGGTCCGCGACGCCAAGGGCATGAAAATCAGCATCGACATCCGCAATATGCGGTTGAACCCCGCCAACAACTCCGCGGGCACGATCGAGTCGGTGAAAGGCACCATCACCTGGTCGAAGGACGGCATCAAGCAGTCGATCCAGGACGCCATCCCGATGATCGGCAGTCTGGTCACCGGCGAGGTGACCACCAACCCCAGCGACGGCACCGTTTCGCTGAAGGGCCTGCTAGACAGTGCCACCCTGAAGCCGCAGATCGTGAACAACGGGGTCTCGTTGCAAGTGGTCAGCTTGAGCGCGCTGGGCTCGGATATGTCGACGGACAGCGTGCAAACCCACCTGGACGACCTCACCTCGAAGGCGACCAAGGACTATCCGCTGGGTATCCACGCCGACAGCGTCAAGGTCACCGATAGCGGTATCGAGGCGACGTTCTCTGCCAGCAACGCCACCATCCCGGCCGGCGGCGGCAAGGACGCCTGCTTCGTCAACTACTGGCCACACCGGCAGCCCGTAAACCGTTGTCGGGCAGTATCTTTCCTACTTACGGGCGGCCCGTGCGTTCGCGATGCTTGCACCCCGGCCAGCAGCAAGGCCGGCGCTGCCCTTCTTCGAGCTCTTCTTGGGTCCGGCGAATGCGGCGTTGTCGCGTCGCCTGTTGCTTGGCGTCCTCCACCCAGCAGATGAACTCGTTGCGCGCCAGCGGCGTGATGTCCTGCCATGCGGCCAGTGCGGTCGAATTGCCGATCAGTGCCTCACGCAGGTCCGCGGGCAGCTTGTGCACCACCCCGCCGGCTACTTGGTTGCCGCTCACCCGGTCAGATTAGCCACCGATTACCACCCCAGCGTGTACTGCCACACCAGGCCGTGGTTGCCGTTCGTCATCCGGTCGCACTTCATCATGTGCCAGCAACAGGTCTCTACGAATTTTTAGAACGCGGCCCCCAAGTACCCTTGACCTCGCCCGATGACGTCGCCGACCGCGGAGGTGCCCAATGGCCCAGTCCGATTTCGTCCTGTTCAGCGTGGACAAACGCGTCGCGCTCATCACCGTCAACGACCCCGACCGGCGCAACGCACTGACGGGCGAGAGCTCGGCACAGCTGCGCGCCGCCGTCGAGCGGGCCGAAGCCGATCCCGGCGTGCACGCCGTCGTGGTCACCGGGGCGGGCAAGGCGTTCTGCGCCGGCGCTGACCTGAGTGCCCTGGGCGCTGCGGGTGCCGGAGCCGCAGAGTCGGGACTGCAAAAGCTCTACGACGGCTTCATGGCCGTGGGGAGTTGCACTCTGCCCACCATCGCCGCCGTCAACGGCGCGGCGGTCGGCGCGGGGCTGAACTTGGCGCTGGCCGCTGACGTGCGCATCGCCGGACCCGGCGCACTGTTCGACCCTCGTTTCCAGAAGCTGGGGCTGCACCCCGGCGGCGGCGCGACCTGGATGCTGCAGCGGGCGGTGGGTCCGCAAATCGCTCGCGCGGCCCTGCTGTTCGGCATGCGCTTCGACGCCAAATCCGCGGTCCGGCACGGGTTGGCGCTCAGCGTTGCCGACGATCCCGTCGCCGCGGCATTGGAGCTCGCCGCCGGACCCGCGTCGGCTCCGCGCGAGGTGGTGCTGGCCACCAAGGCCAGCATGCGCGCGACGGCCAGCCCGGGGGCCCTCGACAACGAGCACCACGAATTCGCGATGCGCACCGAGCTAGGGCCGCAGGTGTCCTCGATCCAATCACCGGAATTCGCCGACCGGCTGGCCGCCGCCCGGCGCAAGTAGGACCTAACTATTCGCGATCGTCTCGGGCTGAGCCCTCACCCGAAACCCGGGGTCCAGGCGGCGGACCGCAACGATGAAAGTCACGGCAATCAGCGGAGCGAGAGCGCCGTAAATCGCTGCGGGGGTTGCTATTTCGGCGCTATTGAGCAGTTGTGGGCTCAGCGCCACGCTTAGCGCCACCACGGTGTTGTGCAGGCCCACTTCCAGGCTGACGGCAATCGCCTGTGGTGGACCCAGGCGCATCACGCGTGGCACCAGGTAGCCGACCGTCAGGCTGGCGGCGCAAAAGGAGACGATCGCCCCGCTCAGCACACCGAAGTTGTGCCACAGCGTCATTCGTCCCCCGGCGATGGCGGCGACGACGGCGAGGACCAGCAGCGCGGCCGCGAGTATCTTGACGGGCCGTTGCAGTCGCCGGGCTAGCTCGGGGAACCGGTGGCGTACCGCGATGCCGATCGCGGTGGGGATCAGCACCAGCGCGAAAACCATAAGGAACTTGTCCAGTTGCAGCGGGATGAATCGCCCCTTGCCGAGAAACCAGGTCATTGCCCCCGCCAGGACCGCCGGTAGGGCGACGACCGACAGCGCGGCGTTGATCGCGGCAAGAGTGAGGTTGAGCGCCAGATCCCCGTTGAACAGGTGACTGAGGATGTTCGCCATCGTCCCGCCCGGGGTGGCGGCCATCAGCATCAGGCCGACCGCCAGGTGCGGCTCGAGGTGAAAGGCCTCGGCGATCAGCAGGACCAACGACTGGCAGATCAGCGCAACCGTCAGCGGTCGACGCAGGGTGGCGGCTCGCTTGAAGTCGGCCACGGTCAGTGTCAGACCGAGAGCGAGCATGACCACGGCGGCGACCAACGGGAAGTACTGGTTGCCCATAACGCTCCACGGTGTCGTTGCGCGGCCGTCGCCGCAATGAAACGGACGCGATTGGTTAGCTTGCCTTATACCGCAGCCGTCTGCCCGGCGCGTCACCAGCTGCGCGCAAGCAAGTCACCGCTTCGCTGGCCCCCGTCCAGCGACGGCGGCGTCGGAATCGCGATGGGTCGCCTTTGATCACCGTGAGCGAATCGCTGGGCAGATCATCAAGACAGGGCGGTAGAAAGCTCAAAGCCCCTGAATCCCAGGGGTTTCAGGGGCTTTGAAGGCAGTATGCGTCAGGAGGCCGATTTGATCTGAATCTGGTCGACTTGGGTGAATCCCGGCGGGTTGCCGCAGGCGCCCGTGATGTAGATGTGCGCGGACGTGCCGGCAAGGGTGTTGGGATCCCACGTGGTGTGAGTGCTCGTGCCGTAGAGCGTGTAACCGCCGTCCGCGCAACTGACGTTGCTCATGGTGTCCATGACCCATTGACCATCGACCAATCGGGCTTGGCTAGCCCCCAACCCGGCCTTGATCCACAGGCAGCCATTGCCGCAGGAGTTGACGGCCCAGCTGTTGTCGATGGAGTGGCCGCCCGGCGTCGTCACGGTCTCGGTGTAGCTGCCACTCATCGTCGGTGTATCGGCCCATGCTGTGCCAGCCGACCCGACAGCTAAACCCGCACAGATAACGGTTGCCGCGAAGCCCCGCGCGATGGTCATGATCTCGTTCCTTCCGTGGAGCTAGCCAGTGCAGCGAGCAACTGTTATTGCTGGTCAAAGATTACGATAGTTTTGCCCGCCGGACGCTCGCAAATGTTTCCGCTCTTTTGCGATCTCGTTAAGACCCGAAATGTCGGGTACCGCAGTACCGCGAGGCTATTTCGCGGTGTTGCCCGCATCTACGGGAAGTGAGATACCGGTGACGTAGCGGCCGGACTGCCCGCACAGATAAACCATTGCTTCGGTCACGTCGGTGGATTCGATCAACGAGACCGGCAGCAAGTTCTCCAGTGCGCTGTTGCCCTCGGGGTGCTCGGCCATACGTTGCGCGACCAGCTCATTGAGAACCATCGGTGTGGCCACCCCGCAGGGATGCACGGTGTTGACCCGAATATTCTTCTCGGCCAGCGTGGACGCGAAATATCGCATTAAACCAACGACGCCGTGTTTAGCGGCGTGATAGCCGGCAAACCCGTGGTTTCGCACGCTGAATGTCGGGCACGCACTGCTCAAGCCGGCGGCCGAGCTGGTGATAACGATGGCACCGCCCTCGCCGTGTTCCAGCAGCGCGGGCAATGCGGCCTCAACCGTGTAGTAAACCCCGTTGAGCAAAGTGTCGACCGCGTCGGCGAACGCCTCCATCTCATTGGCCACCTCGCCGAAAGCCGGCAATATCCCGGCATTGGCCAATACGAAGTCGACCCTGCCCAGCTCCGCGACACCCGCTGCAACGACGGCCTTGAGCCGGTCGAAGTCCCGGACGTCTCCGCGTTTCGCGACTATCCGGCCGCCGGCCTTCTCGACCAGGTTGACGGTCTCGTCGAGGTCCTCGGGTGTGGCCATCGGGTAAGCGACGCTGTCGATCTGATCGCACAGATCCAGCGCGATGATGTCCGCACCCTCTTCGGCGAACCGAACCGCGTGCGAACGGCCCTGCCCACGTGCGGCCCCGGTGATGAATGCGACCTTGCCGTCAAACTGCATTGCCATGATTCCGAGTATCCGCCCGCGACCAAGCCTAGCGGCGACAACTGTTGTTGTCTGGCATCGCACGGATCGCTAAACGGAACCTTCAACTCGCCGCACCAGCGCCGCCGCGTGCTTAAGCACCGGCGAGTCGACCATCTGCCCTTCGAACTTGAACACCCCACGCTCGCCGCGCGCCGCCGCCAATACCCGTCGCGCCCAGTCCAGCTTGTCCTCAGAAGGACGAAACGCCTTGCGCACCACCGGAACCTGAGTTGGATGGATGCAGACCGTGCCGACGAAGCCCAGCGCCACCGCGTCTTCGGCCTCGGCCCGTAGACCGTCGAGGTCCGGGATGTCCAGATGTACCGCGTCGAGCGCGACCAGGCCGAAAGCGTTCACCGTGAGCAGGGCCGTCGACCGCACATGATGGGCGACGTCCCGGTAAGTGCCGTCGGCCTTACGGCTGGAGCTGCCGCCGAGCGCGGCGACAAGGTCCTCGGCTCCCCACATCAACGCCACCGTGCCCCGCGCCGCGGCAATTTCGGTCGCGAACACCGCACCGCGCGGCGTCTCCAGCAGCGCGATCACATCGCGCGGCGCCAGCGCGGTCACCTGCGCCGCCGATTCGGTCTTGGACAGCATCACCGTCGTATAAGCCGTGCCCGCCAGCGCCTCGAGGTCGCGGGGATATTCCTCGGTGTCGGCCGCGTTGATCCGCACCACGGTGCGCTCCGGGTCCAGCGGGGTGTCCTGCAACGCCTTGCGGGCAGCGGGCTTGTCCGCCTCCGCCACGCCGTCCTCGAGGTCCAGGATCACCACGTCGGCGGCGGCAGCAGCCTTCGCGAAACGCTCGGGCCGGTCGGCCGGGCAGAACAGCCACCCGGGGCCGGCTGCTTGCAGATTCACTCGGCCTCCTGGTTGCTCGGGCGCTTGCGCACCAGGGTGGTGCGGACCGCGCGCGCAACGATATCGCCGTGCTGGTTACGCCCGGTGTGCTCGAGGGTGACGATGCCTTCGCCGGGCCGGCTCTTCGAATCACGCTTGCCGGTGCACACGGTCTCCGCGT
The DNA here is from genome assembly GCF_025823255.1 of Mycobacterium montefiorense. Classification (NCBI taxonomy): domain Bacteria; kingdom Bacillati; phylum Actinomycetota; class Actinomycetes; order Mycobacteriales; family Mycobacteriaceae; genus Mycobacterium; species Mycobacterium montefiorense. Next base: position 250,260 of record NZ_JACKVL010000008.1, on the reverse strand, counting down.
ACAGCGTGTCGCCGTGGAACACCGGCTTAGGGAACGACACCTCGGAGAAACCGAGGTTGGCCACGATGGTGCCGAGCGTCAGCTGGGTCACCGACAACCCGACCAGCGTCGAGAGGGTGAACATCGAATTCACCAGCCGCTGACCGCCAAAGCCCGGCTGTTCGGCGGCCCACGCCGCGTCGAGGTGCAGCGACTGCGTGTTCATGGTCAGCGTGGTGAACAGCACGTTGTCGGCCTCGGTGGCGGTGCGGCCGGGCCGGTGCAGGTAAGTGGTGTCGATCTCGAACTCCTCGAACCACAAGCCGCGCTGCACAACCGATTTGCGGTCGCTCACGACAGTCCCAGTGATCGCGCGATGAGCATGAGCTGCACTTCAGTAGTCCCTTCGCCGATCTCGAGGATCTTGCTGTCGCGGTAGTGACGTGCCACCGGGTACTCGTTCATGAAGCCGTATCCGCCGTGGATCTGAGTGGCGTCGCGCGCGTTGTCCATCGCAGCCTCCGAGGAGATCATCTTCGCGATCGCCGCATCCTTTTTGAAAGGCTTGCCCGCCAACATCTTTGCCGCCGCATCGTAGTATGCCGTACGCGCGACGTGTGCCCGCGCCTCCATCCGCGCGATCTTGAAGCTGATCGCCTGGTAGGAACCGATCGGCTTGCCGAACGATTCACGCTCCTTGGCGTACTTGACACTCTCGTCGACGCATCCCTGCGCCACCCCGGTGGCCAGCGCGGCGATCGCGATGCGACCTTCGTCCAGAATCGACAGGAAGTTCGCGTAGCCGGTTCCGCGAGCCCCCAGCAGATTCTCCTCGGGCACGCGGGCGTCGGCGAAGGCAAGCGGGTGGGTGTCCGAGGCATTCCAGCCGACCTTGTTGTACGCCGGCTCGACGGTGAATCCCGTTGTGCCGTTGGGCACGATGATCGTCGAAATCTCTTTCTTGCTGTCGCCGACAGTCCCGGTGACGGCGGTGACGGTGACCAACGAAGTGATGTCGGTTCCAGAGTTCGTGATGAATTGCTTGGCGCCGCTGATCACCCATTCACCGCTTTCCAGCCGGGCGGTGGTGCGAGTGCCCCCGGCGTCGGAACCGGCGCCGGGCTCGGTCAGCCCGAACCCGGCCAGCGCACGTCCGGCGACGAGGTCGGGCAGCCACTTCTGCTTCTGCTCATCGGTGCCGAACCGGTAGATCGGCATCGCACCCAGACCTACCCCGGCCTCCAACGTGATCGCCACCGACTGGTCGACCTTGCCGAGTTCCTCGAGGGCCAGCGCCAGCGCGAAGTAATCGCCGCCCATGCCGCCGTACTCCTCGGGGAACGGTAGGCCGAACAGCCCCATCTCGCCCATCTTGGCGACAACTTCGTACGGGAAGCTGTGCTCCTCATCGTGTTTGGCCGACACCGGTGCGACCACGGTGCGCGCGAAATCGGCGACGGTGTCACGAAGGTCTTCGTATTCCTTGGGTAGGGTCCCCGCGGTAATCGTTGTCGTCATGATCCTTTATTCCTTGCTTTCGTCTTCAGTCTGGATCAGGCGGGCCAGCACCTGGTCAACCGTCACCTGATCGCCAACCGACACCAGTAGTTCCACCCGTCCCGAAACCGGTGCGGCCAGTGAGTGTTCCATCTTCATCGCCTCGACGACCACGACCACGTCGCCCTCGGACACCTCGGTGCCGGAGTCGACTTGTACGGCGATCACACTGCCCGGCATCGGGCTGAGAACCTCGGCCTGCCGGTCGTCGGCGGCGCGGTGAATCTTGGTCTCCTCGGCCTCGCGCAGATGCCAGGCTCCCCGCTCGTCGGCGATCCACAGGTGGCGGTCAGCTTCCGCCCAGCGGTATTCGCGGCGCAGTCCGTCCAGCGTCACGTTCATCTTGCGTCGCTCGACGTCTACACTCCCCGAATGTGTTTCGCCGTCACCGACTTGCACCGTGGCGGCCGTCGGCAAGCCGGACACCGAGACCGTCTCGGTGCGCAGCGGCGTGCGCATCGCGGTGCGCACCGGCGCGGGTTTACCACCGACCCGCCAGCCCGAGGGCTGCGACCACACGTCGCCCGAGGCGCGACGGGCCCTGAGAGACAGCGCCCACTGGCGGTACAGACCGCCCGCGGCCAGCACGTCGTCGGGTGCGGGCAGTGGCGCGAAGTCAGGCAGTCGCTCCTCGAGCAGTGCGGTGTCCAGGTCGCCGGCCCGAACTCGTTCGTCGGCGAGCAGAAACCGCAGGAATTCGATGTTGGTCTGCACGCCCAGGATCGTCGTTTGCGCCAGCGCGCGGTCGAGTTCGGCGAGCGCCTCGTCGCGATCGGCGCCGTGGGCGATCACCTTGCTCAGCATCGGGTCGTAGTCGCTTCCCACCACAGTGCCCGCCAGCAGCGACGAGTCCACTCGCAGACCGGGACCCGACGGTTCGAAGACGTCGAGCACCCGGCCGCCGGTGGGCAGAAAGCCCCGCCCCGGATCCTCCGCGTACACCCGGGCCTCGATCGCGTGCCCGCGCAGCTCGATGTCGTCTTGAGCGACTGCGAGCTTCTCGCCGGCGCCCACACGTAGCTGCCACTCGACGAGGTCCAGGCCGGTGATCGCCTCGGTGACCGGGTGTTCCACCTGCAGGCGGGTGTTCATCTCCATGAAGAAGAACTCGTCGGGCCGCTCGGCCGAGACGATGAACTCCACCGTGCCGGCGCCGACGTAGTCCACGCTGCGGGCGGTGTTGCACGCCGCGGCCCCGATCCGCGCCCGAGTCTGGCGGTCCAGCAACGGCGAAGGCGCTTCCTCGATGACCTTCTGGTGGCGACGCTGCAGGCTGCACTCACGCTCGCCGAGATGCACCACGTTGCCGTGGGCGTCGGCCAGCACCTGCACCTCGATATGCCTGGGCCGCAACACGAATCGCTCGAGAAACAAGGTATCGTCGCCGAACGAGGACGCGGCCTCTCGCCGCGCACCGACCAGCGCTTCGGGCAGCCGGGCGGGATCTTCCACCAGCCGCATGCCCTTACCGCCGCCGCCGGCCGATGGCTTGATCAGCACCGGATAGCCGACCTCGGCGGCCGCGGCGACGAGCGCGTCATCCGTCAGACCCGATTTCGCCACTCCGGGCACCACCGGCACATCGAAGGCCGCGACGGCGTTCTTGGCGGTGATCTTGTCGCCCATCACCTCGATCGCGCGGGCCGGCGGCCCCAGGAACACCACCCCGGCGCGCTCACACGCGGCAGCGAAATGTGCGTTCTCGGAGAGGAACCCGTAGCCCGGGTGAATCGCCTGTGCCCCGGTTCGCGCCGCGGCGTCGAGCACCTTTTCGATGTTGAGGTAGCTCTCGCGCGCGGGAGCCGGTCCGAGTCGCACCGCGGTGTCGGCTTCCTGCACGTGTCGCGCGTCGGCATCAGGATCGCTGTAGACGGCCACGGATCGGATTCCCAGCCGGCGTAAGGTCCGGATCACCCGGACCGCGATCTCGCCGCGGTTGGCCACTAACACGGTCTCGAACATTGCATTCACATCCGGAAGACGCCGTAGGAGACCGGCTCCAGGGGCGCCTGAGCGCACACCGAAAGAGCAAGTCCGACATATGTTCTCGTGTCGGCTGGGTCGATGATGCCATCGTCCCAGAGCCGGGCCGTCGAATAGTAGGGGTTGCCCTGGTCCTCGTACTGGGCGCGGATCGGCGCCTTGAATGCGTCTTCTTCGTCTGCCGACCAAGGTTTGCCCGCCGCGCTGAGCTGCTCGCCACGCACCGTGGCCAGCACGGACGCCGCCTGCTCGCCGCCCATGACCGAGATCCGGGCGTTGGGCCACATCCACAGAAAGCGTGGCGAGTAGGCCCGGCCGCACATCGAATAGTTGCCCGCGCCATAGGATCCGCCGATCACGACGGTCAGCTTCGGCACCCGGGCACACGCCACTGCGGTGACCATCTTGGCGCCGTGCTTGGCGATGCCGCCAGCCTCGTAGTCGCGGCCGACCATGAAGCCGGCGATGTTCTGCAGGAATAGCAGCGGGATCTTGCGCTTGTCGCACAGCTCGATGAAATGCGCTCCCTTGAGCGCGGATTCGCTGAACAACACACCATTGTTGGCAATGATCCCGACGGGGTGGCCGTGGATGCGCGCAAACCCGGTCACCAGCGTCTTGCCGTATTTAGCTTTAAATTCGCTGAATTCGCTGCCGTCGACCAGCCGCACGATGACCTCGTGCACGTCGTAGGGCACCCGAGGGTCCGGTGGGACGACGTTGTAGAGCTCGGTCTGCGCATGCTTGGGCTCGACTGGGGTCCGCACTTCCCACGGACTGGGCTCGCGCGGACCGAACGTCGCCGCGATCGCCCGCACGATGCGCAGTGCATGCTCGTCGTCGTCAGCGAGATGGTCGGTGACCCCGGAAACCCGCGAATGCAGGTCGCCGCCGCCGAGGTCTTCGGCCGAAACGATCTCTCCGGTAGCGGCTTTGACCAGTGGCGGGCCACCGAGGAAGATGGTGCCCTGCTCACGGACGATGACGGCTTCGTCGCTCATCGCCGGCACGTAGGCGCCACCCGCGGTGCACGAGCCGAGCACCGCGGCCACCTGAGGAATTTCCTTGGCGCTCATGGTCGCCTGGTTGTAGAAGATTCGCCCGAAATGCTCGCGGTCGGGAAATACCTCGTCTTGGCGAGGCAAAAAGGCGCCGCCCGAGTCGACCAAATAAATGCACGGCAGGCGATTCTGCAACGCGACTTCCTGCGCACGCAGGTGCTTCTTGACCGTTATCGGGTAGTAGGTGCCGCCCTTGACCGTCGCGTCGTTGGCGACGATTACGCACTCGCGCTCCGACACCCGCCCGATCCCGGTGATGATCCCGGCGCCGGGCGATTCGTCGTCGTACATCCCGTCTGCGGCCAGCGGGGTGAGCTCCAAAAACGGACTGCCCGGATCGAGTAACCGGTCCACCCGTTCGCGCGGCAACAACTTGCCGCGGCTGACGTGACGTTCCCGCGCCCGCTCATTGCCGCCCAGGGCCGCGGCGGCCAGCTTGGCGTTCAACTCGTCGACCAGCCGACGGTGCTCCTCGGCGAACGACGGTGCAGCCCTCACCGACGCACTCATGACTGCTCGTCCATCGGCGCGGCAGCCTCCTCGTCGTCGGGGGATTTAAACACTTCAGTTAATGCTCATTAACTGGGACAGAGAATACCATCGGCGACGTTGCTGCGTCCAGGGACGAGTCAACCGCCGGGCGAACAAACTCGCGGCAAAGACAACAGGTGTTTGCTTTCCCGGGACATCCCAAATTGCCTACATTTCTCGTTGATCATCGCCATCGAGAAAGCGCAATCAACTCAGGGGAAGTCATGCCCGACACGCCAGCCGATGCGAACGGCGCACGGTCCGGATTTACCGGTCGACCATCGGTGCAGGCTCGGATCGGTGCGTCGACGTTCGGGCTGCTGCGCTCGATCACCGGCCTGATCGGCGTCGACCTGGGCACCAGCGTCAACGCGTTGATGGCCAGCCGCCGCCCGCCCAGACACACCACCCGGGCCGTGGTTGTCCTATACCGCGAGTTCAATGGCTGGGAACTGTGCACATTGCGCTCCGATTCGCCGTCGGGCAAACACGTGGTGGCCATCCACGGCGGCGCCTTTGTATGCGAAGCCACCGTCTTGCACTGGCGAGACTATGTGGCTATCGCTCGCCAGACCGCGGCGACCGTCGTCGTACCCGTCTACCCGCTCGCACCCAACGGCACGGCGAGCACCGTCGTACCACAGATGGCGGACCTGATCACCTGGATGATCGGTGAACACGGCCCCGACAACGTCAGCATCTACGGCGACTCCGCCGGCGGCAGCATCGCGCTTTGCGCCGCGCAGGAATTGGTGCGGCGCAAAGCGGCCACCCCCGCGCGGATGGTGCTGCTGTCACCGTTACTCGATGCCACGTTGAGCAACCCGGACATCGGGTTCGTCAACGACCCCGTCCTAAATGTGGAGGTGCTCAAAATGAACTTCGCGCTCTGGGCAGCAGATCTGGATCTGGCAGATCCCCTGCTCAGCCCGCTGTACGGCTCGTTGGGCGGGCTTCCCACGACCGCGGTCTATGCCGGTTCCTTGGAGGTCCTGGGCCCCGACGCCATTGCGCTGCAAGCGAAATCGCTGGCCACTCCGGGCGCCGACTTCACCTTCGACCTGCGCAATGGCGAAATGCACGACTGGGCCATGACCTCATGGTTGCCCGAGGCCCGCGCGGTGCGCTCGCAGATCTACCACCAGCTGCTGGGCTCCTAGCTCGCCGCCTGGGCAAGGCGGGCTACCGCGAGGTGTCCGGATTTCTGCGAGCGCTGAGTTAATCGCGAATAACTCATGCTATGTTAGTGACGATTAACCGAAACTTTCGGACGTAGGCGAAGGACCGTCATGACAGCGTCCACCCCGGACCAGCCTGGTCGATCCGAAACGCCAAATCGCCGTAGCCAGTTGAAATCCGACCGGCGATTGCAACTCCTGGCCGCTGCCGAACGGCTCTTCGCCGAGCGCGGCTTTCTCGCGGTGCGACTCGAAGACATTGGAGCCGCCACCGGGGTCAGCGGCCCGGCCATCTACCGCCACTTCCCCAACAAGGAGTCGATGCTGGTCGAGTTGCTGGTCGGGATCAGCGCCCGGCTGCTCGCGGGGGCCCGCGATGTCACCGCCGGCAGCACTGACGCTGCCGATGCGCTGGACGGACTGATCGATTTTCACCTCGACTTCGCGTTCGGCGAGCCCGACCTGATTCGCATCCAGGACCGCGACCTGGCGCACCTGCCCGTTTCCGCCGAGCGCCAGGTGCGCAAAGCGCAACGCCAATATGTAGAGGTCTGGGTCGGCGTGCTGCGCGAGCTGGCCCCGGCGCTGGCCGAAGCCGACGCCCGGCTGGCCGCGCACGCGGCGTTCGGCTTGCTGAACTCGACACCGCACAGCATCAAGGCAGCCGAAAAGCCGGCCCGCGCGGCGCGCTCGCGCACCGTCATGCGAGCGATGACCGTCGCCGCTCTGGGTGCCGGAGGCCGGCTTCGCTGAATCGGGCGTCGTCGACACAATCCACGCCCAACCGCTCGGCTTAGGTACCCTGCAAACTGTGAGGTGGACATGAACGATCCACGTCGACCCGAGCGGTTTAGTCCCCCTCAAGCGGGGTCCGAACAGACCGGGCCGATTGGCCCGCGGAACGTGCCGCTCGCCGATCCGGCTTACGCCGACCAAGCGCCCTATGCGCCTGCCTACGGCGGGTACGCACCCCCATGGGCGCCGGGTCTGAACGAGACCAACCCCACTAGGCGGCTACCGGCGTACTGGCAGCAAGACCAGCCGCCACCGGGCGGGCTGCCACCCGATGACAATGCTCCCCCGCCGCCCGACGGTCCGAGATCGCCCCGATGGTTGCTGATCGGCGCCGGCGCGGCGGTGATGCTGGTGGTCGCGCTGTTGATAGCGCTGATTCTCACCAACGGCGCGATCAAAACGCAGACCGCCGTACCGCCGCTGCCTGCCATGCCCGGATCGACTGAGCAGAGCCCGACACCTCGCCCGTCCACGCGGACGACGTCGCCGCCACGGACCCTGCTGCCGGTACCGCCGCCCAGCAGCTCGGCCGGGCCCAGCGCTGCCCCGGGCGCGATGCAAAACGTCCTCTACAACGTCAACGGCGAGGGTCGCGCGATCAGCATCACCTACTGGGATACCGGCGACGTCATCCAGACCGAATTCAACGTCGCGCTGCCCTGGAGCAAGCGTGTCAGCCTGTCGCAGTCGGCCGCCCATCCGGCCAGCGTCACGATCATCAACATCGGCCACAACGTCACCTGCACGGTCACCGTGGACGGGGTAACGATGCGCCAGCGCTCCGGTGCCGGCATCACCGTCTGCGACGCCGGCGGGCGTTAAGACTGCTCGACCACCGACGGTTCGACCGCGGCGGCGTGCCGTGCCGGGACGCGAACCACCAGCATCGCGAGCAGTCCGGCGACCAGCACCACCGATATCCCGCCCAGCCCGGCGCGGACGGCACCGAACGCGTCGACAAACACCGAGAACAGCCACGGCGCCACGAACGCGACCGCCCGGCCTGTCATCGTGTACAGCCCGAACGCGACGCCTTCCCTGCCGTTGTGCGCCATCCGCAACAACAGTGCGCGCGCCGAGGACTGCGACGGCCCGATGAACAGGCACAGCAGCAGTCCACATGCCCAGAAGGCGATCGGCCCGGAGAGCACCATCATGGTGAGCGTCGTAGCGATGATCGCGACCAGCGACCCGACGATGACCGGTTTGGATCCGATCCGGTGGTCGACGAAGCCGCCCGCGACCGCACCCACGGCGGCCACCACGCTGGCCGCCACACCGAAGATGAGCACGTTGGCCTGAGAGATGCCGTACACGTTGACACCCAGCACGGCGCCGAAGGCGAATATCGCCGCCAGCCCGTCGCGGAAGAGCGCACTGGCGCCCAGGAAGTAGACCAGGTTGCGGTCGCGCCGCCATTCCGCGGAGATTTCGTTCCACAGCTTGCGATAGCCGCCAAGCATGGTTGTCGGGTGGTACACCTCCGCGGTGTCGGGCAGCCGGTGAGCGACCAAAAGCAACGGCAGCGCCAGCACCGCCAGCCACGCCGCGGCGGCCAGCATCGCCTCCCGCACATAGAGCCCGTCGGCCAGGGGAACTCGCAACAGCCCACGCACCGCGTCGGGCCCGGATCCGGAGCCGGCGATGAACCCGGTGTAGATCAGCAACAGCAGCAGGACGCTGCCGAGGTAACCCGCCGCCCAGCCCAGTCCGGAAATCCGGCCGGCCGTCTGCGGCGTCGAGAGCTGACGCAGCATCGCGTTGTACGGGACGCTGGCCAGGTCGCCGCATGCGGCCGTCGCGCCGAGCAGCGCCAATCCGGCCCACAGGTAGCCAGGCCGATCGTGGATCAGGAACATCGCGCAGGTCAGCGTCACCGCCGTGCCGGTCAACACGCTCAGGGCCAATCGTCGGCGATGCGGTGACTCCACCCACACGCCGACCAGCGGTGCCAGCAGCGCGACGGTCAACCCGGCGAGCGCACCCGCGCGGCCCAGCCAACTCTCCGGTGTGGTGCTGCCGGGTATGCCAACTCCCACACTGCTGGTCAGGTAGACGGAGAACACGAATGTGGCCACGATCGCGTTCAGACCCGTTGACCCGCAGTCCCACAGTGCCCATGCGACCACCCGCGATCGCGCGATCGTGCCCGCGCACAGTTCCGGCTGACCCATGCTCGGCACTCTATTTGTTGAGCGGACGCTCCGCCGCGCCCGGCTGCGCCGCGGTTGCGGCTGTTGTCGGAAAGATTGGGTGGCTGTCTACGATTGGGCGCATGCCGATCCCCGCTCCCAGCCCCGATGCGCGCGCCGTCGTCACCGGAGCCTCGCAAAACATCGGCGAAGCGCTGGCCACGGAATTGGCCGCGCGCGGGCATCACCTGATCGTCACCGCACGACGCGAAGACAAACTCTCCGATCTTGCGGAGCGGCTGACCGGCAAATACAGCGTCACCGTGGAGGTACGCGCCGCCGACCTGGCCGACCCGGCGGAACGCGCCAAACTGTGCGACGAGTTGGCGACCCGCAACATCTCGATTCTGTGTGCCAACGCGGGTACCGGAACATTCGGTCCGATCTCCGGCCTCGACCCGGAGGTGGAAAAGGCCCAGGTGCAACTGAATACCGTGGCGGTGCACGACCTTACGTTGGCGGTGCTGCCGGGGATGGTCGAACGTCGAGCCGGCGGCATTCTGATTTCCGGTTCGGCGGCGGGTAATTCGCCGATCCCCTACAACGCGACCTATGCCGCCTCGAAAGCGTTCGTCAACACCTTCAGCGAATCGTTGCGTGGTGAACTGCGCCGCTCGGGTGTGCACGTCACACTGCTGGCGCCGGGCCCGGTGCGCACCGACTTGCCCCAGGATGCCGAAAGGTCACTGGTGGAACGGCTGGTGCCCGACTTCCTGTGGATCTCGACGGAGCACACCGCCCGGATTTCGCTGGATGCGTTGGAGCGCAACAAGATGCGCGTCGTTCCGGGCTTGACCTCCAAAGCGATGTCTGTCGGCAGCGGGTATGCCCCCCGCGCGATCGTGGCACCGATCGTGGGCAGCTTCTACAAGAAGCTCGGCGGCAGCTAGGCGTTACTTACGGCGGCGGCCGGTACCGAAGATGTTTTTCACCACTTCGCGAATCGCGGTGTTGATACCGCTTTTGACGGTCGGGTTCTGCAGCACTTCTTCCCACATGGCCGGGCCCTTTGGCTCCGCGGGCGCGGGCATCGGCGGTATGTCGTAGGGGTCCGGATACGGCGCGGGGTCGAGCTTGCCCGGCGGCGGGGCCTGCCGCGGCGGTGGGGCCGGTTGCGCCGCTTCGGGTTCCGACGGCTGCTGGATCGTCTGACCGTATTTCGCGTGCAGCGGGCTTGCCTTGGCCGCCTTGGTGATGTCACCGGTGCCGATGGCGCCCATCAGCGACCGCGGCACTCGCATGCGGGTCCAGGCAACCGGCGTCGGCGCCCCCTTTTCCGATAGCACGGTGACGACTGCCTCACCGATTCCCAGCGACGTCAGCGCCGACTCCAGGTCGTAGATATCGGTTTTCGGATAGGTACGGACGGTCTTGGACAGCGCCTTTTGGTCGTCGGGGGTGAACGCCCGCAGCGCGTGCTGGACTCGTGCGCCCAGCTGCGAGAGCACATCGTTGGGCAGATCGGTGGGCAGCTGGGTGCAGAAGAACACCCCGACGCCCTTGGAACGGATCAGCTTGACGGTCTGCTCAACCTGTTCGAGGAACGCTTTCGACGCGTCGGTGAATAACAGGTGCGCCTCGTCGAAGAAGAACACCAGCTTGGGTTTGTCGACGTCGCCGACCTCGGGAAGTACGCCAAACAGATCCGCCAGCACCCACATCAAGAAGGTGGAGAAGATGACCGGACGCAACGACTGACCGCCGAATTCGAGCAGCGAGATGATGCCGCGGCCCTGGTCATCGACGCGCAGCAGATCCTGCGGGTCGAGCTTCGGCTCGCCGAAGAACGTGTCGCCGCCTTCGGATTCGAGATTCAGCAGGGCGCGCATGATGACTCCCGCCGTCGTCGACGACACCCCGCCAAGGGATTTCAGGTCGTCCTTGCCCTCGTCGCTGGCGAGGTAGCTGATGGCATTGCGCAGATTGTTCAGCGTGACCAGCGGGCGGTTACCCTCCTTCGCCCAGTGAAAAATGAGCCCAAGGGTGGACTCTTGAGTCGCGTTGAGCCCCAACACCTTTGACAACAGCACCGGACCGAAGCTGGCGACAGTCGCCCGTATCGGCACCCCGACCCCGTCGGTGCCCAGCGATAAGAACTCCACCGGGAATCCGGTGGCCACCCAGCTATCGCCGGTGTCTTGGGCGCGCGCCGCGGTCTTGTCGTTGGCCTCCCCCGGCCGCGACAGGCCCGACAGGTCGCCCTTCACGTCGGCCATCAACACCGAGACGCCTGCGGCGCTGAGCTGCTCGGCGATCAGCTGCAGCGTTTTGGTCTTCCCGGTCCCGGTCGCCCCGGCTACCAGTCCGTGCCTGTTGACGGTGGCCAGCGGGATGCGAATCTGCGCGGTCGGATCGGCGGCGCCGCCGACCACGACGGTGCCCAATTCCAGTGCCTGGCCTTCGACGGCGTAGCCGCTCGCGATCCGCTGCGCGGGTCCGTTGGCCGCTGATTCGGTGGTCATCGCGCTCCGCCCCTGTCGCCCGAAAGTTGCAACGGTCAACACTACTTGCCAGGGGGAGGCAGGGGCAGGTCGTGACGTGGGCCTAATGTGAGCGCTGTGCGTGACGAACTGGTGTGGATCGACTGCGAGATGACCGGCTTGGAATTGGGCTCGGACAAATTGATCGAGATCGCGGCCCTGGTCACCGACGCCGATCTGAATATTCTCGGCGATGGCGTCGACGTGGTGATCCACGCCGACGACGCCGCCCTGTCCTCGATGATCGACGTGGTCACCGAAATGCACACCCGCTCGGGGTTGATCAACGAGGTACGGGCCTCCACCGTCGACCTGGCCACCGCCGAGGCGATGGTGCTCGATTACATCGGCAAGCACGTCTCACAGCCCAAGACAGCGCCGCTGGCCGGCAATTCGATCGCCACCGATCGCGCGTTCCTTACCCGCGATATGCCCGCCCTGGACTCGTTTCTGCACTACCGGATGATCGACGTCAGCTCGATCAAGGAACTCTGCCGCCGCTGGTACCCACGCGTTTACTACGGCCAGCCGGCAAAGGGGCTGGCACACCGGGCGCTAGCAGACATCCGCGAATCCATCCGCGAGCTGCAGTTCTACCGGCGTACCGCGTTCGTGCCCCTGCCGGGGCCTTCTACCAGCGAGATCGCGGCAGTGGCTGCCGAGCTAGAGGGCAAGGACGGCGCGCGTGAGGAAATCGATTCGGCCGCCGAGCCACCGAACCGCTAGTATCGACAGTCGCCGCTTGTTAGCACGCGGTCATGGTGGGTGTAGTTCAGCTGGTAGAGCGTCAGGTTGTGATCCTGAATGTCGCGGGTTCGAGTCCCGTCACTCACCCCACAAGGTCAGGGGGCATGTCCGCCCCCTGACCTTTTTGCTTCCCCAGCGCTGTTGCGAGCCGACAGCGCACGGGGACCGGCGCTCGTCCAACTTTGAAACCCATCCGGAATTTCCAGCTATTGTGTTGTAGCGCAATGGATTTACGACGATTGCACCGACCTCGAACACCCGTATGGCCATTGGCCGCGCAAGCCAGAGTGCACCCGCGATCCGGTATTGCCAGCGCCGCGTTTCCGCCTGACCAGATGGCGTAATATCACCGCATTACTTAGCTACGGAGTGGTCATGCCTGGTCTGAAATGCAAAGTCGCGCTCGCTCTGTTACTCGCGTTCACGGCCCCCGCCGCCTCGGGCTGCACGTTCACCGTTGTGTGCGACCCACTCTTCACCTGCGCCTAAGCCAAGGCGTAAAACGCCTGCCCCACAAGCGGGCTCAGGTGGCGGCGTTGCCCGCCTTCCACTGCGGCCACGGGATGTTCCAGTCACCCAGACCCTCGGTGCCCGGAAGCGTCGACCCGACCGTGTTGACGACCTCGACGATGTCCCCGCTCTTGCTGTGGTCGTAGAACCACTCGGCGTTGCTCGGGCTCACGTTCAGGCAGCCATGGCTGGTGTTGGTATGGCCTTGCGCTCCGACCGACCACGGCGCGGAGTGTACGAAGACGCCGCTGTACGACATCTGTGTGGCCCAGTCGACCTCGGTGCGATATCCGTTGGGCGAGTTGACCGGAACCCCGTAGGTCGACGAGTCCATGATGATGTGCCGGTACCGGCCACCGATGATGTAGAAGCCGTTGGCCGTCGGGGTGCTGTCCTTACCCATCGAGGTTGGCATTGTCTTCACGACTTCACCGTTGACCCGGACGGTGACCGTCTTCGTGTTGTCGTCGGCGGTGGAGATGATCTCGTCGCCGATCGTGAAGTGGGTCTTGACGTTGTCCTCACCGAACATCCCGTCGCCCAGGTCGACGCCGTAGGTGTTGACCGCCACGTCGACGGCCGTTCCCGACTTCCAGAAATGCTCTGGGCGCCAACGGACTTCGCGATTGTTCAGCCAGTAGAACGCACCCTCGACCGGCGGGTTGGTGGTGATTTTGATGGCCTTCTGCGCCGCGGCACGGTCCGCGATGTTCTCGTCGAACCGGATCGCTACCGGCTCGCCGATGCCGACGACCTCGCCGTCGCCCGGAGCCGCGTAGGGCATCGTCAAGTGCGCGGGTGAACTGGTCGCGAAGCTCATCTGGCGGCTCGCGGCGCCGCCCAGCCCGAGCGCCTTCACGCTGAGCGTGTAGCGCCGGTTGTAGCCGAGCTGCTCGGTGGTTGACCAGTGCAATCCATCGGGGCTGAGTTGGCCGGTGATCGGCTTGCCGTTGTCGTTGACCATCGACACCGACGCCAGCACGCCGTAGGCAACGTTGACCGTCACCGGCGCGTCGACCGTGACACCGACGGCGCCGTCAGACACCGAGGAGGTGAGCTTGGGCACCAGCAGATCGGCAAACGGTGTGCCCTTGTCGAAAATCACCTTCGCCGGCGCGGCAGTGTGGCTACTGCTACAGGAGACGCCAATGATGGCAAACGTGGCTAACGCAGCAGCCAGCCACGATCGACGTCTGCGCAAAGGCGTCATCAAGTGACCTTCCAAAACATGCCTGCTTATGAACCGGTCACCGCTGACCTTGAATAGTGACAAATATTCTAAAGGGTTACACCCCGTGCGCATGGCAACTCAACAGGTTTTCTCCGGCCGCCTGGACGTTCAACAGCGTCGACACGAGCCCCGTGACAGTAAGGCAGGATCGCGAGGGTCCGCAAAACGCGGCACGGTCGCCTGACGGGCAGGCTCTACACTGGGAAGTCCAGCGATTTCGCTCTGCGACAGAATGCCTGTTAAAGTCGCAACGCGGTCTCGGCCGGTCAAAGCGCCGTTAGCTCAGTTGGTAGAGCAGCTGACTCTTAATCAGCGGGTCCGGGGTTCGAAACCCTGACGGCGCACCACCACAACGTTCCTCGACGTGCCGACCTAGTCGGCGTCACAATTTCTGTCCCACCCTGTGGTTGCTCGGAGTAGTTTTTCCTCGGTGCCTGGCTGATGATTGGCACCCGTTGTGAACTAGCTGCGCCGAAGGAGCCGCAATGGGGTTCATCCAGCCCAACCTGCCCGTCGTCGACCTGGCCGAGTGGAGCAAGCTGACCCGCGCCGAGCGGATCGTCCCGATGCAGCGCCACGTCGCCGAGAACGGCTTCGGTATTCCGCTGATCATGCACGTGATGTACGGCGTGAAGATCGCGCTCTACCTGCTCGGCGGCTGGTTGTTCGGGTGGTGCACTACTGGAATCGGCGGCTTCGGCGATGTCGGCGCGTGGTGGTCGGAGCCGATCGTGTTCCAAAAGGCCGTGCTCTTCACGATGCTGTTCGAAGTCGTCGGTCTCGGTTGCTGTTTCGGCCCGTTAGCCGGGCGCTACTTCCCGCCGATGGGATCGATTCTGTACTGGCTGCGGCCCGGCACAATCCGGCTGCCCCCCTGGCCGAATCGGGTGCCGCTGACCAGGGCATCGACCGGACCCCGCTCGACGCGTTGCTCTACGGCGCGCTGCTGGTGCTGCTCGCGACGGCGCTGGTGTCCGATGGCTCGGGCCCAATTCCGGTTCTGCACACCGCGATCGGCGTGCTACCGCGGTGGCAGACCATTGCGATCCTGGCGGTCCTGGCCGCGATCAGCTTGCGCGACAAGGTGATCTTCCTGGCCGCGCGCGCCGAGGTGTACGGTCCGCTGGCGCTGGCGTTCCTGTTCACCGGGGCCGACATCGTCATCGGGGCCAAGCTCGTCTTCATGGTGATCTGGCTGGGCGCAGCCACTTCGAAGATCACCAGGCACTTCCCGTTCGTGATTTCGACGATGCTGGCCAACAATCCGTTCCTGCCATCCGGCGTGCTCAAGCGGTCGCTGTTCAAGCGCTATCCGGACGACCTGAGGCCCAGCGCGCTGTCGGGCTTCATCGCGCACTTGTCCACCGCTATCGAAGGCCTGGTGCCACTGGCGCTGCTCTTCTCGCACGGCGGCTGGCCGACGACGATCGCCGCGTTCGTGATGATCGTGTTCCACCTGAACATCCTGCTGGCCTTCCCGATGGGCGTGCCGCTGGAGTGGAACGTCTTCATGATCTTCGGTGTGCTGTGGCTGTTCGTGTCGCACGCTTCCATTGGGCTGTCGGATCTGACCACACCCTGGCCCATCGTGCTGTTCGCGGCCATCGTGACGGTCGTCGTGGTGGGAAACCTCTACCCGCACAAGGTTTCGTTCCTGCCCGGCATGCGCTACTACGCGGGCAACTGGGACACCACGGTGTGGTGCGTCAAGCCGTCGGTGGACGACAAGTTCCGCACCGGCTCCCGTGCGCTTGGCCCGATGCAGCACCTGCAACTCGAGCGGTTGTACGGCAGCAAGGAGGAGACGCTGATCCCCCTGCACCTGGCGCTGGCGTTCCGCGGGATGAACACCCATGGGCGCGCACTGCTCACGCTGGTGCACCGCGCCTTGGCCGGCTACGACGAGGACGACTACAACCTGTGCGAGGGTGAGGTCCTTTGCTCCATGGTTCTCGGGTGGAACTTCGGCGACGGGCACATGCACAACGAGTGCCTGATCGAGGCGCTACAGCAGCGATGCGGGTTCGCACCGGGCGACGTGCGGGTGGTGATTCTCGATGCGCAGCCCATCCAGAAACAGCGGCAGGAGTATCGGCTCGTGGATGCGGCGACCGGCGAATTCGAGCGAGGTTACGTCGACGTCGACGACATGGTCACCACCCAGCCGTGGGCCGACGACCTCCCGGTGCACGTCGAGAGCAGCCGCGTCAGCGGTTCCTGACCCGGCGCACGACCACCACGACAACCAGGGCGCCGACGCCGGCCAGCGAGGCGGCCACCGCGGGCTTCGTGACGAAGCTGATCACCTGGGCCTTGAGGTCGTCTGCCAAGCGGCGCGGGTTAGCGCGCACGGCAAGCGAGTCGACGGTGGCCGCGAGCTGGTCGCGGGCGGCGTCGATCTCCTGCTTGATGGTGTCGGGGTCGCGGTCCGCCACGTGTCTGTCCTCCAACTGAGCCTCGTGCACCTGAGGAACTACCCTAGTGCCGATGCTCTGGTGAACCGAAAGGGGAAGCACCTTGACCGAGACCACGCGGCTGGCACCGGGCGACAAAGCGCCTGCCTTCAGCCTTCCCGACGCCGACGGCAACAAAGTGTCGCTGGCCGACTACTTGGGACGCCGTGTCGTCGTGTACTTCTATCCGGCGGCCTCCACGCCGGGGTGCACCAAACAGGCCTGCGACTTCCGCGACAGCCTCGCCGAGCTGAACGGCGCCGGCCTCGACGTCGTCGGGATCTCCCCCGACAAGCCGGAGAAGCTCGCCAAATTCCGTGACGCGGAAGGGCTGACGTTCCCGCTGCTGTCCGACCCCGACCGCAAGGTGCTGACGGCGTATGGGGCCTACGGCGAAAAGCAGTTGTACGGCAAGACGGTCACCGGCGTCATCCGCTCGACCTTCGTGGTCGACGACAAAAGCAAGATCGCCGTCGCCCAGTACAACGTGAAGGCCACCGGCCACGTCGCCAAGCTAAGACGCGATCTGTCCGTGTAATCGCTTGGGGCGCACACGCCTACGAAGATTTAGAAGGTCATCAAGCAGCGTCACGGATTGCCCCACTTGGCAATGCCTTTGGTGAGCAGTGCGCCACGGGTGTTCAGACGTGAATGGCGCTTTCGTTAAGTGCGGCAATGATGTCGTCGGCAGCGCGGTGTCCCGATCGGACGGCGCCGTCCATGTATCCCATCCAGACATCGGAGGTTTCGGCGCTCGCCCAGTGGATTCGGCCGACAGACTCGCGCAATGACCGACCGACAGATGTCCAGGTGTGGGGAGGAAGCACGGCGCCATAGCATCCACGGGTAAATGGCTCGGTCGACCAGTCCTTGGCGATGAACTCGTTCGGGTTACGTGCTGCAGAACCAAATAGGCGCGAGAGGACATCGAGGACCACCTCCTGGCGTCGCCGCGGATCCAGGGCGGACGACGTGCGCGCCGCATCGGCCTCGAGGAATGCGAGCAGGACGCCGGGAGCGTCACCAGGGGGTGAGTTGTCGTAGACAAACTTGACCGGTCCGTCTAGCAATAGTGCCTGCCCACTTAGCCCGTCACTCCGCCAGAACGGCGTGTCGTAGGCCGCCATGCACTTCACGACCGCACCGTTGGGTGCGCGCTGGGTCAACGCGTCGCGTGCTGCCGGTAGAGCTGGGTAGTAGTCGATTCGCCCGGCCAACGACGGACTGATCGCCACGACTACGTGCCGGGCCGAGATGCCGAGGTCTCGGCATCGCACCGACACGGCCTCAGCGGACTGCTCGATTCGGTATACCGGCTGTTCGAACAACAGCTCCGCCTCCGAGAGCTCCGACGCCATGGCGAGCGCCAATCGTTGTGAACCTCCGACGAAGCGGCGATCCTGCGCGCCGCCAACGGTGTTCAGCACTGCCTCGACACCGCCCGCCGAAGCCACGTGGGCCAACGCGTGCAACAACGAAATTTCGGCGGGGGACGCCGCCCACACTGACTCGCACACAAGGGTGACCAGGGCCCGACCTGATGAGCTGCAGATCGAACCGTTGATCCACGTCGCCAATGTTTGCGCGTCCCAACGCACTGCCTTCGGCGCGTTCCACGGGGCCGTTGGCGATACCGACCGCGCCATCCGTTCGAGCCGTTTGAGTGCGAGAAATCCCTCGCCGAGCCCAGCGGACACGACCGGCGGAACCGACCCCGAGTATCGGTGCAACTTTCCGCGGTACTCCAAGAGCTTCTCTCCCGTGACGTACGTCGGGAAGGTACCTACACCGAGCTCCTCAGCGAGCTTTAGAACGGCGGTCTGGGTCGGTCCAATCCACTGACCGCCGACTTCTACGACTCCCCCACCGGCCAGTTCGTGGTTCAGCGTGCGCCCTCCCACTCGGTCGCGGGCCTCGATCACGACCACCGACTTGCCTGCCGCCTTGAGCTTGCGAGCGGCGGTCAAGCCCGCAAGCCCGGCTCCGACGACGACAACCTCTGCCTGGTGTTCATCCACGATCGCTGCGCTCCTTGACTTTTGGGCCACGCCGGGCTGACCCCCAACACTGGTCAATAGTACTGGTCATATGACCAGTACTATTGACCGAAAATACGATAGTGTGCATTACGTGTCAACAGCTGCTGCTTGGTCGCAGCGCTCACCCGAACGGCGCGAGAAGTTGATCCGCGCCGCGATAGCGGTCATAACCGAACTCGGACTCGAAGCCGCAACCACTCGCCGAGTCGCCACGCACGCCGGCGTCTCGTTGGGATCTGTCCACTACGTTTTTGCTAACAAGAATGAGTTACTCGCCGCCGTCATCGATTTCGTCGGAGACTCGATCGAGACCGCGCTACGGCCGAGCGCCGCCGACCGAGACCGCGACGATCAAGATGCCAGTGCAGCACTGACTGGGATCGTCGAGCGATTCTGGGCACTCGTCGAAGCGGATCCCGGATTTCAGCTCATGCAGTACGAGCTGACTGCCTACTGCCTGCGGCACGCAGACTCGCGATGGCTTGCCACTCGCCAGTACGACCGCTATCGGGCAATAGTGACCGAGTCCCTGGCTGCGACACAAAATCACCCATCTGCGCCACCGGAATCCGCATTCGACGACATAGCTCGTCAGACGGTCGCGGGCCTCGACGGCATCATCCTTCAGTTTCTCATCCACGAGGACGTGGACCGTGCCCGCCGTGATGTCGCGATCTTCATTGAAAACCTGCGGTCGACGGCGGTCACGATCGGCGCGTCGCGCGACTTGTCGGTGTAATCGCCTGGGGCACAATCTTTCTGACTACGGGTTGCCCATCGTCGAACACTGGACCTGGGAGCTCTCACCGGCGCCGATGACGGCTGCCTCGGTGTACTCGGTGATGGGCCGGGCGATTCCCTGTTCGTCGCAGACCCGCTGCAGCATCTGCAGCGTCTCGTCGATTCCCGGTCCGAGCCGCTTGCCGGGCGTGAAGGTGGCCGGTAGGTGCTGCATGCCCTGGATCACGCCGATCGTCGGATAGTGCACGGTGCCTTCGGGTTCGCAGCGGTAGTCGGGCATCCGGTCGAGCACCGCCGTGAGCATCGACTTGAACACGACGCGCGCGACATTGGAGCCGATGCACCGGTGGATGCCGAGCCCGAAGCTGAAGTGCCGGTTGTTCTTACGGGTCAGGTCCAGCCGATTGGGATTGGGAAACACCGCGGGGTCGCGGTTCGCCATCGCCCACGACAACCACAGCCGATCGCCCTCCTTGAACTGCGTGCCCGCTAGTTCAAGGTCGGCGGCGATCGTGCGACCATCGCCGGGAGCAGGTGTGAAGTAACGCAGGAATTCCTCGGTCGCCGAGTCGAGCAGCGTTTCCGATTCGCGCCTCAGTAGTTCGCGCTGCTCGGGATTTTCGGCCAGCCATTCGAGTGCGTGCGCCGTCAGCGCCGTTGTCGTGTCGAATCCTCCGCCGATGATCAGGCCGAGCATTCCGAGCAGTTCGCTGTCGGGCGCCGGTTCGCCGTCGATCTTCAGCCTTGCCATCGCGTCCACCAGGCCGGGGCGCGGATTCTCGCGGATCTCCAGGAGATGATTGAACAGGTCCATCCCCATCGCCATCGTCTGCTCCAAAACCCCTGGGGCGTCGGGAGAATCGGCGGGGGTGTAAACATTGGCATGGGCCGGCTCGCAGTAGAGCTGCCACTTGTTCAGCGGAACGCCCATCATCGCCAGAGTCAGGACGGCGGGCACGACGTTCGCGAGATCGTCGACGAAGTCGATCCGCCCGACTTCGATCTTCTCGTCGATGCTCGCCCGCACGATCTCGTCGACAAACGGCTTCCAGCGTCTGACGGCTGCCGGCGACAGATAGGGATTGAGGATGCTGCGGTAGGCGGAGTGCTCGGGTTCGTCCATCTCGAGCATGCCGCCACGGACGCCGGTGCCCTGCGGCAGCGTGGGAATCGTGATGCCTTTATAGCCGGTGCCTTCGCCGGTCACGTCGTGGTCGTTGGACACCTGCGGGCATCGAGCGAGCTCGAAGACTTCCCGGTTGCCCGCGGCCACCCAATGCCCGTCGTAAGTGTCGGTCCACGCCAACGGGCATTTTGCGTGCATTTCCTCGGTGATCGCGGTGAACCGCTCGCGGTATTCCGGGGTGTGGCGATCAAAGTGGTAACGGCTGGTCTTGCCGGCCTTGGTTGCCTTGCCGGTCAGGGTGTCTTCCGTAGTCACCGTGCTTCTCCTGCGGACGAGTCGCTGCATGTAGAAGCAGTATGCGACGAGACGATCCGTCTACAAAGGCATTCTCGGGGGCGAGTTTCCCGCTCAGGCCAGGTTGGCCAGCAGCAGCGCCTCGGAGATTGCCGCGCGTTCCAGCACGCCCAGGTGCAGGCTCTCGTTGATGCTGTGGGCTTGGGTCGCCGGATCTTCGACGCCGGTGACGAGGATCTTCGCCTGCGGGAATGCCTCGGCGAATTCGGCGATGAACGGAATCGACCCGCCCATGCCCATGTCGATCGCGTCGGTGCCCCAACCCTGCCAGAACGCGGCCCGCGCGGCGTCGTAGACGCTGCCGGTGGCGTCGATCGCGTACGGCTCGCCGATATCGCCGCGGCTGACGCTGACCTGCGCGCCCCACGGGGTGTGCTTTTGCAGGTGCGCGGTCAGCGCGTCCAGGTGTGCACCGGCATCACCGCCGGGCGCCACCCGCATGCTGATCTTGGCGCGGGCCCGCGGGATCAATGTGTTCGATGCCTTCTCGATGGGTGTGGTGTCGATACCGATCACGGTGATCGCGGGTTTGGCCCACAGCCGCTGCGGCGCCGAGCCGGAGCCGATCTCGGACACCCCGTCCAGCAGCCCGGAGTCAGACCGCACCCGCTCCGGCGGGTAATCCACTGCGGCGGCGGTACTTTCGTGCAGCCCTGCGACGGCCACGTTCCCGTCGTCGTCGTGCAGGCTGGCCAGCAGTCGCACCAGCACGCTCAGTGCGTCGGGCACCACGCCGCCCCAAATGCCGGAGTGCAGCCCGTGGTCGAGCGTGGCGACCTCGACGACGCAGTCGACCAGGCCGCGTAGCGTGACGGTCAGCGCCGGGATCTCGGTGCTCCAGTTGTCCGAGTCGGCGATGACGATCACGTCGGCGGCAAGGGCATCGCGGTGGGCGGCCAGCAGCCGGCCCAGCGACGGCGACCCGGATTCTTCCTCCCCCTCGACGAAGACCGTCACGCCCACCGGCGGTTGACCGCCGTGCGCCCGAAACGCGGCTAAATGCGTTGCGATACCGGCCTTGTCGTCGGCGCTTCCGCGCCCGTAGAGCCGCCCGTTACGCTCGGTCGGCTCAAACGGCGGCGATGCCCACTGATCGCGATCGCCTTCGGGCTGCACGTCATGGTGGGCGTACAGCAGCACCGTCGGCGCACCGGCCGGCGCCGGATGCTGCGCGATGACGGCCGGAGCGCCGCCCTCGCTGACGATGCACACCTCGCTAAAACCCGCCTGCGACAACAGATCCGCTACTGCCTGCGCACTGCGATGCACCTCGTCGCGACGGCCGGGGTCGGCCCACACCGATTCGATCCGCATCAGGTCCTCGAGATCGCGGCGTACCGACGGCAACACGTCGCGTACGCGCTCAACCAAATCGCTCATGATCTCGAGGCTAGTTGCTTGCGAGAACTCACGACGTTTCGAGGATGGCCACCGCGGCCGCGGTATCCCCTTCGTGAGTCAGCGACACGTGGATCGTGACGTCGGCCAGATGCTTGGCGATGTCCCCGGTCAACCGCACCCGCGGTCGTCCCCACATGTCGGTGACGACTTCGATGTCGCGGTGGATGTCCTCACGCAGGATCGGGCGCTGGGAGAACCGCGAACCGGACCAGGCCTTGATCACCGCTTCCTTCGCGGCCCACCGTGCGGCGAGGTGACGCGCCGCCGACGAACTCTTGTCGGAGGCGTCGCGACGCTCACCCGGCGTAAATGTCTCGGAGAACACCGTTCCCGGTTGGTCAACCTGGTCGGCGAAATCCGGAATGGAGACGAGGTCTATCCCCACACCGACGATGCCCATGGCTGGCCAGGTTATCGGATGACCGGAGTCACCCGACGTAGGCCTCGTCGTCGCCCAGCCGTGCAGCCGGATTCAGCAGCATCGCGGCCTCCTGACGCTTCTCCGAAGAGTCATGATCGAAGCGACGGTCCGGCGGCCGCTCGTACATCGGTGGGCCGCCGGCGATGGCCGAAGCGAGCCGGCGCTGCCCGGACAGCAGGCGTGCGTCCGCGCGCTGCTGGTAGTCCTCGCGCTGTTCGGCGTTCAGCGCGGCGATGAACGCCTGCGGGTGCACCAGTGCGACGAGGCCGGACACGTGGCCGAACCCGAGACTGGTCAGCATCCCTGCCTTCAGCGGGAACTTCCCGGCAAGCCGTAGCGTGTCGCGAACCCAGACGAAGTGAGCAGAGCCGGACAGTTCGTCGTCGACGCAATCCAGGCTGCGGTTGGGCGGGATCACCCCGTCGCGCAGCATCTGGCACAGCCCCATCATCTGGAAGACCGCCGCACCGCCCTTGGCGTGTCCGGTCATGCTCTTCTGCGAGACGACAAACAGCGGCGCACCCTCGGAGCGGCCCAGCGAGTCGGCGAGCCGCTCGTGCAGCTCAGTCTCGTTCGGGTCGTTGGCCAGCGTCGACGTGTCGTGCTTGGAGATCACCGCGACGTCGTCAGCGGACACGCCGAGCTTGCCAAGCGCGCGCGCCAGCGCCGAGTCCTTGCCGCCGCGGCCCGCGCCGAGCGCACCCAAGCCCGGCGCCGGGATCGAGGTGTGCACTCCGTCGCCGAACGACTGCGCGAAGGCCACCACCGCGAGCACCGGCAGGCCCATCTTGAGCGCCAGGTCACCGCGGGCCAGCAGGATGGTGCCACCCCCCTGCGCTTCGACGAAGCCCAGCCGGCGTCGATCGTTGGGCCGGGAGAACTTCGAGTCGTCGATGCCCCGGTCGCGCATCATGGAAGTGTCGGCGGTGGCCGCCATGTCACCGAAACCGATGATGGCCTCCAGGGTCAGGTCGTCCAGGCCACCGGTCACTACCATTTCGGCCTTGCCCAGCCGGATCTTGTCGACGCCCTCCTCGACCGACACCGCCGCGGTCGCGCATGCCGCGACCGGGTGGATCATCGAGCCGTAGCTGCCGACATAGGACTGAACCACGTGGGCGGCAACAACATTCGGCAGCACTTCCTGCAGGATGTCGTTCGGCTTGCTCCGGCCCAACAGGTTGCCGTGATACATGGTCTGCATCGACGTCATGCCGCCCATACCGGTGCCCTGGGTGCTGGCGACCAGGCTGGGGTGCACCCACCGCATCAGCTCGGATGGGGTGAAGCCGGCCGACAAGAACGCGTCGACGGTCGAGACGATGTTCCACAGCGCCACCCGATCGATCGACGTGGCCATATCGGCGCTGATGCCCCATACCGTCGGGTCAAACCCGGTCGGGATTTGCGCCCCGACCGTCCGCGACAGTTTGGTCTTGCGTGGCACCCGGATCTCGGTGCCCGCCTTGCGGATCACCTGCCAGTCGCTCGAGTCGGGCACCGGCCGAATCACCGTGTGCTCCGGGTCGAACTCGGCGAACCCGCGGGCGTCGGCCTCCGACGACACGACAAAGCTGAAGTCCTTGTCCAAGAACACCGAAACCAGCAGCGGCGACGCGTGATCGGGATCGATCGCGCCGTCGTCGACGAACTCCCGGATGCCGCAACGCTCGACGACGGTGTCGTGGTAGCGCTCGACCAGCCCGGCCTCGTCGATCAGGTCGCCGGATTGCGTGTCGTACCAACCCGGTTGGGGGTCGTCCTCCCAGCGAATCAAGCCGGTGGTCCAGGCCAGCTCCAGCACTCCGGCCGCCGACAATTCGTTGTCGACCTCCATCTCGAAGCGGGTGCGCGAGGAACCGAACGGGCCGAGTTCGGCGCCGCCGACGATCACCACCAAATCGGCCGGATCGACGTCGAGGTCTGCCCATTCCGGCGGCGGCGCCGGGGTGTACCCGCGGGGCGGGGACGGCAGCGCAGCAATGGTGCCCTCCGCCGGCTCGTCGTCCGCGTCTTCGCCGGCGGTCGCCTGCTCGCGTGCGTTGGCGGCCAACTCAGCCATGTCGAGTTCGACGTCGCCGAGACCGCCGGTCAGGTCCGCCTTGATCGGCTCGCTGGCCGCGGCCACCTTCGACTCCACATCGCAGAGGGCCAACAGCATGCCGGCCATCTCGTCGGTGGAGTAGGTCGTGACACCGGCCTCCTCGACCGCGGTGACGATGGCGTCGTTGTGACCCATCAGCCCAGTACCGCGAGTCCAGCCAATCAGCGCGTGCACCAAGCTAACTCGGGCCGCCCACGATGATTCGGCGTGCCAGCGACTGACCAGGGCGTCCAGGGCCGACTTTGCCTCACCGTAAGCGCCGTCACCGCCGAACATGCCGCGGTTGGGCGAGCCGGGCAGTACCACGTGCAACCGCGACGCGATGTCGCGCTCGGCGCCGATCTTCGACAGACCGCCGATCAGCCGCTGCACGGCCCACAGCAGAACCTTCATCTCCATCTCGGAGCGCGAACCGGCCTCCGACAGGTCGCCGACCACCCGCGGTGCCGCGAACGGGAACAGCAGCGTCGGGGTTTGCGCGTCCTTGATGTGAATCGACTGCGGCCCAAGGCTTTCGCTCTGCTCGGCACCGATCCACTCGACCAGGGCGTCGATGTCGGAGTAGGACGCCATGTTGGCCGCGACCACCCACAGCGACGCACCGAAACGAGCGTGGTCGCGGTACAGCGTGCGGTAAAACGCCAGTCGCTCCTCGTCGAGCTTGGACGTCGTCGCGATGACAGTGGCACCGCCATCGAGCAGCCGCGCCACGATCGACGCCGCGATCGAGCCCTTCGAAGCGCCTGTCACGACAGCGATTTCGCTGTGGTGCGGTCCGGGATCCGGGTTCTCGGCGCCGGCGGCGATCCGGCCGTACAGGGATGCGTGGATCTGGCGACCCGCGGCCAGCGACCGGCCCTGCCACCAGGTGGCTTGGGTCGCGACGACGTGCCCGGCGCCCTCGAACCGTTCGGAGAGTCGCACCCAGTCCGCGTCGATGTCGCCCTCGTCGGTCAGCCACAGCTTGACCAAGTCCTCGCGGGCGCTGGCCCAGCGGTCGTCGAACACGACGGCCTTCTTGGCCTCGAACGCAGGTGCCACCAAACGCGGCCATTCCGAACCTAATTCGGCAGTGACCAAGTCGATGAGGGCAGCGTCGGTGGCCACCGGCAAGGCACTGACCGTGTCGTCGAGACCCAGCTGCCCCAGCACCAGGCGAGCCGCGGATGCAAGCACACCGTCACGGCCGGTGATCTGGTCGGTGAATTCGCTCAGCGCGGCCGCGTCGACGGTCGCTCCGCCGCCACCACCCGCCGAGGGCAGCGCCACCGAAACACCTTGACGTGCAGCCACCGCAGCGACCGCGGCGTCGATGGCCTTGTCGACCGAAGCGGCGTCGGCCAACGCACCCTCGTGCAGGTGTCCCATGGCCCCGCCGCGCACGCTGGTGCCCTCGCGGGTGCCCAGCGCCACCTCGATGGTGACGTGCTTGGCCCAGCCCTCGCCGAGCTCCCAGGTCTTCGTGACCCGCTCGGCGATGGCGGCCGGCCGCTTACCGGACGGCCCGAGCACCGTGCGCAGCTGGTCGTTGATCGCGTCGGAAAGCACCGGGCCGTAAGGCTTGTAGGTGCGCGCCAGCTTGGTCACCTGCGACCGCAGTCCGGCCAGGTCGGCCTCGGCGGCACCGTCGATGGCGCCCAGGTTCAACTCCGAACCCAGGTCCACCAGCAGCTGGTTGCGCCGCGACGACGCGCCGTCGGTGATGGACTCGATGGAGTCCAGCTCCTCGATCTGGTCGATGCGCATCTTCGCCGACAGCGCGATCAGCGCGAGTGTGGCGTCGGCCGCGCCGAACGCGATGTCTTCGGGACGCGGCGCGCCCGAGGGCGCGGTAGGCGCCGGCGCGGGTGCCGGTGCGGCCGACTCAGCCGGCTCTTCGATTTCCGGCTCGGGGTCGGTGTCGTTGGCGAACAGCACGGCAGCATCCCGCTCGGCGTTGAGCACTTCGACTGTGCTGTGCGCATATTCGGGCAGCTTGAGGGTGTTGGTGGCCAGTCCGGCGACAGTCGGCGCCGACTTCACACCGATCTCGACGAACCGCTCCACACCCAGGCCGCCAGCGGCATCCTCGGTGAACAGCAGGTCCTGGGTTTCGATCCAGCGCACCGGGCTGGCGAATTGCCAAGCCAACAGCTCGATCACAATAACGCGCGCCATCTCGCGCGGACGCTCGGTAAGCCAGGTGTCGTAGTTGTCGAGGATCTCGTCGAGCGGCTCGGCCGGCACCAAATCGCGGATCTCCTGGATGAAGTCGCGATCCAGCGTGAACGGCCGCGGCACCAGGTTCGGGATATAGCGCCCGATGACCAGTTCGGGATCCGCGTCGCGCGGCATGACCCGCTCCAGCGAGCGACGGAAGTCGGCAACCCCGACCCGCAACACCCGGGAATGGAACGGCACGTCGATACCCGGCACCAAGATGAACGAGCGCTTGCCGCCGGTGATCTCGCGGCGACGCTCCACTTCCTCCTCGAGGGCCTCGAGACCGCGGACCGTGCCGGCGATCGCGTACTGCGAACCGCGCAGGTTGAAGTTCACGATTTCCAGAAATTCGCCGGTGCGCTCGGCGATTTCGGCGACGAAGTCGGTGACCTCGTCGTCGGGCAGGTCGATCTGCGACGGACGGATCGCCGCCAACCGGTAGTTCGAACGGCCCATCTCGTCGCGCGGCACGATGTCGTGCATGTTCGAGCCGCGGTGGAACACGGTCTCTAGCAAGGCTTCCAGCTGGTAGATGCCCAACACGCAGGCCAACGCGGTGTATTCACCGACGGAGTGACCGCAGGCGATGGCGCCCTCGACGAATGCGCCCTGCTCACGCATCTCGGCGACCTGCGCGGCCGCCACGGTGGCCATCGCGACCTGAGTGAACTGCGTCAGGTAGAGCACACCGTCTGGGTGGTGGTAGTGCACGCCGCTGGCGATCAGGCTGGTCGGGTTGTCGCGCACCACGTGCAGTACCGAGAAGCCCAGGGTGTCGCGGGTGAACTTGTCGGCGTCGTCCCACACCTTGCGGGCCGCCTTGGACCGGGCGCGAACCTCCATGCCCATACCCTTGTGCTGGATGCCCTGGCCGGGGAATGCATAGACCGTCTT
The DNA here is from genome assembly GCF_025823255.1 of Mycobacterium montefiorense. Classification (NCBI taxonomy): domain Bacteria; kingdom Bacillati; phylum Actinomycetota; class Actinomycetes; order Mycobacteriales; family Mycobacteriaceae; genus Mycobacterium; species Mycobacterium montefiorense. The sequence continues at coordinate 222,281 of NZ_JACKVL010000008.1, read as the reverse complement.
GGGGGCGGCCAGTCGCGCGGTCGCCGACATCACCAGATCCGAGCCGATGCGCGCGGCGACTTCCAAAACTTCTGCGCCCTGGTCGATTCCGACGCGGTCGACCCGGAAGTCGACCTCATCGCCCGGACGTACCATGCCCAGGAACCGCGCCGTCCAGCCGATCAGCCGGGCCGGCGGACGAGCCTGGCCGTCGGTGGCGGTCACCGTGTGCTGCGCGGCAGCCGACAACCACATGCCGTGCACGATCGGCGATTCCAGCCCGGCCAGCAGCGCGGCCGCCCGGTCGGTGTGGATCGGGTTGTGGTCACCGGAGACCACCGCGAACGGACGCATGTCGACGGGCGCGGTCATGGTGACGTCGCGGCGACGGCGCCGCGGGGTGTCGGTCGCGTTCGCCGACACCGAGCCGCCGGCGCGGGCCGGGTCGGTGAGCTCGCCGGCTCCGGTGCGCCCGAGGATCGCGAATCGCTCCTCGAGCGAGGCGATCACCGTGCCGTCGGGGCCAGACACCGTCACCGACACCGGGACGACGCGACCCATGTCGGTGTCGGTCGCTGCCGAAGCCGTTGCGGTGACGGTCAATTGAGCCGGATCCGCGGGCAGCTCGCCCACGACGTGCGCGGCGTGGTCCAGGTGCACCAGGCTCAGCAGGCCCTCGACGACCGGAACACCGGCGTCGGTGACCGCGGAACCGATCGTCGCGAAAACCGCGGGCCAGCACAGGCCGACCAGCGCGTCGGGCACCGCGTTGAGGCTGGGCGCCAGCCGCTCACCGAAGGTGGCAGTGACACCGGTGTGGTCGGCGACCCGCTCCGGGTCCCAGTCCACCGTCACGGTGGCGGTCCCATCCGTCACCTGCGGGAGCAACTCCGGCCCGTCGACACCGGCGGCAATCGCCAGGACCGCGCGCATCGCAGCGGTGGCGTCGTCAGTGGAAACAACCGGTGCACCACCGTCAATGGTGTTGCTGTGCAACGTGAATGGGATTTCGATCCACACTCCCGACACCGGGATGCTCAGCACGACCTGTTCGTCGCCCGCCCCGCCGTCGGACTTGACCTGCAGGCGAGCCCCGGTCGACGAGTGCGTGGCACGCTGCCCGTCGGATCCATCGTGAACCAGCCAGTCGGCCGGGTCGGCGATGCGATGAACCGGGTTGGTAGCGGTGCGCCCGGCCCACAGCACGTCCGGGGCGTCGAGCACGACGGCCAGTGGCCCGGTCACATCCGGGCGACCCAGCCTGCGTGACCTGACGGCTGTCGCGTCGGCGCCGGTGCCCAGCACCTCGTCGATCGCGGCCTGCTCGAAACGGTCGAGCAGTTCACCGACCGGCTCGTCCATCCGGGTGATGCCGGCGACGGCTGCGGTACCGGGGATGATGCACACCTGGTCGGCGTCGTAGCGGGCGTCGTGCGCCTGCCACAGCGAGTCACTGCGCCACCAGCGGCGCACGTCTTTGTCGATGACCGGCACGAAGTTGACCGGCTTGCCCAGCGTCTTGCACAACGTGACGAAGAACGGCACGTCGGCCGGGTGCAACTGCACGCTGTCGGCGTCGGGGTAGCCGGCAATCAGCTGTTCGATGGCCGCCGACGGGTTCTCTAGCAGCTCAGAGCCGGTCGAACCGGAAAATACGCTGTCGATCGGGCCATGGTCGCGCTGGTGCAAACGCGCCTCGGCGCGCTGCAGCATCTGCTGGAAGCGGTCGCGCCAGGTGTCGGCCAGCCAGGGGCTGCCGGGCGCGGCGGTGTCGGCGGTCGAGTTGCCCTCGCCGATGGCGAGCTCGACGTAGCGCTGCAGCCACTGCAGGTAGGTCATCTCCCTGACATCGCCGAAGTACGGCTTCGCGGTGCCGGCCATCGCGGCGATGATCTCGTCGCGGCGCTCGGCAACGGCGTCCGCGTCACCGGCGACCTCGTCGAGTAGCCGGCCGCAGCGCGAGGCGGCGTTGTCGATCTCGTGGATGTCGGCACCGAGCTGGCTGCGGCTGGAAGCCATGCCGCCCTGGGCTTTTCCGGCGCCGATCCACTGATCGGTGCCGTTGGTCTCGACCAGCATCTGCTTGACGGACGGCGACGTGGTCGCCTCCTTGGTGGCCATCGCCGCGGTGCCGACCAGGATCCCGTCGATCGGCATCGACGGGAAGCCATAGGGCTGCGACCATCGGCCGGACAGGTATTCGGCGGCCCGCTCGGGCGTGCCGATGCCACCGCCGACGCAGACGGTGATGTTGGAGCGCGACCGCAGCTCCGAGTAGGTCGCCAGCAGCAGGTCGTCGAGGTCTTCCCACGAGTGGTGGCCACCGGCGCGACCGCCCTCGATGTGCACGATCACCGCTTTGGTGGGCGCCTCGGTCGCGATGCGGATGACCGAGCGGATCTGCTCGATGGTGCCGGGCTTGAACACCACATGGCTGATGCCGATGTCGTTGAGCTCGTGGATCAGCTCCACGGCCTCCTCGAGGTCCGGGATGCCGGCACTGACTACCAGGCCGTCGATCGCGGCGCCGGACTGACGGGCCTTCTGCACCAGGCGCTTGCCACCGACCTGCAGCTTCCACAGGTAGGGGTCCAAGAACAGGGTGTTGAACTGGTAGGTGCGGCCCGGCTCGAGCAAGCCGGAGAGCTCGTCGATGCGGGCGGCGAAGATTTCCTCGGTCACCTGGCCACCACCGGCCAGCTCGGCCCAGTGTCCGGCGTTGGCCGCCGCGGCGACGATCTTGGCGTCCACGGTGGTCGGGGTCATGCCGGCCAGCAAAATCGGCGAGCGCCCGGTCAGCCGGGTGAACTTGGTCGAGAGCTTGACGCGGCCGTCGGGCAGCTTCACGACGGTCGGCGCGTAGCTCGACCACGGCCGTGCCACCTCGGGGGTGGCCCCGACGGTGAAGAGGTTGCGCTGACCGCCGCGGGTGGCGGCGGGCACGATGCCGACGCCCAGCCCGCGGATCACCGGTGCGGTCAGGCGGGTCAGGATGTCGCCGGGGCCCAGGTCGAGAATCCAGCGCGCGCCGGCGTTGTGCACTCCGGTGATCTCTTCCACCCAGTCGACCCGGCTCACCAGGATAGCGTCGGTCAGGCGGCGGGCCAGCGCGACGTCCAGGCCGACCTTCTCGGCCCAGCCGCCGACGATGTCGATGCCGTCGGCCAGCCGCGGGGTGTGGAAGCCCACCTCGACCTGAACCGGGTCGAAGACAGGCGCGAAGACGTCGCCGCCGCGCAGCTTGCTCTTGCGTTCGGCCTCTTCCTTCTCGGAGATCTGCTCGCAGTACAGCTCGAAGCGGGAAAGTTGCTCCGGCGTGCCGGTGATGACGACCGAACGCCGGCCGTTGCGGATGGACAGCACCGGGGGCAGCACGGTCCGAACGTCCTGGGAGAACTCGTCGAGCAGCGCGACGATGCGCTCGGGGTCGGCGTTGGTGACCGACACCATCGGCGGGCGGTCACCGAGCACGGAGATGCCGCGGCGCCGGGCCACCAGGGTCCCGGCCGCGCCGATCAGCTGAGCCAGGGCCAGCAGCTCGACGTCGCGCGCGCCCTCGGCCTTGAACGCCTCGACGGCGAGCACACCCTGGGAGTGCCCGGCGACGGCGACCGGCGGGGTCGCGGTCCAGTCCATGCCCTGTCGCGCCAGGGCACGCCCGGCCGCGATCTGGGTGAGCAGCACGCCGGGCATCGACACCGCGGCCGACGTCAGGTGCTTGTCCGCGGGGGTCGGGTCCTCGGCCGCGAGCGCACGTACCCACTGCAGCGGCTCGAAGCCGATCGGGCGCACCACGACCAGCTCTTTAGCCACCGGCTCGAGCAGCAGCTCGGCCTCACCGACCAGCGTGGCGATATCGGTTTCGATACCGGCCGAGGACACCAGCTCTTCGAGGGTTTCCAACCAGGCACTGCCCTGACCGCCGAACGCGATGGCGTACGGCTCGCCGGCCGTGAGACGGTCGACCAGAGCATGGGTGCTGTGCGGGGCATGGTCAGCGGACACCCGGTCGTGCTCGTGGATCGTCACCTTGTATATCTCCCTGTATGCGTCTTCACGTATCGGTTCGTTCGGCCTGCTGAGAGCCCCGCCGGGCGGGGCCCCAACTGGCGTTGGGTCGATTCCGCTTTGAATCGCAGCCCGAAAAGCAGCTGACCGGTGTGTTGGCGGCGGGCCACTCAAGGGGGCTGAGGGGCGCGGCGGACTGCATCGGCTGTACTAAGAGTGTCATAAGGATTCGGGTCATTTTTCTGCGCAGATTGGTTACTGGTGAGTTCTACGCACGGGTAACCGTGTTGTGGGTAACACCCGGATTAACCGACCTCGCGGGGATCCAGAACAAACGTCCTGCATGTAGGTGGTTACGGTCGAGTAGCTATAACTGCGCTGTTCAAGGCGGCATTGTTATCAAATCGTTATGTTAAGAATTCGTATTGCGTGCCGCCCGTCGCGCAACCGCGATTGAGCCGTCTCGCGCTCGTCACCGCCCGCGAGAAACGACAAACGGCGAACAAGTGTTTGCTGGAGCGCAGTTGCGCAAGCGCGCCCGGATCGGCTACAGCGCCAGAAATCTTTGCGGGAACGCGCGATTGCTGGGCCCACTGCCCGAATGCGGCTTGAGGATCTCATTGATCTCCACCCCAACCCCGCCCACGCTGCGGTTACCGATCTCGACTTGATGCAGATTGGCCGCCGGATGGGCGTAGCCCTTGGGTGAGCCCCAGTTGTGCTGCCAGCAGCAGCAGCCCAAACCGTCATGCAGCGCCCAGTCGATCGTCTTCGAGTTGGCGTAAACGCCCGTCCGCTGGTGTCCGATCACCGACTCCCAGGTGGTGTGCCGATAGACCGGGATCGGCGGACGACGGTCGCCGAGTCCACCGTTGCGTTCAAGCAGTGCCCCGAATCGCAAAATTGTCGACTCGTCGAACCACCGCGAGACGAGCTGGATACCGGTCGGCGGACTCTCGGAACTGAAGCCGTACGGGATGCAGGGTGCCGGCAGCCCGGTCAAGTTCTTCCTGTGTTCGCTGGGCGGCGTGCAGCTGGGCGAAGGCGAGGTCGGGCAGTTCTCGCGCCACGGATTCGGGTTAGTCAATGCGGGTGAGGGACTTGATGAGTCAGTCCTTTCCGACGAGTCAGCTGGGGTGGGCCGCGGGCGCAGGTGTCGATGCCGCGGCGGCACGGCGCCGGGTGCCCGAAAGCATGACCGCCACGGCCGAGAGCACCCCACTGGCCACCAGCAGCCACCACCCGCGGCGGTAGCAAGCCAACGTGGCATGGCCGCTGCCCAGCAGCACCACCAGTAATGCCACCCCGATGGCGCTGCCGACCTGCCGTGCCGTGTTCAGCACCGCGCTCCCGGTCGTCGCGCGGTCGGCCGACAGGCCACTTGCCGCAGCGAACAACGGTGCCTGGACCAATCCAGCGGCGCAGCCCATCAGCAGCAGTCCCGGCAGGAAGCTCTGGGCGTAATCCGGCGTGGCCGAGGCCCCGAGCAACCACAGCGCCGCGGCCGCGGCCATACACAGCGCCCCCGCGACCGCCGGTGCGGTGCGGCCAAACCGGTCAGCGACCGCCGCGGCGTTGACAGCCCACAGCAAGGAGACGAGCGGCCCGGGTGCGATCGCCAGACCGGTGCGCAACGCGCTGTAGTGCCACGCGTCCTGCAGGAAAAGCACGCTGATCAGCAACCACGCCCCGAATCCGATGAAGAACGCGAGTAGCGCAATGGTTGAGCAGCTGAAAGCACGCGAGGCGAACACCGAAGCCTCGATCATGGCGTGCGGATGAACGATGGTGCGCCACACGGTGATCAACGCTGCCGCGGCGGCGGTGGCGTAGAGCCCGAGCGTGATGGGGCTCATCACGCCCCAATCGGGGCCCTTGACCGTCGCTAGCACCAATGCGGTGATGGTGATCAGCAGCGACACGGCTGACAGCGCGTCCGGCAACCGGCTGTCGTGGGCAGCGCGGTGGCGGGGCACCGTTCGACGTGCCAGCGCGACGATAAGGATCCCGATCGGCAGATTGATCAAGAAAATCCACCGCCAGCTGAGGCCGACGAGCAGACCGCCGACGGTGGGGCCCAAGGTGCCGGCCACCGCAGCGAGTCCGGCCCACAGACCAACGACCAGACTGTGCTGCCGAGCCGGGAACGCGTGCAGCAGCAGCCCCAGCGATGCCGGCACAATCACGGCGGCGCCGGCCGCCTGGACCATCCGGCCGGCGACGAGGACGGCCAGCGTCGGCGCGGCCCCACAGATCACCGAAGCGAGCGTGAACGCGCAGGTACCCGCGATCAGAAAACCGCGGCACCCATAGTGGTCGGCCAGTCGGCCGGCGGGAATGAGTAACGCGGCAAAGACGACGGTGTAGGCGTTGAGCACCCAGGAAAGGTCGGTCAACGACGCCCCGCGATAGGACTGGCCCATCGCCGGCAGTGCGACGTTGACAACAAACAGATCCAGCTGAGCCATGAACGCGACGGCGCCCAACACGCCGAGGGCCGCCCACTTGCGGAGGTGGCCGGCATCGTCATCGGTCGCGGGTGCGCAGAAGCGCTCGGCAGCAGTCGGGCGCGTCATGGATGTCCCTGATTCCGGCGGTGTCCCACAGTGTGGCGGGGTGGCCAGATCCTCACCGCTCACTTATGTCTCGTAACCGAAGTATTCGGGCCCGAGCCAGTCCTTGATACCCGGGTACATCGCCGATCGGAACAGTTCGACGGCGGGCAGCGGGCGGTAGGCGGCGGTGCGCCTAGTAATCAGGCCGTTGTCGTCGTCTTCGATGAGTTCGAGGATTTCGAGGTCGCGTCCGTCAATCTCACCCTGCCATTGCAGGAACGTCGTCCGTTCGTCGATCTTGTGCTCGCGCAGGTAGCGACCGGAACGCACATGTGAGGAGAGTGCCCAGATTCGGCTGATGAGCTCGCGGCCGGTCACCACCTTGGTCAGAATCGGTGTGTGGAATTCGATGTCGTCGGCCAGCAGTGCCGCGACCTCTTCGGGTGTGTTGTCTCCGCGTTCGCGGAGTGCGCGCAGTGGGTGCATGAGGTGTCCTAGCGTTGGTGCGGATGAAGCGTGCGGGCCTAACGGCCGTTCGATGGTGGAGACATTCATCAGTCTGCTTCGATCGAAAAGTGTTGCTACGGTGTGGATTCCAATCTATGGATAAGTGCTCACCGGTCGCTGCGACCTGGCGATGGCGCCCCTTTCGAGAGACCACGTTACAAGTTCATTCATTGAACTTCAATAGATGAAGTACCGCTACGGCGCCGAACCCGTTGTTGCGCACGGAGATGTTCGGCTTGCAGCTCGCGCTGAGTTGCCCGGATTAGCGGCCAGCGCGGTGAATCGCTCCGGACGGTGGCTCGGTTCCGACGGACGGTGTCCGGGACGTCCGATTCCGCTAAGGAGTGTCCACGAAAGGTTCCAGCATCCGGTGGGGTTTCCTCAGTAGGCGACTGATCCGGTCGTCGTGTCCGGCATCCCGGGAACGCCGCGGATGGACGTCGAGATCGCGGGGCGCGGGAACGATACCGCACTTTCCGCAGTTGCCCAACGGTGTGAGTTCACCTCCACAGCCGGAATGCACGATCGGTCGGCGCAGGCCGGACTCAACATAGAATTCGTTGCCCCAGTTCATCATTGACCACACAACTGGCCAGAGCAGCTCACCCTTGCGGGTCAGCGAGTATTCGCTTCGGCCACTGGTGCCGACGGAGGTCGTCATGATCTGGTGTTCCACCAGCAGCCTGAGTCGCTCGGTGAGGACTGCAGGCGGGATCTCAAGGTGATCGCGAAAATCGGTGAAGCGGACCACGCCGTAGAAGGCATCCCGGATGATGAGCAGTGTCCACCGCTCGCCGATCACTTCGAGCGAGCGCGCAACCGGGCACACTTCGTGATCGTATTCTCGCCGCAAAGCCACTCAAGAATAATACGCCAAGTAGAGTTCAGTGACTGAATTATTGGGCAACATGATGCCCAATGCGCTTGCGTCCCGAACGGCAGCGCTAGGCCCACTGCCCGAATTGCGGCTTGAGGATCTCATTGATGTCCACCCCAACACCGCCCACGCTGCGCTTATCGATCTCGACTTGATGCAGGTTGGCCGCCGGATGGGCGTAGCCCTTGGGTGAGCCCCAGTTGTGCTGCCAGAAGCAGCAGCCCAAACCGTCATGCAGCGCCCAGTCGATCGTCTTCGAGTTGGCGTAAACGCCCGTCCGCTGGTGTCCGATCACCGACTCCCAGGACCGCAGGTACGGAGCTATCTGGCTTTTGTACTGCTCGTAGGACGGGTCGTCGTCGATCGACGCGTAGATGGGTGCGCTTGCCGGACCCCCGGCGGCGGCATGTAACTCCATCCCTCGCCTGGCGTGCTGCAGCCCGGCGTTGGCGCCGCCCAGCCAGTCAGAAGAACTGCCCTTGCCGTACTGATAGCACGAGACAATTTTGAGCCCGTTGCTGTGCAGGTCGCGCGCTTCGGAGACCTGGATCGGCTTGCCTAGCATCCAGTTACCGCCCGGCCGGCGGTCGGAGACGTAGCGGATCGACCCCACCGCACCGGCCGCCCGGATCTGGCTGGCCGGGATGACGCCGGCCGCGTAGTCCAACAGGGTGCCCAGCGATGCCGACGCCGGCGCAGCGCATAACGATGACGCCGCAACACCCATGCCTACTAAGGCCGGGGTCGCGGCCGCAAATTTGAGCACGTCACGGCGCGAAATCGACACATCGGCCAGGGTACGACACAAACACCACAAGACACACTAATCACACTGGTCACATCTCAGTTACATCTGGTGCGTCGCAGGTTTAGCCCTTGGCAGCACGATGACGCTCACGGTTTCCAGGCCGAGCTGAGCCGTCTGGGCGGCCATCTCCTCGATGAAGTGCGCCGCTGCCGGGTTGATCGATCGGGCCCAAGCCCGGAACCCCTGCACGATCACCGGATCACGTTCCAACAACGGCTGCACACCCCGCAGCACACTGACCACGTCCTCGGGCAACGGATCGGCCAGCTGTTGCGCAATCCAGGTACCCGCAAGATCTGTTGCAGCCGAGAGATTCTCACCTAGCGCAATCACCTCGCCCGCCAGGCTGCGCAACCGATCGAACAGCACCCGTCGTCCCGGCGTCTCGGCGAGCTGCTCCAGCAAGGTGCTGGCCGCCGGCGGCAACACCATCTGCCCGAACAGTGCGGGGACCGGCAATTGCCACTCGTCGAAAAGGTCGGAATACATCGCGGCGATGGGCACCGACAGCGGGGCGCTGAGCCGCCCGATGACGCCGATGCTGTCGCGGTGCGTGGTCGCCAGCGTGCGCAGGATGTGTTCGTTGACGCCCCGGGTATCACAATCGCCGGCCGCGCGGGATTCGCGGGATTCGCGGGATTCGTCGATGGCCGCGATCAATCGGTCCAGCCGGTCCCGCTGGTGTATCAGCAATGCACGGTGCTCATCCAGAAGGTCAGCCAAGGTGGTTTGACCACCGCCGACCAGCCGTTGAATGTCGTTGATGCTCACGCCGAGGCTTCGCATCAGGTCGATGCGTAACAGGTCGAGGACCTGCTCGACGTCGAAGACCCGGTAGCCGTTGCTCAGATGCTGGGCGCGCAGCAGCCCGATTTTCTCGTAGTGACGGATCCGGCCCGAACCGATGCCGGTCAACGCCGTGACCTCGCCGATCAGCAACTGCTCAGCCACGTCTTGACCTTACAACTGTCGCAAGGTCTGTACTGGGACGATGGACCATCATCAGCTCATTGACCTGACCCGGCGGGCCTTGAAGTTGGCGCGCGACAAGACGACCGATCTCGCCCCCCGGCAGCACACGGTCGATGCGAGCGATTACACCTCGCTCGAGCGCCATCACAATGACAGGGCGTTGGTGCTGGCCAGCCCGCAACTGGTCGGCTACGTCTCGGAGCTCCCGAATCCCGGCGCGTACTGCACCAAGACGGTGCTGGGGCGATCGATCCTGCTGACCCGAACCTCTGACGGGTCGGTCCGGGCATTCGAGAATGTCTGCCTGCACCGGCAGTCCCCGGTGGTGACGGGGTGCGGTACCGCGAAGAGGTTCACCTGTCCGTACCACGCCTGGACCTACGACAACACCGGCCAGCTGGTCGGCCTGCCGGGCCGTGAGGGCTTCCCGGATATGACCGTCAAATCCGACTCGTTGACCGAACTCCCGGCCGCGGAATTCGCGGGGTTCCTCTGGGTCGCGCTCGACCCGGGTGCGACGCTCGACGTCGCCGCGCACCTGGGACCGCTGGCCGACGAGCTCGACGCGTGGGGCATCGGGCGGTGGTCTCCGCTGGGCGAGAAGGTGCTCGACGCCCCGATCAACTGGAAGCTGGCCGTCGACACCTTCGCCGAGAACTACCATTTCGCCACCGTGCACCGGCAGACCTTCGCGACCATCGCCCGCAGCAACTGCACCGTTTTCGATTCGTACGGGCCGCACCATCGGTTGATCTTTCCGCTCAACGCGATCCTCGAGCTGGACGGTGTTCCCGAGGAGCAGTGGGACCCGTTCCACAACATGGTGGTGATCTACGCGCTGTTCCCCAACATCGTGTTGTCGGTGACGATCGCCAACGGCGAGCTGTTCCGGATCTACCCGGGCGACGAACCCGGCAGGTCGATCACCGTGCACCAGAACTCGACACCGCTGGACATCTCCGAGGAATCGGTGGCGGCCGGCGCTCAAGCCGTCTTCGACTACGCGCACGCCACGGTGCGCGACGAGGACTACCGGCTGGTCGCGGGGCTGCAGGCCAACCTCGCGTCGGGCGTGCGCGATCACCTGGTGTTCGGCCGCAACGAGCCGGGCCTGCAGCACCGCCACATCGAGTGGGCGAAGGCTCTCGCCGGGTCAGCTACCGTCAGCTGACTCCTGTTCGGACAGCACGGCGATCAGATCATCGAGAAGGGTTGCGAGCGTGTCGTTTTGCACGGGTAGCGCCCCGGTCAGCAGTTCAACAGCTGCGCGACGACGGCCCGCGGCCACCAACGGCACCAGCTGATCGACGACCGACTGCAGGTCGGGATTGACGTCGGCGACAGTGGTGGCCAGCACTTCGACCAGTTCCCAGTCCCGATACAGCGCCAGCGAACGTTCGTTGAACGCGAAGCCGCTCACCGGTTTACCCCAGAGCGTTCCCTGGTAGCGGTACGGACCTTCCATGTATTCGATCGGCAGGCCGTGCGCCGGGGCGGGTACCAATGGCGCGCCGACCAGATCCAGTTGCAGTGTGGTGCAGGTAATCCGGTGCCGGTCGGGCATGTAGCGCGCCGGCGCCGGCGGACGCACCAGGGGTCGCACCGTATTCGGCCACCTGACATAGCTGCTGATGGTGACCTCGACGTCTCCGGCGCACTGTGGCGCGATGGCGGGGTCGGGGTGACTCGTCGTCACGCCCGTAAAGGGTTGCAGTGCATTGCCGTTCGTGCGGTCAAACTGCCGCCAGATGCTCAAGTCGACGCCGTTGTCGAAATTGATTGTGCGCCATTCGTGCGACCTGGCCCGCGGGTCCCCCGCGGTTCCGCCACCGCCGGCGTACTTCGGGAACCACTGCCGATCGACATGTCCGCTGCTACCGGAGACCTGCTCGACGGTCTCGCCCCAGCGCAACGTTCCGGTCATCGACATACCGGTCTGGAAATACGAGTACGTGTCGTTTTGACCGAAGCAGGCGATCTTCCCGTTATAGGTCGACGCACCCACCGGTGTCGGTGCGCGCGTTGGAGTTACGACCAGGTCCAACCGCATGGATCTCCCCTGGTGGTCCTGGCCCACCAGACTGACTCGGTAGGTATAGGGCAGCAATTGATCATCGCCGTCACGGCATGTGGTCCACGACGCGGCGCCGGCGCTGCTCTGATAGCCGATGTCGAGATAGCCTGCGGCCATGGTCAATTTGCGCTGCGCCCCGGGCTCCATATTGGCCGGCGGCATGTCGTAGTCGGTGTAGGTGCCGTAGTCACCGCTGTCGAGATCGAACAGCGCCATCGTGTAGAAGTCGGCGACGACGGTGCCGCCGGGCTGGTTCTTGTTGAAGATGGTCAGGAACGCGAACGACCGGTCGCTCTCGACGGCCTGCAGTTGGCCGGCGATGAACCAGGTGTCGGACTCCTGGTCTGGGTGTTCGCCCTCGGCGGCGGGAAAATCCAGCTGAGGGTCCCCGGGCACCAACTGATACGGATAACTGCGCCAATCGCTATTCATCTCGGCTTCCTAGCCACGGCGCCATCCTTCATTTTTGCTATGTTAGCGTCAATAGCGAAGTTACGGTCACGGCCTCATCCCCTCCCCAAGGAAGTGCCCCGATGACAGAAAAATCCGACCATCGGACCTATACCGAACTGTTCATCGGAGGGCAGTGGCGCAAGCCCACCAACCCGAGCCAGCTCGACGTGATCTCGCCGCACTCCGAGCAGCCGATCGGCCACGTCCAGGTGGCCGGGCTCGAGGACCTCGACGCCGCCGTCGCTGCTGCGCGGCATGCATTCGACCACGGTCCATGGCCGCGCCTGCCCCATGACGAGCGAATGGCAAAGGTCGAACAGCTGGCCGGAATCTATGGCGGGCACATCGAGGAGATGGCCGATCTGATCACCGACGAAATGGGGTCTCCGCGCAGCTTCAGCCGGCTGGGCCAAGCGGCGGCTGCCGCGTCGATGATGCATCTCTGTTTGGCCGACGCCCGCCAGTTTCCCTGGACGGAACGCCGCCAGGGCGTGCTCGGTGAAGTGCACCTGCGCCGAGCCCCGGTCGGGGTAGTCGGGGCGATCGTGCCATGGAACGTGCCGCAGTTTCTGATCATGCCCAAGTTGATCCCGGCCTTGATCGCCGGATGCACGGTCGTCATCAAGCCCGCACCCGAAACTCCTTTGGACGCTTTGTGGTTGGCCGAAATGATCGAGCAGCTCGACCTGCCCGAAGGCGTGGTGTCGGTGCTGCCCGGCGGCCCGGATATCGGCGAGGCACTGGTGCGCCACCCTGGCGTGGACAAGATCGCGTTCACCGGGTCCAGTGCGGTAGGGCGCCGCATCGCGACCTTGTGCGGAGAACAGCTCAAGCGCGTGAGCCTGGAACTGGGCGGCAAGTCCGCGGCGATCATTCTCGACGACGCCGATATCGACAAGACCGTCGCGGGGCTGAAATCGGCCGGCCTGATGAACAACGGCCAGGCCTGTGTCGCCCAGACCCGCATTCTGGTCAGCGATCAGCGTCACGATGACGTCGTGGACGCGCTGGCCGCAATGATGTCGTCGCTGAATGTCGGTGACCCCGCCGACGACGCAACCGACGTCGGCCCGCTGGTGGCCGAGCGCCAACAGCGCCGGGTCCAGGACTACATCAAGTCCGGGCAAAGCGAGGGCGCACGCGTCGTGCTCGGTGGCGAGGACAGCCCGGCCGATCGCGGTTGGTATGTGCGGCCAACACTATTCGTCGACGCCACCAATGACATGCGCATCGCCCGCGAGGAGATCTTCGGCCCGGTCCTGACCGTGCTGCGCTACCGCGACGAAGCCGACGCGATCCGGATCGCCAACGAAACCGACTACGGTCTGGCCGGTTCGGTGTGGACGTCCGACATCTCGCATGGCCTTCAGGTCGCGGCGGGTGTTCGTACCGGCACCTACGGCATCAACATGTACACACTCGATATCGGCGCCCCGTTCGGCGGCTTCAAACAGTCGGGCATCGGACGTGAATTCGGTCCCGAGGGCCTCCACGAGTACGTCGAGCTGCAGACGCTGGTGTGCAAGGGAAAGCTGCCGCCGCTATAGATCGGCCGACCAGAACGGGTTCCGGCCAAGACGCGCGAGAAGCCTTGCCTGCACATCGGTCTCGACGTGCAGCTCAACCGGGGAGCTGAACATGCCGGAGCCGATCAAGGTCCCGGGATCCGTCGGTAAGCCAGCGTAGAACAGTTCACACCAGGCGGGATCCAGCCGATCGTCGGCCCCGACCGCGCGAGCGAGATCCCAGGTGTGCACCAATATGTCGCGGGATAGGTTAGGCACCAGCCGATACGCATCCAGCTGGGTGACCCTGCCGGAGGCAAACGCCGCTACCAGGGCTTCATAAGTCAATTGCCATCTCGCCTGCGGCTCCCCGGGTCGATCGGGCTTTAATCCCATGGGCCGCAACACAAGCACGTCATGGAAGCCGATGACGTGTTCGAGCACTCCCCTGGCGTCCCAGGCATCGCACGGGGTCCGACGTTCCCATTTGCCGTCGGCCGACTCAACCGTCTCGCCGAACCGTCGACACACCGCCAGATGCAGTTCGGCTATGCCGTCATCCACCGCGCAACTGCAGGGTGAGCTCAACCGGGCAGCACAGGACGCCATGCTGGTTGGTCACCTCGATCGTGATGTCGACCAGGTAGCGCGGTGGGTCCACCGAGGTGTCGTGTCGTTTGGCCACCGCCCGGCCCCGGCCGACCATCGTGTCGCCGGCATAGACCGAGCTCGCCAGCCTTAAAGACCGCCGCACCACCCGGCTGCGCGGGCCGGCCCAATCGGTGGCGACCCGGTCGGCGAATCCGGCCAGGTGCATCGTGTTGAGATAAATCGTTGGGTTGCCCTGACTTTGGGCATACTCGGGATCGAAGTGGCCTGGGAAATAGTCCCACGTCGCTCCGGCGTTCTCCACCACTCGCTGGTAACTGATCTCGTCGACCACTTCCGGTAGCTCGACGGGAACGGTGATCTCGTTCCAGTCCAGATCCGCGCCGGTCACGCCGGCGCTCCCGGGGTGAAGCGGAACAACGTGTTCCGTGATCGGGCGACGACGGTCCCGTCCTGACGGCGATAAGTCTCTAGCGTCTCGATGAAATGACCGACACCCAGCCGAGTCCGCTTTTCCGGCGACACCGACACCAATTCCTCGACGGAGGTGAGTACGTCGCCCTCGATAATCGGGTGGAGAAACTCAACGTCGTTGGCGGCGTTGATGAATGTCGTGCCCGGCAAGGGAACTCGTAAGATCAGTGACGTCGCAGGACGGCGTCCACCGGGCTCCCATGGCGGAGGTATCAGCCACCCCATCAACAGACCCGGTGGAGCCAGCAGGCCTCCCCATTGCTCCCGCGCGAATTCCGGATCCCAGTAAGAACGATTGCCGTCGTGAATCATGGCGGCGAACAATTGAATACGCGCACCGCTAATCGGCGTGGTCGCGGTTCGCGGTTCGCTGGCCGCGCCGACCATCTGCAGCGCGTCCTCGTAGGTGCCGAAGGCTAGTTGATAGCTCAGATCCACGTATCGGTGCCGCTCACATGACAAGCGGGTGCCGACTGGGCACCAGATCCCAGGAGAGATTGCGCGACGTGTAGTACCAGCCGCCGCGCTCGTAGATCAGCTCATCCCGGTATGTCCCGGTGGCCCGCAGCGTGGTGTCCCCGAACGCGGCGGAGAAAAGCACGGCCACACAACGCTGCATCGCGTGGACGCCGTCCACGGCGATCTCGTGATCGACGGTCACCAAGCGTTGCGCGTCCCCGCCGTCGAATGCCGAACGCAGGTCGGAGAACAATTCGCCGTCACGAACATAGCTGGCACCGGAATGACGAAATGTCGCGATCCAGGTGTCACGGTCGCTCTCGGAGTATGCGCGATTGTGCCGAGCGTTCAGATTCAAGATCGCGTCGCGGCCAGTCGCAGCTTGGAGGAACTGCTCCTGCTGGTAGGTCATGGTCATTTTCTGCTCGCCGGCCTCTCCCCGAAGGAAAAAAGAAACGCTCTACGTAACATCGACTCACTTACCGTTTGACAATATATCCATATTCTTCCCGATCCCAGACCCCCGAAGTTAAACCCTTGGCCCGCAATAGATCTTTACGCACCCGACCGATAACGTTCTTGGGTAGTTCGTTGACCTGCTCGACGTATCGGGGGACGCAGAAGTACGGCATCCGGGCCGCGCAGAAATCGAGCAACTCGGCGTAATCCAGCGCGCCGTCGGGGCGCAACGTCACGACCAGCAGGATGTCGTCCTCACCCAATTCGCTGGGCACGCCGATCGCTGCGGCTTCGGCCACCGCGTGATGTTGCGTGACAACACGTTCCACTTCGATCGAGGAGATGTTCTCACCGCGCCGGCGCAGCGAATCCTTGAGTCGATCCAGATACGTCAAGTTCTGATCGGCGTCGAGTCGGCCGAGGTCGCCGGTGCGGAACCATTCCGGATGCGGGTCGACCCGCGCACCGTCGCGCACATAGCCCTCGCTCATCACGTGCGGATGCCTGGGCCGGCAGGCGATCTCCCCGACGGTGCCGGCGGGCAGTGGGTTGCCGTCGCCGTCGACGATACGCACGTCGAAATTGGGATTCGGCTTACCCGACGTTCCGGGTTCGCCCTCGTCGGCCACACCTTTGACCGCGATCGGAAATGCTTCGGTCAGCCCGTACATCGTGACAATCCGGCAGCCATAACGCTTTTCGATGTCGTGGTAGGAAGCCGCGTCGATCGGCGCGGCAGAGATGAACCGCAGCGGCAGCTGCGCGTCGCGCGCATCGGCGGGCAGGTTGTGCAGCATCGACACCATCGCTCCGGCTCCGGCAAAACCGACGGCGCCGTGGGCGCGGATGTCGTCCCACACCCGGCCGGGATGGAACGAATCGGCCAGCACCGTCGTCCCGCCGACCAGCATCGGGGCCAGCACACTGGGCGCGGCGCTCAAGTGGAACAACGGCATCGCCGTCCACAACGCCTCCCCCGCCTGCAACTTCCAGGCCGTCGCGACGGTCGCGGCGACCGAGAACAGGTAATGCCAGCTCGTGGCAACGGCTTTCGACGGACCGGTGGTGCCCGAGGTGTAGAACAGCGCCCCCACCTCGTCGGCATCCGCCGGGTCGTCGGCAGCACTGCGGCCGGCATCGTCTACCAGCCGGCGACTCAGCGAATTATCCTGCACTACAACGTCAGTCACCGTATCCAACCGGTCGGCAACCTCGTCCACACGGGGCTTGCGCTCGGCGTCGGTGAGAATCACCTTGGCCCGCGACAGCCGCAGAGTGTGCAGCAGGAAGTTGCCCCTGTTCGCGGCGTTGACCGCCGCGCTCACCGCGCCGATACGTGCCGCGCCCAGCCAGAAGTAAATCCATTCCGGGCAGGTGCCGGTGAACAGAGCCACGCCATCGCCGCGCCCCACACCCAACGACGCCAGCAGGTCGGCGGCCGCGCGGGAGCGCCGCCGCATCTGCTCGAACGTCACCTCGGTGCCGGCGATCGACATCATCACCCGGTCGGGGTACTCCTGGGCTCGGCGATCCAGCACCGCCGCGACGGTGAAGCGATCGACGCCGAAATCGGAGGGCCGCAGCGGCTTACTCCGGACCGAATGCATCAGGCGCCACTTAGGCTTTCGCGGCAGCCGGGTCGGGCTCGCCGTCGGCGGTGTACCCGAAGTCGATGGGCGTGGGCTCCGTGCCCGGGTAGAAGCGGTGTGCCCAGCGGCGCAGCGCCGCGTAGTCGTGTGCCTCTTCGGGAGCCAGGTTCGGCTTCTCCAGGTACTTCATGTTCTCCCACGTGAAGAAGTCCTGTTTGATGACCTGTTGCTGCAGCTCTAAGAACTTGGCCGCGCGCCCGGTGGGCACGTCGCCGGTGTCGCCCGGCTCGCGGATCGACGCCTGCGTATAGAAGTAGTCGGTGTAGTCCTCGTCGACCGGGGTTTGTCCGGTGACCTCGATGGTGGCCACCAGGTCGCTCGGAAACCGGACAAGTCCCAGCCCGAGCGAGTAGTTGTCGTAGATGATCTTGGCGTCGACCGGCCCGTTGGGGGTCAGCCAGGTCTTGGCTCGGCCTCCACCGAAGTGAGCGTTGACGGTGGCGTGCAGGTGATATCCCGCTACCTCGAAAGAGGCCGTATTGGCGGGGTTGGCGGCCTTGTGCACGTATTGCACGTGGTACGGGTCGGCCGCGTTCTCGATGATCATCTGCGCGTGCACCTTGACCCGGTTGAGCATCCGGCTGTGCGGGTGCAGCGGGTAGTACTCGCCGGTTTCCAGTTCGGGCAGCGCCGGCGGCTGCCAGTACGGCGCGCGACCGTGGCGTTCGTGCCAGACCAGGATGAAGCCGTACCACTCCACACAGGGATAAGTGCGAATTCGAACGTTGTTCTTGCAGCCGATCTTGCTGTACGGGATCAACGCGTTGGTGCCGTCACCCCGCCACTGCCAGCCGTGCCAGGGGCAGACGATGTTCTCGTCTTCGACCGTGCCGCCGACGCCCATGTTGGCGCCAAGGTGCTGGCAGTAGGCGTCCAGCACGCTGACCTTGCCGGAAGCGGTGCGGAACAGCACCAGCTCCTCACCGAAGTAATGCAGGCGCTTGACGTCGCCGGGTGCCACGTCGCTGGCAAAGGCGACGATGAACCACCCCGTCGGGAACCGGTAGGTGGATAGCGCAATGCCGGACTGTCCGAACTCACGTTCGGACGGGTCGGACTCTGAAATCGTATTCGTCACGAGAACTCCGTTTCCCACGCGGCCGGGCCGCTCTTACCTCACCGCGTTTCGACGACTAAAGTCTATTTTTACTATTTTAAGCATTGAACGTCAACGCGGCACCAGCCGGTGGCCGCGTGGCAGGAGAGCAAGCGGGGTTGCGCATGACTGCTGCCGCAGTGGATCTATCCGATTTCGCGTTGTGGCGTAACGGTTTTCCCGACGAGTTGTTCGCCGAGTTGCGGCGCACCAGGCCACTTTTCCGACACGACATGACGCCGGGCGTGGCCCAGACTGTGCACCGTGATTTCTGGGTCGCGACCAAACACCGGCACGCGGTCCGCCTGCACCGCGACACCGAGTCGTTCACCGCTGCCGACGGCCCACTCATTCAACCGGTCGCCATGTTCTCGTCGTCCCCCACGATCATCACGCTGGATCCGCCGGACCTGAACAAGCGCCGCAAGCTGATTTCCAACGCTTTCAACCCGCGTGCGATCGCCAAACTCGAAGACGGCATCCGGGCGCGTGCGGCGCGGATGATCGACGCCCTGCTCACCAAGGGCGGCGGGGATTGGATCGAGGACGTCGCCGACGCGTTGCCAATGACGGTGATCGGCGACATCATCGGCATCCCGGACGAGGACCGGCCCCGAATATTCGACCTCTTCGACCGCATCCTCAAGGCACTCGCGCCCGAGCGGGCAGGTAGAACTCGAGCTCTTCGCGTCGGTCTTCGGATACGCGACCGACCTCACCGCCGAAAAGCGGCGCAACCCAACCGACGACATCTGGAGCACACTGGCGTCCGCGGAGATCACCGGTGACGATGGCGAGCAGTTCAGCCTGCCCGGAAACGAACTCGACTTCTTCTTTTTCGTGCTGGCCTTTGCCGGCAGCGACACCACCAAGAACGCCCTGGCCATCGGGCTGCAGGCGTTCGTCGGCAATCCCGAGCAGATCGAACGCTATCGCGAGGATGAAGCGCTGCGGCCCGGCGCCGTCGAGGAGGTGCTGCGCTGGGCCTCGCCGGTGGCGTACTGGACGCGCACCGCGAAAGTCGACGTGGAGATGGACGGCCAGCACATTCCGGCGGGCGACCGGGTGGTGTCGACGCTGCGTTCAGCCAACCGCGACGAGGAGGTCTTCGAGTCCCCGTTCACCTTCGACATCGGCCGGCAGCCCAACCCGCACGTCGCTTTTGGCGGCGGCGGGCCACACCACTGCCTGGGTGCGATGCTCGCGCGGGCCGAACTGCGGGCGGTGCTCGACGAACTGCTGCTGCGCTGCGATCGCATCGAAATCGGGCCTGCCAAGGTGTCGTATCCGAACCTGACCACCAACATGTCGATCTATGACGAGATGGCGATCTCGCTGAGGGCGCGGCGCTGACTCAGTCTTCGTGGATTCGCAGCGCGGCTTTCGGGCATTGCTCCACCGCGGCGCGCACGTCGATCTCGCGATCCGGCGGCACCGGGCCGTCCGCGATCTGCACCACGTCCTCGTCGCCCAGCTCGAAGATGTCGGGGGCCAGCGATTCACAGAAGCCTTGTGCCTCACACAATGTCTCGTCCACGGTCACGCGCATCAGATGCCTCACTCTCTTCGGTCCTCTGGGAAGGGACTCCTATAGGCCCTTGGGGCGGATTCCGATCACCCCGCCGGCGGCGAGGTTTGCCAATTCCTCGTCGGTCAGCCCGCACCGATCGCGCAGTACTTCTCCATTGTGCTCGCCCAGCAGCGGCGGTGGGCGCAACAGCCACCGGTCCTGGCCGGACAGCGCTGCGAACGGCGGGCATGGATACTGCGCCGACCCGATGCTCGAATGCTGCAGCGTCTCGAAGAAACCCCGATCGCGCAGCTGGGGGTTCTCGGTCACCAGCGACGGCGAGACCACCGGCGCGGCGGGAACACCCGCGCCGGCCAGCCGCTCCACCGTCGAGCCCAGTGGCTGCTCGACGAACCATTGCTGCAGCCGGTGATCTATGTCGTCGGCCCGTTCGCGACGGCCATCGGCGGTGGCCAGTCCCTCGTCGCACCAGGCCGGTCGCCCCATCACCTCGGCGAGCGCAAGCCAGTGCTGGTCGTCACGCACGGTGACCGCGATCCAATCGTCCTTTTCTGGCGCGCCGGCACACCGGTAGATGTTCTGGACGAACCCGCCGTGACCGCGATTGCCACGGCGGCTCAACGTCTTTCCGAAGACCTCGGATTCGATCGCCTGTATCGCGGTGGCGTTCAGCACCGTTTCCAGCATCGGCAGCTCGACCTGCAGACCAATTCCGGTGCGTTCGGCGAAGTTCAGCGCGGCCAGCACGGCGAACGCGGCGTGCACCCCGGCCAGCGGATCGCAGGCCCCCCGCGGCGTCACCGGCGGAGCGTCCGGCAGTCCGGTCACCCAGGCCAGCCCCGCGAGCTGCTCCATGGTGGGGGCGAAGCCGACCCGTTCGCGCCACGGGCCGTCCAGCCCGAACGCGGGCATGCGGGCGACGACGAGTTTGGGATTGACCTCGAGCAGCACATCGGCGGTCAACCCGAACTGGTCCATCACCCGCGGCGAGAAGTTCTCGATCACCACGTCGGCGCCGGACGCCAACTTCTTGAACAGCCGACGCCCCTCCTCGGAGCCCAAATCCAGTGTGACCGAACGCTTGTTGGTGTTCATCGCATGGAAAACCCAGCCGTACTCCCACCAGTCGTCAACGTCTTTGCGCATGCCGCCGGAATACCGAATGCCGTCGGGGCGCTGGATCGACTCCACTTTGATCACCTCGGCACCGAACGCCGCCAGCAGGTGGGTTGCCGCCGGCCCGGCCCAGAAGGCGGTCAGATCGACGATCCGAACGCCTTCCAATGGGCGTGCTAGCTTGGCCGGCTGGATCTCAGATTGGCTTGTACACCAAGGCGATTCGTCGTTGTCCGCGCCCGGGGCGGCGGTGTCTCCCACCGGGGCCGCCGCGCACTGCGACATCAGCCACGGCGCACGGGGCTGATGAAAGCCGGCGGGGTTTTGCACGAATACCCCACGCTCGGTGGCGTATTCCACGTCACGGATGGTGGCGCCGTTGCCCAGCGACGCGATCGGCAGCCGGAACAGTTGCCCGAGCTCGACGATCTCCGCCACGGACCGCTGCGCCAGCCACGGGCCGATCTGTTCGCGGATCAGGTCGCGGTAGCCCCAGCGGCCGATCTGAAAACGCAGCTGCTCAATCTCTTCCAGGCCCGGGCACTCGACCATCGCCAGGAAGTCGAGCCACTGCTGGCCGGTGACCATGGTGATCCCGACGTAGCCGTCCTGGGCCGGCTCGATCGACGGGACTTCGGTGGTGCGGCTGATCGGCGGCACCCGCAGCAACTGCGAATGCAGCCATTCGCTGCTCTGCATCAACGTCATCGCCTCGAGCATGGACAGGTCGAGATGCTCGCCGGGACCACCCCGTTCGACGCGGCGGCGCACGGCCAGCGCACCGAACGCGGCGAACACCCCGCCCATGTACTCGCCCAGGTCCCCGCCGATCGAAATCGGTGGCCCGGCCGGATCACCGCGGAAACCCGGCGAGCCCGCCCAGGCCTGCAAGGTGAACTCGGTGGCGGCGCGATCGGCATACGGTCCGGTCCAGCCGAAGTCGGAGATCGTGACGACGACCGCCCGCGGCGAGTCGGCCAACAGCTGGCGCGGATCGATGCCCAGCGCCGCGGCGCGCGACGGACCGGCGGTGAGGATGATCACGTCGGCGGCGGCCAACTCGGCCCGAAACCGCTCGGAGTCGGGCGCGAAGGTCATGCTGCGTTTGCCCGCGCTGAGGTAGCTGTAAAAGGGCGACGCCTGGTCATCGGCCACCGGCGAACAGCTGGCGGAATACCGGCGCAGCCAATCCCCTTGCGGCGGTTCGATTTTGCGCACCTGCGCCCCGGCGTCAACCAGCAACTTACCGCAGTAGCTGCCGGCTATCCGGTCGCTGATCTCGACGACACGCAACTCGTGCAGCGGTGTCGGACGGTCATCAGACCCCTGACTCACTTGCATCCGCCCTTCCGATCGACACGCGACCAGAGATGCTATTTATATCATTACTGCTAAAATAGCTAAGCCAGCTGAGTGCGCGCCACGCGCCGCGCCGCTCTTCCCGCTGCTCCTGCGAGGATTGAATGACCCTGGGGATTGGTCCCGATGCCCGTCGCCGGTTGTCGGCGCCGAGGATCGCCGAAATCGTAGCCGACGAACTGCGCCGGCAAATCATCGACGGCGAGCTTGCCGACGGCGATCTGCTGCCGCGCCAGGAAGTGCTGGTCGAACAGTTCAACGTCAGCCTGGTCTCGTTGCGGGAGGCTCTGCGCATCCTGGAAACCGAGGGACTGGTCTCGGTACGACGCGGTAACCGTGGCGGCGCCGTCGTGCACGCGCCGGCCAAGACCAGTGCGGCCTACATGCTGGGGCTGTTGCTGCAAAGCGAGTCCGTTCAGGTCGCCGACCTGGGCATGGCGTTGCAGGAACTCGAGCCCGCCTGCGCCGCGCTGGCCGCCCAGCGACCGGACCGGGCGGACACTCTGGTGCCAGAACTCAAGCAGGTCAACGATTCCATGGCCGAGAATCTCGACGACGGTCGGCTGTTCACCGAAATCGGCCGCCAGTTCCACGATCTCATCGTGCAGGGGTGTGGAAATCACACCATCATCGCGGTCGTCGGCAGCCTCGAGACGCTGTGGGGCAGCCACGAACGCCAGTGGGCCGACGAGAGTGCGGCGCGTGGCACTTACCCCTCGCTGGCCCAGCGTCGTGCGGTCCTCAGCACGCATACCAAGCTGGCCGAGACCATCGCGGAAGGCGACGTCGACCGGGCCCGGCGCATCGCGGGTCGTCACCTCGCCGACACCCAGACCTATGTGCTCGCCGGCCGGCCCACCCAACGGATCTATGCACTTTCGCCGCAGGCTCTTTCTCGTTCGGGGTCACGCTCGCCGGGCCTCCGGCAATCCTGAGGAGCCTCCATCCCGATGCGAACCGCGTTGGTCACCGGCGGCAGCGGCGGGATCGGAAAGGGCTGCGGCGCCAAGCTAGCCGAACTCGGCTACGACGTGGTGCTGGCGGCCCGGCGCGAGGGCCCGTTACGCGCGGCCGCCGAGGAGATCGGGGCCCGGCACATCGTTGCCGACGCATCCGATCCGGACGGATTCGCCGCTGCGCTAAGCGCTTTGGAGGCGATCGACTTGGTCGTTCACGCCGCGGGCACGCTGGGCGGAACGTATGCGCGCAAGCAGACGTTCGAGCAGTGGCAGACCATCATCTCGGCCAACCTGGATTCGTGCTTCGTGGTGACCTCCGCGGTGCTGCCGCGGATGCACGCCGGCTCGCGGTTCGTGTTCATCTCGTCGTCGGCGGCACACGAGCCGATGATGGCCCGCACCGCTTACTCCGCGTCGAAAGCCGGCATGAACGCGTTCGCCCGGGCCTTGGCGCTCGAGGTCGATCGGGACGGCATCGCGGTGCACATCGTGACGCCGGGCCCGGTGGAAACCGAGATGCTGCAGGACGTTCCCTTCGAGATGTACGCGATTCAGATCTCCGACGTCGCCGAGGCCGTCGCCTGGCTGGACACCGTGGACCCGTCGGTCGATCTGCCGGAGATCCGGCTTTCCGCGGTGCAGCGCGGTCCGTATGCCCGGCCGCCGGTCGTCCCTAACGAAGCTCGCCGGCGCCAGGAAACGTCTTGATCACCGTCTCGCCGAACTCGTGCAGGGAGTCCGGGTTCGCGAAGTCGGCGAACCAGACGTAGCAGCGCTCGACGCCCTGGGCAGCCAGACCCGCAAAGTGCTGGGTCAGCTCGTCGGCGTCGCCGCACACCAGCCCCGGGCCGAGGTTGCCGAACCGGCGCGCACTCACCTCGCGCACGGTGTCGGGGTCGTCACCCGAACGAGCGAAGCCGATCATCTGTTGAACCGAAATCCGGGCGCTTCCCGCCGCCGGGGCCAGCTTGGGCAGCCGGTCGAGGTGGTTGGCCTGCAAGTTCCACCAATCCGCGTAATTGCGAACGAGTTCCATCATGCGCGGTCCGCTGCCACCCAGAACCAGCGGTATCGGATGGTTACGCCTCGGTAGCGCAACCACGCCGTCCTCGTTCGTCTCATCGCCCCAGTACTGCCTGATCAGGGCCAGGTGCCGGCCGAGCTGCTGAACGCGGGCCACCGGATCCTGCTGACCGACATCGAATCTGGTGAACTCGGCGGGCCAGGATCCTGAACCGAGGCCCAGATCGAATCTGCCTTCGGAAGCGTCGGACAGGGTGACGGCTTGCTTGGCGAGCACGGCGGGACGCCGAAAGGCATCGCACAGCACCAAGTGACCGATCCGAAGCCGCTCGGTCTTGGCCGCCACCCAGGTGGCGACGGCCATTGCCTCCCAAATGCTTTCGCCGGGCAACCCGGGAGCCTCGAGATGGTCGATGAACGCGATGCCATCGAAGCCGCTGGCCTCGGCGTGACGAGCCCGCTCCGTGATGGCGCTTACCGACAACCGCACCTGCGGCAGGAACAGATACCAGTCGACCATGCGCCCACCTATGCTCGTGCCGATTGCAACCGAGTCGCTAGTTTACTATCTTTATTATGTTAGGGGTCTTATGGATGTCGGACTGACTTCGGATCAGCTGTCGCTGCGCGACACCGTGCGCGACATCCTGCGCACCGAATGTTCTCCCGATGCCGCCCGGCAGGCCCTGACGGATCCGGAGCGCTGGCGCGCCGTGTGGAAGACGGTAGTCGACCTCGGTTGGACCGAACTGGCCGCACCCGGCGGCGACTACGGGCCCGTCGAACTGGCCGTGGTGCTCGAGGAGTGCGGCGCGGCGCTGGCGCCAATTCCGTTGCTCAGCAGCGTCGGGCTGGCCGCGGGCGTCTTGCGCGCGTGTGGGCTGGACCCATTGCTGACCCAGATCGCCGGTGGCGCGGTTGCCACCTTGGCGGTGCACGCCAAGGGATCTCGGACGGCCGGGGCGCCGATGACGCTGCGGCACGGACGGGTGCGCGGTCGCGCGGTCGCGGTCCCGAACGTGTCCCGGGCAGAGCTGATCGTGGCGCTGGCCAAATCCATCGACGGCTACGTCGCCGTGGCCGTCCGCGGCGGCGACGGCGTGACAATCATTCCCGGCGAGTCCACCGATCCCGCCCAACCGGTGGCCGACGTCGAGATCGACGCCGAGCCGTTGGCGTCTGCACCCGTCAACCTCGAATCAGCGCTGACGGCACCGTTGGTCGCCGTCGCCGCGGATCTGGTCGGCGTGGCCAGCGCCGCCCTGCGCCGCTCCGTCGAGCACGCGAAAGCACGCCGCCAGTTCGGCACGGTGATCGGGGCGTTCCAGGGAATCAAGCACGCGCTGGCCGACAACTACGTCGGCGTCGAGCGGGCCCGCAGCCTCACCTACGCGGCCGCGGCACGCCTCGCCGATCCGGACACCGCGCCCGCGGATGCCTGGACCGCCGCGGCACTGGCCAAGGCGGCGGCCGGCGACGCCGCGGCCGGCTGCGCGCGCACCGCAATCCAGGTGCACGGAGCGCTCGCGCAGACCTGGGAGCACGACATGCACCTCTACGTCCGGCACGCCTGGCAGGGTGCCGCGCTGCTGGGAGACAGTCGCGCGCTCTACCACGAAGTGGGCTGCCGTTTCGCCGGAGGCACCGCATGACAAGCAGAACGACTCCGTCCGAGGCCGTCGCCGAGTTCGTCGACTGGTTGGCCGCGTTCCTGCCCGACGACTACTACGAGAACTACCGCCAATACCGATGGGATATCCCGCTGCGGCGCGACTATCAGCGGGCCGCCTTCGAGGGCGGCTGGATCCAGCCCACTTGGTCCCGCGAGCACGGCGGCCGATCCCTGGGCTTGCGCGACGCTATGGAGATCCGGATCGAAGGCGCGCTGCGGTCGGCGCCAAAGCTGCCCAACATTGCGGGGCCAGGCGTCGCCGCACCCGGCATTCGCCAATTCGGCACCACCGCACAGATCGAGCGCCTGCTGGTGCCGCTGCTGCGCGGCGACGAGTGGTGGGCACTGGGCATGTCCGAGCCGGAAGCCGGGTCGGATTTCGCCGGCTTGCGCACCCGCGCCGAGCGCGACGGAGACGTCTTCCGCGTCAACGGTCACAAAATCTGGACCACCCAGGCCCACGAATCGCGGTGGTGCACGCTCTACGCACGCACCGATCCGGACGCGGCGAAACACCGTGGCATCTCTCGCCTGATCCTCGACCTGCACTCCCCCGGTGTGCGCATCGAACCGATCCGGATGTCATCGATCTCCGACGAGACGTTCTGCGAGGTCTTCCTCGACGAAGTCGAAATCCCCGCGGAAAATCTGCTGGGCCCGGTGAACGGCGGCTGGAACGTCGCCCTGTCGTCGCTGCACCACGAACGCCAAATGATCTGGATCATGAACTGGGTCGAAATCAAGCGTGGACTCGATGCCGTGCGCAACGCCGGAGCCGTCGGCGACAGCCAGGACCTCTACACCGAGCTGGGGTCGTTGCTGGCCGACGCCGAAGCGCTGCGGGCCACCGGATACCGCGCACTGGTCAACGAACTGGCCGGCCGGAACAGCCCGGAAGCCGACACTATGAAGCTGCTGGGATCGGTTACCTTGCAACGGGTTTGGGAACTTGCGGCGGCCGCCGAAGGACCGCATTCGACCAGCGACCCCGATCTGCTGTTCGAACGCCAGGACGCGCTCGCCGCCACCATCTACGGCGGAACATCGGAGGTGCAGCGCAACATCATCGCCGAGCGACTGCTCGGGCTGCCGAAGGGATGACGATGGACTACGACCTGGGTGACGACGCCGTCGAACCGCGACACCACCTGCGGGAGTTGATCGCTGCGCATGTCCCGCCCGATTTCCTCGGTGCCTGCACGGAGGATCCGGCAGACCTGGCCACCACCGAAACCTTCTGCAAGCTGCTGGCAGCCGAGGGGCTGCTGGCACTGGCTTGGCCCAAAGAGCATGGCGGCGGCGGTGGTTCGGTCTGGCAGCAAACGGTGCTGCGCGAGGAGATGTGGGCCCAGCACGAGCCGCGCGGCCCGCAGTACATGGGGATCAACTGGGTTGGTCCGGCGCTCATGCGATACGGAACAGCAGAGCAGAAAGCCAAGCACCTGGCGGCCATCGCCTCCGGCGATGTGATCTGGTGCCAAGGGTTTTCCGAGCCAGAGGCCGGAACTGACCTCGTCTCGCTGCGTACCCGGGCCGTGCCGGACGGGGACGGCTGGCGCATCAGCGGCCAGAAGGTGTGGACGTCGTACGCCCAGATGGCGTCATGGTGTGTGCTGGCGACGTGCACCGACCCTGACGCGCCAAAGCACAAGCGGCTCACCCTCTTTCTGATTCCGATGGACCGTGAGGGCTTCACGGTGCGCGGAATCCCGTCGATGCTGGGGCCGCATCATCTCAACGAGATGTTCCTTGACGACGTTCCGGCGTATCCCGGCGACGTCCTCGGCGAGGTGGGTGACGGTTGGCGAGTGATGCGAGAGGCGCTCGCGTTCGAGCGCGTCGGCATCGCGCGCTACGCGCGCTGCGAGTCGCTGCTGCATCGAATGCAGAGCGAGCTCGGCGACCGGTGGGATCGGCTGCCCGAATCGCTTCGGGCTCGGTGGGTCCGGGCGCTTGTCGACTTACGGGTGGCCAGGCTGCTGGCTTATCGTGCCGTGTCGCTGCAGGATGACCCGTCGGCCGGAGCGGCGGCCAGCGCCGCCCGCATCGCCACCACCACCTGCGACCAGCAGGTCGCCGAGTTGCTGTTCGACGTGCTCGGCCCGATCGCGCTGGACAGCGGCGCGTCGGCGGGACTGCACGGGGCGATCGAAGACCATTGGCGCTACGCACAGGCGGCCACCGTAGCGTCCGGAACCATCGAGGTGCAGCGCATGCTGGTGTCACGAGACGCGCTAGGAGAACGCAGATGAAAACCGCGCTGCCCCAAGATATTAGCGACTTCGCGGCGGTCGCAGCCAAGCGATTCGACCGGCTGGGCGGCCCGCAGGCCGCGCTGCGGGCCGAGCAAGACGACGGCGTTCGGGACGCGGCGCGCGCCGCCCTGGGCGAGCTCGGCGTGTTCGAGCTCGACGTCCGGTCCGGGCCGGACGATCTGCTGGCCGCGGCGGTGCTCTGCCAAACCGCCGGTGCGCACGCGCTGCCCTATCCCCTCGTCGAGGAGCTGCTGGCCATCGACGGCGCCCGACTGGCCTTGGTCAATCCCGAGGCGCCGCGCATCGACCACGGCGATCTGCCCGGCGACTGGATCGCCGCGGACCTGGATGGCAACCGGTACCGGCCGCAGCTCGCGTCGCGGACCAACGCCAAATTGGGGCCTTTTCTGGTGCCGGCCTCATTAACCGCACCCGACGGGACAGTCCCGGCGCGCGACGTTAATCTTCTTCTCGTGCTGGGATCATGGCGGATTCTGGGAGCGATGCAGCGCTCGCTGCAGATCGTCACCGAGCATGTCCAGGCCCGTATCCAGTTCGGCAAGCCGCTGGCCGACTTCCAGACCGTCCGGTTTGCCGTCGCGGACGCCTCGGTCGCGTTACGCGGACTACACGAGCTGGCGAAATACACCATCTGCAGACCGGAATCGCTGCCGGTGCAGGTACATTCCGCCGATGCGCTGATGCTCCGGTTCAAGGCCACCGACACCGCACGGCAAGTGCTGCGTACCTCGCACCAGCTGCTCGGCGCCCTGGGCTTCTGCGACGAGTCCGACATCAGCGTGCTCGACCGGCACACCCAGCCGCTGATCCGCCTTCCCCTGGGCGCCGAGGCACTCGGACTGCGGCTGATCTCCGATGTGCGCGACGGCTCCCTGGAGACGCTGTTCAGCGAGCCGGTATCCGCGTGACGACCGAATCCGCCACGGCCGGGGTGACGCCCAACCCGTTCGAAGACGGAGTTCCGTTCAGCACCAAACTTGCCGAGCTCGCCCAACAGCTGCCAGACAAGGCGGCCGTCACCGTTGTCGCGCTCGACGGCACCGCCCAGACCCTGACCTTCGCCGAACTCGACGCCGGCGCCAACCAATGGGGGCGGGCGCTGGCAGCCAGCGGCGCCCAGACGGGTTCGCTTGTCGCGCTTGCCATCCCAAACTCTCAGCACCTCACCTTGGCCACGCTCGGGTGCTGGAAGATCGGTGCGGTTCCGATTCCCATGCACTGGGATCTGCCCGAATGGGAGCGAGACCGGGTGCGCGAGGTGATCAACCCCGCCGTGGTCGTCGACGAAAACACCCGCTGGGAGTTGGATGCGCGTGCGGCCGGCGAATCCCGGGGCCCGTTGCCCGAAGCCGTGTCACCCGCCGCGAATGGCATTTGCAGCAGCGGATCCACCGGCGTGCCGAAGGTGATTCTCACCTTGGCGCCGTCGCTGTGGATCCCGCAGCAGGGCGAACCGTTCCTGTCGAACTGGACACCGGTGGCCAAGCCGCAGACCATTCTGGTGCCCGCGCCGATGTATCACACCAACGGCTTCGCGACGTTCCTGATGCTGCTCAGCGGCGACCATCTGGTGATCCTCGAAAAGTTCGATGCCGCAGTGTTTGTCGACACCATTGAGCGTTACCGGATTACGAACTTCACGGCCACGCCGACGATGTTGGCACGCATCGCGGCCCTGCCCGACATCCGGGACCGCGACTTCTCCAGCGTTGTGTTCGTCCTGCAAGGCGCGGCGGTGATGCCGCCGTCGCTGCTGCACACCTGGTTCGAATTGCTCAGTCCAGAAAAGATCGTGACGGCGTACGGCATGACCGAGAACCTCGGCCTCACCGCATTGCGCGGCGACGAGTGGCTGGCTCATCCCGGCAGCGTCGGTCGCGGCTTCCGCGACACGGAGATCCGGATTCTGGACGCCGACAAAAACCCGTTGGGACCCGGTGAAGACGGCGACGTATACCTGCGCTCGGTGATGAGCGCGGGCTACCGCTATCTCGGTGGTGCGCCGCCGTTGCCGTCGACCGACGACGGATTCCGTTCGGCCGGCGACATCGGCCACCTCGACGAGGACGGCTTCCTCTATATCGTCGACCGCCGGGTCGACATGATCGTCAGCGGTGGCGCCAATGTCTTTCCCGCCGAAGTCGAGTCCGCGCTTGCGGGTCACCCCGGCATCGCCGACGCTGTGGTCATCGGGCTCGCCGACGCGCAGTGGGGGCGCCGGGTGCACGCGGTGGTGCAACGCGCCGAGGGCGCTTCGCTCACCGAACAGCAGGTGATCGGGTACGCCAAGGACCGGCTGGCACCCTACAAGGCGCCCAAGACGGTCGAGTTCGTCGACGCGATCCCCCGCACGGCGGCGACCAAGGTCAATCGCTCGGCGATGATCGCCGCCCGCGAAGCCTGAGGATCCAAGCCGAAGAGAACTGTCGGACCGGCTCACTATAATCGAATGTATGTTCGAAGCACGAGTGGATGCCGCGTCCCGGGCGGTCGATCGGATCTGCGCGGCCTCGCGCGCGGAAAACCGAGCGGCCGGTGAGCGGTTGGCGGCGATCGGCGACCTCGACCTACTGCGGCTGCGCGAATGCGGGGAACGAGAGTCCTGGGCGACTGACACGTGGGACGCCATCTCCGCAGAGGTCGCCGCGGCGTTGCATATCAGTCAAGCGCTCGCATCGAGCTATCTGAGCTATTCGCGCGCCATGCGAAATCGGTTACCGCGAATAGGCGCCGCGTTAATCGCGGGCGACATCGGTTATTCGACGTTCCAGACGATCGTGTACCGCACCGATTTGATTACCGATCCCGAGGTGATGGCCGCGGTCGATGCCGAACTCGCGATCAAGGTGCGACGGTGGCCGTCGATGACTCGCGGCCGGCTGGGCGCCGCGGTCGATCGAGTCGTCGCGCGAGCAGACCGCGACGCGGTTCGCCGCGCTCGTGAGCGGCAGGCCGATCGCGAGTTCTCGCTCTGTGACGGCGGCAACGGCTTGACCGAGGTGTTCGGCCGACTCGTCACCACCGACGCCCGCGTGGTGGATCTCCGGCTTAATGTATTGGCGCGCAGCGTGTGTGAAGCAGATCCGCGTACGGTGAAGCAGCGCCGCGCCGATGCCCTGGCAGCATTGGCATCCGGCGCGCAAAGGCTGCAGTGCCGGTGCGGGCAGCCGACGTGTCGCTCCGCGACAGCACCGGCGCCGAGCCCAGTGGTGATCCACGTAGTAGCCAATCAATCCAGCGTGGATGGCACTGCGTCGGAGCCTGCCGCGGTCATCGGGACCGAAACCCTCATCCCAGCCGAGCTGGTCACCGAACTTGCGGACTCGGCGAGGCTGCGGCCGTTGGTGCATCCCGGCGTCGCGCCGGCCGAGCCGGGATACGTCCCCTCACAGGCCCTCGCCGATTTCGTGCGGTGCCGCGATTTGACCTGTCGATTCCCCGGCTGCGATCACCCCGCCACCGAAGCCGACCTCGACCACACCATCCCGCACGCCCAAGGCGGCGCGACGCAGGCGTCGAATCTGAAATGCCTTTGCCGCCTTCATCATCTGATTAAGACATTCTGGGGGTGGCACGACCGGCAACTATCCAACGGCACGGTGATCTGGACGTCGCCGTCGGGGCGCAACTACGTGACCGCTCCCGGTAGCGCACTGCTGTTTCCGGACCTGTGCGCATCCACCAGCGAAGTAGCTCCGACTGTCCCGCTCACCCCCTGCATCGATCGGTTCGCCATGATGCCGCGGCGGCGCCGCACTCGCGCCCAGGATCGGCTCAGCTACATCAGCACCGAACGTCGGCGAAATCGGGACGGCCGCGTGGCTCAACGGGCCGGACCCGGGTCACCGACTGACGATGAGCCCGCGCCCTATTAGATGTGGTGGCCGAAAACGTCTTCCATGACTTCACCGACCGCTGCCAGGGAGCGGCTGGAGTGTTGCTTGACTAACACGTGGCCGCCCAGCACGATGACGGCAATCGGTAACTCGACGGCCCCGAACGCCAGCAGGGCAGTGAGTCCCACGACGTAGACGACGTCATGTTTGTCGGGTCGATGGAACTTCCCGATGACCGGTAAGTCAATCGCCCGTGTTTCCAACTCCCGCAGCGTGCGTAGCGTCCTGGCCCGCTTCGACCCCGGGTGCGCCGCGGCGTAGGCAGCCCACCGGTGCGCGAAGCTCGGTACGGCGCGCAGCTCGTCCGCGCCGTGATCCGTTTGCTCACAGTCGAGTTCGTCATGCACGGTCGAGGCATTGACGTGCTCTTCGTCCAGCGTGGTCATGTCTGCCCTCTTCGTTGTGTCGGCGGTTAACCGGCTGGTGCAAGCTCAAGTTGAGGCGCCGGGACAGCCTTGGCGCCATTGCCGCCGTCCATCCCCGGGAGTTCCTGGGCCCACGCAGTGAGCGACCCGACCATGCCGGCCAAGGCGCGGTCGGCTTCGCCGCCGTACTTTGAGACGCGCTTGCCGATCCGCGATGCCATCCGCAGCAAGAGGTCGGGCTTGGCGGCGGTGAGCACGGTCAGCGCCACGGCGGGAGCAACGCCTTCGATCCACCCCAACGGACCCAGCGGAACGCACCCGACGAGTTGGCTCAGGCCCGGAGTCGTGATCAGGGCGCCCATCGTGACGAATGTTGCTGCGCAGGTGCCAATTACGAGCGGATCGCGTGATTCCAGCAGCGTCTGCCAGAGCTGCGTGGTGACCAGGCCCACCAGACCAACCGTCGCCGCACGCCGCGGAGCCGCCCGGGTAAAGGTGGCCAGGCTCCACGAAGTGCTGGCGCCAACGGTGGTTGCGGCACCGCGGATCGCGACGGTCTGCATCAGATCGTCCATGTTGATGCCGCGCTCTGACGGCGGCCGCATGTTGCGCACCGCGCTCACCGCAACCGCCGTGGTGGGGAAGACGTCGGTCAGGATGTTCACCAGCAAGATCTGGCGGGCCGTCAGCGGCGCCACGCCGCGCACCATCGTGCCGTACATGTTGAAGGCCACTTCACCGGCGTTGCCGCCCAACAACATTGCCACCGCTGCCTGCGCCTGTTGCCAGAGTCGATGACCTTCCTCGATTGCGTCCAACAGACTTCCGACGCGCCCCTCGGTCAGCACCACGTCGGCGGCGCCGCGGGCCGGATCACTGCCGTGCGAGGACACGCCCACTCCCACGGCCGCGGCACGGATCGCCGCGGCATCGTTGGCGCCGTCGCCCACCATCGCGGTGACTACCCCGGAAT
Source organism: Mycobacterium montefiorense (assembly GCF_025823255.1). NCBI lineage: Bacteria > Bacillati > Actinomycetota > Actinomycetes > Mycobacteriales > Mycobacteriaceae > Mycobacterium > Mycobacterium montefiorense. The sequence goes on along the minus strand of NZ_JACKVL010000008.1, from coordinate 188,627 downwards.
TGCTGATCTGCTGGACGATCTGGACCTTCTGCTCGGGCGACATCCGCGCGTAGATCACATTGTCCTTGACGACCTCGGCGCGTTCGGCGATCGACAGTCGCTCCCAGCGTGCTCCGGTGATGATGCGGTCGTCGGCGACGTCGAGCCCAATCTCACGAGCGATGGCGCGGGCGGTTGCCGGGTGATCGCCCGTGATCACTCGCGCGCCGATGTCGCGCTTGGCCAGACCGACCAGGAGTTCCCTGGCGCCGGGCCGCGGCGTGTCGGTGATCCCGAGGAATCCCAGCAGTCGTAACCCGCTGCGGCACAGCGGTTCCAGCCCCTTCTCCTGCGCGACCGCGAGTTCGTCTTCCGTCAACGTCCGATCGGCGACCGCGATCACCCGCAGGCCGCGGGTGGCCATGTCATGGACGTGTGCCAACAGGTCCTCACGAAGGTCGTCGTCGCAGCCCTCGACGCAGGCCGAGAGGACGACCTCCGGTCCGCCTTTGACTGCGAGGGTGTCGCCGTCCAGCCCCGCCGCGTAGGCGCGTCCGGCACGGAACGGCAACTCGCGGTCACGCCTCGGCTGGCTTCCGGCCCGATTGACGACGGCGGCATCCGTCGCCTGCAGCGGAGCGTGCTCGGTAAGCGCCACCGGTGTCGCCAGCGCTGCGCGTTCGAGAATCGCGTCCTCGTCGAACCCCGGCTGAGCCGAGACATCTGTTACCACCAAACGGTTTTCACTCAGCGTCCCGGTCTTGTCGAAGCACACCACTTCGACGCGGCCCAGCGTCTCGACCGAGCGCGGAGCGCGGACCAGAACGTTGCGTTCGCTGAGGCGCCGCGCCGCCTCGCGCTGGGCCAGCGTCGCCACCAACGGCAGGCCCTCGGGAACCGCGGCCACCGCGCAGTACACACCGCTGGTGACGGCCTCCTTGATTCCGGACCCGCGCAGCAACGCGGTGGCGAGCACGCCCACGCCGCCGGTGAGGGTCCAGGGCAGCACCTTCGCGGTCACCGCGGCCAGCTGTGCGTGCAGCCCGACCTCGTCGCGCCGGCGCGGGGCGAGTGCCATGGCCCGACCCGCGGCGGTCGCATCGCCGACCGCGACGACCACCGCGCGACACACACCGCTGAGCACGGTCGAGCCTTCGTAGAGCATGCAAGCCCGTTCGGCCAGCGGACGGCCCGGTGTCGAAGCCGGGTTTTTGGTCACCGGCAACGACTCTCCGGTCAGTGACGATTCGTCGACTTCCACCCCGACCGCGTTCAGCACGCGCGCGTCGGCGGGGACGACCTCGCCTGCGCGGACCTCGATGATGGTTCCCGGTGTCAGGTGCTCGGCGGCCACGAGCTCGAACTGGCCGGGCCCCGGACTGACGCGGGCAGGCGGCGTCTGGGCGTTGAGCATCTTGGCCAACTGGCGATCCGAGCTAAGTCGTTGCGCGGCGGAAATCGCGGCACTGCCCAACAACACGATCCCGACGAGAGCACCGTCGATCGGAGAACCGATCAGCGCGCTCGCCAGCGCCCCGGTGGCGAGGATCGGCGTGAGCGGGTCCTGCATCTCGTGCCACATCGCCTCGACGACGTCCCTGCTGCTGTCCGCGAAATTTGCGGCCACCGCCTGCATCCGGGTCTTCGGAAGCCGAGCCTGGGCCGCCACCGCGGCGGGGCTGGCGAGATCGGAGAAAAGCAGTCGAACATGTTCCTGCGCCTGGTCGACGTCCAACGCATGCCATTCGGTGTTCGCGGCGGCAGCCGGATCGGGCTGCATAGCTACCCCCCGCCCGATCATGTAGCCGGGGATCAGCGCCAGGGCAGCGGCCGCGATGCTCGGACGCACGCCCGCCGCCTGGACACCCGGCAGTAATGTCAGCGAGCCGAGAACGGTTCCGGCAGCAGCTAACTCGACGCCGCGCCGCGCGGCCGACTTCGCCGCGGGGATGGCGTCGATGATCCGGCACGCGACCTTCAGATCCGGCATCAGTATGTCCGCTGTCCAGGCGGGCGCCCGACCGGCGGCCCAGACCGCCAAGGACAGGTCCGCGGCCGCGAAGGCATTCCGGAGGTCACGCCCGACCACGGCGACGATCTTCCCGTCGGCCTGCAATTGCCGCACCGCGGCCAAGATCGCGAGATCGACGTCGTCATCGACGGGCAGCAGTTCGTCGAACGTTCCGCGCAGGTGGCCGGCATCGGCCCGATCCACCGACAGAAGTCTGAGATCCGCCGCCCGGGCCGCGGCGATCAGCGGCTCGGCGTAGGGGTCCGCATTGCGCGCCACGACGACCTCCAGGTCGCGCAACTCCGGCAGCTGATGCGCGGGCGAAAGAGCACACCCTGTATGGACTCCAGCCCCGAGCAGACCGTCAGTGACATCGGTTTGCGCGCACTGCCACACCTTGGTGCGAAGTTCGCCGTCGACGCCGCTGATCTCAGCGACACGCAGGGTTTCGCCGATCAGCACCGCGGGGTCGACGATCAGCACGTCGACGCCATCCAGGCGCCGGATCGCGTTGGGTTGCATCACCAGCGTGTGATGGTTGCGACTCAAGCCGGCGCAGAACGTCGTGGCAAACGACTCGCGGGCGTAGTTGAGCGCCCGCGGCGCGGCGACGATGACCGCTTCGCTGGCGAGCGCCGCACCGCCGCTGACCGCGAGCGCGATGGCGCCGGCAAGGCCCGCCGCGGTTGCTGCCCTGGCGTAGTTTTCCGACGCGGTGTCCGGAATCGGCCGGGGCCGGGAAGGCTGCGGGTGTGGCTCGCACTCGGCGCTCGCCGCCAGCTGGGGCTCGTGCTCTTTCCAGGCGCCGACCGCCGACAGCGCTTCAATGAGGCGCAGGCTCCGAAGCAACATGTCGGCGGCGATCACCGACGGGGTGTGGCCGAGCGACTGCGTGATGGCAGTGCCCAATGCGAGCAGTGCGTCGGCGCGGGCCCGACCGAGGGATCGCTCGAACACCCTGCGCACGTCGGGCTGCGCCTCGGCGAAAATGGTCGCGGCGGCGAATACCCGCGGCAGTCGGGGCACCCGCGTCACTTGCAGAAACACCGTCACGCCCAGCGATACAGCCTTAGCGCCCAACAGGCTCGCCCGATTGACGACCTCGGCGCCATCTCCGGGGATGTCGATCACCGGCAACTGGCCCGGTCTCCGCGACCCGGACTCGTCGCTCGGCTCGGATTTCTGGGCGACGGCGCACTCGATGGCGTCCACCATCAGGGCAAGATCGTCGACGCTGGGCCCGTCTGCATCGATGTCGACGACCAGGCGCGAAAGTGGCCAGTTCACCTGTGTGCGCGCAACGCCGGTGGTGTTGCCGATTGTCTTCGCCAGGGCGGTTGCGTACTCGCCTGAGCGGACCCCCTCGGGCATGCGCAGCTCGATCCACCCTCGGCCATTACCGGCCCACCTGCGGCGCGGACGCTCACCGCCCAACAACTCAGCTGCCGCGGCCGCGCCGCCCTTGACCACCATACGAAGCCCCGAGACGATCGGCTCTATGCGCATATTTGTGCTGTTACGCCCTCTCCTGATAGTTAGCTTTGACATTGCAGATTCACGCTGCAGACTCGCTGAAGTTGTACGTGCGTGCTATACACCGTAGGGACAGAGAGGATCTAAGAAGCAACTTAGAGAATCTGAAAAGTAAACGGACAACGAACAATTGGCCACGCGCGCAACGAAACGAATATTGGGAGAGCACAGTGACGCTCATCGAACGAGCCACCAGGTCGGCCAACTCGGTTGCCGACCAGACCGTTTCCACAGTTAGCCAGATCGGCACCGCGATCGCCGAGGGTGTGGTCGTCACAACGAGAGACATTCGTACCGGGATGCGCGAAGGCCACATCCGCCCGCGGACCGCTGTCGTCGCCGCGGCGGTCGGCCTGATCGCCGTCGTCGAATGGCCCGTCCTGCTTGCCGCCGGCGGTGCCGCCGCGCTCGCAGGCAAGCTCAAGAATCGGCCCCCCGAGGCCGCGCAATAGCGATCCGGCCCAACCCGCGGCGGCCGGGACGCGCAGTCCCGGCCGGTCCCGCACGGCGCGAAGATACGCGCGGTAACCTCATTCTCGATGCGCACGCATGCGCAACGGAAGGGGACCTAGCGCCGATGACCGCCCCCAGTGATGGAGTCGAAGTGACGCGCGGTGACCGCTTTATCAAGACGGCCGTGGAGATCCTGCGCGAGACCGGTCGCACCGATTTCACCGTGCAGGAGATCGTCGCCCGCTCCAAAACCTCGCTGCGGGCCTTCTACCAGCATTTCAGCAGCAAGGATGAGCTGCTGCTGGCGCTGTTCGACAGGACCATTTCACAGTCAGTGCTGAGCTGGCGTGCCGAGGCCGCCGGGCTGGACAGCACGTCCGCACTGAAGCTGTTGATCGACCGAATCAACCAGCAACCGGAATCAAGCACCCAGGACAGCCTGAACCGGGCGCTGGGTCTCTACAACCAGCATCTGGCCGAGACGCGTCCCCGCGAATATGCGCGGGTGTTGTCCCCGTTGCATCAACTGGTCCGCGACATCGTGGGGCAGGGCATCACCGAAGGCGTGTTCAACCCGGGCCTCGACGTCGCGGCGTCGGCCGCGATTGTGATGCAGGCGATCATGGGAGCGCAGCGTTTGCATTGGCTGGGCACCGAATTGAACGGAGCACCGGTCGACACCGGCCAGCTGTACGACTTCCTCACCCGCGCGTTGGGCATCCGGGAAACCGACGACGAAATAAGCAAGCCGACGCTGGCCGAGCTATTCGCCCAAATCGGCCTGCGTGCGGGCTCACGCAATGGCGAATTCGCCATGACGATGCCCGTAAGTCCGCATGTAGTAAACACTTCCGGTGCGTTGCAGGGCGGCCTGATTGCCACGCTTGTCGACGTGGCGGGCGGACAGTTCGGACTGGATTTTCTTCAGCCGGGCACCACGATGACGACCGCGGATCTGTTCGTCCGCTACCTGCGGCCGATCCGGCAGGGTGCCGCGCTGGCGGTGCCCCGGATGCTGCGAGCCGGCCGCCGGGCGATGGTCATGCAAGTCGATATCTACGGCGACGGCGAAGACGAAGTCGCCGCAACCGCGACGGTCAATTTCGCCATCATCGACGGCGCGACACCGAAGGGCCTGCGGGCGGACACCTAGCCCGATTCACGTTGTTGTACATAGGTGGTAACGTCATTACCACACACTGAGAATCCAGCCCTCAAGGAGATCGCCATGCCGTCTCGCGAACTTTCCTTTCCCGTGTTCGACGCCGACAACCACATGTACGAGTCGGAGGAGGCACTGACCAAATTCCTTCCGGAGAACCGCAAGCGCGTCATCGACTACGTCCAGGTCCGCGGCCGGACCAAGATCGTGGTCCGCGGCCACATCAGCGAGTACATTCCCAACCCGACCTTCGAGAAGGTAGCCAAGCCCGGCGCGCAAGAGGACTACTTCCGCAACGGCGCGCAGGGTAAGACCTACCGCGAGATCCTCGGCGAGCCGATGAAGGCGATCCCCGCGTTCCGCGAGCCCGGTGCGCGCCTAGAGGTGATGGACGAGCTCGGCATCGACTACGCGCTGATGTTCCCGACGCTGGCCAGCCTGGTCGAAGAGCGCATGAAGGATGACCCGGAGATGACCCACGACGTCATCCACGCGCTCAACGAGTGGATGCATGAGCAGTGGTCGTTCAACCACAAGGACCGCATCTTCGCTACCCCGGTGATCACCCTGCCGATCGTCGAGCGCGCGCTCGAGGAGCTCGAATGGTGTCTGGAGCGCGGCGCCCGCACCGTGCTGGTCCGGCCAGCGCCCGTACCCGGTTTCAAGGGCAGTCGCTCCTTTGGACTCGAGGAGTTCGACCCGTTCTGGCAGGCCTGCATCAAGGCCGGCATCCCGGTCTCGATGCACGCCTCCGACAGTGGCTACTCCGAATTCGCCAACGTGTGGGAACCCGGCGACGAGTTCCTGCCCTTCAAGCCGACCGCGTTCCGCAGCTTTGCGATGGGGCACCGGCCGATCCTGGACGCGATGGGTGCGTTGGTGTGTCACGGCGCGCTGTCGCGTAACCCGGAGCTGCGGATCCTGTCGATCGAGAACGGCGCCGACTGGGTGCCGGATCTGTTCAAAGGACTCAAGGGCGTCTATAAGAAGATGCCGCAGGCCTTTCTCGAGGACCCGGTCGAGGCCTTCAAGCGCTGCGTCTACATCACCCCATTCTGGGAGGACCGGTTCACCGAGATCGTCAACATGGTCGGCACCGACCGGGTGCTGTTCGGATCCGACTGGCCCCACCCCGAGGGACTCAAGGATCCGATCAGCTTCGTAGACGAGCTCACCGACTTCAGCGAAGAGGACGTCGCCAAGATCATGGGCGGCAACTTGATGCAGCTGATGAAGGTCTCCAAGCCGGCCCGAAAGCCGGTCTCCGCCTGATCCTGCACGCCGCATATGTCCAGGTCCAAGGCTCGGCTCTAGACGCGACGTTGCGGCTTGCTATAGAAAAGAAGCTTCCCTCCGAACAAGGATGTCGTCGCCGGCGTCTCGCACGGTCTCGTTGACGCGACCGGTTAGGAGCGCACGATGAATCTGGCTTCGATCGAGTCCTCGGTGACCAGAGTGACGCTAAGCCCCCGGCTGGTCTCCGAACTCGGTGATCCGCACAGCACATTGCGGGCAGCGACCCAGCGCAGCGGCACGGTGGTCATCATTCGCGCCGGTGGTGAGGTTGACGGCGCCAACGAGGACACTTGGCGTTGCCTGGTCGAGGAGGCCGCCGCCGTCGCGACCACACCGGGTCCATTCATCGTCGACATCAATGGCCTCGATTTCATAGGTTGCGGTGCGTTCGCCGTGCTGGCCGCCGAATCGGAACGGTGCCGCGGTCGCGGCATCGCAGTGCGGCTGGTCAGCTGCGACCCTGGCGTTGCCCGGACCATCCAGGCCTGCAATCTCGGCCGCGTACTGCCCCTGCATCCGACGATCGACACGGCGCTGGCAACGACAGTCGCGTGAGACGAGCCGCTGGCTCGTGGCCCGCTGACGGGCCGTTAGCAAACTGATGCACGACACACCCGCCGGCCATTGCTAATCTGATAACTTGCTTGTGTCGAATAAGCCCCGCGCAGTGCCGGATTTCTCGGTCCATGGAAAGGCCCGCAGGGAGGCTCCGTAGGAGGGACGGCCATATGGTGGCCGAAAAGGACTGGGACAAAATTGTCGGTGCGGCTGACGACGTACGCCGCACCTTCGAGAAGGTCCCCGCGATGTTGGTCGGCCTGCAAGGGCCCGAGCATCGCTTCGTCGCGGCCAACGCGGCCTACCGTGCCTTGAATCCGGCGTTCAACCCGGTGGGAATGTCGGCTCGCGACGTCTATCCCGAACTCGAGAGCCAACAGATTTTCCAGATGCTCGACCGGGTCTATCAGACCGGTGAGCGGCAATCCGGCGCGGAGTGGCGACTGCAGGCCGACTTCGAGGGTTCGGGAGTCGAGGAGAGGTACTTCGATTTCCTCGTCACCGCGCGCCGCGGACCGGACGGCTCGATCGAGGGTGTGCAGATCATCTTCGACGACGTCACCGAGCGCGTGCACGCGCGGTCGGCCACCGAAACGCGCATCGAGGAACTCTCCGAGCGCTACCGCAACGTCCGCGATTCCGCCATCGTCATGCAGCAAGCGCTGCTCGCCTCGTCCGTGCCCGTCGTTCCCGGCGCCGACATCACCGCGCAGTACCTGGTCGCCACGGAGGACACCGCGGCCGGCGGGGACTGGTTTGACGCGATACCCCTCGGGGACCGGCTGGTGCTCGTCGTCGGCGACGTAGTCGGCCACGGCGTCGAAGCCGCGGCGGTGATGTCGCAACTGCGCACCGCATTGCGCATGCAGATATCGCAGGGCCACACCATCACCGAAGCGCTCGAGGCAGTCGACCGCTTCCATGAGCACGTACCGGGATCCAACTCGGCCACTTTGTGCGTCGGGTCGCTCGACTACACCACGGGAGAATTCCAGTACTGCACCGCAGGTCATCCGCCGCCGCTATTGGTGGCCGCCAACGCGACCGCACGTTACGTGGAACCTTCCGGCGCGGGCCCGCTCGGCACCACCGTCGGATTTCCGGTCCGCACCGAAATGCTCGGCATCGGCGACTCGATCCTGTTCTATTCCGACGGCCTGATCGAGCGGCCCGGCCGGCCACTGGGCGCAAGCACCGCGGAATTCGCCGACCTGACCGCCAACATCGCCGCCGGCATCGGCGGCTTTGTCATCGACGCACCGACACGAACCATCGACCGCATCTGCTCGGAGACGCTCGAATTACTGCTCCGGTCAACCGGTTACAGCGATGACGTGACACTGCTCGCGGCGCAACGGCGCACCCCACCGGCGCCGTTGCACATGACGCTGGACGCGACAATCCACGCAGCACGCAGCGTGCGCTCCCGGCTGCGCACCTGGCTCTCGGAGATCGGCGCCGAGGCTGACGACATCTCCGACGTGGTGCATGCAATCTCCGAATTCGTGGAGAATGCGGTCGAACATGGTTACGGCACCCAGGTTTCCGAAGGTGTCGTCGTCGAGGCATCGCTGTCCGGCGATGGCAACCTGCATGCCGCGGTGATCGACCGCGGACAGTGGAAGGATCACCGTGAAGGCGAACAGGGTCGTGGGCGCGGACTTGCGATGGCCGAGGCTCTGGTTTCCCAGGCGCTCATCACCCGCAGCGACCACGGAACGACGGCCAGCGTGACGCACCGGCTGTCGCGACCGGCGAACTTCGTCACCGACACAATCGTCAGCCGGGCCAGCTATCGGCGAGCCGTCGACAACGAATTCGTGTCAACGGTCCGCGATGCCGGCCACATCGTGGTTAGCGGTGACGTCGACTCCAACACCGCGTCCACGCTGGACCGCCTGATCGCAGTCGAAAGCCGCTCGGGCATAGCACCTTTGACGATCGACCTCAGTGCGGTCACGCACCTGGGGTCGGCGGGCGTCAGCGCGCTGGCCGCTGCCCGCAACCGGGCTAGCAGACAGGGCGGCGGCTGCGTACTGATCGCCCCGCCGGGAAGCCCGGCCCACCACATTTTGTCGATGGTCCAGATACCCGTCGAAAGCGGGGATAGCGAGAACGTCTTCGCGCAGGACTAGCGGGGCAGACCGCGATCAGCGGGCCTGGCCATGCCGCACCTGATTGAACGGCACCCCGCGGTCGGCGGCGTATTCGCGGGGGAAGCCCAGCAACCGCTCCCCGATCACGTTGCGCGCCATTTCCGTTGTGCCACCGCCGATCGCGACGCTTTGCCGCACCAGGTACCGCAGTCCGGTCTGTAGGCCGTCGCCGATTTCGCCGACCACGCCGGCGGCTCCCGTGATCGCCATCGCAGTGTCGACGTCGGTTTGCACGGTCTCGGAGTGGAACAGCCGAATCAGCGTGCCGGCCGACGGCGGCAAGCCTCCGTTGCGGACATTGCGGGACACGTGATCGATCAGCTGCTCGGCCACCGCCCGATGCACCAGCACCCGGCCTGCCATCTCCCGCACGCGTTCATTGCCGGCTTGGCCTGTCGACTCTATAAGTCCAACGTAGTCAACGGGATTCGCGTGGCCGCCCTCGCTACCGCTGCCGCTGGCGAACTCCGAACCTTGCCCGACGGCCCGGCGCTCGTGATACAGCTGGCGCGAAGCCACCGCCCAGCCGCCGTTGACCTCGCCCACCACGGCGTCGTCGCCGACATCCACGCCGTCGAGGAACTCCTCGCAAAACTCCGTGGAACCGCTGAGCATCGTGATGTGGTGCAACGTGATTCCCGGATGATCGATCGGCACCAGGAACATGGTCAGGCCTTCGTGTTTGGGCACCTCCCAGTCAGTGCGGGCCAGGCACAGTCCGTAGTCGGCGGCGAACGCGCTGGTGCTCCAAGTCTTGGCGCCGTTGATAACCCACCGGTCGCCGCGCCGTTCGGCGCGGGTGATGACACCGGCCAGATCCGATCCCCCGCTGGGTTCGCTCAACAGCTGCACCAGGATCTCGTCGCCGCGCAGTGCCGCCGCGATGTGCTGCTTCTTCTGCTCTTCGGAACCGGTGTCGAGCAGCGTGGCGCAGCAGATGGTGAACGTCGGAATGTTGAGAATCAACGGCATCTCGTAGCGCAGGGATTCGTCGTCGAATGCCTTCTGGTAAGCGTAATCAAGTCCCAGGCCGCCGTACTCGCGCGGAAAGCAGATGCCGGCGAATCCGCCCTCGTAGAGCCGCTTTTGCAGTTCTCGCGCCCGCTTCCAAGCGTCCTCGTCGTCGCGCGGCGCGGGTGGCGGCGCCTCGGGGTCGATCGCCGGCAAGTTGTCCGCCAACCACGCCCTGGCGCGGGCGGCGAACTCTGCAACCGATTCCGTCGACGTCATCTGATCGTGTTTCCGGCCGCGGAGCGGCCGGCCTTCTCTGCTTCATACACCCGCAAGTTGCGCTCCTCCGGTGTGCCGAACATGGAGCGGTACAACGTAACTCGCCTTAAGTAGAGGTGTAGGTCGTGTTCCCACGTGACACCGATGCCGCCGTGCATCTGTACGCAACCCTGGACGATGCGCCCCGCCATCTCGCCGACGTAGGACTTGGCGATGCTGGCCGACAAGCCCGCTCCCGGTGAACGATCAGCGACGTCGGCAACCGCGGTGCTCGTGGTGGCGCGACACGCCTCCAGCCACAGCTTCATATCGGCGAAGCCGTGTTTGAGCGCTTGATACGACGCCAGCGGCCGGCCGAACGTGTGCCGGTCCAGCGCCCACTGAACGGTGAAGTCGAAGACCGTCTGCACCACGCCGACCACCTCGGCGCACTGCAGCACCTGCACGATCTGACTCTGCCGGTCGATCAGCGCGGCGGTCTCGGCCGCGGTGCCGACGGCAGCAGATGCGTCCACCACCACCCCGTCGAAATGCACCCGCGCGTATTGCTTGACCAAGTCGACGGACTGCTGCGGCTCGATCCGAACGCCGGGTGCATCCGTCGGGACCAGGAACTGGCGAATCTGGGAACCATCCGGGCCGCAGCGCGCCACCACGAGCAGCAACGCACTCTGGGCGGCGGCCTCGACGCGATCCTTGGTGCCGTCGATGCGATAGCCGGCGTCGGTCGCGGTCGCCGTCACCGACGGGTCCAACGGCGCCCAGCCTCGGCCGGGTTCGGCGACCGCCCAGGACGCCACGGTTTCGCCGGAGATCAGCGACTCGATGACGGCGGCATGTGCTTGCGCGTCGGCGCATTCGGCCAGGCCGGTGAGCACCACGCTGACCGGATACAGCGGCCCGGGTGCCACGGTCTTGCCGAGTAGTTCGGCGACGGTGGCCAGATCCGCGAGACCGCTCTGCGAGACGCAGCCGCCGCCGAGCTCCTCCGGAACAAGCAGGCCCGTCCAGCCGAGTTCCGCGGCGCGCTGCCACCAGGCCGGGTCGAAGGACGCCCCCGCCGCGTGCAGTTCGCGGACGCGCACCAGCGGCGCTTCCTTCTGCAGGAAGGACTGGGTTGTCGAAACGAAGAGCGTCTTTTCGGGAGAGTCGACGGCGGTCATGAGGCCGCCAGACCGTTGCGCAACATTAGGCCGCCGCCGCCGCCAAGAATCACGTTCTCAATATTAGCAAACGTCGATACCGTAAGAGCTACCGGAGTTCAGTCGATAGCCGATCGAGCTGCTACATCGTGAACACGCGCCGCACCGACTGCGCATGCAATGCCCGGTTCTCTTCAGAGACAGCCCAATCCGGCACCATCGAATCGAAGCCGTTGAATGTCGCTGCGATGACGTGTAATTCGGTATGGACAAAAGCATGTAGCAGCCGGTTGGCATAGTCGATGGCTTCGTCGCGGCACGGGTCGATCTCGGAGCAACTGATGAATGTGGGCGGCAGCCCCTCCAGGTTCGCCCGGTGCGCGGGAACGTGTTGGCCGGTGCCGCTCGCCGGGCCCAGGTAGTGGCCCCACGCGCGGCTCACCGCGGGACCGTTGAGTCCCGGCGTGCGCTGAAACTCGCGCCGCGACGGCGTGGCGTCGCTGTCGAGCATCGGGTGGTGCAGGATCTGCATCCGGATCTGTGGACCTTCGTTGTCGAACATGCGCTGAGCCAGGCTCGCGACCAGGGCGGCACCCGCGTCGCGGCCCATCACGGCGACGCGGTTCGGATCGACATCGAGCTCAGCGCAATTGCGGATGACGTAATACATCCCCGCCTCGACATCGTCGAGCGCCGCCGGGGCCGGGTTCTCGGGTGCCAGCCGGTAGTCGACCGAAACCACCAGACAGCCGCCCTCGCGCGCTAGCTCCACGCACTCCGCGTGATCGGTGTCGAGGTTGCCCGCCACGAAGCCGCCGCCGTGGGCGTACACCAGCAACGGCGCCCCCTGACCGCCTTCGATGCGGCCGCGGTAGAAACGAAGATTCAGCTGCTGGCCGCCCGGCCCGGAGATGGAGCGCGATTCGACCGCCACACCGTCGGTGTCGACTGCCGCGGCGTGCTGGGCGGCCAACCGGTCGGCGCGCTCCCGTTCGGCGGCCAATGTCTCGGCACGGAATTCGACGATGCCCAGCTCACTCGCGGCGTCGCGCAGCACCGGGTCGAGGCGGTTAATACCTTGTGGGCGGGTCAGATCCGTCTGTGTCATACCCTCTCAACTTCCGGGCTCGTGGGGCGGGCTGTCCTCCGGGCCTGGCTGAAGGCCATGTCGGAATCCACCTTCAAGGTAGACCTGAGGGGCGCGCGGCCGTCACACTCCCACAGGTCGGCCCCGGACGGCTGCATCGGGCGCCTCCCATTTCCCGTCGTATTTGCTGATCAGAGCCCAGCGAGCGGGCTCCGGCGATTCAGGTCTGCGCAGTGCCGGCGGCGTCGGACTCACCGGGGAGCGCCTTGACGGTTGCCGGCAGCCCATACAGCGCCGTCGCGTTCCCGCGCATAATCCGCTCCCGCTGGTCGGCGGGGAACCGGTTGATCGCATAGGTCGGCGAGTCATAGCTCCAGTGCGGATAGTCCGTCGAGAACATCAGGTTGTCACCCATGTCCATCATTTCCAGATACTCGCGAAACTCGACGGTGTCGACGTCTTCCAGCGGCTGGGTAGTGAAGCGGACATGTTCGCGCACGTAGTCCGACGGACGCCGACGTACCTGCGGCAGGTCGGCGCGGCGGGCCTCCCAGATCCGGTCCATCCGTGACATCGCCGGCATCGCCCAGGTGAAGCCACCTTCGACGAACACAATGCGCAAGTCAGGATGGCGATCGAAGGCGCCGTCGAAAACCAGGCTCATCAAGTGCGAGACGTAGAGCAGCGGCCAGGACGCGAAAAAGTCGTGCCAGTGCGCGGGGTTACCGACCGGGTAGAGCGGAATTAATTCGAAGGGTGTCTGTCCCATCAGATGGGTGGCCACCGGGAAGCCGTTGCGCGAAGCGGCCTCGTACAGCGGATCGAAATGCGGGTTGCCGAAAGGTATTCCGCGGGTCTGCGGTGTCATCAGCACTTGGGACATATAGGGATGTCCCGCCCAGCGCTCGACCTCCCGCGCCGCCTGCTCCGGTGTCTGCGCGCTGACGCTGATCGACCCGCGCCAGCGGCCGTGCCCGTTGCCCTTGTCCAGCCAGATGTCGGCCAGCCAATCGTTATAGGTCGACTTCAGCACGTGTTCGGCTTGCGGCAGCTGCGCGTCGCACATCGGCTCCAGCGATGCGATGCTGACCCCGGCGTCGACGAGTAACTGCTTGGCGGCGTAGTCCGGATCGCTGCCGGCGACCCCCCCATTGGGCGGCCACGAGTCCATGCGCAGCGACGAGGTCTTGTAGGCATCCGGGGTGTCGTAGAAATACGAAGTCGGGCTGACCGCGTTTCCGGTGGGCCAGATTTTGTCGACCCACTCGGCGGGCGCATAGGACTTGAGTACGTCCGCCGAAACGGGCAGTGGGTGCACGTCGGTGTCGACGATGGTGACCGCGAGTTCGCCGTCCTGGTTGGTCGGGGAATTGACTCGTTCGATGGTGGTCATCAGACACGCTCCTTGAGTCCGTACAGCTCACTGGCATTTCGCCACAACACCTGGTCGCGCTGCGTGGCATCGAGCCCCACCGCGGCGGTCTCGGGCGACGACGTCGACCAATGTGGGTAGCTCGATCCGTACATCAGCAAGTCGCTCTTGCCGCTGAACTCGATCCAGCGCTGTGTCTGGCCGGGCTCGAGCGCCCCGTCGAATGCCGACGAGCAGAACCGGACGTGGCCGGGCAGGTATTCGCTGGGATAACGATCGACCCATGGCGTCTGGTCGCGCATGGACAACCAGAAGGTATCCAGCCGCCACATCAATGGAGTGAGGATGTCGTAGCCGCCGTCGGTGAAAACAAATTTCAGGTCGGGTAGCCGCCCGAACACGCCCTCGATGATCAGTGTGGCCAGATGCACGAAGTAGTTCAGCGGCATGAACGCCGCATATCCGGGGTAGGTATGCGCGTGCCCGGCGAAGGTGGGTGCATGGTCGACGCCGTTGCCGCCGTTGATGTGCACCGCGACCGGCAGTCCGTGGGCGGCCGCGGCCTCCCAGATGGGCTCGAACATCGGCTTGCCGTACGGCTCGCGGGACTGCATCGGAACGCCGACCTGCACCAGCTTCGGGTGGCCGGCAAGGCGCTCGATCTCGGCGACCGCGCCCGGGGGTCTTCGGGGTTGACGCGGATGGTGCCTAGAAACCGGTCCGCGTATCGGTCAGCGGTGTCGGGCTCGAGCCACCGGTCCAGCAGCCAGTCATTGACCGCGGCGCAGATTCTGCTGTTCAGGAGGTAGTCGGCGATGTTGCCGCGAGTCAGCGGGTTGAGGATGGCGAAGTCAATCCCCATGTCGTCGAACAGGTGGCGACTGACGGTCTCGGGATCAGAACCGGGGTACAACTCGGCGTCGTAAAGGTCTTGCCGGTAATCGCCGCCCGGAGCCTGGTACCACTGCTGCTCCACGTCGGGAATCGACCGCAGTTTGTGGGCGTCCGGGAGGTAGCGCCGTATCTCGGCGTTGTAGCGAAAGTGCGGTTGCACGCATGTGTCGATGATCATGCGGTCAGGTACACCTCCCCGTCGGTGACATCGACTTGGTAGGTACGAATGCGGCGACGCGGATCGGCGACGTTTTGTCCCGTGGTGACGTCGAATTCCCAGTTATGCCAAGGGCATCGGACGATCTGTCCGTCGCGCACCCGGCGTATCCCACCGGGCTGCTCGGGGGCCGATTCGGTGGTGCCGCCCAGCAAGCCCAGGCACAGCGGGGCGCCTTCGTGCGAGCAGTAGTTCACGATCGCGTACAGCGCGCCGTGCACGTTGTACACACCGACGCCGAACTTGCCGACATCGACCAGCTTCATCCCGCCGGGCGGCAGCTCGTCGAGGGAGCACACGAAACGCCGCTGGGACACTTGCGAATCACCGCCTCATTGACCTATCCGGATCAATACTGAGCCCGTTACGGTAACCATCACAAGCCGTTGGGCTTCGTTGCTATTTATACTATGATAGCGACAATCCGCTCGGATACACCCGCCGAAGACGCCGGGGGCCGGTCAGCCCCGTCCCGCGTCGACGGCCTTACCGGTTGCTCAGGAGGAGCGCTGATGCCGTTAAGCACCGACCCCGTCGGCCAGCCCGTCACACTCGATTTCAGCGGTGAAACCAGCCCCTATCCGTTTTTCGAATACATGCGGCGTACCGACCCGGTCTGGCACGGCGCCCTCGGGGACCACTCCCAGATGCCGGAGGAGCTGCGGCCCAACGACGAGTGGGTGCTGTTCGGCTATGACGGTGTGTTTCAAGCGTTTCGCGACGACCGAATCTTCACTTCGGCCGCCTACGAGAAGACCATCGGCTTGGTCATGGGACACACCATCCTGGCGATGGGCGGCAAAGAACACCACGACCACCGCAGCCTGGTCGCCAAGGCTTTCCGGGCCACCGCGCTCGAGCGCTGGGAGCCGTCCGTCATCGGGCCGGTCTGCGATCAGCTGATCGACGAAATTAAGCATGACTGTCACGCGGACCTGGTGAAGGCGCTGACGTTCGAATTTCCGACCCGGATCATCTCGGTGCTGCTCGGCCTCCCCCCTGAGGATCTCGACATGTTCCGGCGGCTGTCGCTCGACCTCATCTCGATTCCGACCGACATCATGGCGGGGCTCAACGCGGCGAGCGAGTTGCACGGGTATTTCCTCGAACAAGTCGAGCAGCGGCGCCGCAAGCTCACCAATGACATCATCGGCGACCTGGTCGCCGCCGAGATCGACGGCGAGAAACTCACCGACGACGCCATCATCGCGTTCTTGCGCTTGCTGCTGCCCGCCGGACTGGAGACGACCTACCGTTCGTCGGGCAACCTGTTGTACTTGCTGCTGACCCACCCCGAGCAAATGGAGATGGTTCGCCAAGACCGGTCACTGATCCCCGCCGCCATCGAAGAGGGTCTCCGCGTCGAGACGCCGCTGACCATGGTCATGCGGACCACCACCGAAGAAGTCGAGATCGGCGGCAAGACAATCCCCGCGGACGCACAGATCGACATGTGTATGGGCTCGGCCAACCGAGACGAAAGTCGTTGGCCCGAAGCCAATCGCTTCGACATCCACCGGCCACGCCAATCCCACATCGCGTTCGCCGGCGGCATCCATATGTGCCTCGGAATGCATTTGGCTCGGCTGGAAACCCGGGTGATGCTGGACAGCCTGCTCGACCGTGTTTCGAACCTGGCTTTCGTACCCGACGACGGCACCGGTGAGGAGTCCAGAATCATCGGCCTCACCTTCCGCTCGCCGAACAAGCTTCCCGTCACGTTCACGCCGGCCACATGAAAAGCCGGGCGGCGATCCTGCACGACGTCGGCGGACCGTGGTCCGTCGAGGATTTCGAATTGGACGCGCCGCGCGCCGGCGAGGTACTGGTCGAGATGGCCGCGGCCGGCATGTGCCACTCCGACGATCACATCCTCAAAGGCGACATGTCGGCGCCCAACGAGATGCTGCGCTCGCTCGGGCTGCCCACCATGTTCCCGATGATCGGCGGCCACGAGGGTTCGGGCATCGTGCGTGAAGTTGGGGACGGTGTAACGGAGTTCGTGCCCGGCGACCACGTGGTGATGTCGTTCGTCGCGGTGTGCGGGCAATGCCGCTGGTGTGCGAGCGGCATGGAGTACATCTGCGACATGGGTGCCAGCGTGCTGACCCCGGGCATGCCGACCGACGGCACCTACCGCCATCACACCGCCGAAGGCAAACCGCTGGGCCATTTGGCCAAAGTCGGCGCGTTCTCCAAACACACTGTGGTGTCCACGAATTCGCTGGTGAAAATCGAGCCGCATCTTCCGCTGGCGCCCAGCGCGTTGCTGTCCTGCGCGATCCCGACCGGGTTCGGCTCGGTGGCCAACCGTTCCAACATGCGACCGGGCGACACCGTCGTCGTGGTAGGTGTCGGTGGAATCGGAACCGGTGCCATTCAGGGCGCCCGGATCGGCGGTGCGGCTTACATCGTCGCGGTCGATCCGGTGGAGTTCAAACAGAAGTCGGCGTTACAGTTCGGCGCCACGCACACCGCGTCGACCGCGGTCGAGGCAATGGATCTGGTGCGCGAGCTGACCTACGGCGTGCTGGCCGACGCCGTGGTGGTTTCGCCGTCGCTGATCACCGCCGATGATGTCCGCGACGCGGTGCGGCTCACCCGTAAGGGTGGGACCTGTGTGCTGACCGGCATGACCTCTCAGTTGACCAGCTCAGTCAAAATCGATCTGCAGGATTTCATCCTGTCCAACAAATCGCTCGCCGGCACCGTATTCGGTTCGTGTAACCCGAAATCCGACATCATCCGGCTAGCCCGGCTCTACCAGACCGGGCAGCTGCAGCTCGACGAGATGATCACCCGCCGTTATCGCCTCGACGACATCAACGACGCCTACGACGACCTGCGGAACGGCAAAATCGTGCGGGGCATCATCGATTTCGGGATCGAGTGAATTTACTTTCCGCGACCCTTCAGCCGCTGTACCTGGCCGTAGGCATCGATGGGACTGTGCAGGGCCAGGCCACCGTCGGCGTGCACGATCTGTCCTGTCACCCAGGGTAATTCGAGCACGCCCACAATGGCCCCGGCCACATCGTCGGCCTGTCCCAGGCCGCCGAGTGCTGTTCGCTCGGTCATGCCTTCCACCCAGCCGGGCAGAGATTCCGGATTAGCCAGCATCGGCGTCCGGGTCACCCCGGGCCCGACGGCGTTCACCCGGATGTCGTGCCTACCCCACTCCACCGCGGCGACCTTGACCAACATGTCCACGCCGGCCTTCGACACACAATAGGCACCCATGTCGCGATCGGCGATCGACCCGCTGATGCTGGAGACCGCGACGATCGACCCGCCCACCCCCGCGTCGATCATGGCAAGTGCGGCGGCGCGGATCGTCAGCCAAGTGCCGGTGAGGTTCACCGCCAGCACCCGTTCCCAGTCCACCGGCGACTGTTTGAGTAGCACGCCCGCCGCTCCGATTGCGGCGCAGGTCACCACCCTGGTGGGCACACCGCGCTCACGCACGGTTCGTTCCATCGCCGCCGACACCGCATTGGGATCGCTGATATCGCAGGCGATGTCGGCGTTCGCCAAGTCCCACACCACGACGTCGTGACCCGCGTCGCACAGCCGTTTCCCGACTTCACGCCCGATGCCCGACGCGCCGCCGGTTACCAGAGCGATGCTCATTTCGCCCGTCCGATCAACTCGACGAGCACACCGTCCGGTGCGGTGATCACCGCCATGGCGACCGTCTTTCCGTCCGGAGCCACCGCATCGATGCGACGAACACCCTCGGTGAATCCCAATGCCGCCAGAGCGTAGAGCGTCTCGTCGACCTCGCGCTGCAGTGAGAGCAGGAAGAATCCATGCCGCGGCACACTGGACCCCGGTGGCTCCTCGGCTGCGCCCGCTAGCTCCACGAGTTCGACAATCCCGCTGCCGGGCTTTTCCGGATCGCCGAGAAAGATCGATCGCAGCCGGTCGGTCTTGGCGCCGAACAATTCTGGCCAGTTGCCGGTGAAGTGATAGTCCATTAACTGGCTCATGCCCAGGCCGTCACGCCAGAATCGAAGCGATCGTTCGACATCGGAGGTGCAGATCGCCGAATGGTGCACACCTAACATGGGCTTCCTCTCGATTGCAGACTAGCTGCGCAGACCTTTGGCTACATCTTGATCGCGGGGATCAGCCTGCTGACATTCCAGGTTCGGTCTCGTCGTGCGGATACCGACGAGATCGCCAGTGCGACAGCCGTGATCACCACCAGCACGATGATCGCTTGCCACAGCCGGGCGTCGATGCCGCCGAGTATGAGCTGCCGGAGTCCGTTGACGCCGTAGGTCATCGGGTCAAAGCGATGCAAGATCTGGAACGGCCGTGACGTGGTCTCCACGGGGTACATGCCGCCGGCGCTGACGAGCTGCAGCATAAGCAGGGCCATGATCAGCACTCGGCCCACCGCTGGACCTACAAGCGCGTTGATCGCCTGCGTCGCCGCCACGAATGCACCGGAAATGAGAACCATGAATCCCAGCATTGCCACCGGGTGTACCGCGTGCATGCCGAGGGCGAACCGGACCACGCAGTACAGAATGATGGCCTGGAATAGCCCGATCGCCGCCGCCGGCAGATAGCTGGCGAGCACCACGCGGAACGCGAGCACCTCGGCGGCAATCGGGCGGGTCTGCAAGGGCCGCAGCACCATCCACAGCACCAATGCGCCGAAGAACAAGGCCAGCGTCAAGAAGAACGGAGCCATACCGGTGCCGAAGTTAGGCGCGGCATTCTCATGTGAGGCGGCGAGTTGCACCGGGCCACCGATGGTGTCCGCGACCGCATCTTTTTGCTGGGTATTCCAGTTGGGCAACTGCTTAGCCCCGTCGGCAAGTTTGGTCGCCAGCTCGGCAGATCCCGCCTTGAGTTGTTGAGCGCCGTCGTCGAGTTTCGCTATGCCGCCGGCTAATTCGGCGTTGCCTGCGGCGAGCTGTTGGGCTCCGTCGCGGAGTTGGGTGAGCTTGTTCGTCAGCTCCTGGCTGCTATTGCCGACTTGGTCGAGGGCCGATCCCAGCGGGCTGCCGGGTCCGCGCAGCGAAGACGTCATCGCGATCGCGGCGTTTTGCGCGTCGGTGAGCTGCTGGCGGATCTGCGGCGTGAACTGGTGTCCCCGAAGCTGATCCTGGACGCCGCGCAGGTTGTTCGCCAACGGATCCTGTCGCGCGGACAGCTGATCGATCACCGATGAAAGCGCGTTCGCGGCGGCATCCTGGGCCGTGGCGACGGCACCGATCTGATCGTTGGCCTGCTGTAGCGCGCTCGCCCCCTGTTGCAGTTGCTGCGTATTGCCGCTGACTTGCGACAGTGCCCTGGTTATCGCGATCAGTGGGTCGGTGGCTTGGTTGATTCCGTCCGAGAGTTGCCGGGCACCGGCGGCAAGCCTCGCCGAACCGGACCGGGCACTGTCAAGACCGGCCAACAACTGACCGGCGCCGTCATCGAGTCGAGCCGCCCCGTCGGCAGCCTGCTTGATGCCCGCTCCGGACGAAACCACCACCGAAAGCATGTGATTGACCGCCTGTCCGGAGATCCGGCTGGAGACGGCGTTGAGCACCTGGCTGATCGCGGTGCGACCAATACTCGTCGAGATGTAGTTGTTGGCGTCGTTGTAGACGGCGATAAGGTTGGCCTTCTTGGGTTGCCCGGTCACCGGCGACGCGATCGCCGCGCTGAAGTCGGGCGGCAATTCGACCATGAAGTAGTACTTGCCGTGGTCGACCCCGTTGCGCGCTTCCGCTAAGTCCACGACGTGCCACTCCAAGCCACCGTCGGCGGTCAGGCTCTTGGCAATCTCTGCGCCGGCGTTGAACTGCTCCCCGGAAATCATGGCCCCTTGGTCCGAGTTGACCAGTGCCACCGGCATTTTGTTGGTGTGCCCGAACGGGTCCCAGAACGCCCACAGGTATAACGCCCCATACACCAACGGCAGCAGCATCAGCACAACGATGGCCACGCGCGTCAACCGTTTGCGACCGAAACGCTTTATCTCCGAGCCGAATGCGAGTCCAGCCAGCATCGTCAATCCCCTTCGGTCAGGATGCGGTGATCGTGAAGTTCGTGCTCGGGTGCGTCCGTACCGAGCGGGTTGGTGGCACCGACGACGACGGTGCGTTGCTTCGCGATGGTGCCGAGACGCTCCACCGCGATCGCTCGCCGGGAATTGTCACGAACCTGTTCGAGGTCGCCGACCACCAGGATCGGGCGGTTCGACAGCAGGGCCAGCGTGATGCGCAGCAAAAACAGCTCGAGGTCGGACAGCTCAACGATGTAGGCGGCCGACGGCGGCGGGGGTGTCTCGCCGAAGACCTGTGCCAGTTCATCCTGACCGGCTTGCAGCGGCACCAGTGAATACCACGGCGCCAACCACCGGCGTTGCTCAGCGAGCACGGTCGCCACGGTCACCGACTCCTCCAGGTCGTCGATGTCGTCGAAGGCCGCTATCGAGCATTGTCGGCGAATCGCGTGCAGCGTCGTTTCGCCGAGCACGGTCAGCGAGCCGTGGGTGGGCTTGAAGCGCCCCGCGAGGGTCAACAGCAGCGTGGTCTGTCCCGGTCCGCCGGGCATCTGAATCGCGTGAAAGCCCGGCGTGAGCTCGAGATCGACACCCGAGAACAAAGGTCCGTGCTCGCCGTCGACCCCTAATCCGGATGCGACGATCACCGGCGCATCAGCGTCCGACTCGTCTGTTGTATCCATCTGTGGCTCCCCCTAATCGCCGGAATCCGGAGCCGATTCCAGCAGTGCGGTGATCAGTTGCGTGAGCAAGTCAGGGTTTATGGTTCCGGGGCGCAGGACCTCTTCCATCGCGACGCCCAAATTAAGGGTGACGACGAGCTGGGCGAGGTCGGCCAGCCGCCGGTCGGAGGGCACGGTGTCGGTCGACTTGACGATGTGAAGTGCTTGGTCGGCGGCGGCTCGACGGCGTTCGATCAGTCGCTCGCGAAGCTGCGGATCGCGCTGTGCGCGCAGCCAGTACTCGACCAGCAGGACGTAATAGTCGGAATGCTCACGAACCGAGTCGAGCACCGACCGGCTCAATTCGGTTGCGGCCACGCCGGTGTCACCGCCGCTGCTGTCCAGCACCGTCGCGATCTGCTCGCCGCGCAGCTCGAACTCGCGGTCGAGCAGGGCTAGGAACAGTTCGTCCTTGGACTCGAAGTTCGAGTAGACCGCACCCTTGGTGAAGCCCGCGGCCTGACCGATCGCATCGATGGTGGCACCGGCGAACCCTTCGGCGGCGAACACTTTCGAGGCCGCATCCAGGATCCGGTCGCGTACCTCGCCGCGAGTGGGGCGGGTCCGATGCGGCTTGACCGACGACATGTCCCGCAGCATACTCTGCGGTATCGATTAGATACTAATGAGTATCGAAAGCGTCCGGTGCCCCGGTGTGGGATGGTCATTTCTAACGAACCCAACGCCGGACAGACTCGGAGAGGACGGCAACGATGACGACCGTCGCCGACCAGATCATCGCCGCGCTGAAAGCCAGTGGCATCCAACGTGTTTACGGCCTGCCCGGTGACAGTCTCAACGGGTTCACCGACGCGATCCGCCGCGCGGCGGGCATCACCTGGAATCACGTACGCCACGAGGAGGCCGCCGCGTTTGCCGCTGCCGCGGACGCCGCCTTAACCGGTGGGCTGGCAGTGTGCGCCGGCAGCTGCGGGCCGGGCAACCTGCACCTGATCAATGGGCTCTACGACGCGCAGCGCAGCGCGGTTCCGGTGCTCGCGATCGCAGCGCAGATCCCGCTGACCGAAATCGGATCGGGCTACTTCCAAGAGACCCACCCCGAGCAGCTATTCAAAGAATGCAGCGTCTATTGCGAGCTGATCAGCACGCCCGAGATGGCACCGCGCATCGTCGAGATGGCGATGCGCGCCGCCGTCGAAGAACGCGGAGTCGCCGTGGTGGTGATACCCGGCGAGGTGTTCTTGAGCCGAGCCGCACAGAACGCGTGGGACGTTCGCCCCGTGAAGCCCACCCACTCGGTGCTACGTCCCGACAACGAGTCGCTGACCCGCGCGGCCCAGATCCTCGACGTTTCAAACCGGATCACGATCCTCGCCGGCGCCGGCGCGGCCGGTGCCCACGATGAATTGATCGGGTTGGCCGCCACGCTGCAGGCGCCGATCGTTCATGCCCTGCGCGGCAAGGAGCACATCGAATACGACAACCCCTACGACGTTGGCATGACCGGGCTATTGGGATTCGCCTCCGGGTACAAGGCGATCCGCGAGGCCGAGGTTCTGCTGATGTTGGGCACGGACTTTCCCTACCGGCAGTTCTATCCCGAGAACGCCACGGTGATCCAGGTGGATATCCGCGGACGCCATCTCGGCCGGCGCACCCCCGTCGATGTCGGTTTGGTCGGTACGGTCAAGGACACCATCACCGCGCTGGAGCCGCTACTGCGCAATAAGACCGACCACGACCACCTGGACCGGGCAGTGCGGCATTACCGCAAGACCCGAGGATCGATGGACGCGCTGGCGGTCAACGACCGAGACCGCACCCCGATCCGGCCCGAGTACGTGGCGGCAACAATCGACCGGCTCGCCGCCGACGATGCCGTGTTCACCTACGACGTCGGATCCCCGGTGATCTGGGCGGCGCGGTATCTGACCATGAATGGGCGGCGCCGGCTGATCGGTTCAACTACCCACGGCACCATGGCCTGCGCGTTACCGCACGCCATCGGAGCCCAAACCCCGGACCGCGGTCGCCAGGTAGTCGCCCTGGCGGGCGACGGCGGACTCGCCATGCTCTTCGGTGAGCTGCTGACCCTGGTGCAGAACAAACTGCCGGTCAAGGTCGTGGTGTTTAACAACTCCTCGTTGAGCTTCGTCGAGCTGGAGATGAAGGCAGCAGGCATCGTCAACTTCGGCACCGATCTGCGTAACCCCGACTTCGGGGCGGTCGCCCGAGCATTAGGAATGTTCGGTGCCCGCGTCGAAAAGCCCGGCGAACTCGAGTCGGCACTGGCCGGCGCGTTCGCCCATGACGGGCCCGCCCTTGTCGATGTTGTCACCGCCCGCCAGGAATTGAGCATCCCGCCCTCGATCTCCGCCGAACAGGCCAAGGGCTTCACGCTCTACGCGATCCGCACCATCCTTGCCGGTCGCGGCGACGAACTGCTCGACCTGATCACGACCAACGTTGCCCGTCGAATCCTCGACTAACCTCACGCGGGACCATCAATGGCGATTGCCTTGGGAACGAGCGATATTCGGGTGCGCTCCGGGGTGCTCAGCCGAGCGTGGCCGAAGTGCGCTCCCACAGCTCGCGGGCAAGGCTGGGATCGCCGGCCAAGCGGCTGGTTCTAGCGACCCTGCGTTTCGCGAAGTACTCCCCCGGCATCCATTCGTCACCGGGAACGCTGGACGCGAGCCACACCAGTTGGTCTGCCCCTTCGTCCACGCTCGCGGTGAACCGGGCCTGCGGCGTGTACTGCTGCATGAAGACCAGGAACCGCGATCCCGACGCGCGGCCGAAGTTGGAGTTGACGTAGCCGGGATGGACCGTCGCAACGGATAGCCCGCCGGCATGGTAGCGCCGGTGTAATTCCTTGGTGAACAAGACGATAGCGAGCTTGGACAACGCGTAGGCGGTGCCGGGCCGGCGCCGTGCGGTGTCCTGAAGGTCGTCGACGGTGGCGCGGCGAACCAACTTGTGTGACGAGCTGGTCGTGTTGACGATGGTCGCGCGCGAATCGATGAGCACCGGCAACAGCAAGGTGGTGAGCAGGAACGGCGATAAGTAGTTGACCTGATAGGTGTGTTCGTAACCGTCGGGAGTCCGCTGAATTTTGGTTTGCATGCCACCGGCGTTGTTGAGCAACACGTCGATGCGCGAATAATGGGAACGAATCTTGTCTGCCAAGGCACGAACCTGAGCCAAGTCGCTGAAGTCGGCCACGAAGTAGTCCGCGTCCAATTCCGCGGCCACCGAGACGGTCTTGCTCTCCGATCGCCCCACCACCACAACGTCATCACCGCTGCGACGTAACCGTCGGGCGGCCGCGGCACCGATACCGTCGCTGCCGCCCGTGATGACGATCGTCCTATGCGCCATTGCGTAGTCCTCCACAGCGGAGTCTAGCGAGCGCAAGGTAAGCGGATCGCTCAATAACGCCGGGTAGTGCGCATCCCTGGCGGAGCCGACTCAGACCAGCGAATAGCGCACCGGTAGGTGCTTGAGGCCGCCGACGAACGTCGTGGCAACGAGTTCCGGATCACCGCTCAGCTCAATGGATTTGAGTCGGGGCAGCAGCTCGGAGAAGAAGCTGTTGACTTCCATCCGGGCCAGGGCCGCACCCATGCAGAAATGCACGCCGTAACCGAAGGCCAGGTGCTTGTTGGGGTCTCGCCCGACGTCAAAACGGAACGGGTCGTCGAAGACTTCCTCGTCGCGATTGGCCGACACGTAAGACAGCAGCACGGAATCTCCCGCGGCGATAGGCACCCCGCGCACGGTGGTGTCCTCGTTGGCGGTCCGCATGAACTCCTTGACCGGGGTCACCCAGCGGATCATCTCCTCGGTGGCCAACGGCATCAGGTCGAGATTGTCGCGCAACCGCCTCTGTTGGTCCGGATTCTCGACGAGTGCCTGCAGGCCGCCGGAGATGGTCGCGCTGGTGGTGTCATGGCCGGCGGTCGCCACGATCAGGTAGTAGGACACGGTGTCGATGTCGGACAGCGGTTCACCGTCGACGCGGGCGTTGGCGATCGCCGAGGCGAAATCCTCGGTCGGATTCTCGCGGCGGGCCGCGGTCACGCCGTTGAAGTAACCGAACATGTCGAGCAACGCGGGTATCTGATCCTCGCTTGTGTCGCCACGCTTGAATTCGGAGTCGTCGCTGCCGAACAGTTCCTGGGTGAGCTTGAGCATGCGGGCGAAGTCCGCCTCCGGGATACCCAGCAGCGACATGATCACGTAAAGCGGGTAGTTCACCGCAACCTGCTGGACGAAGTCACATTCGGGGCCGACCGCCAGCATCTTGTCGACGTAGATCTTGGCGAGCTCGTCAACTCGCATCTTCAACGCGCGCATAGCCTTTGGACGAAACCAGTCGGAGCCGATCGCACGCACCACTCGGTGTTGCGGGTCGTCCAAATGGATCAAGGTGCGCACCCCGGCCGCGGCTTGCAGCTCGTCGCCCTCGACGGTGGTGAGCACCGGGCGCGGCCAATTCGTGAACAGCATGTTCTCGCGCTCGATGTCCATGATGTCGGCGTGTTTGGTGATCGCCCAGAACGCCTTGTAGTCCGGCACCTCGACCCGCGACACCGGCGCGGTGGCACGCAAATGAGCCAGCGCCGTGTGCAGCCGCTTTTCGTCGGTGTACGCCAACGGATCTGCCAACAACCGACCGGCATCGTCCATCGTCGTTGTGCTCACTGGCGAAACTCCTTCATAGCGGCGGCGATACAGGACTGAGAAGCGTTGTAAAAGATCGGCAGCACGCGGTCGACCACGCCCTCGCAACGGCTTTTCAGGGCGTCGCCGACCTCGTCCACGGGACCTACGACCGCGAAAGCCGAGAGCATTTCGTCGTCGATCAGCGATCCCATCGCATCCCATTCGCCTTGCTTGGACAGGCGATTCAGCTCGGTGTGCAGCTCGCCCCAGCCGTGCAGGTCGAGCACTTTGCGATACGCGGGCGTGGATCCGTAGAAGGCGATCTGCTTGCGCGTGGCCGTCTTTGCCGCCGCAACCTCGGCGTCGTTCTCACCGGTGGCGACCATCACTTCGCACGACACCTCGAAGCCGCGGCGGTCGCGGCCGCTGCGCGCCATGCCTCGCAGCAGCGCCGGCATCGTCACCTCGTCGAGGTAGCGCTTCGAGACCATCGGGTGGCCGAGGTGGCCGTCGGCGACCTCGCCGCACATCTCGGTCATCAGTTCACCGACGGCGGCGATGAACACCTTGGGCACCGAATGCGGGTGCGTCTCCGGGGTGAACATCGGCGTCATGATCTTGTGCGTGTAGAAGTCGCCCTCGAAACTCAGCTTGGCGTCGCCGTTCCAGGCCGACCAGATGGCATGCAACGCGGAGACGAATTCGCGCATCCGGGGCGCCGGATGACTCCACGGCATGCTGAATCGCTTCTCGATGTGGGGCTGGATCTGGGTGCCCAGGCCGAGAATGAAGCGACCCTGTGAGTACTCCTGCAAGTCCCAGGCGACGTTGGCGACGATCATCGGATTGCGCGCGAACGCCACCGCGATGTTGGTGCCGAGTTCGAGTCGCGTCGTGTGCTCGGCGGCCAGCAGCAGCGGCAGAAACGGGTCGTGACTGGTTTCGGCCGTCCAGCCGCCGTCGTAACCCTGTTGTTCCAGGTGGCCGACCGCTTCAACGACGCGTTCCAGTCGATTGGGAATTCCGCCGTCGATCTTGAGGCGGGGGCCGTCAAGCATGCGGGTAACTTTACAGTAAGCAATCCAGTATGTGACCCTGCTCATCGAGTGGCGATTGCAAGCGCGGCATAGCCGGGCGCAGCGGGTCGCCACCATCGGAGTAGGTGCGCGCGACGGCACCCGTAAGAGGTAGGACTTAGTCATGACGAAAGCCCAGGATTGGGACGAGACGCTCGGGGATCTCGACCGACGACGTCAGCACGCGCTCGGCATGGGCGGCCCAGAGCGGCTGGAAAAGCACCGCGGCAAGGGCAAGCTGGACGCCCGCGCCCGCATCGAGCGGCTGTTGGACCCGGACACGTTCCGCGAAATCGGCACCCTGGTCGGGGGCGAGATTGCGGCCGACGCGATCGTCACGGGCTCCGGGCTGGTCGATGGAGTCCCGGTGATGGTGGGCGCCGAGGACTTCACCACGCTGGCCGGCAGCATCGGGCCCGGTGGCAACTCCAAGCGCTACCGGATCGCGGAGCTCGCGGTCCGCGACAAGGTCCCGCTGGTGATGCTGCTCGACGGCGCGGGCTTCCGGCCCACCGGCGGGCACTACGGGCGCACCCCCACCGACCTTCTCGCCCAGACTCAATGCTCGGGCCGGATCCCGACCGTCGCCGCCGTGCTCGGTCCGTCGGCGGGGCACGGCGCGCTCGTCGCCCCGGTGTGCGACTTCCGGATCATGAGTGCCAACGGCACCATCTTCACCGCGGGGCCTCCGGTGGTCAAAGAGTCGACGGGCGAGGATATTTCGAAGGAAGACCTGGGCGGGCCGGGGGTGGCGCTGCCCAGCGGAGTGATCCATAACTTCGCCGAAGGCGACGAAGCCGTGATCGACGACATTCGCCGATACTTGTCGTATTTCCCGCCGAGCGCATGGTCGTATCCGCCGTCGCGGCCCGCCGACGAGACCGCCGAACCGCGCGCGACGCCGGAGCTGCTGGACATCGTGTCTCGCGACAACCGCCGCGTGTACGACATGCGCGCGGTGCTCGATGTGGTCTTCGACGACCCCGACTGGTTCGAGGTGCAGCCGCGCTACGGCAAGGCGATCATCTGCGCGCTCGCCCACCTCGGCGGGCACCCGGTCGCGGTCGTCGCCAATCAGCCCAAGGTGCTGGCCGGGTCGATCGACGCCGACGCGGCCGACAAGGCCGCCCACTTCATCCTGGTGGCCGACTCGTTCCACTTGCCGATCATCTTCCTGGCCGACAACCCGGGGATGCTGCCCGGCAGCCGCTCGGAGAGCATGGGCGTGCTGCGCGCCGGTGGCCGGATGTTCGCCGCGCAGACCGCCGCGACGACGATCAAGCTGCACGTGACGCTGCGCAAGGCGTACGGCTTTGGCTCGATGGTGATGTCGCTGCTCGGCTTCGACCAGCAGACGGCCACCTTCGCCTACCCGGGTGCCACGATGGGCGCGATGAGTGCCGCCGCGCTCAGTCGCGCGACGCACGCCGGCGAGGATGTGTCCGCCAAGCTGCGCGACGCCGAGTTGCAGGCGTCTTTCCGCTCGGCCGAGGGCATGGGGTTCGACGAGCTGATCGATCCGCGCGAAACGCGCGACGCGCTGCTGGCCGCGTTGAAGCGGGGGTTATCGGCCCGCCAGGCCGCCGCGGAGCCGGTGACCCGCACGGTCATATTGCCGTGAGCGGCGCGCGGCGGCGGCTCGGCTAATCCCCCGCCCGGTAGGCCGCGACCACCGGTTCCAGCTCGTCGGGGGTCGCGCCGTGCATGATCACCGCGTCGGCCCCGTACCCGAATTCCTTGCGGATGCGATCCGCACACTGCTGCGACGAGCCGGTGGCCGAGGGCTGCAGCCATTCATCGGGAATCAGCGTCGCGATGTGCTCGATCTGCACGGGCGTCGCCTTGTGATCGATGCCGCCGGCGATCGAGGTCACCACCGCGTCCGCCCGGAAGCGTTCCAGCACAGCGGGATCCCAGTTGTTGGTTTTGACCAACAGATCGCCGTACCCCTGCAGATAGGTGGCCAGCCGGGCGACAGTCTTCTTCAGGCGCAGCTCTTCGGGCAGGTGGTCACCGACCGTTGCGAAGCACGACCACACCCGCACGCTGTCGGGGTCGCGGCCCGCCTTCTCCGCCGCGGACTTGACCGTTTTGACGCAGCGCGCCAACGTCTCCGACGTGAAGTAGGTGTGCAGGATGACATCGTCGAAGGCCCGCCCGCCGAGCTCTAACGTGTTGGGGCCAAACGCCACCAGCGCCAGTCGGATGTCTTCGTTGAAGTCCGGGTCGAGAAACAGGATCGGGTATTTGCCCATCGGGCCGTCGTGGTTGAAGACCAGCTCGCCGTGGAACAGGCGCCGCATGACGTGAGCCCAATCCTCCATCTGCGCGGTCGTGACCGCCGGTATGCCGAAGGCGCCATAGATCGCGGCGATGCCACGCCCGATGCCCAGCGTGAATCGCCCGCGCGAGAGCCGGTGCATCGTGGTTGCCCACGATCCGGTGATCAGCGGGTGCCGCGTGTTGTGATTGGTTGCGGCGGTAGCGATCTGCATCCGATTGGTCACCGCGCAGGCCGCGCCGACCAGAGACGAAGCCTCCTTGACGTTCCAGCGCTCGGAGATGAATCCGGTGCCGAAGCCGAGCTCCTCGCCACGGCGGGCCTCGTCCATCAACGTCGCCGGCCCCTCCCCTCCGGCCCCGGCCAGCAGGTAGTAGCCCAATTCGTCGAGCGCGCGATCAGTCAATTCCAAACTCCTTGGTGGTAGCCGCAGTTCCAGACTTCGGTGATCCGGCCGGCCACGACGCGGAACACTTCGATGCTGGCGATGTGAGTTTCGCTGCCATCGCCGGTGGTGATGATCGAGTCGTAGACGATGGCGACGTGCTCACCGTCCTCATTGGCGATGACGACGTTCAGGTCGAAGTGCAGCGACTCGACTTGTTGCCACATATCCGACACCCGGGCAACGGCCTGCGCGTGGGTCAGTATTCGCGCCTCACCGACCTCGTGCCGGATGACGTTGTCCCCCAATAACTCCTCGGCGAGTTCGAGATCGCATTCGTTCCAGACCACGAGGTTGTACAGTTCGACCACTTCGCGCGCCGTCCGGGTGACCGTCATTGCGAAGCAACCTCACGCAGGAATCGCTCGGAGACTTTTTGTACGCGGCGAGAGAAGATGTGGCCCACGTGGCTGCCGTCGTACCAGTACAGCTGACCGCCCCAGCGCTCCTGCAACGCGTCGGTGGGCTCGCGCATTGCCATCCGATCGTGCCATGCCCCGACGATGAGCCGGCGTTGCGGCGGTGGCGCCGGGTCGACCTTCAGCGGATCGATCACCGACGTCAACTGCGCGACCACCGGGGATCCCAGCAGGTCCCGGAAGGCGTCGCGCGCCGACCCCCAGCGGGAAAGGTGGCGGGCGATCATCGCGTTGAGACCCAGAATAGGGGTGTACAGCGCGACCGCGTCGATTTGCCGCTCCAGGTGCGCGACCAGCGCAGCGACCGGAGTGCCCATCGAAATACCGGACACCACAACGGCACTGGCTTGCGGCTGTGCCCAGCGCAGCACGGCGCGCACCTCCGATACCGACCGCATCATGCCGGCGACGTTGCCCAGTGGATCCATATCCGGATAGGCCGGCCATTCGCGGCGCCGGCATCCGTGGCCCGGCTGCACCGGCATCGCGACGTTGAACCCCAGCGTGTGGTGAATGTGGCCGATGCGCGACAGCAACAGATCTTCGGTGCCGCCCTGACCGGCTCCGTGTACCCAGATCAGCCATGGCCGGCGACCCTCAGGGTGTCGGCACAGGTGCACCACCGCCCTGGCCGGGCCGCTCAGGCCTTCGGCCGCCAGCGTCTCCGGCAGCTGCGGATCGTGCTCGAACGTCATCCGCTCGTACGCCAGTCGGCCGATACGGTGGCGTCGTATCGACGTCGCGCGCAAGGGCTTTGGTGCGGCGTGCGCGCCGTCGATACCCAGCGTCGACAACTCCTCGGCGGCCGGCGCGCATGCGCTTAGCGGCCGCACGTCCTTGGTCAGGTCTCCGCTCAGCAGCGAAAAGCCACTCAGGACAAGTTCGTCCAACATGACCTCGCCGAACTGGCGCGCGCCCCGGCGGGAAAAGGGGTCCCAGCCCGTTGACTCGTTGAGGCCGGCCACCGTGCGCGGCAGCACCATGCCCAGTTCGCGGCCGATACCAATCCCGCGCGTCGCCAATGACATGCCGCTCACCTTAACCAGTTAGGCCAGCTTGAAGCCGGTATATCCGCCGGCGGCGATTTCGTCGCAGCGGCGCCGATATTCGGGAATTGCACCGGTATAGCCCATGTACATCCGCTTCTTGCCGGGCACGTTACCGCCGTTGTACCAAGAGTTGCAGGACGGGTGAACCAACACCGTCGGCGCGACGAGCGCGGTGGCATGTTCGATCCATTCCTGCTGCGCGGTGTCCAGCGCTTCGATGGTGCGGATTCGGTTGTCGCGCAGATGGGCGATGCAATCGCCGATCCACTCCACATGTTGTTCCAGCGCCGCGACGAAGTTCGTGGCCGCGCTCGGGCTGCCCGGGCCCTGGATGGTGAACAGGTTCGGGAAACCGGCGACCGCCAGACCGAGGTAGGACAGCGGGCCTTCGGTAGCCCAGAACTCGCCCAGCGACATGGCAGCACGGCCCCGGACGTCGATGCGACTGAGCGCACCGGTCATCGCGTCGAACCCGGTGGCATAGATGATCACGTCGAGCTCGTACTCCTGGGTTTCGGTGCGGATGCCGTTAGCGGTGATGTCGCGAATCGGCGCCTTGCGCAGGTCGACGAGTGTGACGTTGGGCTGGTTGAACGTCTCGTAGTAGCCCTGATCGATGATCGGCCGCTTGCACGCGAAGGGATGCACGGGCACCAACGACGCCGCGGTCTGCGGGTCCTTGACGATGCGGGCGACCGCCTCGCCGTACAGCTTGGCTGCCATCTGGTTGGCTTCGATGTCGAAGAAGATGTCGCTCCAGTTGAGCGCGCCCATCACACCGTTCTCCTCGACGGCACGCAATTGATCTTCCCGCGACGCCGACTTCAGCGGCGGACTGCTCAGCATTTCCAGCAACACCGAAAAGGCACTCAGGCGCGCCGCTCCGATCGGGTGGGCCCGTTGGGCTTCCCGGATCTCGCCGTACCGGCCTTTCATCTCGTCCAGCTCGCCGGGCGCGAATTGGTGCACCCGCCAGGGCAGCGTGTACGCGGGAGAACGCTGAAATACGCAGAGCTGCAACGCTTGTTGAGCAACCACGGGGATCAGCTGCACTCCGGTGGAGCCGGTGCCGATGACGCCGACCCGCTTGCCGGTCAGGTCGAAACCCTCTTGCGGCCAGCGGCTGGTGAACAGCGAGGTTCCGGCGAACGTCCCCATCCCCGCGATGTCCGGCTGCAGCGGCACCGACAGGATGCCGGAGGCGGCGACGACAAATGGAGCGACAAAGGACTCGCCGGATTCGGTTCGTACCAGCCATACCGCGGCCTCTTCGTCGAACTCCATCGCAACGACCTTGGTGTGGAACGCAATATCGCGACGCAGGTCCAGCCGGTCGGCGACGAAGTTCAGGTACGCCTCGATCTCGGGTTGGGCGGGCATCGACTCCGTCCAGACCCATTCCTGCTGAATCTCTTCGGAGAAGCTGTAGGAGTACTCGATGCTTTCGATGTCACAGCGCGCACCGGGGTAGCGGTTGAACAACCAGGTGCCGCCGACATTTTCGGCCATCTCCAGCACGCGGGTGGGTATCCCGAGCTGCCGCAGCCGGTGCAGCATGTACAGGCCGGAGAACCCGGCGCCGATCACCAGCACGTCGAAGGAGGCGTCGGGTTCAGCCATTCTCGCCACCGCTGATCCTCAGGATCGTTCGAGTCAGGTGCAGGCTCTTGATCCGCCAAGAACCGTCGGCCTTCTGGTAGGTCTCGTGGTAGTGACCCGCGCCGTGCATCTGGCGACCGTCGCCGAAGATGAGCAGGTCCTCCATCGCCCAGATGCCGGTGGCGGTGGCGGCCGAGGTGAGGGTCAGCTCCGGGGTGTGGCAATGGTGCATGGTGGCCACCCCCACCAGGCCACCCAGCACCGTCGGAACGAAGTTGTCGACGCCCTCGATCGGCGCAGCGGTCAGCGGGTCGGCACCGGCGACCGAAACCGCCACGTCCAGGGTGACCACCACATCGGCGGTGAACACGCCGCGCCAGGATTCGACGTCTTTGGTGTCCAGAAATCGGCAGTATCGCGCCTTGAGTTTCCGAAGCTCTTCCAGCTCATCAGCCACCGAGGCAACCGCTTGAGTCATCACGCTCCTTGCCGCGCTCTGGACGAACTTCAGAGGACCTGCTGAAATCTATACTGTAACGGACTTAGTATGAGCGAAACTACTACGGGAGGGCAGGCGTGAGGGTCCCTTTCACCTGGAAAGTCACCGAATGGTTCATGATCGGGTGGTCGCCCGAATTCCCCAATGGCGAGGTCCGGCCCCTGCAGTATTTCGGTGAGGATCTGGTGGCCTATCGCGACGAGTCCGGCGAACTGCACGTTCTGGAAGCACACTGCAAGCACCTCGGCGCCCACATCGGCCACGGCGGCAAGGTGGTTGGCGACTGCGTCGAGTGCCCATTCCACGGCTGGCGCTGGGGCCCGGACGGCACCAACCGGTACATCCCCTATCAGCCGGATCGCCCCAACCGGGCGCTACGGCTGAAGCCGTATCCCGTCCAGGAGCAATACGACTGCGTGTTCCTCTGGCATCACCCGGACGGCAAGGAGCCGCAATGGGAGATGCCGGACATCTTCGGTAAGTTCCCGCAGTTCGAGACGGATCCGGCGGGCTACTACCGGGCGTATCCGGAGTTCTCCCGGCGCGCGGAGCGTGAACCGGTGCATCCGCAGATCGTGGCGGAGAACGCCCCGGACAGCGCCCATTTCGAGTACGTGCACCACGCCACGGTGACACCAAGGGTGCTGGACTGGAAGATCGTGGACCAGGAATGGCAATTCATCGCGGGCTGGCCGGACGCGCGCAGCGATAATCCCGACGATCTCGCGCTGCGGTTCCACAGCCACCTGTTCGGTCTCGGTGGGGCGATCAGCGTCTTTGAGGGCGCGCAGAATCATCGCCTGATTTTCACCTGCACACCGGTGGACGACGAGTGCTCGGACTTGTTCTATTCGATCTGGTGGCCCCGAATTCCCGGCGACGACTCCGACGTGCCCGACGGCAAGCTGCGCGACCTGATCGAAAAGCAGTTCCTGTCCACCGTCTTCGACGACCTGGAAATCTGGCGCTACCAGAAGTACGTCGAGAATCCGGCCCTGTCCAAGGTCGACGCGAAAGGCTATATGGCACTGCGAAAATGGGCGACACAGTTCTACGACGTGCCGGCATGAAGCCTCAGCTCGTCGACCTCGTCACGCCCGCCCACACCGCGATCATCGCTCAGGAGTGTCAGGGCGCGGTGATGGGTCCGGACGCAGGGCTGGACATGCTCGCCGAGGAAGCCCGCCGCGAGGCACTGCCCAACATCGCGCGGCTGTTGCCGGCGGCCCGCGCGGCCGGGGTGCATGTCGTGCACTGCCTGGTGCAGCGACGGCCCGACGGCCTCGGGTCCAACCACAACGCCAAGATCTTCGCGATGAGCTGCGGCAACCAGGTGGACATCACTCCCGGCACGCCAGGTGCCGAAGTGCTACCCGAATTAGGTCCTGCGCCAACGGATTTAATTCTGTGCCGCTGGCACGGCGTGGGACCGATGGGCGGCACCGACCTGGACGCGGTGCTGCGTAACCTCGGGGTGTCCACGGTCGTCGTGGTCGGTGTGTCGCTGAACATCGCGATACCCAATGTGGTGATGGATGCGGTCAACGCCGCCTACCGCGTAGTCATCCCCTCCGACGCCGTGGCGGGCATCCCCACCGAGTACGGTGCTGCGATGATCGCCAACACGCTTTCGCTGCTGGCAACGATCACCACGACCGACGATCTGCTCCAGGCATGGAACAAAGGATCCGCATGACCGACACCGCCTCCGGAACCCGCGGCGGGTTCCCCGACGTCAAACCGGTCGAGGATGCGCCGGCGGAGCTCGGCCCGTTCGTCGCGGCGCTGCGGCGCCTGCAGGACCTGACCGTGTCCACCAAACCGGACCCCGCGCTGTGGGCCGCGGCGGCCGCCCATCTGGAGAACGCCTGCGCCTTGCTGGACGGCCACCAGGTTCCGGAGACCGAGACGGTGGCCGGCCGGGTGCTGAGCCTGCCGGGGTTGGCCCACCCCTTGATGCCGCCCTGGATGGTGACGGAATCCGGGCCCGACGGTGTGACCATGGAAGGGCATTTCACCCAATCCCACGTCGGCGGCAACAACGCGGTGCACGGCGGCATGATCCCGCTGTTCTACGACTGGATGTTCGGCATGGTGGTGTCCACCGCCGGCATCCGCCCGACTCGGACCGCCTACCTGCATGTCGACTACCGCAAAATCACCCCGATCGACGAACCGTTGATCGCCGAAGGCCGCATCAGCAATGCCGAACGCCGAAAGGTCTTCATCACCTCGACGATGACCTCCGCCGATGGATCGCTGCTCAGCGAAGCCAGCGGCTTGATGGTACGACTGCTACCCCACCAGCCGTGAGAGGTATAATGTCAGACAGTACAACACAATTCACGGTTCCCGCCGTTGCCCAGGCCGTCGCCGCCACGATCGGCGACCGGGAATTGCTGATCCAGGGCGATCGACGATTCAGCTACGCGCAGACCATCGAGCGGTCCAACCGGCTCGCCGCGTACCTGCATTCCCGGGGTCTCGGCTGCCACACCGAACGCTCCAACCTCGCCGGTCATGAGGTGGGCCAGGACCTGCTCGGCCTGTACGCCCACAACGGAAACGAATTCGTCGAGTCGTTGCTCGGTGCGTTTGCGGCGCGAGTGGCACCCTTCAACGTCAACTACCGCTACGTCAAGAGCGAGCTGCAGTATCTGCTCGCGGATTCGGGTGCGACAGCGCTGGTCTACCACGCCGCGTTCGCACCGCGGGTGGCCGAAGTCCTGCCCGACCTTCCGCAACTGCGCGTGCTGATCCAGATCGCCGACGACTCGGGCAACGACTTGGTGCACGGCGCAGTCGATTACGACAGCGTCATCGGTTCGACTGCGTCGAAGCCGCCGCCGGTGCAGCACTCCCCCGACGACCTTTACGTCCTGTACACCGGCGGCACCACGGGCATGCCGAAGGGTGTGCTGTGGCGCCAGCACGACATCTTCATGACGTCGTTCGGCGGCCGCAATCTGATGACCGGCGAGCCCGCCGGCTCGGTCGACGAGATCGTGGAACGAGTCGCCGCCGGCCCGGCGACCAAGCTGATGATCTTGCCGCCGCTGATCCATGGCGCCGCACAGTGGAGCGTGATGACCGCCCTGACCACCGGGCAATCAGTCGTCTTCCCTTCCGTCGTCGACCATTTGGATGCCGAGGACGTGGTCCGCACGATCGAGCGGGAGCGGGTGGCGGTAGTGACGGTCGTCGGCGACGCGACGGCCCGGCCATTGCTCGCCGCAATCGAGCAGGGCATCGCCGACGTGTCGTCGCTGTCGGTGATCGCCAACGGCGGCGCCTTACTCACCCCGTACGTCAAGCAGCGCTTGCTCGAAGCGCTGCCGAACGCCTTCGTCGTGGACGGTGTCGGATCGTCGGAGACCGGCGCGCAGATGCATCACATGTCGGCCTCGGGTGCGGTGTCCACCGGCACCTTCAACGCCGGCCCGGACGCCTTCGTGGCGGCCGAGGATCTGGCGTCGATCCTGCCGCCGGGACTGACGGGATCGGCTGGCTGGCTCAGCGCGGTTACATCCCGTTGGGCTACAAGGGCGATGCGGCCAAGACCGCCGCGACCTTCCCGGTCATCGACGGCGTGCGGTATGCGGTCCCGGGCGATCGGGCGCGGCATTGCGAGGACGCGAGTATCGAGTTGCTGGGCCGTGATTCGGTGACGATCAACTCCGGCGGCGAGAAAATTTTCGTCGAGGACGTCGAGACCGCGATCGCCTCGCACCCCGCGGTGGCCGACGTGGTGGTCGCGGGCCGGCCGAGCGAGCGATGGGGCCAGGAGGTCGTCGCCGTCGTCGCGCTGGCCGAAGGAGCACACGCGGATGCCGACGATCTGGTGACCCACGCCGCGCAGTCGCTGGCCCGCTACAAACTGCCCAAGGCGATCGTCTTCCGCCCTGTCATCGAGCGCAGTCCGTCGGGCAAGGCCGACTACCGCTGGGCGCGCGAGCAAGCGGGACAGGAGAATTCATGAAGTATCAGGATCGCGTCGCTGTCGTCACCGGCGCCGGGTCGGGAATCGGACGCGCCTTGACCCAAGCCCTCACCCAGGACGGGGCGCACGTCGCGGCCTCCGACATCGACCAGGCGGGCCTGGCACAGACCCAGGCGATGTGCCGCTCCGGGCACGTGACCACGTATCTGGTCGACGTCGCCGACCGCGACGCGGTGTGCAGGTATGCCGAGGACGTGCGCCGCGATCTCGGGCCCGCCTCGATGTTGTTCAACAATGCCGGGGTGGACCTGTTCGCCAGCATTGCGGACATGTCCTGGAAGGACTTCGACTGGCTGACCGGCATCAACATCGGCGGCGTGGTCAGTGGGACGAAAGCCTTTCTGCCGCAGCTGATCGAAGCCGGCACTCGGGAACAGCCGGCGCGGTTGGTCAACCTGTCCAGCGCCTTCGGCCTGATCGCGGTGCCCTATCAAGGTGCTTACAGCACTTCGAAATTCGCGGTGCGGGGCTTCACCGAGGCGCTGCGCCAGGAGATGATCATCCAGGGCCATCCGGTGACCGTGCACTGCGTGCATCCGGGGGTGGTGCGCACCAACTTCGGGACCAACATGCGGGCCGCGGACACCGAGGATCCCGAACAGGCGGCGAAGTACTTTTCCCGACTGGCACTTACGTCGCCGGAGAAGGCCGTCCGGGCCATCCTGCGGGGAGCCGAGAAGAACCGTCCCCGCATCGTGATCGGACCCGACGGGTGGGCAATGGCGGCGATGCCGCGGCTGCTGGGTGTCCGGTACGCCGACCTGATGGCGCGGGCCGCGCGGTTGAATCCCCAGGCCCGCTAGACGCGCGGATCGCCCTTGAGCCGGCGGCGGGTGCGGGCACGTGTCACGCGCATCATGGCGTCGGCATACCAGCGCATCGATTTCCCGAAGGGTGGCGCTGCGCTGCCGGTGATGCTGAACGGCAGGTCGCTGCCCACCACGGACCGGTGATGGGAGAACGCGTCGAAGCCGGCCTTGCCGTGATACGCGCCCATGCCGCTGCGGCCCACGCCGCCGAAGGGCGCGGCCGACGGAATCATCTGCGCGGCAAAGTCGTTGCGAGCGACGCCGCCGCTGCGGGTGTTGTTTAGGAAGTTGCGGAAGTCGCCGTCATCGGGTCCGTACCAGTAGGCCACCAGGGGTGCGGGCCGCGCGTTGATGTAGTCGATGGCGTCGTCGAGACGCGAGTATCCCTTGACCACCAGGACCGGGCCGAAGACTTCTTCGCTGGCGATCTTCATGGTGTCGTCGATGTCGCGCACGATGGTGGGCGCGATCTTGCGCGAATGACGGTCGGGCAATAGCTCACCTTGCGGCGCAGCGGTTTCCACGGTGGCGCCGTTGGCTCGGGCGTCCTCGATCAGGCCGACGACCCGGTCGAAATTGGCCGAGTTGACGCTCGAGCAGTAATCGTCGTTGGCGACGATACTGGGGAACATGTCGCGCAACGTCTCCCGCGCGACGCCGACGAACGTGTCGATCTGCTCAGCGGGGACGAAGACGTAGTCGGGGCACACGCATACCTGTCCGCCGTTGACCATGCGGCCCTGCGCGATCCGGGTGGCCGACCGGCGGATGTTGGCAGCGGGTGCGACGACGACGGGGTTCTTGCCTCCGAGCTCCAGCGTCACCGGGACCAGGTTCTGCGCGGCGGCCCGCTGCACCAGGGCGCCGACCGAGGGCGAACCGGTGAAGAACAGATGATCGAACGGCAGCGTCGAGAACATCGCCGCGACCTCGGGCCCGCCGGTAACGACCTCGAGTTCGTCGGAGTCGAAGTACTTCGGTGCGGTCGCCTTCATCAACTCGGCGGTGTGGGAGGTGATCTCCGACATCTTGATCATCACCCGGTTGCCCGCGGCGAATGCGGTCGCGGCGGGCAACACCACGAGATTGAGCGGAAAATTCCACGGCCCGATGATGCCGACCACGCCCAGCGGCGACGGCCGCACCTCGGCGCGCAGCCCGAACAGTCCGGCCGCGCGCATCAGCCTGGTCGCCCGCATCCATTGAGCGACATGAGATCTCGTGTGCTCGATCACCGAGATCATGCCGATGACCTCGGTGAACAACGTCGCCGCCTTGGACCGGGTGCCGAAATCGATGGCCATGGCATCGACGAACGCGTCGGTGTTGTCCAGGACCAGCGCCATCAGCCGGTCGATCCGGTTGCGCCGCAGCGCCAGGCCGGGTGGCCCGTCGGCGACGAAAGCCCGGCGCTGGCGGGCCAGAATCGCACCCAAGGTCGCCCGCTGCTGTTCGACGGTGCTGTCAGCACGGTCATCGAGTGTGCTCATGACGCCGCCGATCCTAAGCCCATGTTGTCTACTGTAGTAATTACAGTACGATCTTACGTAACGACGGCCCATTCGTGCTGAGACGGAAGAAGATGCTGGAGATTTAGGTGACGACAAACGTTCACACCGCCGGCACCGGCGAGGAAACCGTCAGCGTGCGCGACCCCTATCCGTACTTCGCGCACAAGCGCCGTCAATCGGGTGTTTTCCGCGGCACGGTCATGGATTACACCAAGACACCCGAGTCCATGCTGCCCAAGAACGAGTACTCCGCGGTGTCGTTCGACGCCGTCAACACGGTATTCCGGGACGGGCGGGTGTTCAGTTCCCGGCCCTACGATAAGACGATCGGCCTGTTCATGGGGCCGACCATTCTGGCGATGGAGGGCAAGAAGCATCGCGAACACCGCAACCTGGTGTCGGCGGCGTTCAAGTCCAGGGCACTGGCGCAGTGGGAGCCGACCATCGTCCGGCCGATCTGCAACGCGCTGATCGACGAATTCATCGAAACCGGCAACGCCGACCTGATCCGCAATTACACCTTCGAGTTCCCGACCCGCGTCATCGCCCGGCTGCTGGGGTTGCCCGACGAAGACCTGCCGATGTTCCGCAAGCGCGCGGTGCAGTTGATCAGCTACCACGTCAACTACGAGAAGGCCTTCGAGGCGTCCGCGGCGCTGAAGGACTACTTCGTCGAGCAGATCGAGCAGCGCAAGTCCAAGCCCACCGAGGACATCATCGGCGATCTGGTCACCGCCGAGATCGACGGCGAAAAGCTGACCGACGAGGCGATCTACTCCTTCCTGCGGCTGCTGCTGCCCGCCGGCCTGGAAACCACCTACCGATCGTCCGGAAACCTGTTGTATCTGTTGCTCACCCATCCCGAGCAGTTCGCCGCGGTGCAGGCCGATCACCAGCTGATCGGCCCGGCGATCGAGGAGGGTCTGCGTTACGAGACGCCGCTGACTACCGTGCAGCGGTTCACCACCGAGGACGTCGAGCTGGAAGGCGTGACAATTCCACAGCGCTCGGTGGTCGGCGTGTGCATCGGCTCGGCCAATCGCGACGAAGCACGCTGGGAGCGGGCCGAAGAATTCGACATCTTCCGCAAGGCCATGCCGCACATCTCGTTCGCCGCCGGCGAGCACACCTGCCTGGGTCTGCACCTGGCGCGGCTGGAGACTCGGGTCGCGGTCGAATGCCTGCTGAACAGGCTGACCAACTTCACCGTGCTCACCGATGACGACCCGCACATCCACGGCCAGCCCTTCCGATCGCCGACGGCGCTTCCCGTGACGTTCGACGCCAAGTAGCGTCCGCGATAGGTCTTCTGACGTCGAGACGAGGCTGGTGGGAGAAATGGTCAAGGTAATGCAGGGCATTCGTGTCCTCGAGGTTGCGCAATTCACCTTCGTCCCGGCGGCGGGAGCGATCCTCGCGGACTGGGGCGCGGACGTGATCAAGGTCGAGCACCCACTGCGCGGCGACACTCAACGTGGCTTCCTCAACATGGGCGGCATTCAGGTCAACCCGGACCGGCATCCGCTGATGGAACATCCCAACCGCGGCAAGCGCAGCGTCGGGATCGACGTCTCCACCCCCGGCGGCCAGGAAGTCATCTACGCGCTGGCCAAAACCTCGGATGTGTTTCTGACCAACTACAAACCGTCCCAGCGGCAACAGCACAAGTTCGACGTCGAGCACATCCGCGCGGCGAACCCGAACATCATCTATGCCCGGGGTTCGGCCTACGGCGACAAGGGCGCCGAGCGCAATGTCGGTGGCTATGACGGAACCGCGTTCTGGACGCGCAGCGGCATCGGCTACGCGCTGACACCGGAGGAGCTGGGCGGCGCACTGGGACAAGGCATTCCCGCGTTCGGCGATTCCATCGGCGGCATGTTCATCGCCGGCGGTATCTCGGCCGCGCTGCTGCATCGCGAGCGCACCGGCGAGGCGGTCGAACTGGATGTGTCGCTGCTGAGCACGGCGTGGTGGGCCGCCGGCGCCAGCATGACGCAGGGTATGGAGACCGGAGAGGTGATGCGCACCCCGATGCCGGGTTCGGCCAGCGCGGTCTCGGTGAATCCGTTCATGGGCAACTACGAAACATCCGATGGCGGCACGATCAACCTGTGCATCATCAGCCCGACCGGCATCATCCGCGACACCTTCGAACACCTCGGCATCCCCGAGGCCGCCGACGACGAGCGTTTCTCCGAGGTGCTCCCGTTGATTCAGAACGCCGACGCGGCCGCCGAACTGATCGCGAAATCCTTCGCCGCCAAGCCCTTTGAGTACTGGCGCCAGCACCTGAAGACGATGAAGGGCCAGTGGGCGCCGTTCCAGAGCCTGATCGACCTGGCCAACGACGAGCAGGCCATCGCCAACGACATGATCGCCGAAGTCGAAGTCGCCGCCGGCGGAGCGCCGTTCAAGGTAGTGCGCGGCCCGGTCCAGTTCAACCACGAGCCGTTGGATACCACCCGGGCGCCGCAGGCCTCCGAACACACCGAAATCGTGCTGATGGAGATCGGCATGGACTGGGACCGCATCGAGGAACTCAAGAATGCAGGAGCCATTGCATGAATGACGTGGCCATTATTGGCGTGGGCCTACATCCGTTCGGCCGGTTCGAAGGCAAGTCGGCGATGCAGATGGGCGTCGACGCGATCATGGCCGCAGTCGCCGACGCCGGTATCGAGTGGAAGGACGTCCAGTTCGCCACCGGCGGCAGCTGGACGGTCGCCAATCCCGACGCGATCGTCGGCATGGTCGGCCTGACCGGCATCCCGTTCACCAATGTGTTCAACGCCTGCGCCACGGCGGCCAGTGCCCTCAAGGCCTGTGCGGACGGAATCCGGTTGGGCGACTACGACATCGGCATCGCGATCGGTTTGGACAAGCATCCCCGCGGAGCGTTCACCGAAGATCCGGCGCTGGTCGGCATGCCGAGCTGGTATGCGGAAAATGGCCAGTACCTGACCACGCAATTCTTCGGCATGAAGGCCAACCGCTACCTGCACGACCACAACATCTCCCAGGAGACGCTGGCCAAGGTCGCCGCCAAGAACTTCCGCAACGGCGCGTTGAACCCCAATGCCTTTCGCCGCAAGCCGATCCCCGAGGGGGACATCCTCAACTCGACGATGCTCAATTACCCGCTGACCCAGTACATGTTCTGCGCACCCGACGAGGGTGCCGCGGCGGCGGTCATGTGTCGGGCCGACATCGCACACCGCTACACCGCGAAGCCGGTCTATCTGAAAGCGGTGGAAGTCCGCACCCGGCGCTACGGCGCCTATGAGGTCAACACCACCTGCGCTCCGGTCGAAGAAGACGTGGCACCAACGGTTTACGCCGCCCGCACCGCATTCGAGAAGGCCGGCGTCGCCCCCGGCGACGTCGACGTGATCCAGTTGCAGGACACCGACGCCGGTGCCGAAATCATCCACATGGCCGAGTGCGGGTTCTGCGAGCACGGCGACCAGGAGAAGCTGCTGGCCGACGGCGCCACCGAGATCAGCGGCCCGATGCCCGTCAACACCGACGGCGGGCTGATCGCCAACGGCGAGCCCATCGGCGCCTCTGGGCTGCGCCAGATCCACGAAATCGTGCGCCAACTGCGCGGTGAGGCGGGCGATCGCCAGGTGCCCGGCAATCCGAAGGTGGGGTTCACCCAGCTGTACGGCGCGCCCGGCACCGCCGCGGCGACCATCCTGACGACCTGACGGGACATTCGATGGCTCAGTTCACCCAGGCGCCGATCTTTGACGCCGACCAGCACATGTACGAAACCTCGGAGTCGTTGACTAAGTATCTGCCGGAGAAGTACTCGCGAGCCGTCCAGTTCGCCCAGATCGGGCGGCAGACCCGAATCATTATCAACAACAAGGTTTCTGACTTCATCCCGAACCCGACCTTCGAACGCGTCGCCGCACCGGGCGCACACGAGAAGTTCT
Organism: Mycobacterium montefiorense; assembly: GCF_025823255.1. Classification (NCBI taxonomy): domain Bacteria; kingdom Bacillati; phylum Actinomycetota; class Actinomycetes; order Mycobacteriales; family Mycobacteriaceae; genus Mycobacterium; species Mycobacterium montefiorense. The sequence continues at coordinate 144,547 of NZ_JACKVL010000008.1, read as the reverse complement.
TCGCCGGTCAGAACACCGAAGGGCTGACGCTGCGCGAAATGCAGGGCAAGGCGATCGAGGCACCGGAGGCCACCCGCAATCCGGCCGACCGCATCGCCGAACTCGACCGCCAGGGCGTCGTCGAGGCCCTCAACTACCCCACGCTGGCCAGCCTGGTCGAACACTCCTCGGCCGACGATCCCGAGTTGACGCTCGCGATCATCCACACGCTGAACCAGTGGATGCTCGAGCACTGGACCTACAACTACGAAGACCGGGTGTTCTCCACGCCGATCATCAATCTGTCCGAGGTCGACGCCGCCCAGCGCGAGCTGGAGTACCTGCTGGACAACGGTGTTCGCGCCGCGCTGATCAAACCGGGCCCGGTGAACGGGATTCACGGCTGGCGCTCCCCGGCACTGCCGGAGTTCGATCCCTTCTGGCGTGACGTGGAGGCCGCCGGGCTGCCGATCGTGCTGCACGCCAGCTACCCACCGCTGGACGATTACGTCGCCAAATGGGAGCCGCCCCACACCCAGAGTTTCATGGCCATGAGCGCCTTCCGCTGGATGACGTTGGGCCACCGGGAAATTGCGGACATGATCACCAGCCTGATCTGTCACGGAACGCTGAGCCGCTTCCCTAAGCTGCGCATCGCCAGCGTCGAGAACGGCAGTTCGTGAATCTTCCCGCTGTTTCACGACTTTGAAGACTTACAGAAGAAGATGCCGCAGAACTTCCCCGAGCACCCGCACGAGGTGTTCCGGCGAAACATCTGGGTCAGCCCCTTCTGGGAGGGCTGTGTGGCCGATGTCGTCGACACGGTCGGCTGGGACCGGGTGCTGTTCGGTTCCGACTACCCACACCCCGAGGGACTCGCCGAGCCAAAGGGTTTCTGGAAGTACGCCGACGACATGGACGAACGGCGCACCTACGACTTCATGGGCGACAACGCACGCCGCTTCATGGGTCTGCCGATCGCCAACCCCGATCGCAACGCCGCCAAGCCTCCGGCACTCGCCAGCGCCTGAGCGGTTACACCGCGCTTTTGCGGCGCTCGTCGAATCAGGTGACCTTCGCCGCCGGCGGTGAGTAATTGGGCTTGCCGAGCCCAAGCACGTGCTGCGCGATCATGTTCCGAAACACCTCCAGCGTGCCGCCGTAAATCCCGACCAGCGGGGCAAAGCGGTACGCGTACTCGGCGCTGCCGTCGTCGGCGGCGCCGTCGGCCCCGAACGGCAACGACGCCGCGGCACCGTGCAGGTCCATCAGTTCCGGGGAGACGTCCCGCATCGTTTGTGCGATCGCGACGCGCCCAAAGATGCTGGACGCGCTCAACGCAGCCTCAACTCGAGCGAAGCTGCGTCCCAGGCGATATGCCACCGACTTGTCTTCGCTGCGCCGGTGTCCGCCGGCGTCCGGCTGCGTGACGCGCGCTACGGCGTTGTCCACTGCGGCTGCCATGAAGCCGGCCTGGTGCATCATGATCGAGTTGTCCTGCAAGCCGTCGGGCGCGGCCGCCACGGCGCCATGCTCGACGTTGAGTGGCTCACGCAGCACCGTCCATCCACCGTTGACGTCACCGAGCCGGTACTTGTCGTCGACACGCACGTCGCTGTAATAGACGATGTTGGTGCGGTCGCCGTCGACCGTCCGAATGCCCTGGATCTCGATGCCGGGTAAGTTCAGCGGAACCAGGAACATGGTGATGCTCTTATGCTTTCGCGCCTCGGGGTCGGTGTTGGTGATCAGGAAGACATATTGGCAGTTGTGCGCGCCGGTGGTGAACATCTTCGAGCCGTTGATCACCCAGCTGTCACCGTCGCGCACCGCGCGCGTCTTGCAGGTGGCGATATCGGAGCCGCCTTCGGGTTCGGTGTAGCCCAGGCACAAACGGACGTGGCCACTGAACACCTTCGGCATCACGTCCGCGACAAGCTCGGGTTTGCCGAATTTCTCCACCGAACGCGCCACCATCGCGGTGGTGCCCCACGTCACCCACGGCACATGCGCCCGGCGTTTCTCCAGCTCCCAGATTCGCCGCTGCACCCGGCTGAACCCGCCGTCGGACGACGGCCTCCATTCCTTTTCCAAATAGCCGGCGGCCCCGAAAGCCAGGTGCACACCCTCGTCGAAGTTGTCGCCGGTCTCGCGGTCTCGCCGAATGACCTCGTCGGTCACCTGCGTTGCCAAAAAGCTTCGGGCTTCATCGAAAAAGGCCCTATCCTCGTCAGCTAGCTCGACGCGGGAGAAATCCATCGGTTGGCTCCTGTCCTAGCCGCGGGCGGCCTGGGCCGCACTCTCGCGGGCGGTCACGATCTCGGCAACCCGGGTGGCGGTGGCCCCTGGGTCGCCGCCGGCCAGCGGCCAGCCGTGGGCGCGCACCAGGTACGCGGTCGCGGCGGCCTCCGACGAAACACCAAGGCCGCCTTGAATATGGACCGCCATCGTGGCCGCCTTCGCGGCCTCTTCTGCCATGAACACGAACGCCGAAGGCGCCAGCTCGGGACGCTCATCGGGCTCGTTGTCCAAGAACCACGCGGCACGGCGCGCCAAGTTGCGCCCGCCCGCAACGGTGATTGCCATGTTCGCCAACGGGTGCGAGATGCCCTGCAACGTCGAGATGGGCACACCCAGCGTGTAGCGGCTCTTGGCGAACTCGGCCGCTATCGTCATCGTCTCCTCGACCAGGCCGACCAGCGCCGCCGCGGTGAGCAGTCGCCATTCATCCAGTGCACGTTCGTATTTCGCGAACGCCTCGGCTCCATGAGCCACGACGGTCCGGGTATCGGCGACGGCCGGGTCCACCCACGCCATCGGTAACCGGCCGATGTTATCGACCTTGGCCGGGCGGGTACCAAAGGTCAGGCGGACGATGTCGTCCCCGTCGCGAGCGACGATATGGTCGGCGATCGATCCGGTGGGTATCAGCCGGGGACCGGACACACTGTCGATGCGTGCGTCCAGGGCGGCGAGCTGTTCTCCGTTGACGATGCCCGCGGTGTCATCGCTCAATACGCCGAGGCTGGCCAGCAACCGCGCGGCACAGACGTGGTCGATCCACGGAACCGGAGCCAGCGAACGCCCGATCTCCTCTGCCACCAGAGTGAGATCCACCAGCGTGGCGCCGTCGCCCCCGCAGGACTCCGGCAGCGCCATGGTGGTGGCGCCCATCGCACAGAGCCGCTCCCATAGGTCCTTGTCGAAACCCGAAGCTTCTGCGGCACGGACCGTTTCGATCGGGCAGTGCGTCTTGAAGAACTGCTTGTAGACGGTCTGCAAATCCACGTGGTGTTCGGACAGGCTGTAGTCGATCCTGCGCAGTTCGTAACGGTCCATCGTCACTGCTCCTCTTGAGGGGTCGGCGCGGCGCCGAAGAAGAAGTCCTCTGCATTGTTATAGAGGTAGTTGTCCAGCACCTCGGCAGGAAGGTCCAGCGCCCGTGCTTCGGGGATTACCCGGTGCATCCGCAGCACCGGCCAGTCCGACGCGTAGATCACCTTGTTCGGGCCGCGGGTTCGCATGTAGTGCAGCAGGCTTTCCGGTAGCCGCTTCGGCGACCATGCCGATGTCATCAGCCGAAGGTTGGCGTACTTGAGCATCAACCGGATCGCGACGTCCCACCACGGGTCGGCTCCGTGGATCATGCACAGCTTCAGTTCGGGGAATCGCACACACACCCGGTCCAGGTGAATGGGATTTTGTACCTCGCCGGGGATCGGCGGCCCGGGCAGGCCGGTGTTCACGCACAGCGGCAGCTCGAGCTCTGCGCACTTCGCATAGAGCGGGTAATACACGGCATCACTGGGCGGATACTGGCCGTCGCCCCAAAAGCTAGGTCCCACTACGGCATAGGCGACCGGCAGGTCGGCCCGGATTGCGGCTAGTTCGCGCAGCGGCTGCACCGGGCGCAGCAGATTGATGCCCCCCATCGCCAACGCGAACCGATCCGGTTTGGCGTCAACGAATTTGCGCGCCGTCGTCGACGGGCTCGCGAGGTTGTCCATCAGGATCGCCTTGCACACACCGTGGGCGTCCATCTCGTCGAGCAACTCCGACAAATCCACCGGCTCGAACATCGATTTCGGGCCCTTGAAATAGTCGTCGCGGACCTTCAGCATCCAGTTCGGCTGCGAGCCGGTCTCGCCGAAGTGCACATTGATCAGGCAGTCGATCGCTTTGTCGGTCATCCGCGTCCTTCCGCATCGACGCCGGCCAGTGCGGGATCCGAAAGCTGTTCTGCAGCAGCTTGGGTAGCCCACCGGTAGTTTGGTTTGCCATTGCCGAGACGTTGAATCTGTTCGACGAACAGGATTGCCTTGGGCGCTTTGAAATGAGCCAGCTGCGACTTACACAGGGTGGCCAGCTCGGCGTCCTCGACACCGGCGCCCGGCGCCACCGCGACCAGCGCGACCACTTCCTGACCCCACCGCTCACTGGGCCGGCCCACCACCAGCGCGTCGGCGACGCCGGGGTGGGTGCGCAGCACCTCTTCGACCTCTTCGACGAATACCTTTTCACCGCCGGTGTTCACCACCAGCGAATCGCGTCCGAACAGGCGCAGGGTGCCGTCGGATTCGATGCTCGCCCGGTCGCCGGGGATCACCACCCGTAGGCCGTCGATCTCGGGAAAGGTGCGCTCGGTGGCCTCAGCGTCGTTGAAGTAGCCCAACGGAATCCGGCCGCTGCGCGCCACCCAGCCGATCTCGGGATCGCCGGGCTCCAAGAATCTGCTGCGATCCTCCGATACCACCGCGCCACCCTCGCGGAGCGCGAAAGTCTCACTCTGGGTACCGCGCTGACTGTGCCCGAACCCCATGTTCCCGGATTCCGACGAGCCGTAGCCGTCGATGATGGTGAGCTGTGGCAGCTTTTCCATCAGTGCAGCTTTGAACTTCGGATTCGTTGCGGCCCCGCCGGTTCCGATCCCGTTCAGCTTCGATAGATCGTAGGAACCTCGCGCCAACTCGGCGACCAACGGGCCGGCGTAGGCGTCGCCCACCATGGTCATCATGCCGACTCCTTCGCGCTCGGCCGTTTCCCAAACCGCGCGCACGTCCAGTTTCCCCCGGCCGTCATAGAGCACCGCCGTGAACCCGTTCATGATCGCCGAGAAGGCGGTCCACATGCCGGCGGCATGCATCAGCGGAGACACCGCGAACCACGACTGGCCGCCGCCGCGTACCTTGGCGTGGATCTCGTCGACGCTTGCGTGGTCGGCGCCGACCATCGATGCGACGTACATATCGCTTTGACGCCACAGGACTCCCTTGGGACGGCCCGTCGTCCCGCCGGTGCACATCATGATCAAGTCGTCGGGCGATCCCGGGGCGAGCTGGCCCGAGCCACCCTGCGCCAGCGCATCATCCAGCGATACCGCGCCCGGCAGTTCGGCGGCGCCGCTGCCATCGTCGATCGAGATCAGCAGCTCGGCACCGTCGCTCGGCAGCACCTCGGCACACCGCGCGCCGAGCGAGGAATGATAGATGATGCCGCGGGGCCGAATGTAGGTGAGCAGATCGGCGATCTCCCGCGGCGAATAGCTGTAGTTCACGTTGACCGGGACCACCCGGGCTTTCAGACACGCGATCACCGCGTCCGGGTAAAGGTCATTGTACATCAGCAGCGCGACACGGTCCTGACCACACTCCCAGCGGTTCAGCGTGTCGCGCTCTCGGTACGCCCCGAAGCGGTTGGCGTTCAAGAAGTTCGCCAACCGACTGGTCCTGCTGGCCGACTCGGCGAAGGTGCTGCGCCGCGTTCCGCACACCGTCATCACCCGGTCACCGATGACGTCCGCGATGGCGTCGAGAACAGCCCCGACGGTCCATTCACTCACGGGCCACGCTGCCTACGCCGCTACAGTGGCTTTGACACCGAGCAGATCTAACGCGTTGTCGCGCATGATCTTTCGGACGTCCGATGCACTGAAGTCTTTGAGTTCCTCGGCGAACGATACCGGCAGCTCCAGGCCTTCGCCGTGCGGCCAGTCCGAGCCGAACAGGATTTTGTCGACGCCGATCACCTCGGCCAGCTCCGGCAGGTCGTCCTCGTAGTACGGGGCGATCCACACGTTGTTGCGCAACTGCTCCACCGGGTCCTCGGGGAAGTCGCGCGGCTGGGTGTTGGCCGCCTTCTTCAGGCGCTTGACGAGCCGATGCACGAAATACGAACCGTTTTCGATGCTGACCGCCTTCAGCTTTGGATGCCGGGTGAACACACCGTGCACGATCATCGAGGCCATCGTGTCGTGAATGGCACGGTCGTCGAGCAGCACGTTGTCCAACGGGTCCTTGGCACCAAATCCTTCGAACGTCGCCTTGCCGCCCCATGCCGCCGCGATGTGCAGATAGCCGCTGTCGCTGAGGTGAAATCCCACCGGTACTCCCGCCTCGGCCAGCCGGGCCCAGACCGGGTCGTGGCTGAGATGCCCCAGCGACCGCGGCTTGACCAAGCCGGGCACCGGCGCCGGACGCACCAACACCAGCTTGGCTCCCCGGGCCAACACGAAATCGACTTCTTCGAGGGCCTTGACCGGGTCGGCCAGCGAGATGATCGGCGCGGCAACGATCCGGCGATCCGGACGGTTGAAGCCCCAGTCCTCGTCGAGCCACAGGTTGAACGCGTGCACCGACGCCATCGTCGCGTCGATATCGTGCTTGAGCGCCTCTTCGACCCCGCACCCGAAGGTCGGCAACATGAAGACGGTGTCGATGTCCTGGGTGTCCATCACCGAAATGCGGGCGTCGCGGTTCTGATACTCGGGGTGTTCGGCCATCCGCTCGACCTTCATCAGCGACGCTGGATCGACGCCTTCTGGGATCTCACCGCGGAACAACAGGTCGAGGCAGCCGGGCACGATGATCGGGTCGAAGGTGGGGTTCGGGACGAAGTGGTTGACCTGCCCCCCGATCACAGCCAATGTGCGCTTGCCCTGACTGACCATCTGCACGCCACGGCTCGTGAACGCCTTGTCCAGGTGGCGGGTGAACGAGTCCAACGGCTCGTAGTAGTGGTTATCGACGTCAATGGCCTTGTAGCTCAGGCTATTCATGATCTTCCTTCCCTGGTACTAAGCTTCTGTCGGGCGCAGTGATGGAAACTGCGGGGGCCGCTTCTCGAGGAAGCTCGTGATCCCTTCGATGACGTCCGGCCGCGGCAGAGACTCCTGCAGCAGGGCGTCGGCAAGCGAAGTGGCGTCCACGACATCGCGGGTAGTGTCGCCATAGACCTGACGCTTGATCACCGCCATCGATGTGGGTGAACAATTGGCGGCCATGTCCTCGGCGTATTCCAGGACACGCTTCATCAGGTCGTCGGCCGCGACGACTTCTTTGACCAGGCCCAGCTCGGCGGCCTCCGCCGCGAGGAACGTGCGAGCGCTCAGCAACAGATCGAGGGCGACGGCCATACCGGTCAGACGCGGAAGGATCCAGGAGATGCCGAATTCGGCGATCAGTCCGCGGCGCGCGAACACCGCGCCGAACTTGGCGCCTGCGGCAGCGAACCGGACATCGCACATCAGCGCCTGGGTCAGACCGATGCCGACACACGAACCGTTGACGGCGGCGATGACGGGCTTGCGCAGCGTGGTGACGAAGTGCGGCGGCCGTTCGCCGACCAAGTCGGCGAGGTTCGTCTGGCCGGCCTTCTCCATCGATTCGCCGACCTTGGCCGCTGGGCTCGGCGCGCCCAGGTAGGCGCCGGCGCAAAATCCTCTGCCCCGGCCGGTCAGCACGATCACCCGGATGGTGGGATCGGATTCGGCGCGGTCGATGCCGGCGTAGAACCCGGCCGCAATGTCGGGCCCCCACGCGTTGAGGCGGTCCGGACGATTGAACGTCAGGATGGCGACCCCGGCTTCGGTGGTCTCGTAGAGCACCGCGTCGTCGGCTTGAGAGTCCTGGGAGGCACTGTCGCTGCCGGCCATCTTCCGCGGTACCTCCTCATGGTTTAACGACGGGATTCACTGGGCTTTGTACCCATACTGTATACCTATCGGTACTGCATTCCACAACTCTGTCCACGGGCTCGCGAACCCACGCCAAACAGCGGATTTCACGGATCTCAAGCGCGGTCGGAGCGCACTGAATGCGCCTCGCATTGTTTGGGACGGCGACTCACCGGGTTACCAACACGAGGACTTGAACAACCGGTAGCTGAGGGGATCAGTGCGTGAAGGCGGCAGCAAAAGCGATTGTGCACCGGGTGAAGCAAGCGCGCTCAGCGATTCTGAAGATCGAGGTGGCGTGGGCGGGCTTGCAACTTCTGATCGCGCTGGGATCGATAGGCGCCCTCGTCGGACTCGTGGTTTGGGCACGACGGCGTCGAACCCGCGGCGAACCTGCGCGGGTGGACACGGCCGCAGCGCCTGCAGTGGACGGCGAACGGAGCGCGCCGGTGGGCGTCACTTCGGCGAAAGCAGCCGCGAACGGGCTGGTCAACTGATGCTGTGGCGAGCGCCACTCCCGATCGGGTTTTCCCGCATCCAGTGATCGGGAAGAGGTACTGGAGGCACCCACTAGGCAGGAGGAGGGAAACGCCAATGGTTGACATCATCAAGGGCGTCATGGATGACGTTGTGGGCAAGGCCAAGGAAGTAGTCGGTACGGTCGCGGGTCGCAACGACTGGATCAGCGAAGGTCAGGCGCAGCAGGACAAGGCGGAGGCGCTGCGTAACGCCACCAAGAACGAGGCTGAAGCCGATAAAGCTCGTGCCGAGGCGAAAATTCACGAGGCACGTGAGCGCGCCGAGCAAAACTAATCGAAGCGCATACGCGAGGCCCGGTCACCGCTTCGGTGGCCGGGTCTTTACATAGGCATGCAGCACAAGGATTTTGGCTACGATTCGAGGAGGCCGAGCCGGCGGTAAGCCGTCTCGATTTGGGCTTTGGCCTCAGCGGGCAGCTCCGCTTGCGGTGGCCGCGAATGCGGGTAGGCACCTATCGGCAAGCCCAGCACCGAGGCCGCGTATTTGAACGCCGCTCCCCAGTGCGTGAAGTAATCCGATCGCCCCGGGTAGCACGTCCACCACGGTCCGAGGTCGAGATCGAATTGGTCCAAGCCGGAATCGCGGCCGTAATCCATTGCCTCAACCAGCTTGTCGGACAGCACGAGGTCCCAATACTCGGAAAACAGTCGCCGCTGCGGAGTTTCGAACAGGTAGCCCGCGGTACCCAGCTGTGCCGGACAGACGATCCCGTCGCGCAACCATCCGGCGCGGTAAACCGTCTTGTCACATTCCCATACCACCAGGCCGGGTGCCAGTTCATGCAGCATTCGGCTGCTCGCCGGCCGGAACGCGCCCTCCTTGGTGGCGCACACCGCGGGCACCTCGTCATAAATCCGGGCACTTTCGGCCGGCGTCAGCACATAACCCGAAGACGGGGAATTGAACATGCCCAGTGCGATATCCGTGCGCGCGGCGACGTATTTGAAGAACCGCAGCACGCCTTCGCCGCCGTGGGCCTCCATCATCGGCGTTTGGATGTACGCGATGTCTGCGCCCGCCTGCTGGGCGTGCAGCGTTAGGTCCAAACAGTCCTTGGGCGCCATCGCGGCGGTACAGGCTTGCACCACGACGCCGGGATTGATACCGCGCGCCTCCTCGACCGCCACCTCCAACAGACGTTTGCGCTCATCGAGGGTCAGCGACCAGAACTCGGCGATTCCGCTGGTACACCACAACATCGGGTGTCCGAGATCACCGACGCAGTAACGCACCAACGTCCGATAGGCGTCCCAGTCGATGTCGTCGCCGTCGGCGCCGCAGAACGGCGTGTAGAGGGAGTCGCCGATACCCCGCAACGCTCCGCGCGCCCACGTGCGCGCCTGCGAAGCTGTCGCCATAGTCCACTCCTTCTGTCGGCCAAGCGATTTTGAGATCAGATGAAGTCTGATCCACCGTCGACGTTGATGTTCGCGCCCGTCATGTAGGAGTTGCGCCGCGACGCGAGGAACGCGACGACGGGCCCGATCTCTTCCGGCAGGCCGGCCCGCGGCATATGGGCCGGATGCCCAAAGTGCTTGGCAATGGCCTCCATCAGGCGATAGGGATCGTTGCCGTCGACACCGACCGAGTCGGCCCAGCCGACCAGCGACTCGGACGCAATGCTGCCTGGTGACACCACATTGACCAGGATCTCGTCTTTGGCGAGCAACAGGGACAGGTTTTTTGAGACGCTCGTCAGCATCGATTTGGCCGCGGTGTAGGCGGGCAGCAGGACGCTTTGCCGCCGTGTGGAATGCGCCGAGAAGTTGACGATCCGCGCCCATTGGGCCTTGCGCAGCAACGGAAGCGCCGACCGCACGCAGCGCACCATCCCCATCACACCGTCTTCGACGGACTCACGCCACTGTTCGTCGGTGAGGTCTTCGAAACTGCCCGGTGCTCCCGGTCCGACCGTGTTGATCAGCACGTTGAGTTCGCCGTTCCATCGGGCGGCAATCTCGCCGAACACTCTGTCGACGTCGGCCGCATCGCCGATGTCAGCGGCGAATCCCAGGGCATCCGGACTTCCGCGATCCGTCAAGTCGGTCACCGCGCTATCGAGAGAGCCGCGAGTTCGGCCCACCAGCGCCACCCGGGCACCGTCCTCGGCGAGGCAACGGGCCGCGGCCAAACCCATGCCGCGGCTACCACCGACAACGACCGCTGTCGCATTCGCCAGCCCTAAGTCCATCGCGATGTCCGCGGCTGATCCGGCGAGGCGGCCAATGGCTTACGTCCGGTCATCTTTGCCCGTTCAGCCGCATATACCAAAAAGCCTACGATAGGTATTACAGTAGCAGATGGAAAAGCGTACGAGAGCCCGGTTGACGGTCATACCCGAACGGCGACACACCTACATATACGCAGGTGGGAGCACATCTGCGGAGTAGATTTGGTTCAATCGGTGGCACGGTTGCAGACCGTACGCACAGGATACATTTTGATGGAGGTGCCGGTAGTGGCAAAGCAGGCAACCGCTGATAAGCGTCAACGGCGCGAACGCGGGTCCATCAATCCCGATGACATCATCAGCGGCGCATTCGAACTCGCGGAGCAAGTATCGATTGACAACCTGAGCATGCCGCTGCTCGGCAAACATCTCGGCGTCGGTGTTACCAGCATCTACTGGTATTTCCGCAAGAAGGACGATCTACTCAATGCGATGACCGACCGCGCGTTGAGCAAGTATGTGTTCGCCACGCCCTATGTCGAGGCCAGCGATTGGCGGGAAACCCTGCGCAACCACGCGCGCCTGATGCGTAAGACGTTCATGGGCAACCCAATTCTGTGCGACCTGATATTGATTCGCGCCGCGCTGAGTCCGAAGGCCGCGAGACTGGGCGCCCTGGAGATGGAGAAGGCGATCTCCAATCTGGTCGAGGCCGGCCTGTCGCCCGAAGACGCCTTCGACACGTATTCAGCGGTGTCGGTCCACGTCCGCGGCTCGGTGGTGCTGCAGCGCCTCTACGAAAAGAACCAGTCCTCCGACGTCGGTCCGCGCGCGATCGAGGATGCCGTCTCCATCGATCCCGAAAAGACTCCGCTGCTCGCCCAGGTGAGCCGGATAGGTCACCGGATCGGGGCGCCGGACGAAACCAATTTCGAGTACGGCCTCACCTGCATCCTGGACCACGCCAGCGGGTTGATCGACGAGGGATCGAAACCTGCCAAGTCGTCGACATCGCGGGCGAGCAAGACCACGAAGTCCTCTGCTCCGCGTAGCCGGAGCAAGGCGACCGCAGACCGGTAGCCCGGTCGCCTGCCTCGAAACTGGTTACTATGCTTCGGGTTCCGGCACGTGGAAGTGTTCGTCGCGCAACCGGAACGCCTCTTTGGTGCCATGCTGGGCCCGGGTCTTGACGAAGTTGAACTCGTCCGGCCCGAATTGCAGGTTGGTGCCGTAGGCGTGGAAGAGATAGCTCGCGACTTCCTCACCGTTATAGGCCTGGCTCTGCTCGACGAGGCGGAACGCTTCCTTGGCGATGACGACGCCGTCGGCGGGCATCTTCGCTGCCTTCTCGGCCCAGTACCGGGCGCGCGCGGTCACGGCGCCGGGATCACAAGTGTCGGTGAAGATTCCAAGATGTTCCAGCTCGCCGGCCGCAATGACGTCGCCGGTCAGCAGCAGGCGCCGAGCCACGACCGGCCCCAGCCGATGGAAGAACATGTGCAGGCTGCCCAGCGCGGGGCCCAGGAAGCGCGTTGCCGGCATGCCGATCTTCGTGTCGCGCGCGATCACCGAGATGTCGGTCATCAGTGCCATCTCGAAGCCACCGCCCAGCGCGTAGCCGGAGATCTCCCCCACCGTCACCTTCGGGAAGCCCATGAAGTTGTGGTAGAAGCTAAATGATTTGCGGTCCACCGTAAGTCGTCTGCGTTGACTGGGCCGGTACTTGGCCGCGGCATCATCGGGCGCCTTGGTCTTGTCGCCGTACCAGCCGTACGCATTGTTCATGTCGGCCCCGGTGGAAAAGACTCCCTCGGCGCCACGCAGCAACACCACGATCAGATCGTCGTCGTCGGCCACCTGATCTAGGCAGCGGCCGACGGCCTCACGCATGGCCGCGTCATAGGAGTTGCGCTGCTTGGGATTATTCAGTGTGATCGTCGCGATTCTTTTGCCGCGATCGACCTCGAAAAGCACGCGATCGTCGTTCGAGGCAGTCATGTAGCGGATTCCTTTCGCCGCCGACCGAATCTGTATCCGGTCAGCTTGTCCGGTTGCGAAGCCAGGGTGTTGACCTCGCCGGTACACAGCACTTCGTCGCCGAGCAGCAGCCGCGCCGTCGACTCGATACCCCGCTCGACTTGCGACCGGACAATGTCGAAGCGCAGCTCGGTCAGCAGCGGCGTGGGCCGGCGAAAGGTCACGTGCAGCGAGCGTGTCTTGCCGGACAGCCCCATCACACAACTGTGGTGCTGGATGACGCAGTCGAAGAAGACGGACAGAAAGCCACCGTGGACCAGTCCGGGTGGACCCTCATAGGCCAGCGGAAAGACGACCCGCCCGGCGGCGGTGTCGGCGCCGAGATGATCGAAGGCGTATTCGGGAAAGGACGGGTTGTAGGCGCCGATATCGGTGGCGTGGTTGAGATAAACCCGGCGGCGATCATTGTCGACGTCACCGATCCGCGGCGCGTGATCCTGCGGGGCCGCCGATGTGAGCTCGCTCTCCCAGTCGCCGAACTTCGCCAGCATGGCATCCACCGTCGGGTGCGGATGTTCGAGCGACAGCAGCAACGAGGTCAGGCGCCTCATCGCGCCGGCAGCCGCCACCGTCTGAGCAAGGGGCACCTCGCCGAATTTCGCGTCATCGGCGCGTATCGGTGTCGCTTCGCCCATTCGCGCCGCTCCTTCTCATCACCGTCGGCTCTGCATCGTCGCCGGCGCGGAGCCATGCGACCCTCTTTCACCGGGTATCAACGGAGTTGTTCCGTCGGCAGCGTTTCCTTGATAACTTATACAGCGTATCAATCGCATTGCCTACTGTATGGGTAACTGTATCGCTGAGAAAGGCCAGATTCGACGGTGCGTAACGACGCCGATGCGGCCGACGCCGAGGGGTCGGTGACTGCACGCCGGGATGGCGCGATTCTGCGACTAACCATCGATCGCGCACAACGACGTAATTCGTTGACCCACTTGATGATCGAGACGCTGGTCGGTGCGCTGACCGATGCCGCCACCGACGACTCGTTGCGCGCGATTCACCTGAACAGCGCCGGCGATGACTTCTGCTCTGGCGCCGATTGGGTCGCGACCAATAGCGGCGCCGGGCAGCGCCCGCGCACCGGCGATCTGGTGCGCAGGATTCCGCACGCCGCCCACCGGCTGATCGAGCTCGTGCAAACCATCCAGCTCCCGGTGGTCTGCACCGTGCGCGGCTGGGCGGTAGGCATGGGTTGCAATCTTGCCCTCGCCGCCGATTTCGCGGTGGCCGCCACCGACGCCGTGTTCTGGGAGCCGTTCATCGAACGTGGATTCAGCCCGGATTCCGGTGCCACCTGGCTGCTCCCCCGACTGGTCGGCGTGGCGAGAGCGCGACGCCTGCTGCTGCTCAGTGAGAGGCTCAGCGGGGCGGACGCGGCCGACTGGGGGCTGATCCACCAGGCCACGGCCCCGGCCGAACTCGACAACGCCGTCGAACAGCTGCTGACGCGACTGGCCGACGGACCCACGGTCGCGATCGGGCTGGCCAAGCAGGCCCTGAGCTACGGCCAGCACGCGTCGCTGAGCCAGTCCATGACGCAGGAACTGTTCAACCTAGAATTATCCTGTCGGACAACAGATTTCAAAGAAGGCCTAGAAGCCTTTCGGCAACGACGGACGCCGAAGTTCGATGGACGCTGACCAGATGGGCTTTTAGTCGCACCGGGCGCTAGACGAAGGGAACACGGATGCCTGCTGACTCGTTCGACACCATCAAATACGAGGTCGACGGGCACACCGCCACCATCACGCTGAACCGGCCCGATGCCCTCAACGCGCTCAGCCCGCACATGATCACCGAGCTTCGGGCCGCCTACGACGAGACCGAAAACGACGACAACGTCTGGCTGACTATCGTCACCGGCACCGGCCGCGCCTTCTGCACCGGCGCCGACGTCAAAGAGATTCCCGAAGACGGCAAGGTGATCTACGAGCGGCCGTACCTGTCGACCTACGACCAGTGGGAGGCACCGCAGGAGGGCACCCCGCCGTTTCGCACCACGCCAAGCCGGTGCTGACCGCGGTGAACGGAATCTGCTGTGGCGCCGGCATGGATTGGGTCACGACGACCGACATCGTCATCGCGTCCGATCAGGCGACCTTTTTCGATCCGCATGTCAGCATCGGGCTGGTGGCCGGACGCGAACTGGTGCGGATATCGCGGGTGTTGCCCCGCTCGATCGCCCTGCGGATGGCATTGATGGGCAAACACGAGCGGATGAGCGCCCAGCGCGCCTACGAACTCGGATTGATCAGCGAGGTCGTCGAGCACGACAACCTGCTGGACCGGGCCCATGAGATCGCCGACATCGTCAACTCCAATGCACCGCTGGCGGTTCGGGGAACCCGGCTGGCCATTCTCAAGGGCCTGAACGTGCCGCTGCACGAGGCCGAGATCATGGCCGAAACGTTTCGCGAGCGGGTGCTGCGCACCGCGGACGCGGCCGAAGGCCCCAAGGCCTTTGTGGAAAAGCGCAAACCGAATTGGCAGTGCCGTTGAGTACCCCGCGTTTCGAAACCATTGTCCTTGACATCGATGCAGACGCTCATGTCGCCACCATCACGCTGAATCGGCCTGATCAGCTCAATGCGTTCAACCGCACGATGTGTGAGGAGATGGCTCAAGCCTGGCGCATCGTCAAACTCGACGAGTCGGTGCATGCGGTGGTGCTGCTGGCAACCGGCAGCCGGGCGTTTTGCGCCGGGCTGGATATCAAGACGCCGTACGGGCAACCCGAAAACGTGTGGAACCACCAGGATCCCGGTGAATTGCTCAGCCCCAAGTGGCAGAAGATGTGGAAGCCGGTGGTGTGTGCCGTTCAGGGCATGTCTACCGCGGGCGCGTTCTACTTTCTCAACGAGTCCGATGTGGTGATCTGCTCAACCGACGCAACGTTTTTCGATTCACACGTCTCGGCCGGTCTGGTGTGCGCGCTGGAGCCGATCGGCCTGATGCGACGCATCGGCCTGGGCGAAACGTTGCGCATCGCACTGATGGGCAACGACGAGCGGGTCAGCGCGGACACCGCATTGCGGATCGGATTGGTGTCCGAGGTGGTCGCGACGGATCAGCTGTGGGGCCGTGCGCACGAGATTGCCACGGCGATCGCGGCCAAGCCGCCGTCGGCGACTCAGGGCACCGTGAAGGCGATCTGGGAATCGCTGGACAAGCCCTACCGCGCCGCCTTGGAGCAGGGCCTGATCTACACCCGGCTGGGCAACCCGCTGGGCACCGCCGAGCTGGCGGCACAGCAGGACGCCGACGGCAAGGGCGCGCGCAGCGATCCAAAGATCCGCTGATGACCGATCATCCGCTGGGCCAACGGATCGCCGACGTCTTGGATCTGCAGGCGAACGCACCGGCGATCGAGTACGACGGTCGATGGTTGTCGTGGGGTCAGATCGGCGCGGCGGCAAGGCGGATGGCGTCGTTGACCGCCGAGCACGCCGACAACGCTGCGATCGGGATGCTGCTGCGCAACCGGCCGGGGCAGGTGGCGGCGTTTCTCGGGGTATTGCTGGCCGGCGGCACGGTGGTCACCATCAACCCGTCGCGCGGCGATGAACGCACCCGGGCCGATATCGCGGCACTACAACTACCGCTGGTGGTCGGCGAACCCGACGATCTGGCCACGCTGGTCGCCCCCGGCACGCCGACCCTGTCGATCACGGGCCGGCTGGACGAGCCCGGCGAGCCGGCGCCGCCCGGCTACCGCGCCATCCCCGCACCCGAAGTAGCGGTGCGGATGCTGACCAGCGGAACGACCGGTCCGCCCAAGCGAATCGACCTGAGCTACGACATGCTGGCGCGCAGCGTGATGGGCCCGGACCCAGATCACGCACCAGCGCCTGCAGAGCTGCGGCGCGGTATCGCAATCATGAACTCCCCGCTGGTGCACATCGGCGGCGTCTTCCGGATGCTGCAGTGTGTCGCCGAGGCGAGATCCTTTGTGCTACTGGAACGTTTCGAGCTCAACGCGTGGGCTTCGGCGGTACGCACGCACCGGCCCCGCGCGGTGTCGCTGGTGCCGGCCGCATTGCGGACGGTGTTGCACTCCGACCTGTCGCGTACCGATCTGGACAGCATTCGCGCCGTCACCTGTGGCACGGCCCCGCTGTCAGCCGACGATGCCGACGCCTTCACCGAGAAATTCAGCATACCGGTTTTAACATCCTATGCTGCAACAGAATTCGGTGGCGGAGTGGCCGGCTGGACTCTGACTGACTACCAGGACTACTGGATCGCCAAACGCGGCAGCGTCGGGCGGGCCAACCCGGGCGCGCAGTTGCGGGTGGTCGACGACACCGGCGCGCAGCTCGGGCCGAACCAGGTTGGGCTGTTGGAAGTCAAGCCGGGGCAGTTGGGGCGCACGGCGGCTTGGATGCGGACCACGGATTTGGCGCGCATCGACGCGGATGGCTTTCTCTGGATCGTCGGTCGGGCGGATCAGGCGATCATCCGCGGTGGGTTCAAGGTGATGCCCGACGACATACGTGTCGCACTGGAGGACCACCCCGCGGTGGCGGGCGCGGCCGTGATCGGGCAGCCCGACGAGCGACTCGGCGAGACTCCCGTCGCGGTCGTGGAACTACGCGAGCCCGCCAGTACCGACGCCGACGCGTTGGTGGAGTACCTGCGAACGCGATTGGCCCGCTATGAGATTCCCACCGAGATCGCGATCGTCGACACGATCCCGCGCACCCCGTCGGGTAAGGCCGACCTCAGCGAGATCCGGCGCTTCTTCGAAGAGTCCGCGGTGCAGCGCGACCATGCCCGGTGATTCCACCGTCGCCGAGATCCTGCGACATCAGGCCCGCACCCGGGAAACACACCCTCTGCTCGTCTGCGATGCCGAGCGCATCAGCTACACCGAAGCCGACGTCCGGTCAGCAGAGCTCGCGCGCGGCCTGATCGCGCTCGGTGCCGGCAAGGGCACCCATGTTGGGCTGCTTTACCCCAACGGCACCGAGTTCGTCGTCGCGATGCTGGCGGCCGCGCGAATCGGCGCTGTGGTTATCCCGTTTTCCACCTTCGCCACGGCTGCTGAGATGCGCGAGCAATTGGTCGATAGCGATGTCGAAATCCTATTGGCCACACTGACTTTTCGCTCTCACGATTACGTGCAACGACTGTCCGAGGTTCTTTCGGGCGCCGATCTCGATTCCCGGTTGTGGTGTACCGCCGCACCGCAATTACGCCATGTTGCAATCACTCACGAGTCGGTGTACCAACGAGCCGGCGCCGTCGACCCGGAGCTGCTGCAGGCGTCAGAAGAGGACGTCCACGGCTGCGACCCCCTGGCGATCGTCTACACATCGGGATCCACCAGCGCCCCCAAAGGGGTGGTGCACACCCATGGCGCGCTGCTCGGACATCAGCACAACCTCAACCACATCCGCGGTTTGACCAAGGCGGACAAGCTGTTCTGCAATTCTCCGTTCTTCTGGATCGGCGGTTTCGCGTTCGGTCTGCTTGCCACCTTGGTAGCCGGTTCGACGTTGGTGTGCTCCAACGCCACCGACGCGGGGGTGATGCTCGACCTGTTGGAAGACGAAAATCCAACCATGACAAATGGGTTCGCGGCCGGGATCGCGCACCTGGTAGACCACTCGAGCTACGCCGAGCGTGATCTGTCGTCGATACGTCGCGGCAACCTCTACCCGATCATGGCCCCCGACACCAGACCGGCCGACCCGGAGCTGCGGCACAACATGCTCGGGATGACCGAGGCCGGCAGCGTCGTGTTGATCGGCGAGGATGAATCCGACCAGCCCGAAGCGCGGCGGGGGTCTTTCGGCAAGCCCGCACCCGGATTTCAGATGATGCTCGTCCACCCCGACACGACGGAGAACGTTGCCGCCGGCGAGGTCGGCGAACTGTGTATCCGCGGGCCTTATGTGATGCAGAGCTATTACAAACGCAGCCGCGAGGAGTGCTTCGACGCCGACGGCTGGTTCCACAGCGGCGATTTGGTGCGCACCGACGCCGATGGATTCGTCTATTTCGTCGGGCGCCTGCGCGCAATGATCAAGACTGCCGGCGCCAATGTCTCGGCGGCCGAAGTGGAGAAGGCGATCACCAAGGTCACCGGCGGAGCGCCGGCTTACGTCATCGGCCTTCCCGACCCAAGGCGCGGGCAGCTCGTCGCCGCGGTTGTTGTCCGGCCGGACGGCGCTGCGACGTTCGACGATGCCGCATTGCGCGAACGCCTCAAAACCGAACTGTCCGCATACAAGATCCCCAAGCGGTTCATCACCGTGCACCCAGCCGACGTACCGCTGCTGTCCAGTGGCAAGGTCGACACGCGCCAACTGCGGAAGCTCTTCGATGCCTGACCCGAGCGCACACACCATCGACGAGCTGGTCCGCTTTCGAGCCGGCCACGACGCGGACACGCCGATCGTGATCGATCCCACGTCCCGGCTCAGCTACCGCGAACTCGATTCGACCACACACGATTTGGCCGCGGCATTCGTCGAGGCCGGGGTGGGCAAGGGCACCCGGGTAGGGCTGATCATGCCCAACAGCACCCGCTGGGTACAGGTCGGGATCGCGCTGACCCGCATCGGTGCGGTGCTGGTGCCACTGAGCACCTTGCTGCAGACCCGCGAACTCGTCGCGCAGCTGCGGGTGGCGGCCGTGCAGTTCCTGGTGAGCGTCGAGGAATTCCGCGGTCATCGCTATCTCGACGACCTGAAGACGGTGCCGCAATTCGAACTTCCTGCCTTACGACAGGTTTGGTCGATCGGACAGCTGGACAACGCCGCCGCGAGTGACCGGGTTAGGCAGATCGTCGACGCGATGACCGCAACAGTCACCGCCGCCGACCCGCTGGTCATCATGTTCACCTCCGGCAGCAGCGGAACACCCAAGGGAGTAGTGCACTCCCACGGCAACGCGTTGGGCGCCGTGCGATCGGGGCTTGCGGCCCGTTGCATCACCTCCGAAACCCGCCTGTACCTACCGATGCCCTTCTTCTGGGTCGGCGGCTTCGGCAGCGGGATACTGTCCGTCCTGTTGGCGGGTGCCACCCTGATCACCGAAGAGATCCCCCGGCCGGCCAGCACGTTGCGACTGCTGGAGCGCGAACGGGTAACCCTGTTTCGCGGCTGGCCCGATCAGGCCGAGGCACTGGCACGGCACGCGAGCTCGGCCGGCGTCGTGCTCTCGGCGCTGCGACCGGGCAGCCTCGACGCCCTGCTGCCGCCCGAGCAGCGGCCTGCGCCCGGGGCACGGGCCACGCTGTTCGGCATGACCGAGGCGTTCGGGCCGTACTGCGGCTACCCCGCCGACACGGACATGCCCGCGACAGCCTGGGGCAGCTGCGGAAAGCCGTTCAGCGGCATGGAAGTCCGCATAGTCGATACCGACAGCGGCGAGCCCGTCGCGACGGGATCCGCGGGCATGATCCAGATCCGCGGGCCGCATACGTTGCGCAGCATTTGCGGTCGCAGTCGCGAAGAGCTGTTCACCGTCGACGGCTTCTATCCGACCGGCGACCTCGGCCACCTCGACGAGGATGGGTTCCTGTTCTACCACGGGCGATCCGACGACATGTTCAAGGTCAGCGGCGCGACTGTCTACCCGAGCGAGGTCGAGCGCGCGCTGCGCACGGTCGAGGGCATCGACAACGCCTTCGTCACCAATGTGCCCGGCGCCGTCGGTGAACGGGTGGGCGCAGCGGTGGTGTGCGGCGACCGTGGGTTGGTCGCCGCACAGTTACGCGACATGGCGCGGACTGTGCTGAGCGCGTTCAAGGTTCCGGCGGTGTGGCTATTGCTGGATTCCGACGACGCCGTTCCGCGCGGCGGCACCGGCAAGGTCGACATCCATCGACTGCGCGAGATGTTGATCGAAGCCGACCAGCCCTAGGGCACCCGGGTCCAGGGCTGACAGTTCTGCGACTCGAAAGCCTTCACCGACGTGTTGATGTTCGCGAACATCGGACCGACCGAGATATTCGTCTGGAGCACATGCTCCTTGTTCGCATCGGGCGTGCTGTAGGTAAACCACGCACACATCGAGTCCTGTGTCGGCACATTGTTGATCCAGACCCCGAACGTCGACGCCGAACCGGCCGTCCGGTAAAGGCCCGGTGCGATGTCGGGCCCTACGACAAAGACACCGTTGCCGGGAATCGGGTCGAGCAGATCGGCATTCGCCGGAGCCGCGAACACGATGGCTGTCGCGGTTACAACGAACAGGGCCGATGCGCGAAGCGTGTGCGGCATCTTCTTCTCTCCATTCGTTGCCCACCCTGATGGCAGCGTATGCCCAGCCACGCCCAGCAACAATAGGAATCTTTGCGACGAACGCTGCGCTAGCCCGTGTTGCTGCGATCCTGCTGAACGGCCGGAATGCTTCCGTCTGCCACCACACCGCGCGCGACGAGGTGATCGATCAGCGGAACCGCGCCCGCAGCAAGGTGTTTCGACATCGCCGCTCGGGCAAGCTTGTCGTCGTGTATCTCGAGCGCGGTCAGGATCTCGCGATGATCCTTTATCGACTGGCTGGGCCAGCCCTCGATCGTGGGAAACACCGATTCGGGAGCGTAACGGGTGATCTGCAGCATCAGCTGTGCGAGTTTGGGCGAGTCCGCGGCGACGTTGATGGCCCGGTGAAACTCGTGGTTCAGCCGAACCGTCCGCTCGTGGTCGTCGCCGGCATAGGCCTGCTCCAGCTGAGCCTGGATTTGCTTGAGCTCGTGCAGCTGATCTCCGCCGATGTTGATCGCCGCCCGCGCGGCGAGCTCCCCACCGACGTGGGCCTGCACGTTCGCGACGTCGGTCACGTCTCGCCCGGTGACCGGCAGCACCACGAACCCGCGGCGGGGCTGCTGTGCGATCAGTCCTTCGGCACGGAGCGCGAACAGCGCCTCACGCACCGGTGTAACACTGATCCCCAACTCCGCCGCCAGTTGGTCCAGACGAACGTAAGACCCCGCGGCATAGCCGCCGTCGAATATCCGCCCACGGATGATTCGCGCGACATCCTCTGAAAGTTGAGGCCGCGCGGCGAAATCCGGAACGCTCATCTGCTTACACCCGATACTCGGCGAGCAGTCGCTTGCTGATGATGTTCTTCTGAATTTCGCTGGTTCCCTCACCGATCAGCAGGAACGGCGCGTCGCGCATCAGCCGCTCGATCTCATATTCCTTGGAATAGCCGTAGCCGCCGTGGATCCGGAAGCTCTGCTGGGTGACCTCGGTGCAATACTCGCTGCACAAGTATTTGGCCATTCCGGCCGCGACATCGTTGCGCTCGCCCGAGTCCTTCAGGCGCGCCGCGTTGACCATCATCAGGTGTGCCGCTTCGACTTTGGTCGCCATCTTGGCCAGCTGAAAGGCGATGGCCTGGTGCTCGGCGATCGGCTTGCCGAACGTCTCGCGCTGTTGGGCGTACCGCACCGCGAGCTCAAAAGCTCGCAACCCGACACCACACGCGCGCGCCGAAACGTTGACCCGGCCCACCTCGATGCCGTCCATCATCTGGAAGAAGCCCTGTCCGGTGGTACCGCCGAGAACATCATCCGCGCCGGCCTGATAGCCGTCAAAAATCATCTCGGTGGTTTCGATGCCCTTGTAGCCCAGCTTGTCGATCTTGCCCGGAATATGCAGGCCGGGAACGACTTCGCCGAAGCCGACCGGCTTCTCGACCAGGAATGCGGTCAGGTTGCGGTGCGGTTTGTCCGAGCCTTCCTCGGTGCGCACCAACACCGCCACCAGCGTGGAGGTGGCGCCGTTGGTCAGCCACATCTTCTGACCATCGATGGTGTAGGTCCCGTCGGAATTGCTCCGGGCCCGAGTGCGAATCGCGGCGACGTCAGAGCCCAGCTCCGGCTCCGACATCGAAAAGGCGCCGCGCGCCTCGCCGGCGGCCATCCGGGGCAGGAACCGCTGCTTCTGCTCGTCGGTGCCGTGCTGGCGCAGCATGTACGCCACGATGAAGTGGGTGTTGAGCACGCCGGACACGCTCATCCAGCCGCGCGCCAGCTCCTCGACACACAGCGCGTAGGTCAGCAGCGATTCCCCGAGTCCGCCGTACTGCTGCGGAATCATCAGCCCGAACAGGCCCATCTCCCGCATCTGATCGACAATCTGCTGCGGATAGGTGTCGCCTCGTTCGAGTTCGGCCGCGTGGGGAATGACTTCCTTCTCGACGAATTGGCGTACCGTGGCGATGATCTCGGTCTGGAATTCGGTCAGCCCGAGGGTTTGGGCGAGCTTGGTCATGTGCTGTGTTTCCCTTCCAGCTGCTCAGCAGGCGATCGTTTTGGCGTTCGTGAGACGCTCGATGTCGGCGGTGGTCATGCCCAGGTTCCGCGCAAGGACATCCGCGGTGTCGTGCCCCAGCGCCGGCGCGGGTGCGCTGGCCGGATGGGCGCCGTCGAACGCGGCCGGCAGTCCGGGGGCGAGGTAGTCGCCGAGACCCGGTTGCTGCAGTCGCGAAAATAGTGGATTAGCAGTCACTTTCGGACCAGCCGCGACCTCGGCAAAGGTGCGGTAACGCTCGAACAGCACCGTGGTGCCGGAGAGCGCGGCGGTGATCTCGTCGGCCGAGTGATCGCTGAACCAGGTGGCGAACAGGCCCGACAGCACGTCACGGTATCGGTAGCGGTCACCTTCGGACCCGAAATCCACACCCAGCGCCTCGGCGAGTGCGGACACCGCGGCACCGGTACCCGTGACCTCGAGCAGGTCGCGAAAGTGCCTACCGGTCAACGTGACTAGCATGAATCGAGCCCCGTCACCGCTAACGAAGTCCTGCCCGTACTGACCATAGATGGCATTGCCCAGCCGCTCGCGTTGCGTCCCGTTGACTTGCGGCTCGGTCAGCAACCCAAGATTCGCGGCGGTGGCCAGCGCGACGTCCTCCAGCGCGAGGCTGATCTGCGCCCCCGTCCCGGACTGCTCACGACGACGCACAGCGGTGACGACAGACAGCGCGGCGTACAGCCCGCAGCACACGTCCCAGGCCGGCAACACATGATTGATCGGACCGGCCTGATCGGCCGGGCCCGTGACGAGCGGATACCCAATACCCGCGTTGACCGTGTAATCGACCCCGGTGGAGCCATCGCCTCGGCCGAGTAATTGAACGTGAATGACGTCGGATCGCTTGGCCGCCAGCGCATCATGGCTCAACCAGGACAACCCGGCGGCGTTGGTAACCACGATCCCGTCACCCTCGACGATCAGCCGCCCGGCCAGCTCTTGGCCTTCCGGAGACCGCAGATCGATGGTGGCCGAACGCTTTCCCTTGTTCAGTCCGGTCCAATAGATTGAGGTGCCGTCTGCCGTCAGCGGCCAGCGTTGGACGTCAGACGCGCCACCGATCGGGTCGATGCGGATCACTTCTGCGCCAAGCTGACTCAACGTCATGCCACACAGGGGCGCGGCGACGAAGCTGGACACCTCGACCACGGTGAGGCCGGTCAGCGGCAACGCGGGACGACTCATGTCTAGCTGACCCGTTCGAAGATCGCGGCCAGACCTTGGCCACCGCCGATGCACATGGTCTCCAACCCGTAGCGCGCCTGGCGACGGCTGAGCTCACGCGCCAGGGTCGCCAACATCCGCCCGCCGGTCGCACCCACCGGATGGCCAAGCGAGATTCCCGAGCCGTGCACGTTGGTTCGGTCGAAGTCGGTGGCACCGAACTTCCATTCCCGTGTCACCGCAAGTGCTTGGGCGGCAAAGGCTTCGTTGAGTTCAATCAGGTCGATATCGGACAGTTGCAAGCCGGCCTTGGCCAGCGCGGCTTCGGTGGCGGGTACCGGACCGATACCCATAATGTTGGGCGCCACGCCCGCCACTGCCCACGAGACCAGGCGAACCAGTGGCTTCAGGCCGTATTCGGCCGCCTTCTCCGGCGTGGTCACCACACACATGGAAGCGGCGTCATTCTGTCCGCTGGCGTTGCCGGCCGTAACCGTGGCCTGCGGATCATCCTTGAGCAGAACCGGTTTGAGCTTGCTCAGCGACTCCACCGACGTGTCGGCGCGCGGATGCTCATCCGTGTCGACGATTTCCTCGCCCTGCCGGCCGCGGATGACCACTGGAATTATCTCCGAGGCCAGCACGCCATCCTTCTGCGCGGCAACGGCACGCTGATGCGAACGCGCCGCGAGCTCGTCTTGCTCCTGGCGCGAAATGCCGTACTGGCGACGCAAGTTCTCAGCCGTCTCGAGCATGCCGCCCGGGACCGGATAGTCGCGGCCGCCGGCAGTAGTGCGTCCGCGCGCCAGCCCGTCGTGCACCTGAACACCGTTGCGTGAGGGTCCCCAGCGCATGTCGGTGGAGTAGAAGGCGACATTACTCATGCTTTCGCAACCACCGGCGACAACGAGATCATTGTCGCCGGCGCCCACCTGCAGACATGCCTGGATGACCGCCTGCAGGCCCGACCCGCAACGGCGGTCGACCTGCATGCCGGGGACCGTCACCGGCAAGCCGGCATCCAGCGCCACCACGCGTCCGATCGCGGGCGCATCGCTGTTCGGATAGCAGTGGCCGAGAATCACGTCTTGCACGGCATCGGGCGACAGCCCGGTTCGCTCGAGCAACCCCTTCAACGCCGTGACACCGAGGTCGACGGCGCTGTGCGCCTTGAACATTCCGCCATAGCGGCCGATCGGTGTCCGAACGGGTTCACAGATTACGGCTGCGCGCACTGCGTCACCCATCTCAGAGATGCCGGCCGCCGGTGATTTCCATGACCGTACCGGTCATGTACGACGACAGGTCGGAAGCCAGGAACAACGCCACGCTGGCGACCTCGCTGGGCTCACCCGCCCGTCCCATCGGCACCTCGGCGACCTTTGAGTCCCAAATACGTTGCGGCATAGCCTCAGTCATGGCGGAGCGGATCAAACCGGGAGCGATCGCGTTCACCCGGACACCCAGGTAGGCCAGCTCTTTGGCGGCCGCCTTGGTCATGCCGACGATGCCGGCTTTGGCCGCCGAATAGTTGGTCTGGCCGATCATGCCGACCTTCCCCGATACCGAGGACATATTGATGATCGCGCCCCGCTTGTTTTCCCGCATGATCGCTGACGCCAGCCGGATGCCGTTCCACGTCCCCTTCAGATGCACATCGATCACCTGATCGAACTGCTCCTCGGTCATCTTGCGCATCGTCGCGTCACGGGTAATGCCGGCGTTGTTGACCATGATGTCGAGGCCGCCGAAACGCTCGATCGCGGTCTGGATCAGGGTTTCGACGTCGGACGACTGCGTGACATCGCACCGCACCGCGACGGCGACGTCGTCACCGCCCAGCTGCTTGGCCACGATTTGGGTTTCCTCGAGATTGACATCACCGAGCACCACTCGCGCTCCCTCGGCGACGAATCGCTCCGCGATCGCCAGACCCAGTCCCTGCGCTCCGCCTGTGATTACAGCGGTCTGACCTGCCAATAACGACACTGTCGATCACACATCCTTCACTGTTATCGCTACCACCGGGTACCCCGAAGCAAATATCATATTTGATATAGGATCCTGCTCTGTACCGGGGTGTCCCGGATCGGGAGAGGAGTGTGGAGCCAATGGCCAGCACCGAAGTCGCGGCAGTCTCGGATGACGATTTCCGCGAGATCCTGGCTCAGACAAGGCAATTCGTCCGCACCGCCGTTGTCCCGCGCGAGCAGGAGATTCTCGACGAGGACCGCGTCCCCGACGACCTGCGCGACGAAGCCAAGAAGATGGGGCTGTTCGGCTACGCGATCCCCCAGGAGTGGGGCGGCCTCGGCCTCAACCTGATGCAGGACGTCGAGCTGGCGATGGAGCTGGGCTACACGTCATTGGCACTGCGGTCGATGTTCGGCACCAACAACGGCATCGCCGGACAGGTCCTGGTCGGGTTCGGCACCGACGAGCAGAAATCCCGCTGGCTGGAATCCATCGCGTCCGGCGACGTCGTCGCCTCGTTCGCGCTGACCGAACCCGGCGCCGGATCCAATCCGGCCGGCCTACGGACCAAAGCCGTACGCGACAACGACGATTGGGTGATCTCCGGCCAGAAACGCTTCATCACCAACGCACCCGTTGCCGACCTTTTCGTGCTGTTCGCGCGCACCAGGCCCGCTGACGATCAGGGCCCGGGGATCGCGGTGTTCCTGGTTCCCACCGCCACCGCCGGCGTCGAGGTGGGAACCAAGGACGCCAAGATGGGCCAGGAAGGCGCGTGGACAGCCGATGTCAGCTTCAATGACGTCCGCGTCGGTCCCGATGCGCTGATCGGGGGCAGCGAGGACGTCGGCTATCGCGCCGCGATGACCTCGCTGGCGCGCGGGCGAGTCCACATCGCCGCGCTGGCAGTGGGCGCAGCGGCGCGTGCGCTCGACGAATCGGTCGCGTACGCCGCCACCGCGACCCAGGGCGGTGCGCCGATCGGAAGCTTCCAGTTGGTGCAGGCGATGCTCGCCGACCAGCAGACCGGCGTGATGGCCGGCCGCGCGCTGGTGCGTGATGCCGCGCGGCTGTGGGTCGCGGACGAGGACCGCCGGATTGCCCCCTCTGCCGCGAAGGTGTTCTGCACCGAAATGGCCGGCAACGTTGCGGATCTCGCGGTCCAGATTCACGGCGGCAGCGGTTACATGCGTGGCGTTGCCGTCGAACGGATCTACCGGGACGTGCGCCTGCTGCGGTTGTACGAGGGCACCAGTGAGATTCAACGTCTGATCATCGGCTCGAACCTGGTCAAAGCGGCCGGGCGAGCTAGCACATCAAAGGAGCGCTAATGGCAGGCAAGCTCGAGGGGCGAGTCGCTTTCATCACGGGAGCGGCACGCGGCCAGGGCCGCGCGCACGCGGTGCGGATGGCCCAGGAGGGCGCCGACATCATCGCCGTCGACATCGCCGGCAAGCTGCCATCCTGCGTTCCCTACGACCCGGCGACCGAGGAGGATCTTGCCGAAACCGTTCGCCTCGTTGAAGAGGCGAACCGCCAGATCCTCGCCTCCGTGGTCGACACCCGCGACCTGGAAGCGCTGCGCAGGGTCGTCGACGACGGAGTCGCCGCACTGGGGCGCCTCGACATCATTGTGGCCAACGCCGGCGTCGCGGCCCCCCAGCCCTGGAACGAGATCACGGCCGAGAACTTCGGCGACGTGCTGGACATCAACGTGACGGGCACCTGGAACACCGTGATGGCCGGCGCGGACAAGATCATCGAGGGTGGCCGCGGCGGCTCGATCATTTTGATCAGCTCGGCGGCCGGGGCCAAACAGCAGCCGTTCATGGTGCACTACACCGCCAGCAAGCACGCCGTCACCGGGCTGGCGCGGGCCTTCGCGGCCGAATTGGGCAAGCACTCGATCCGGGTCAACAGCGTCCACCCCGGCCCGGTGAACACGCCGATGGGCTCCGGCGACATGGTCGAGGCGGTGGCCAGGGCGATGGAGACCAACCCCCAGCTGTCGCACGTTCTGACGCCGTTTCTGCCCGACTGGGTCGCCGAGCCGGAAGAGATCGCCGACGCCGTGTGCTGGCTGGCCAGCGACGAGTCGCGCAAGGTCACCGCGGCCCAGATCCGGGTGGACCAGGGTTCTAGCCAATACTGACGCGTAGCCGATGAAGCTATTTGCTGTCGCGCGCACGATCGTCAACGAAGGCGGAATCGTGCGTTTTCAGATATACGACAAGCAATTCGCGGCATCGGTGCGAGCAACTCGCAATGCGCCCAGCGCGGCGACGACGAACCAAAACACCGTCGACAGATTCGCCGTCGCCGCCCCGCGATCGAGCGGATGTTGTCCCGCTCGATCGCGATGGATTCGGGAGGAAGACGTATGCGGCCCCGGCGCCGTCCCGAGCCGCGCGTCACGCCAACATATTTCACGCTGACAACGTCTGACGTACCAGCCCTCTGACGACTAAATCCGCTAATGATTACGGGTGCGTAATGTGATGCAAATCACATTGTTATTGAACGTGGCGCGCGACACACCCACCCGGTGGAGCAAAACACTAAGTGGCTCTCTTATTCTCTGATCATGGGACGGCCCCATTTGTCGATAGATGCTGTTAAGCCACTAGCGGCTGACATAAATGATTACGTTCTCGCTGACGGCTCCATTGTCTTGCCCGACGGGTTGATTCTCACCTCGTTCTTCGATCAAAACCGGGCAGCCTTCGGTGACCGTCCGTCATACCGGTTCGTCGACTACGCGAAAGAGCAGGACGGACGCGTCGTCGAACTGAGCTGGAATGAGCTGTGGACTCAGGTGCGTGCGATCGGCGCCCGTCTCCAGCAAGTCGCGAAGCCCGGAGACCGAGTGGCGATCTTGGCGCCGCACGGTC
Source organism: Mycobacterium montefiorense (assembly GCF_025823255.1). NCBI lineage: Bacteria > Bacillati > Actinomycetota > Actinomycetes > Mycobacteriales > Mycobacteriaceae > Mycobacterium > Mycobacterium montefiorense. The sequence goes on along the minus strand of NZ_JACKVL010000008.1, from coordinate 115,564 downwards.
TGGAGTACGTGGCCTCGTTCTTCGCCGCCGTGCATGCGGGCAACATTGCGGTCCCGCTGTTCGCACCAACGCTGGCCGGCCACACCGAGCGGCTGACGGCAGTGTTGGCCGACGCCCGGCCCGCTGTGGTGTTGACGACGACCGCGGCGGCCGAGTCCGTGCGGAAATCGCTGCGTGCGCATCCGGTGGTCGGAAGGCCGCGACTGATCGCGGTCGACGCGATCCCGCCGTCGCTAGCCGCGATGTTCACCGAGCCCACCATCGCCACGGACGACACCGCGTACCTGCAGTACACGTCCGGGTCGACGCGCACTCCGGCCGGCGTGGAGGTCACACATCGCGCCGTGATCACCAACGTGCTGCAGATGATCCTGGGTGCCGAACTGCACCCAAACACCCACAGCGTCAGCTGGTTGCCGCTCTACCACGACATGGGCTTGATCATGATCATGTTCCCGGCGTTGTGCGGTGGCGAATACCTCACGCTGCTAGATCCCATGGCATTCGTGCGCCGGCCTTTCCGGTGGATCAAGGAACTGAGCGCGGAAGCCGCCAACGGTCCGACGTTCGCGGCCGCACCCAATTTTGCGTACGAGTTGGCCGCCGAGCGCGGGTTACCCCCCGACGGCGTACCCATCGACCTGCAGAACGTGGTCGGGCTGCTGAACGGCTCGGAGCCGGTGACCATGTCGGCAATCGAGAAGTTCACCACGGCGTTCGCCCCGCACGGTCTACCCGCGACAGCCGTCAAACCGGCCTACGGGATGGCCGAGGCCACCCTGGGAGTGGCCATGACCGCCCCGGACGCGGCGGCCCACGGCGTATTCCTCGACCGGGCTCAACTCGCCGCAGGACACGCGGTGATCGTCGAGCCGGACGCCGAGGGTGCGGTCGCCTATGTCTCCTGTGGTCGCCCGTTTCGTGATATCTGGGCGGTGATCGCCAGCCCGGACGGTGCCGAGGTGGCGGATAACGGCGTCGGGGAAATCTGGCTGCACGGCAACAACATCGCCCGCGGCTACTTCGGCCGCGAGGAAGAATCACAACGCACGTTCGCCAACAAGCTGCAGTCCCGGGTCGAGCGCGACAGCCATGCCGAGGGCGCCCCGGACAACTGTTACTGGTTGGCCACCGGCGACCTCGGCGTCTACATCGACGACGAGCTGTATCTGACGGGCCGGATAAAGGACCTCGTCATCATCGACGGTCGCAACCACTACCCGCACGACATCGAAACCACGGTCAGCCACTCGTCGGACGCCATCCGAACCGGCTACGTGGCCGCGTTTTCGGTTCCAGCGGACGCCGGGGACGGCGGCTCCGCCGAGCAGCTTGTGGTCGTTGCCGAACGCGCCGCGGGTGTCGGGCGTGCGGACCCCGAGGCGATCACCGCGGCCGTACGGGCGGCGGTCTCGCGCGAGCATCAGGTCCGGGTCGCCGACATCCGGCTCGTTGCCGCCGGCACGATTCCGCGCACCACCAGCGGCAAACTCGCCCGCAACGCGTGCCGTGCCGAGTACCTCGCCGGGCGGTTCAGCCGATAATCTCCGCTCAACCGAGCAGTTCCAGGGTTCGGAGTTCACGCACGGCCCGGCAGCCGCGACTGAGCATGGCGAGCACCATGTCGTCGCCGCGTTCGGTGGCGGCGGCGAAGGCGAATCCCAGAGCGGAGATCAGCAGCGCGTGCGGCATCCCGAGCCGGTAGTCGCGCCAACAGGTGTCACGGTCGTAGCCGGTCACGCCGTAACCCAGCAATGCTTGATGGTATTCGCCGACGAGGTCTTTCTCGATCGCCGACCGCAGCTCCGAATTCAGGCTCGTCGCCGTGAAATACGCGAGGTCTCGTGCCGGCAGACCCACGCCGAGCGTCTGCCAGTCGACCACACTCACCCAGCTATGCGCCGGGTCGAACAGCAGGTTGTCGAGTCGGTAGTCACCGTGCAGCAGCGCGAACCGATCTCGCTCGGCGAACAGCCATGGTGTCACCAAACCCATTGTCGTGGTGAAGGTCTCGCGATCTTCGGCGCTCATGCGGTCGCCCAGCTTTTCCAGGGTGATGTCGGCGCTCATCTTCGCCACGTCGCCAAGACCCTTGGCCCCGGCTTCATCCGGCCGGGGAAAGGCCAGGCCGGGCAGGTCCAGCCAGAACGGGTCGCACCAGCTGGGCCCATGTAGTCCGGCCAGCGCCAGCACCGACAGTCGCGCCTCCTGCTCACCGCAGCCCGCGATCTGATCTCCTTGTACCGCGGGCGCTTGGTCGGCGAGCAGCAGCGCGTATTCCATGGCGTCGTCGGTGATCTGGCAATAGAAACAGCTCGGGGTCGGCACCTTCACCCGGTCGGCCACCGAGGTGTAGAACGCGCATTCGCTGCGGTAGCCGATTACGACGCGGTCGCGCACGGTGTCGTCCTGGGCCGGCAGCTTGATCACGAAAGTCGGTGGCAGATCACCGGGATCCGTGCCATAGCGGGCCGTCACGCGATAGGTCGCGCCGGTCTGGCCCGTGCCGATCGCCACCACGTCGACGTCGGCCACCTCGACCGGTGCGTGGCGTTCGCTAAGCGCTGTGGATAACCACTCGGGTGTCACATCGCCGGGGTACCGCGGAATCGACACCACAGCACTCATAAGCAACCACGCCTCCAGGAATTAACCAGCCGACTGCCGATCAACTGTAAGGCATACCGCAAGCGCCACCCGCCGTGACCTGTTCGGTGGCTTACTCAGCGACTATGTGCCAATCGGCGGCCTCGTGCTGCTGCCGCCAGAATTCGCTGAAACGGCCACCCGCAGCCAGCAATTCGTCGATCGAACCGTCCTCGACCACTCGCCCGTTGTCGACAAAGAGAACGCGATCGGCGTGCCGGATGCTCGCCAATCGATGGGCCACGATCACCCGGGTGCGTGCCTGCGGATCGGCGGTCAGCGCGTCGACCACCGCGACCTCGTTCTCGGTGTCCAACGCGCTGGTGGCCTCGTCGACCAACAGCACGGGAGCGGCCTTCAGCAGCGCTCGCGCGATGCTGACCCGTTGCCGCTCGCCGCCGGACAACGCCGAGCCTGCCTCGCCGACGACGGTGTCGGCGCCGTCGGGCAGTCTGCCGATCAGCTCGTCGACTCGCGCCAGCGCAACCGCCCGGCCGAACTGATCGTCGCCGGCGGTGGGATTTCCCGCGAAGACGTTGTCGCGGATCGTCCCGTGGAACAGGTACGGGTGCTGGAAGACGACACTGCTGACCGCGCGGCGCGCCTGGGCGTCCAGCGTGGCGGCGTCGGCGCCGTCGACGACGACGCGACCGCGGGTCGGTTGGTGCAGCCCGGCGATCAGCGCCAGGATCGTGCTCTTGCCGGAGCCCGACGGTCCGACGATCGCCGTCGTGGTTCCCGGCTGCAGGGCGAAGCTGACCCCGTCCAGCACCGGCGTGCTCGCGCCGTCGTAGCCGAAGGCGACATCATCGAATTCGATGCGCGGGGCAGCGGCGGCGTCGGACAAGCCGGCGGCCCCGGCCACCAACGCCGGTGCGGTCAGCACGCCGCGGATCCGGTCGAGCGTGGCGCGGGTGCTTTCCAGCGCCGGTGCCAACTCGCTGACGGTGGTGAACGGCTCCAGATAACGGGCGATCACCACGATCAAGGCGACGGCCTCGGCAACGGTCAGGGTGCCATTCATGGTGAGCGCCGTCGTGGCACCGGCCAGCGCGATCAGCGCCAGCTGACTGGCGACGCTGAACAACAGCTGGCCCGGGATCTGCATGCCCAGCAGCCGCATCGTCGCACTGTGCTGTTCGGCCAGGGCGGTGCCGACCAGGCTGCGGGCCGGCTCGACCCGTCGTGCGGCTCGCAGCGCCTGCTGGGTGCGCGCGAACTCGATGATCCGTTCGGTCAACGCGGTGTTGGCATCGCCGGCCGCCGCGTCGGCGCGACGCGTCAATCGAAGCGACGCCCACAGCGCCCCCAGCAGCAAGGGCACACCGGCCAGCGCCGCCACCCCGAGTTGCCAGGAGATTCCCAACAGCGCGACCGCGATGACCGCGGGCAGCAGCACCGCCGTGCTCAGTGGCGTGAGCAGGTTGACCACCAGGCCGACGAGTTCCGGGCCGGTAGCCGCGATCGCCTGGCGGGCCGTCGCGGTGTTGTCGGCGGTGAACCAGTCCAGCCGAACCCCGGGAAGCCGGTCCGCCACATCGTGCTGCGAGTGGTCGAGCACGGCGAATCCCAGGTTGAAGCCGATCCGCGCGGTCGTGGCGTCGACGATCCATCCGGTCACGGTCGCGACGGACAGCCAGCCCAGCCACGCCACCGCGCGCTGCGGGGTGTCGCTGAACAGCGCGCCGACCAGCGGGACGAGCAATACCGCGCCCACCGCGCGCACAACGACCGCAACGAACGCGAGCACGGCATAGCGGGTCACCTGTGCGCGGTGATCCGCCGGAACAAGGCTTATCCAGGTGCGGATCATCGCCGGACCTCCTGCACCGCCGCGGTCACGGCCACTGGCTTGCCCTGGCCGGTATCCCACAACCGGCGATACCGGCCGTCGGCGGCGAGTAACTGGTCATGGGTACCGCGTTCGGCAATCCGTCCGTGATCGAGCACCACAATCTGGTCGGCCCGGGTGATGGTGTGCAGTCGATGGGCGATCACCAACACGGTCCGGTCCTGGGTCAATCGGTTAAGCGCTTGCTGGACAAGGTATTCCGACTCGGGGTCGGCGAACGCGGTGGCCTCGTCGAGGATCAGGACTGGCGTGTCGGCAAGGATGGCGCGGGCGATGGTGAGGCGTTGCCGCTCACCACCCGACAGTGCGGCACTGGCGCCCAGCACGGTGTCGTAACCATTCGGCAGCCGTAGCACCCGCTCGTGGATTTGCGCCTCGCGGGCCGCGGCCTGGATCTGTTCGAGCGTGGCGTCGGGGACGGCCAACGCAATGTTATCCGCGACCGTGCCGTGCACGAGCTGGGTTTCCTGCAGCACAAACCCGACCCGCGTGTAGAGCTCGTCGGCGGTAAGCGACCGGATGTCTTGTCCCCCAACACGTATCGCACCGTGTTCGACGTCGTGGAATCGGGCCAGCAGTGCCGCGAGCGTCGACTTCCCGGATCCAGACGGCCCGACCAGCGCGGTCACCGTGCCCGGCCGCAGCTGCAGTGACACGTCCTGAATCACCGGGACCCCGGGACGATAGCTGAAGCCGACCCCGTCGAACACCACCGTGGCCGCGTCGTCGGGTGCTGCGCCCGGCTGTTCTTGCACCGCGAGCTCTTGCTCGTCGAGCGCGACTTGCAGGCGCCGGGCCGCGATCATGCCGCTGCGGATGCCGCCGAGTCCGTAGGCGATGCCGAGCAGTCGGACACCGAAGGTGGTGCCCAGCAACAAAAACGGCAGCAGATTGACCGGATCCATCCGATGTGTGACGACCAGCAAGGTGCCGACGACCGAGATCAGCCACAAGAAGGTGGACGGCCGGGTGGCCAAATCCATCGTGGTTTTCTTGCCGGCCAGCGGACGCTGCCAGGCCACCAGGAATCCGACGTACTCGTCCAACCGGCGGCGGAAGCTCGACGCCGTCGCGCCGCCGAAAACGCGGATCACCGGCTGGCCCTCGAGGTAGGCGCCGGCCTCGGTGTTCATCCGCTCGGCCCAGCGTTGCGCCGCAACGATCTTCGGGCCGGATTGGATCGTCAACGACGACGTCAGCACCAAATAGACCAGCACCGGACCGAACAGGACGAGCGCCACCCGCCAGTCGACGAAAAACAGATAGACCAGCACCGCCACCGGCGCGACCACGGCGTTGACCGCGTCCGGGATCGCATGGGTGACCAGGTAGTGCAGCGAGAGCGTGTCGTCGGTCACCAGTTGCTTGATCGAGCCCGATCCGCGAGCGGTGAACCAGCCCAACGGCAACCGCGACATCTTGCTCAGCAGCCGCGAGCGCAGATCACTCGCGAACCGTGCGTCGATCACGTGCAGCCAAAGGGTGAGGGCGGCACCGAGCACGGTGCCCAGACCCAGCAGCCCGACCGCGGCGATTCCGACACTCCACAGTCGCGACTCGTCGGCGCCGGCCACCAATAGCCGGGCGAGGGCCACCAGCAGCACGAACGGCGCGAGCTGCACGAGAGTGATCACGGCCTGCAGCACGCCGGAGACGATCAGCGCCGAACGCAGCGGCGCGAGCAGCCGGCCGGCCGCCAGAGCGCGCCAACTGCCCTGGTTTGCCGGAGCGGACACATCGTCGACGGCAACCGGCGCCGTGTCGGGCTGGGCCGCAACGCTTTCCGACAACTGGCCGGCACCGGGCACCGAGGTGGCCTGCGGCTCACCGCCGCGGGTGGTACCCATCTCGCGGCCGGCGCTCCAGTACGCCTGCGCGTGCACCTCGGACTTGGGAAACCCGAATACGTCTTTCAGCCGCTTGCGGACGTTTTTCAGCGCGGTCGCCTCGGGTGTCGCCCAGGCATACCAATTCGACCAGTCGCGGGTCTCGATGGCGTCGGCCAGCGATTTCTCGTCGCCGCGGGCAACCCAGTGCACCCGCAGCCGGGGGTGCTGCGCGATCGGGATCGCGGTGTCGTTGTCGTCGTGCTGCTCGAGGTACATCTCGATCGGCACGTCGTCGGGGACGGTGCCGATGATTCCGTTCATCCCGGGAATCGACGCCGAGTCGCCGATCAGCAGATAGCCGGCCGGCTGCTCCTCGGGGGTGTCGAACCGCGACGAGCCCATCAGCGACATCAGCGCGATGGTGGCACCGGGTGCGACGGTGCGCGCCCACTTCGACGCAGGACCGGCGGGCTCGTGCAGCACGACGTCGACCGCGAAGCGGCCGGCGGGGACATCCGCCTCGGAGATCGTGTAGGCGCGCTGGAATTCGGTATTGGAACCGTCCGGGTCGGGAAACCAGAACCGCAGCCACGCGGCGGGTTCGGCCTCCGCGTCTTCGAACAGAGTCGCCGACTCCATTCGAATCCGCACGAAATGCGGTGCGATCTGCACGGTTTCCAGCACCGTTGCGGTGTGGTCGCGCGCGCCGAAGCCCCGCAATATCGCGCCCTGGAACCCGCGTGCCATCAGCGGTCCTCTCCCGCGGCGGGGAGTTCCGCCACGACCTCTACGATCGAACGCCCCAGCGGATGTCGCCGGCCCGGACCTGGACATAGCAAGTTCCCGAACTAAGGGTTGCCTTACCATAGCTGAATCCATGCGGACGGTCGAGACGCGGTGGCCAGGGGCGCGGGCCGTAGCAGCGCATTTAGGCGGCTAGCCGACCTGCCTGCAAATCGCGCAGCGCGGTGCGCAGGCCTCGTCGTTTTCCTGTCGCAGGGTCGACGAAGCTCTCCCGCAGCCCGTCGCGGACGCGGAACTTCAACTCGGAGTTCGTCTCCGGCGCGTCATCAGGAGTTCCTTTGAGCAGCTTGTCGGGCAACGCGAGCTTGAAGATCGTCCAGAACGACTGCCAGTACTGCCGCCCAAGTGATCCCGTGGTGTAGGGCAGGTCGTACTTCTCACACAACTCGCGCACCCGCACCGAGATCTCCGCATAGCGATTGCTCGGCAGGTCGGGAAAAAGATGGTGCTCGATCTGATAGCACAGGTTGCCACTGATAAACGCCAGCAGTGGTCCAGCGTTGAAGTTGGCCGAGCCCAGCATCTGGCGCAGATACCACTCCCCCTGCGTCTCGTTCTCGAACTCCTCTTTGGTGAACTTCTCGGCACCGTCGGGAAAGTGACCACAGAAGATCACCATGTAGGACCAGTAATTGCGGATCAGGTTGGCTACCGCGTTGGCCCGCAGCGTGTGCTTCCAGTTCCGACCGGCCAACGCCGGAAAAACGACGTAGTCCTTGCCGACCTGTTTGCCGACCTTCCTGGCGATGATCTTTAGGTCCTTGCGCACTTGCGCCCAAGTCTTGTCGTGCCTGCGAACCGCCGAAAGCTCCAATCCGTGTGCGGCAACACCCCATTCGAAAAGTGTGCCCAACAGCAGGTTGTAGATCGGGTTGCCGAGCATCCAACGCGCCCAGGGCTCGTCCCGGGTGACGCGCATGATGCCGTAACCGACATCGTCATCCATGCCGACGATGTTGGTGTACTTGTGGTGGATGAAGTTGTGCGACTTCTTCCAATGCACACTGGGCGAGGTGGTGTCCCATTCCCATTCGGTGGAGTGGATCTCCGGGTCGTTCATCCAGTCCCACTGACCGTGGGTGATGTTGTGACCGAGTTCCATGTTCTCGATGATCTTGCCGGTGCCCAGCATCGCTGTCCCAGCGGTCCAGGCGTACTTATTGCGGCTCGCCATCAGCACGATCCGCGCGCCGACTACCAAGGCGCGTTGCAGCTGGACGGCTCGGCGGATGTAGCGGGCGTCGCGCTCGCCGCGAGACTCCTCGATGTCGGCGCGGATCGCGTCGAGTTCGCGCCCTAGCGCCTCGACGTCCTCGGCGCGCAGGTGTGCGTATTGCTTTACGTCGGTAATTGCCATCTTCTTCTCCTTAAACCTTGAGGGTGCAATCGCCGGATGCCGTGGAGATGCAGGTTTGGATGCGATCGCCTTCGCCGTGCTCCGTGCCGGACCTGAAGTCGCGTACGTGCCCCGACTCGAGCGGAAGTACGCAGGTTTGGCAGATTCCCATCCGGCAACCGAACGGCATCTGAATGCCGACTTTCTCGCCTGCCTCTAAAAGCGATGTGGCGCCGTCGATTTCAATGGTCTTGTCTGATATCGCGAAGCTGACCGTGCCACCCTCGCCGCCTTTGTCGGTCGCCGCGATGGTAAAGCGTTCCAGGTGCAGTTGCTCACCGACGCCCGCGTCCTTCCACACACCTTCTACGGTGTCGAGCAGGGCTGACGGCCCGCATGCCCACGTCGAGCGATCCTGCCAGTCGGCCACCGTTGTGGCGAGCTCGTCGAAATCAAGATGGCCCGCAGATTCGGTGAGTTGCAGGTGAAGTCGATACCCGGGCTGGGATTGTTCGAGCTCGCGCAACTCGTCGCTGAAGATCACGTCATCCGCACGCGGCGCCGAGTGAATGTGCACAATGTCGGCGTCTTGATTACGGGAGTGCAGAGTCCGCAACATGGCCATCACCGGCGTGATGCCGCTGCCGGCGGTGACGAACAGGATCTTCGCCGGCGGCGGATCAGGCAGCGCGAACTCTCCCTTCGGAGTAGCCAGCCGCACGATCGTGCCAGGTTCCACGCCGTTCACCAGGTGCGTCGACAGAAAACCCTCAGGGGTCGCCTTGACGGTGATCGTGATGTTCTTGTTGTCGCGCTGTGGAATTGATGTCAGCGAATACGAACGCCAGTGCCACCGTCCGTCGATCCGCAGTCCGATACCGACGTACTGGCCCGGCCGGTATTTTCCGGAGAACCCCCATCCAGGTTTGATCGTCACCGTCGCGGAATCTGCGGTCTCGGGGTGCACGTCGACGATGAGGCCGCGCAGCTCGCGCGCCGACCACAACGGATTGAGCATCTTGAGGTAGTCATCCGGCAGCAATGGGGTGGTTGCGCGGGCGGCCAATCCCCGTGGCACATTGACCCAGGATTTGGCGGCAGTGACCCCTTTGGCGGGCGCCTTGCTCCATCGACTTAGGCTGCGCAGCGTAGAACCCATAGTCCGTCCAATGCTTTGATCGAATTCACCGCGGATCGGCTGATCCACGGTTCTGAATCGGCTACCCACACCCCGGTGTTCAATAAACAGTTGTTCGCTGAGTTGCTCGGCGGCGTCGCGGCGCCGGGTGCGGCTACCGAGGAAATCGACACCCGAGCGGTCCGGGCAAGGGCGAGGTGAGACGGCCTACTCGGCCGAAAACACCGGAGTGCGCAAGGGGGGACTCGAACCCCCACGTCCTAAGACACTGGAACCTAAATCCAGCGCGTCTACCAATTCCGCCACTCGCGCCTGGGCGTAGCGATATTACCGCCTACCGGCCCGGCGACCGGGCCAACGTCACATCGCGGGCGTCTTAGCGACAGGCTCTCATAGAAATTTGGCATGCCTAACCTAACCTCAAAACAGGCTCGGGTAAGGTCAGCAAACCATGGACGGAGCTTCGAGCACCCAGACCACAGACGCGTCGACTCAGGTATTGAAGCGCGAGCGCAAGGACCTATCCGAGGAGGTACGGCGCATCGGCCGGCCTCCGGTCCCCTTGCTGGACCCGCCGTACTATTTCCGTGCCGCCGCGAGCGACGACGCGGAGATGGTGTCTGAGTGGATGAACCTCCCTCACCTCGCCGAGACCTGGGAATACGCCTGGCCGGCGTCGCGCTGGCGCCAACACCTCGACGCACAGCTCGAGGGGACCTATTCGCTGCCGTTGATCGGAACCCTGCGCGGCAAGGAGTGCGCCTACCTGGAGATTTATTGGGCAGCAAAGGACATGATCTCGCGTCACTATGACGCCCAGCCCCACGACATCGGGATGCACGCGGCCATCGCCGATCTGGCACTGGTCAACCGGGGATTCGGCCCGCGACTGCTGCCGCGAGTCATGACCAGCGTGTTCGCTCAGGAGCCGCGCTGCGAGCGGATCATGTTCGACCCCGATCACCGCAACACCGTTGTCCGCCGACTGTGCGAGTACGTCGGATGCCGTTGCCTGGGCGAGTATGAAGCGCCGAACCGGCGGATGGTGCTCTATGCGTTGGAGCGTCCTGCCCAGTCCTCGTAGCCCTCGTGGTCGGCTTTCATACCGGCCGCCACCAATTCCCAGAGGATTTCGTCGGTGCCGCCGCCAACCCGGGCCAGCTTCATGTCCCGCCACAACCGGCCGAGCGGTGTTTCGTCGACGAGATAACCTGCACCGCCGAAGATGTGCATGCACTCGCCGATGACTTCTTCGCCCAACCGTGCCGCGGTCACCTTGATACCCGCGGCCGCACGCAGATCCAGCCGCCCCTGAGCGGCGATGCCATGCAGCGCGAAGCGCAGCTGGTCGACGCGGGCCTGCAGGTCCGCCATCCGCAGCCGCAACGCCTGATGCTCGAACAGCGTTTGTCCGAATTGGCGACGAACCATCATGCGGGCCAACGTAATTCCGATCACCCGCTGGCACGACGCCGCGATCTGTCCGGCAATCGACATCCGCTCGTGCGCCAATCCCCAACTGATCGCGGCCAGCCCGGTGCCGGCCCGTGCGACCATCGCGTCGGCCGGAACCCAGGTATCGATGTGGACGGCCGCGGTGTCCAGCGGCCCCGCCCCCACCTTGTCGTAAAGCCGCTGCACGTCGACATGCGTAGTCGGCACCGCCACCACGACGACATTGCCGTGCCGGCTGGACGAGTCGTGGTCGACGCTGCGCGCCACGACCATGATGTGGTCGGCGATGGGAGAAAGAGAAACGAACTTCTTGATGCCGCGGACTTCGAAACCGCCGTCACGCGAGCGAACTTCGGTTTCGACGATCTGCAGGTCCGATCCGCCGGATTCTTCCGAGGCGCCGATGCAGAGCACCGCCTCGCCGCGGATTGCTTTTTCGCAGATGTCTTGCAGGTAGTCCGACTTGCCGAAACGGCGCAGCAGGGCGATGGCCGAGTCGTGCAGGCTCACGCCCACGCCGATCCCGGCGGACGCCAGGTGCCCCAGCGCGAAGGCAAGCTCCACGATTTTGCTGACATCAGGATGGGCTTGGTCAGTCCACTTGGCTGCGAAGACACCGCTCGATCCCAAATGCTCGATGAGCTTACGCGGAAAGCGTTGCTGTGCTTCGGCTTCGGCCGTCCACTCCGAGACGCGGTCATCGAAGACCTCGGACAGCAACGCGCGATAGTCGGCATCGAAGACGGTTTGGCTTGTCGTTGTCATGTCAGTCCACCAGCTCAAGGGTGCGCCGCACTTCCAGACGGCGTAATTTGCCGGACGATGTGCGCGGCAGAGATCCTGGCGACATCAAGACCACGTCGGCGGGCACGATCCCGCATACCGACGCGATACGCCGAATCACCTCGGTGCGCGCCTGCGTCTGGTCGTCGCCTTTAAACTCGGCCGCCACGACCAGACCGGGACGTGCGGAACGCTCGCCGGTGCCCAGGGCAACCACGCAGCCTTCCCGAACGCCGTTGACTTGGGCCGCGATCAGCTCGATTTCCATCGGGAAGATATTGCGTCCCGCAATCGAAATGATCTCCTTGGCCCGGCCACACACGACCAGGCGACCGTCGTCGAAAAAGCCTAAATCTCCTGTGGGAAACCAATCCTCGCGATCGATCACCGGGTGTCCCAGGTAGCCATCCATCATCGACGTACCGCGTATCTCGATCTCACCGATCTCGCGGTCGGTCGTCTCGGAGTAGCGAGCGCTGGACACGACCCGTATCTCCATGCCCGCAACCGCCTGACCCAGAACGGCGTATTTGTGCGAACCGCTGACATCCGAGACAGTGGCAACGCTCAATCCCGTGCCCAGCGCGGGTAGCGCGACCGCGCAGGTGGACTCGGCGAGCCCATAAGACGGCGCCAGCGCGTCCGCGTCAAATCCGAACGGCGCCATTGCTTCTGCGAACCGCGCGAACCCGTCGCAATCCACCGGCTCCCCACCGTTGAGCGCCACCCGCATCGCACTGAGATCGACATCGGACACCAGCGACGCGTACTTGCCGAGGATGTTGTAGGCGAGGTTGGGCGCGGCGGTGATCGTCGCGTGGTTATCCGACATCCACTTGAGCCAATTGAACGGCGACGCGGAGAACGCCGTCGGCGAAGCCAGCAACAGCGGCAGCCGGGCCAGCATTGCGGCGAGCACGCAGCTGAGTCCCATGTCGTGAAAGAGCGGCAGCCACGAGCAAACAACATCGCGGGACGCGTCGGAGCCGAACCGTTGATCAACCCCGCGCATGTTGCTAAGCACGGCGCCCGGAAAGAGCATGGCGGTTTTGGGCGATCCGGTCGATCCCGCCGTTCCCTGCAAAATGGCGGGGCCAACGGTTTCGGCGTGGGGAATGCCTGACGCCGAGCGGTTGGTGCGCGCCGCGGTCGCGAGGTCTTCGATCGTGATGCCCGCGGGCTCAACCGATTGCAGGCTTTCCAGGAATGAGCCGTGGCTCAGGACGGCGGTTACCCCGATCCCGGCGAACCGCGTCAGCGTCGACTCCGCCCAATGCCGTAACTCGGCGCCCCGCACCGGCCCCGGCAGTATCGAGATTGCCGCGCCGGTCAGCCAGGTGCCCTGGATCGCAGCGACGAACTCGACGATGGGTTCGCCGACGAGCCCGACGACGGTGGGTCGGCCATGGTCGAGTAGCCAGGCCGCAACTCCTTCGGCCAGCCCGTGCACCTCTGGCCACGGGCGCCGTTGCCACTGCGAGGTCTCCTTGTCGAAAACGGACAAGTCGGAGGTCGCGGTCTGCATTGACCGCGTGATCGCCGCCGCGAGTACGCTCATTGCGCTGTTTTTGCCGCGATCGCTGCGTCTAGATCGCCGACCGTGTCGCAGGTCAACAGTTCTTCCTCGGACAGCGCGACGCCGAGCCGCTCCTCGATGGCGACCATGCCAACAGCAAATGCCACCGAGTCCAATCCGACGTCGTCGATCAATCGGGCCTCGGGCGTGACCCGGGTCATGTCGACATTGAGCTCGTCACGCAGAATGCTTTGCAGCGCAGTCGTGACCGCTGAAGTTGAGGAGGCCATGGCGAGCGACCTTACACGTTGTTAGTAAGGCAAGTCTAGCCTACCCCTGACCCGTGAGAGTTTTGCCACATCAGGTGTTCAGCGAACCCGCCGCGCTGCTGTCACTGCGCACCGAGAGCTCGCGGTACCGTCGAGGGGTGTCCAGCCAGGCCCATCCGAGGCGCCATCACCGGCCCGCCTTGATCATCCTGGTGATCGTCGCGGCCTGCGGCTGCCTGGCCCTGGGCTGGTGGCAATGGACCCGGTTTCAGTCGCCGTCCGGCTCCTTCCAGAACCTCGGCTACGCGCTGCAATGGCCGTTGTTCGCATGGTTCTGCGTCTACGCGTACCGCAATTTCGTTCGCTACGAGCAGGCTCCGCCGCAGCCGCGCAACCACGGCGCAGTGACCGAGATACCGGCCGGACTGCTCCCCGAGCGGCCCCAGTCCGCCCAGCAACCGCCCGACGATCCCGCACTGCGGGAGTACAACGCTTACCTGGCCCAGCTCGCAGCCAAAGATGCCGAAAAGCAGAACAGGACCACCGCATGACCACACCCGAGACACCTGGAGTCGCCTCCGCCGACCGCGTCCGCCCTGCCCTGCTCGGCTATCGGATCATGGCGTGGACGACGGGCCTGTGGCTGATCGCGCTGTGCTACGAGATCGTTTCGCACCTTGCGTTGCACCATGAGATCCGGTGGATCGAAGTGGTGCACGGTTGGGTGTACTTCGCTTACGTCCTCACGGCTTTCAACTTGGCGATCAAAGTCCGCTGGCCGATCGGCAAGACCATCGGTGTGCTGCTGGCCGGCACGATCCCGCTGCTGGGCATCATCGTCGAGCACTTCCAGACCAAGGAGATCAAGGCCCGCTTCGGACTTTGAGGGCGAGCGTGCGGCGCCGCTTAGGCCAGAGCGCGCAAGGCGGGTAGCAGCTGCGCCAGCGCGCGACCACGATGTGAGGCCGCGTCCTTCTGCTGCGGGCTCAGTTGCGCTGCGGTGCAGTCACTTCCGTCGGGTACGAAAACCGGGTCATAGCCGAACCCGCCGTCGCCGCGTGGCGCGCGGACAATCGCGCCCGGCCACTCGCCGCGGACAACGACTTCGCCGCGGTCCCAGACGAGCGCGCAGGCCGACACGAACGCCGCGGAGCGCCGTTCGTCGGGCACATCACGCAACTGGGCAAGCAGCAGCGCGGTGTTGCCGGCGTCGTCGCCGTGGCTGCCCGCCCAGCGCGCCGACAGCACGCCGGGCATGCCGTTCAGCGCTGCCACTTCTAAACCGGAGTCATCGGCCACGGTGGCTAAACCCGTCGCGGCGAACGCATCTCGCGCCTTGGCCAACGCGTTGTCTTCGAACGTCGCACCGGTTTCGGGCGCCTCGTCGAACGGCGTCACATCGTTCAGCGACACCAGCGTCAGCGCCGATAAGCCTGCGCCGTCCAGCACCCGGCGCAGTTCGGCCAGCTTCTTGGAGTTACGGCTGGCGACCAGCAGCCGTGATGAGCGCAAGCGCGGCGAAGCCGGGCGCGGCGAGTCATCACCTTGCGGCACGGTCAGCTTCCGAATGCCTTCGGCGAATTCGGCCCCTCGGGCAGCACACCTGGGTAGGGCAACTCCAGCGCCTCGCGCTGCGCGGCGAACAGAGCGTCGCACGCGCCGAGCGCCATGTCGAGCAGCTTGTCCAGCGTCGAGCGCGGGAACGTCGCGCCCTCACCGGTGCCCTGGATCTCGACCAGGGTTCCGGTGTCGGTGGCGACGACGTTCATGTCAACCTCGGCGCGCGAATCCTCCTCATACGGCAGATCCACCCGGACCCTGCCGTCCACCACGCCGACACTGACCGCCGCGATCGCGCACGACAACGGGCGCGGATCCGACAGCTTGCCCGCCGCCGACAGGTAGGTCACCGCGTCGGCCAGCGCCACATAGGCACCCGTGATCGCGGCGGTGCGAGTGCCGCCGTCGGCCTGCAACACATCGCAGTCGACGGCGATGGTGTTCTCCCCCAACGCCGCTAGGTCGATGCACGCGCGCAGCGACCGTCCGATGAGCCGGCTGATTTCCTGGGTGCGCCCGGACTGCCGGCCTTTGACCGATTCCCGGTCCGAGCGAGTGTGAGTAGCCGACGGCAGCATCGCGTACTCCGCGGTCAGCCAACCCAGTCCAGACCCCTTGCGCCAGCGCGGTACTCCCTCGGTGACGCTGGCGGTGCACAGGACTTTGGTTTGGCCGAATTCGATCAGTACCGAACCAGCGGGATTTTCGGTGAAACCCCGGGTGATGACTAGTGGGCGAAGCTCGTCGTCGTTGCGACCGTCTTCTCGTTTTGACACGACGCCACCCTAGTCCTCCGGGGCGGCGAAGGCCGGGTCGGTTGAATCAGACTCGTTCGGAGTGCCGAACATCGAACGTCTCGTTGCACACCACCGCGTGCACGGGACCGTCGAACTCGGCCTTGGCCTCACTGATCACATCCTCGCGCGCGGTCCACGGCGGGATGTGCGTCAGCAGCAGCTCGCGAACACCGGCCTGCGCCGCGACGCGGCCGGCTTCGGTGCCCGACAAGTGCAGGGCAGGCGGACGATCCGGCGCGTGCGTCCAGGACGCCTCGCAGAGGAACACGTCGGCACCGCGGGCCAGCTCGATGAGCTGATCGCAGAATCCGGTGTCGCCGCTGTAGACGAATGACGCACCGCTGGGATCGGTGATCCGCAATCCGTAGGACTCGGTGGGGTGCGCCACCACGCGCGGCGTGACGGACAGCGCACCGATGTCGACCGCCTCGCCATCGACCCAGTGACGGACGTCGAAGATGTCCGAGCAGTCGTCGATTTCACCGCCGTACGGTGACGACGCCGCGCCCAACCGCGACCAGGTGTCGCTCGGGCCATACAGCATCGCCTTGGCCAGCGGACGGGCCGACGGATGGTAGCGGCGCCACACGAACAGGCCCGGCATATCCAGGCAGTGGTCGGCATGCAGATGCGACAAGAGCACCTGAACGGAAGCCGGGTCCGCGTAGCGCTGCAGAGCCCCTAGCACACCCCCGCCGAAGTCGAGAACCAGCGGTGGTGTGTCCGGTGCCCGAAGCAAATATCCCGACGCGGGCGAGTCCGGACCCACCACGCTGCCCGAGCAGCCGAGCACGGTTATTCGCACAGGCACTACTGTGCCATGCCCGGAACCACCATGAGAAAAACATCGCCGCATTGATGTGATGAGAATCTCTCTGCGGGCTAGCCAATGGGCGAGCGATGCACCGGCCGAACACCGACGACGGAGGGCCCCAGGAATCGGGCCGCCAATTTCGTGAAGGCCTCGGGGTCGCCGGTAGCTTCGAAAATGCGGGTCGCCGGCGCCGCGTCATGCGGACGCAGCAAATCCCGTTCGGTGAGCACCCGCAGCACTTCCTTAGCGGTCTCCTCGGCGCTGGAAACCAATGTCACATTTTCGCCCATCGCCAGCTGAATCAAGCCGGACAGCAGCGGATAGTGCGTGCATCCCAGCACCAGCGTGTCGACCTGAGCGCGTTGCAGCGGCTCCAGATACCCCTCGGCCAGCCCCAGCACCTGGCGCCCACTCGTCACGCCGCGCTCGACGAAGTCGACGAAGCGCGGGCAGGCCGCCGCGGTGATCTCGGTGTCGCGGGCGGCGGCGAACGCGTCCTGGTAGGCGTGCGAGGTGATGGTCGCCTGGGTGCCGATGACGCCGATGCGGCCGTTGCGGGTGGTGGCGACGGCACGGCGCACCGCCGGCAGGATCACCTCGACGACCGGCACGTCGTAACGCTCGCGGGCGTCGCGCAGGCACGCCGCCGACGCGGTGTTGCAGGCGATCACCAATGCCTTTACACCGCGGCCGACCAGGTCGTCACCGATGGCCAGCGCGTGGGCGCGAACCTCGGGAATGCTGAGCGGACCATACGGACCGTTGCCGGTGTCGCCAACGTAGACGATGTCCTCGTCCGGCAGTTGATCGATGATCGCGCGGGCGACTGTCAGTCCCCCCACGCCGGAGTCGAAGACCCCGACGGGCGCTAGCGGCGAGCTCATGAGTGCGTGCCGGCTTTTCGCTTCGCCCGGGCCTTGCGTTCTGGAGCGGACAATAGGTACGCGGCCACGACACCGGCGATGGCACCGCACAAATGGCCCTGCCACGACACCCCACCGCATTGACCGAGCACCGGCATCGCGCCGAGCAGCACGCCGCCGTAGACGAACAGCACCACCAGGCCGATGAAAATATCGGTGAATCTGCGCACGAATATGCCGAAGAGCAGCAGAAATGCCAGCCAGCCGAAGATCACCCCGGAGGCCCCGATGTGGTCCGTCGGCCCGCAATTACTACCCCAGTTGCCGATCAGCCAGGTGCCGAAGCCACCCAGGATCCAAACGATCGCGGTGGCCCACACGAACCGCGACATTCCGGCCAGCGTCATCAGAAATCCGAGCACCAGCAGCGGGACGGTGTTGGCCATCAGGTGCTGCAAATTGGCGTGCAGCACGGGCGCGAAGATGATCCCCCACAGGCCGTCGGTTTCCAGCGGCCTGATGCCGTTGGCGTCCAGGGAATGCCGCGACAGTTGGTCGAACAGCTCAACGAGGTAGAGCAGCGCGACGAAGGTCAGGATCGTGGCCCCGCCCACCATCCACCGCGGACGCTTGGTTGTCTGCGTCGCGGGTGTGCGCGAACTTCCGGCTGGCTGGCTCATGCCCACAACTGCCCTTCTAGAGCGTCTTCGGCATCATCCAGGCTACCGGCATAGGCACCTGTCGACAGGTACTTCCATCCGGCGTCGGCCACCACGAACGCGATGTCGGCGCGTTCGCCGGCACCGAGCGCCTTGCCGGCGAGGCCCAGGGCGGCGTGCAGCACCGCGCCGGTCGAGATGCCCGCGAAGATGCCTTCGGACTCCACCAGCTCGCGGGTGCGACGGACCGCGTCCAGCGCGCCGACCGAGTAGCGCGTCGTCAAAACGTCCGGGTCGTACAGCTCGGGGACGAATCCCTCGTCGATGTTGCGCAGCGCGTACACGCCCTCGCCGTAGCGGGGTTCGGCAGCCACGATCTTGACGCCGGGCACCT
Organism: Mycobacterium montefiorense; assembly: GCF_025823255.1. NCBI lineage: Bacteria > Bacillati > Actinomycetota > Actinomycetes > Mycobacteriales > Mycobacteriaceae > Mycobacterium > Mycobacterium montefiorense. The sequence goes on along the minus strand of NZ_JACKVL010000008.1, from coordinate 96,849 downwards.
GCTCACGCAGAAACCGCCCGATGCCCATCAGCGTGCCGGTGGTGCCCAGGCCCGCGACGAAATGAGTGATGCCGGGCAGATCGGCAAGCAGCTCGGGGCCGGTGCCGTGGTAGTGCGCGTCGGTGTTGGCCGGGTTGCCGTACTGGTACAGCATCACCCACGACGGGTTGGCCGCGGCCAGTTCCTTGGCGGTGGCCACCGCGGTGTTGGATCCGCCCTCGGCCGCCGAGTTGATGATCCGCGCGCCGTAGAGCTCGAGCAGCTGGCGCCGTTCCACCGAGGTGTTCTCGGGCATCACGCAGATCAGCCGATAGCCCTTGAGCCGGGCGGCCATCGCGAGCGAGATCCCGGTGTTGCCGCTGGTGGGTTCCAGGATCGTCGTGCCGGGCGTCAGCAGCCCGTCCGCCTCGGCCTGCTCGATCATCCGCAGCGCCGGCCGATCCTTGATCGATCCGGTCGGATTGCGGTCCTCAAGCTTGGCCCACAGCCGCACATGCGGGCCATCCGCGCCATCGCTCCAGCGCGGCGAGAGCCGCGCCAGACCGACCAGCGGCGTGTTACCCAGCGCCTGCAACAGCGAGTCGTAGCGCGTCATGCGCCCCGCTTACCCACCCGCCACGGCGGGCAGGATGGTGACCGAGTCGCCGTCGGCGATCTCGGTGTCCAGGCCGCCGGAGAAACGCACGTCCTCATCGTTGACGTAGATGTTCACGAAGCGGTGCAGCTTGCCGGTGTCGATCAGACGCTCGGAGATGCCCGAGTAGTTGGCTTCCAGGTCGCTGAGCACGGCGCCCAAGGTGTCGGCACTCGCCGAGACGCGCTTCTCGCCGCCGGTGTGGGGCCTAAGGATGGTCGGGATGGACACGGTGACGCTCATGCGGGCCTTTCTCCGGGCGGGTCAGTACTGCTCGACGATATCGACAGGTTCTTCGGTGACCTCGCCGTCGACGATGCGGTAACTGCGCAGCTCGTGGCGCTCGGGATCGCGCGTGGACACCAGCACATAGTGCGCATCCGGTTCGCCGGCCAGCTGGACGTCGGTGCGGCTCGGGTACGCCTCGGTCGAGGTGTGGGAGTGATAGATGACAACCGGCACCTCGCCGGCGTCGTCCAGCGCCCGCCACACCTTGAGCTGTTCGTGTGAGTCGAAGCGGTAGAACGTCGGCGAACGCTCGGCGTTGGCCATCGGAAGGTGGCGTTCGGGCCGATCGGAGCCCTCGGGGCCGGCCAATATTCCGCACGCCTCGTCGGGGTGGTCGCGGCGGGCGTGCGCAACCATCGCGTCCACCAGATCGGCGCGAATCGCCACCACCTCAATCGCCCCCTTTCCCGAATGCACCGGGCAACGTGTCGCGGTAAGTCGGTATTCCGGCGACTGACTCGGCCGCCAGCACGCCGACCAGCACCGCGCGGGCCAGACAGTCCGCCGCTGCGGCGCCCACCTCGGCAACCAGCCGTGTCTCCGGAGACATCCCGGCGGGCGCGTCAGCCTCCGGTGGCACCTCGACCGCCCCGGTGGCGAGCGCGAAAACCGTGTCGCCGTCCAGCGGGGTGTGCGATGGCCGCACGGTGCGGGCCAAGCCGTCCTGGGCGGCGATCGCGATGCGCCGGCACGCCGCCGAACTCAGCGCCGCGTCGGTCGCGACCACGGCGATCGTCGTATTGAGCGGATCCAGCGAAGAACGCAGCGCAGCGAGCGCGTCGATCTGGCCGGCAGGCGGCGGCGTCAGCGCGAACTCCTCGATCAATTCCGCCATCCAAGGCAGCCCGGTGGCCCGGTCCACGACATCGCCGACGGAGTTGACCACGACGACCGCGCCGACGGTGACGCCGCAGGGCAGCGTCGTCGACGACGTTCCGACACCACCCTTGAGTACACCGGCTCGCGCCCCCACCCCGGCGCCGACCGTACCGACGGCCATCTGGACGTCGGCGGCCTCGCACGCGGCGTAACCGAACTCCGCCGTCGGCCGGCAAGCCCAGCCGCCGACCGGCAGGTCAAAGATGACCGCGCCCGGCACGATGGGCACCAGGCCGCCATCCATCGCCAGGCCCCGCTCGTGTTCCTCCAGCCAGCGCATGACGCCGTCGGCGGCCGCCAAACCGTAGGCGCTGCCACCGGCGAGCAGCACCGCGTCGACGAACCGCACCGTGTTGGCCGGGTCCAGCAGATCCGTTTCGCGCGTACCAGGTGCGCCGCCGCGGCAATCGACGGCGCCGACGGTGCCCGGCGGTGTCAGCACGACGGTGACGCCGCTGGCCCACCCGGCGCCCATGGACGCGTCGGGGTCCAGCCGATAGAATTGGCCGACGCGAATGCCGCCGACATCGGTGAGCGCGTTCATCCCACGGACTTGCCCATCAGCACCAGAACCAGGTACTCCTGCAGAACGGTCAGCCACTGGTAGACGTCGAAATGCGTGGCCATCGGATGCTCGATCGGCAGACGTTCGGGCCCGTCGGGGCCGATCTCGAGCATGACGCCCAGCGCCAGGCGAATGTCGTTGACGGCCGAGATCCAGGCGTTCGCCTGGTCCTCGGACAGCTCGAACCGTCCACCGCTTTGCGGAATCGTATCCAATAACTGCTGTGCCGCAACACGTTTGGCGTCGATGATCTCCGGCTCGTGCAGGCTGCGTAGTGCGGCGTTGAGACCCTCGGGTGTCTCGGTGCCGGCGTTTGAGGCATCTTCGTTGCGCGATCGGTAGAAATCGGGCAGCAGCCGGCGCAGCGTCGGATCCCCGGGAGGTTCCGAATTTCCGGTCTTGATTCCGGTGATCTCTTCGAGTTCGTCTGATGGCGAAGCGGATTCGCGTTCGTCGAGCAAGTCGATCAACGCGTTGACAAGGTTCTTGAGCAGGTCGGCCTCGTGCGCAGCCAAGGACGAACGGAAGCGGGGGCCGTCGGCGGTGTCGACCCGTTTCCATTTGCGCACAAGAAATCCCGAATACCCTCGAATTTCAGCGGTCCTGCTGCAGCGTCGCCCACAAACCGGCGGCGTGCAGCTTGGACACGTCGACTTCCATTGACTCGCGGCTACCGGCCGACACCACTGCCCTGCCTTCGTTGTGCACCTGCAGCATCAGTTTGGTGGCATGCGGTTCGCTGTAGCCGAACAGTTTCTGGAATACATACGTCACGTACGTCATCAAATTGACGGGATCGTCCCACACGATCGTGACCCAAGGACTGGCCGTGACCTCCACTGGAGCGGACTCGCGCTGTCCGGTGGTGCCGGGCTTGGCGGGCGCTGACGCAGCAACCATGGCCTCCAGAATACCGAGCGGCCGGCTGCAAGCAGTTAGCCGTTACCGTTGGGAGAATGAGCGAGCCGGCCTTAGCTGGGCTGTTGACCGACAAGTACGAGCTGACCATGCTGGCCGCGGCGCTGCGCGACGGTGCCGCCGAGCGCCGGACCACGTTCGAACTGTTCGCCCGCCGGCTTCCGGAGGGGCGGCGCTACGGCGTGGTCGCGGGCACCGGGCGTTTGCTGGAAGCTTTGCCGCAGTTCAGGTTCGACGATGAAGCGGGTGAGTTGCTCGCGCAGTTCCTCGACCCTGACACCTTGCGTTATCTCCGCGGTTTCCGGTTCACCGGCGACGTCGACGGCTACGCCGAAGGCGAGCTGTATTTTCCCGGCTCTCCGGTGCTGTCGGTGCGCGGCAGCTTCGCCGAATGCGTAGTGCTCGAAACGCTGGCGCTGTCGATCTTCAATCACGACACGGCCATCGCTTCGGCGGCGGCGCGGATGGTCAGTGCCGCCGGCGGACGCCCGCTGATCGAGATGGGATCACGCCGAACCCACGAACGTGCCGCCGTCGCCGCCGCCCGGGCCGCCTACATCGCCGGTTTCGCCGCGTCATCCAACCTGGAAGCCGGGCGTCGCTACGGAGTACCTACCGAAGGCACCGCCGCGCACGCATTCACCATGCTGCACACCGGCGACGATGGACCCGACGAGCTCGCGGCATTTCGCGCGCAGGTCGACGCGCTGGGTGCGGGTACCACGCTGCTGGTCGACACCTACGACGTGACAACCGGGGTGGCCAACGCCGTGGCAGCCGCCGGAGCGACGCTGGGGGCCGTGCGGCTGGACTCCGGTGAGCTCGGAGTGCTGGCTCGCCAGGTACGTGAGCAGCTCGACCAGCTGGGCGCTACCCGCACCCGCATCGTGGTGTCCGGCGACCTCGACGAGTTCTCCATCGCCGCGCTGCGTGCCGAGCCGGTGGACAGTTACGGCGCCGGCACGTCGGTGGTGACCGGCTCGGGCGCACCGACCGCGGGCATGGTCTACAAGCTGGTCGAAGTCGACGGCATACCGGTGCAGAAACGCAGCAGCCACAAGGAATCCCACGGGGGGCGCAAGGAGGCGCTGCGACTGTCCCGCCCGACCGGCACGATCACCGAAGAGGTCGTATATCCGGCCGGCGATCCGCCCCCGGCCACCGAACCGTTCCGGCTGCTGAGCACGCCGCTGGTCCGCGGCGGCGAGGTGGTGGCCGGCACGGATCGCGCGGCCCTGGCCGCAGCCCGCGAACTGGTGGCCTCCGGCCTGCGCAGCCTGCCGTGGGAGGGCCTGAAGCTGGCCCACGGCGACCCGGCAATTTCGACGGTATATATCCGATAACGTCGACGACGTGTCGGAGTCCGTGCCCAAGCTGCTGGCCATCGCCGTGGCCGCGCTCGGCGGCAGCGAACGCAGCGGCCAGCTGGAGATGGCCGAGGCGGTCGCGCGAGCATTCGAAACCGGTGAGCACCTCGCCGTGCAGGCGGGCACCGGAACCGGCAAGTCGCTGGCGTACCTGATTCCCGCGATTGTGCGCGCAATCGCGGACGAGATGCCGGTGGTGGTCTCGACGGCAACGATCGCCCTGCAGCGTCAACTTGTCGATCGCGACTTGCCGCGGCTGGCCGACTCACTGGCCGATGCGCTCCCGCATTCACCGCGGTTCGCGTTGCTCAAGGGTCGGCGAAACTATCTGTGCCTGAACAAAATTCACGGAGGCGTTCCAGGCTCCGCCGACGAGCCGGATGGCGACGAGGAACGGCCACAAGAGGAGCTCTTCAACCCGATGGCCGCCAGCGCGCTGGGCCGCGACGTGCAACGGCTCACCACCTGGGCCTCGACCACCGACTCGGGTGACCGCGACGATCTCAAACCCGGTGTGCCAGACCGATCCTGGTCGCAAGTCAGCGTCTCAGCGCGGGAATGCCTCGGGGTGGCCCGCTGCCCATTCGGCACGGAGTGCTTCTCCGAACGCGCGCGCGGCCGCGCCGGCGTGGCGGATGTCGTCGTCACCAATCATGCCCTGCTGGCCATCGACGCCGTCTCTGAATCGACAGTGCTGCCCGAACATTCGCTGCTGGTGGTCGACGAAGCGCACGAGCTGGCCGACCGGGTGACATCGGTGGCCACCGCGGAGCTGACGTCGGCCGGCCTTGGTGTCGCCGCGCGGCGAATCGCTCGATTGGTGAATCCGGAGTTGATCCAGCGCCTGGAGGCGACGACCGCTACCTTCGCCGCGGCCATCCATGACGCCACTCCGGGCCGAATCGATCACCTCGACGACGAGATGGCGACCTACCTGCGAGCGCTGCGCGACGTGGCCGGCGCGGCGCGGTCCGACATCGATACCACCAGCGACGCGAAGGCAGCCGCGGCGCGAGCGGAAGCCGTTGCGGCACTGAGCGAGATCACCGATACCGCATCGCGGATCCTGACGTCGTTCGGGCCCGCGATCCCCGATCGCACCGAAGTGGTCTGGCTGGACCACGAGGACAACCGGGGTACACCGCGACCGGTGCTGCGGGTAGCACCGCTGACGGTGGCCGGGTTGCTGCGCAACCACGTCTTCACGCGGTCGACGACGGTGCTGACCTCGGCCACGCTGACAGTCGGCGGTTCCTTCGACGCGATGGCCTCGGCATGGGGTCTGACCGGATCCGACGATAGTGCGGTCTACCCGCCGTGGCGCGGCCTCGACGTAGGCTCGCCATTTGAGCACGCGAAGGCTGGAATCCTTTACGTGGCAGCGCATCTGCCGCCGCCAGGGCGCGACGGCACCGGCTCGGCCGAGCAGCTCGCAGAGATCGCCGAACTGATCACCGCCGCGGGCGGGCGCACCCTGGGCCTGTTCTCGTCGATGCGCGCCGCCCGGGCCGCCGCCGACGCGATGCGCAAACGGCTGTCCACCCCGGTGTTGTGTCAGGGCGACGACAGCACCTCGGCGTTGGTCGAACAGTTCAGCGCCGACGCCGAGACCTCGCTGTTCAGCACGCTGTCGCTATGGCAGGGCGTCGACGTGCCGGGACCGTCGCTGTCGTTGGTGCTGATCGATCGCATCCCGTTCCCCCGGCCGGACGACCCGCTGCTGGGTGCCCGGCAGCGCGCGGTGGCCGCTCGCGGCGGCAACGGCTTCATGGCCGTCGCGGCCAGCCATGCGGCGCTGCTGCTGGCGCAGGGTTCGGGTCGGCTGCTGCGCCGCGTCACCGACCGTGGCGTGGTGGCAGTGCTCGACTCGCGGATGGCCACCGCCGGTTACGGCGGTTATCTGCGCGCGTCGCTGCCGCCGTTTTGGCAGACCACCAACACCGCGCAGGTTCGCGGTGCCTTGGAGCGGCTGCGGGTCGCTCCGGACGGCCTGCCCGCCTGACCCGGGCTATCGAGCCAATGCCACCAGGCCGAGTTCGTTGCCGGCCGCGAGCATCGGGTGATGCGGCAGCACCCGGACCGTGTAGCCGACCGCACCCGCCACCGGCAGCGAGGTCGTGGTCGAGAAGACCTGGTTGCCGCCTTCGGCGGTGCCGGTGTACGACATTTCGACGGTGACCGGGTCCAGCAGCGCGTCACCGGAATCGACCCGGCCCACCACCGCCTCCACCGTCACCTCGTCGGACGCGAGACCGGCCAGCTGCACGGTCGCGGTCAGGGTGAGCTTCGAGCCGAGCACCGGAGTATCGGGCAGACCGGTGGAGTCGACGTCGGTGATCGCAACCTTGGGCCACGCCCGCTCGGCGCGCCGCCGGTAGTCGGCCAGCTCACGCGCGGCGCCGAACGTGCCGTCGCCGGTGTCGGCGATGGTCTTGCGCAACGAATCGGCCGCCGGCAGGTAGTACTGCTCGACGTAGTCGCGCACCATCCGGGAAGCCAGCACCTTAGGCCCGAGCGTTCCCAAGGTGTGCCGCACCATTTCGATCCAGCGGGGCGGCACCCCGTGTTCGTTGCGTTCGTAGAACTTCGGCGCCACCGCTTGTTCCAGCAAGCCGTACAGCGCAGTGGATTCCAGCTCGTCACGACGGGCCTCGTCGCTGACGCCATCGGCCGACGGTATCTCCCAACCGTTTTCGCCGTCGTACCACTCGTCCCACCAACCGTCGCGGATGGACAGGTTCAGACCGCCGTTGAGCGCGCTCTTCATTCCCGATGTGCCGCAAGCCTCCAGCGGCCGCAGGGGGTTATTCAGCCAGACATCGCAGCCCCAATACAGCAGCCGGGCCATGGACATGTCGTAGTCGGGCAGAAAGGCGATGCGATGGCGCACCTCGGGCCGGTCGGCAAACCGCACCACTTGCTGGATCAGCGCCTTGCCCCCGTCGTCGGCCGGGTGTGACTTGCCGGCGACGATCAGCTGGATCGGCCGTTCCTCGTTGAGCAGCAGCTGTTCCAGACGGTCGGGGTCGCTCAGCATCAGCGTCAGCCGCTTGTACGTCGGTACTCGTCGAGCGAATCCGACGGTAAGCACATCAGGATCGAAAGCCGTTGCAATCCAACCTAATTCAGCGTCGGAAGCGCCGCGCTCCAGCCATGAGCGGCGCAGCCGGCACCGCACGTCCTCGACGAGAAGCGCGCGCAGCTGCGAACGGATCCACCACAGGTGGCCGGAGTCGACTTCGCGCACTCGCAGCCACACGCCCGGGTCGCTGAACGAGTCCGACCCGGCGAGCTCGCGGCCCAGCTGCAGCCACTGCGGCGCCGCCCAGGTGCGGGCGTGCACCCCGTTGGTGATCGACCCGATCGGCACCTCGTCACTGTCGAATCCCGGCCAGAGTTCGCTGAACATGGCCCGGCTTACCCGGCCGTGCAGTAACGAGACGCCGTTGGCACGCTGCGCGAGCCGTAAGCCCATGTGCGCCATGTTGAATTTGGTCTCGTCGTCCTCGGCGCCGAGCGCGAGCACCCGCTGGATCGGCACACCCGGTAGCAACGCGGGCTCGCGATCGTCGGGGGCCTCGGCCAAATGATCGTCGAAGTACTGCCGAATCATGTCGACCGGGAAGCGGTCGATGCCGGCGGGCACCGGCGTGTGGGTGGTGAACACGGTGGCCGATCGCACCACCGCCAAGGCAGTCTCGAAGTCCAATCCCGAATCGGTCATCAGTTCGCGAATGCGTTCCACGCCGAGAAACCCTGCGTGCCCCTCGTTCATGTGGAACACCTCGGGGGCGGGCAGGCCCTCGATCGCGGTGAACGCGCGAATGGCCCGCACCCCGCCGATGCCGGCCAGGATCTCCTGGCGCATCCGGTGTTCCTGGTCGCCGCCGTACAGCCGGTCAGTGACGCTGCGCAGCTCGTGCTCGTTCTCGGGGACGTCGGAATCCAGCAACAGCAGCGGAACCCGGCCCACCTGTGCCACCCAGATCCGCGCGGACAGGCGCGCGGAGTCAGGCAGGGTCAGGTCCACCAGCGCGGGATCCCCGGCGGCGTCGGTGAGCAATCGCAGCGGGAGTCCTTGCGGATCCAGCGATGGATACGTCTCGTTCTGCCAGCCTTCCGCAGTCAGCGACTGACGGAAATATCCGGAGCGGTAGTACAGGCCGACCGCGATCAGCGGCACGCCCAGATCGGACGCGGACTTGAGATGATCACCGGCAAGGATGCCCAGGCCACCCGAGTAGTTGGGCAGCACCTCGGCAACGCCGAACTCCATCGAGAAGTACGCGATACCGTCAGGCATCGCGATACCGGCGTCCTGCTGTTGCTGGTACCACAGCGGACGGCTCAGATAGTCGTTCAAGTCAGCGGACAGCTCGTCGAGCCAGCGCAGGAACTCCTCGTCGAGTGCTAACTCGTCGAGACGCGCCGGGTTGACCGCGCCCAGCATGGCCACCGGGTCCCTGCCGCAATTCGCCCACAGCTCCGAATCAATGCTCGCGAACAGGTCTTGCGTCGCCTTGTCCCAGGACCATCGCAAATTGATGGACAACTGTTCGAGTGCGGCGAGCCGCTCGGGCAGGTGGGCGCGGACGGTAAAGCGACGGAGGGCTTTCACACATGACCACCTTACTGAGGGTCGCCAGACTCGCAGGATCAGTGTCGACGGTTCGCCATTGGGCGTGTGTGACCTGACACTAGGGTGGGTACGGGTAGTTAATGGGGCCGCAAAGACGCTTCCCCAGCACAGGAACTTTCCCCACGAGACGATGTTTCTTCAGACGGCCATGCAGTCCGCGACGCAGCACAATCCGCGGTTTGCTCGCAGACAATCGGACGGAACGGAGTGGTGGTGCCCGGTCGTGTCGAGATCGATAACGTCGCACCCGTAATTTCCTGCGGCGCGTACCCCGCCAAAGCAGTGGTCGGAGAGACGGTCCCGGTCAGCGCCGCAGTGTGGCGAGAAGGCCACGACGCGGTGGCCGCAACTCTGGTAGTGCGCTACCTGGGACCGCGCTATCCGCAGGTCACCGAGACCCGCCGCGTCACGGCGGTCCAGGCGCCCGAAAAGCTGGCGTCCCCGCTGGACGGCAAGCCCGTCGAGCGAGTCAAACCGCAGCAGCTGCCGATGACGATGGGCCTCGAGCCTTACGTTTTCCACGGTCAGTTCACCCCCGACCGGGTTGGGCTATGGACCTACCGCGTGGACGGCTGGGGCGACCCAATCCACACCTGGCGGCACGGACTACTGGCCAAGCTGGACGCGGGCCAAGGCGAAAAGGAATTGTCCAACGATCTGCTGGTCGGTGCCGGGCTGTTCGAGCGAGCCGCGACCGGGGTGCCGCGCACGAATCGCGATCCGCTGCTGGCGGCGGCGGCGGCGTTGCGAGCCTCCGGTGATCCGGTGACGCGTACCGCTTTGGCGCTGGCCCCCGAAATCGAGGAGATCCTGGACGGCTATCCGCTGCGGGAAATCGTCACCCGTGGCCAGCAGTACGGAGTCTGGGTGGATCGGCCGCTGGCTCGGTTCGGCTCCTGGTACGAGATGTTTCCGCGTTCGACCGGCGGCTGGGACGTCGACGGAAACCCCGTGCACGGCACCTTCGCCACGGCGGCCGCCGATCTTGGGCGCATTGCCGACATGGGATTCGACGTCGTGTATCTGCCACCGATTCATCCGATCGGCAAGGTGCACCGCAAGGGGCGCAACAACTCGCCCACCGCCGCCCCGACAGATGTGGGATCTCCCTGGGCAATCGGTAGCGACGAGGGTGGCCACGACGCCATTCATCCGGACCTGGGCACCATCGACGACTTCGACGACTTCGTAGCCGCGGCAAAAGATCTCGGTATGGAAGTCGCCCTGGACCTGGCACTGCAGTGCGCCCCGGATCATCCTTGGGCGCGTGAACACCGGCAGTGGTTCACCGAGTTGCCGGACGGCACCATCGCTTACGCGGAGAATCCGCCGAAGAAATACCAGGACATCTATCCGATCAACTTCGACAACGATCCGGCCGGCCTTTACGACGAAGTACTGCGCGTGGTCCGGCACTGGATTGAGCACGGCGTCAAGTTCTTTCGGGTCGACAACCCGCACACCAAGCCACCCGACTTCTGGGCATGGCTGATCGCCCAAGTCAAGGACACCGATCCCGACGTGTTGTTCCTATCGGAGGCGTTTACCCCGCCGGCCCGGCAATACGGACTGGCCAAACTCGGCTTCACTCAGTCCTACAGCTACTTCACCTGGCGCACCGCCAAATGGGAACTCACCGAATTCGGCAACGACATCTCCGCCCTCGCCGACTTCCGGCGGCCGAATCTGTTCGTCAACACGCCCGACATCCTGCACGCCATACTGCAGCACAACGGTCCGGGCATGTTCGCCATCCGCGCCGTGCTGGCGGCCACCATGAGTCCGGCCTGGGGCGTCTATTCGGGCTACGAGCTGTTCGAGCACCGCGCGGTACACGAGGGCAGCGAGGAATACCTCGACTCGGAGAAGTACGAGTTACGTCCGCGCGACTACGCCGGTGCGCTGCGCGAGGGTAGGTCGCTCGAACCATTCCTCGCTCGTCTCAACGCAATTCGCCGGGTCCACCCCGCGCTGCAGCAGCTACGCACCATCTACTTCCATGGGGTCGACAACGATGCGTTGCTGGCCTTCAGTAAGTTCGACCCAGCAACCGGAGACTGCGTGTTGGTGGTGGTGACGCTCAACGCATTCGAGGCTGAGGAAGGCATGCTGTGGTTAGACATGGCGGCATTGGGTATGGAGTCCTATGAGCGGTTTTGGGTGCGCGATGAGATAACCGGCCAGGAATTCCAATGGGGGCAATCAAACTACGTACGCATCGATCCCGGACAGGCAGTCGCCCACATCATCAATATGCCACTCATCCCGCAGGATTCTCGAGACACGTTGCTGCGCAGGAGGCAACAGGGCCCGAAAGGGGACACAAGAGCATGAGCCGAACCGACAGCCGAACCGATCAACCCGCCAAGACGCACCTGGCGCCCGATCCGGGCGACTTGGCCCGGCTAGTGGCCGGCACCCACCACAACCCGCACAGTGTCCTGGGCGCCCACGAGTACGGCGACCACACGGTCATCCGGGCCTTCCGCCCACACGCGCAGGAAGTCGTCGCGGTGGTCGGTGACGACGAGTTCGCACTGCAGCACCTCGAATCCGGCTTGTTCGCCGTAGCGCTGCCGTTCGCGAACCTGATCGACTACCGGCTGCGGGTGGACTACGGCCCCGGCGCACACGTCACGGCAGACGCTTACCGCTTCCTGCCGACTTTGGGCGAGGTCGACCTGCACCTCTTCTCTGAGGGCCGCCACGAGCGACTCTGGGAAGTTCTCGGCGCTCATCCTCGCTCGTTCACCACGGCCGACGGCATCGTCAACGGTGTCTCGTTCGCCGTGTGGGCACCTAATGCCAAGGGCATCAGCTTGATTGGCGAGTTCAACGGATGGACTGGAACCGAGGCGCCGATGCGGGTGCTGGGCTCCACTGGGGTGTGGGAACTGTTCTGGCCCGGGTTCCCGCCGGACGGACTGTACAAGTTCCGCGTGCACGGCGCCGACGGCGTCGTCACCGAACGGGCCGACCCGTTCGCCTTCGCCACTGAGGTGCCGCCACACACCGCTTCACGGGTGACGACGAGCAAGCACATCTGGACCGACGAAGACTGGATGACGCAGCGCGCGCAGCGTAATCCGGTGTTCGAGCCGATGAGCACCTACGAGGTACATCTCGGCTCGTGGCGACCCGGGCTCAGCTATCGTCAGCTGGCCACTGAACTGACGAATCATGTTGTCGAACACGGGTTTACCCACGTAGAGCTGTTGCCCGTGGCCGAGCACCCCTTCGCCCCGTCATGGGGCTACCAGGTCACGTCGTACTATGCGCCGACATCGCGATTCGGCACACCGGATGACTTTCGGGTGCTCGTCGATGCGCTGCACCAGGCCGGCATCGGCGTCATCGTGGACTGGGTCCCAGCGCACTTCCCCAAAGACGCATGGGCGTTGGGCCGCTTCGACGGCACACCGCTATACGAGCATTCCGACCCCAAACGCGGCGAGCAACTCGACTGGGGTACCTACGTTTTCGACTTCGGCCGCCGCGAGGTACGCAACTTCCTGGTCGCCAATGCGTTGTACTGGCTCGAGGAATACCATATCGACGGCTTACGGGTGGACGCCGTGGCGTCGATGCTGTACCTGGACTACTCGCGCCCCGAGGGCGGCTGGACGCCTAACATCTACGGCGGGCGAGAAAACCTCGAAGCGGTGCAGTTCCTGCAGGAGATGAACGCGACAGCCCACAAGGCCGCGCCGGGTATCGTCACGATAGCCGAGGAGTCGACGTCGTGGCCCGGTGTCACGCGGCCGACTACCCTTGGTGGCCTTGGCTTTTCGATGAAGTGGAACATGGGCTGGATGCACGACACGCTCGACTACATCAGCCGCGACCCAATCTACCGCAGCTTCCACCACCACGAGATGACGTTCTCGATGCTGTACGCGTTCAGCGAGAACTACGTGTTGCCGATCAGCCACGACGAGGTAGTGCACGGCAAGGGCACGCTGTGGGGCCGGATGCCGGGCAACAATCACGTCAAAGCCGCCGGGCTGCGCAGCCTGCTCGCCTATCAGTGGGCCCACCCCGGGAAGCAATTGCTGTTCATGGGACAGGAATTCGGCCAGCGCGCCGAGTGGTCTGAGCAGCGCGGTTTGGACTGGTGGCAGCTCGACGAGCAAGGGTTCTCCAACGGGGTGCTGCGTTTCGTGCGTGACCTCAACGCCATCTATCGCGACCACGCTGCGCTGTGGAGCCATGACACCACGCCCGAAGGCTATTCCTGGATCGACGCTAACGATTCCGGCAACAATGTGCTGAGTTTCCTGCGTTACGGCAAGGACGGCTCGGTAATGGCCTGCGTGTTCAACTTCGCGGGTGCGGAGCACAGCGGCTACCGGCTCGGCCTGCCCACCGCGGGCCGCTGGCGCGAGGTGCTCAACACCGACGCGACGGACTACAACGGTTCCGGAATCGGCAATCTCGGCGGTGTCGATGCGACCGAAGACCCGTGGCACGGCCGACCAGCCTCGGCGCAGCTGGTGTTGCCGCCCACGTCGGCACTGTGGCTGGAACCCGAGTAATCAGTACAGCGCGTTGGCGAGGTTTCGCCGACCGACGACGACCTCGGGGTCGGCGGGATCGAACAGTTCAAACAACTCGATCAGCCGCGTTCGCACTTGGGTGCGGTCATCTCCCGATGTGCTGCGCACCAACGTGGTCAAGCGCTCGAACGCCGCGGTCACGTCCTGGTTGAGAATTTGCACGTCGGCCGCCGCGAAGGCGGCTTCGATGTCACCCGGAGCGGCATCGGCGACGGCCATCGCATCGGGACGTCGTGCGGTCGCACGCGTGAGGAAGTCGATCTGGCGGATCGCGGCTTTCGCCTCGACACTGTCGGGGTTGGTATTCAGCAACGCCTGGTAGGACTGCTTGGCCGCGTCGAAGTCACCGGCCTCGAGCTGCTGGCGAGCCTGATCCAGCGCCGGGTCTACTTCCTCATCGTCGCCGGAACTGGTTGCGCCCTTTAACTTTCCAGCCGTGGCCGATAGCAGTTGGTCGAGCCAGCGACGCAATTGATCGGCGGGCTGCGAGCCTTGGAAGCTGGACATAGGCTGACCGGCGGCCAAGGCGACGACCGTGGGGACCGCCTCGACGCCGAAAATCTGGGCCACTCTGGGCGCCACATCGACGTTGACCGTCGCCAGCGCCCATTTGCCGTCGTCCTGACCGGCCAGGACGGACAGCGTGTCAACCAGCTCGACGCATGCCTCGCTGCGCGGCGACCACAAAACGACCACGACGGGGACTTCGTCGGAGCGGATCAGCACTTCGGCTTCGAAATTGGCCTCGGTGACCTCTGTGGTGCCCGGCCCCCCGGGCGCTGGCCGGTCCGGCGCAGCACCGGCCGAAGCGCTCTGCTGAGCAGGCTGCTTAAGACCGGACAGGTCGACCGCACCAGCAAGCGCGGGCCCGATCGGTGGTCTCGGACGCGTCACGCCGACAAGTCTGTCATGCGCGCCGACTACCGATCCACCCGGTGGCGCGAGCGCTGCGGCGTCGGCAAATTCGGCCGAATATCCGCGGTTTTAGCGGCCCTGGTAGGCCCGTATGAGCAAAATCACAACGATCCCGGAACCCCGCCTTCCAGCAACGCTGACCAGTGGTCAGCCTCGGTTAGCCGGCCCGCAGAATCAGTGCGTCGCCCTGACCGCCGGCCCCACACAGCGCCGCAACGCCGTAACCCGAGCCGCGACGCGCCAGTTCCAGCGCCACGTGCAGCGTGATCCGGGCACCCGACATGCCGATGGGGTGTCCCACCGCGATGGCACCGCCGTTAACGTTGACGATCTCCGGGCTGACCCCCAGTTCGCGCGTGGAGGCCAGCGCTACCGCGGCGAACGCCTCGTTGATCTCGATGACGTCGAGCTGGTCGACCGAGATGCCTTCGCGGTCGAGTGCCTTCTTGATCGCGTTGGCCGGCTGCGATTGCAGTGTCGAGTCGGGTCCAGCCACGACTCCGTGGGCGCCGATCTCGACCAGCCACGACAGCCCCAACTCCTGCGCCTTGTCCTTGTTCATCACCACGACCGCGGCGGCCCCGTCGGAGATCTGCGATGCCGAGCCCGCGGTGATCGTGCCATCGCGGCGAAATGCCGGCTTCAGACCGGCCAGCGAATCGGCGGTGGTGTTTGCCCGAATCCCCTCGTCCTCGCTGAACTGCAGCGGGTCGCCTTTGCGCTGCGGGATGTTCACGGGCACCACTTCATCGGTGAAGACGCCATCCTTCCACGCTGCGGCCGCCTTTTGATGCGACTGTGCAGCGAACTCGTCCTGCTCGGCGCGGGTGAACTTGTCGACGTCGTTGCGCTGCTCGGTCAGCGCCCCCATCGGCTGGTCGGTGAACACATCGTGCAGGCCGTCGTAGGCCATATGGTCGAGCACCGTCACATCCCCGTACTTGTAGCCGGCCCGGCTGTCTATCAGCAAATGGGGTGCCTTCGTCATGGACTCCTGGCCACCGGCCACCACAACGTCGAACTCCCCGGCGCGAATCAGCTGGTCAGCGAGTGCAATGGCGTCGATGCCGGACAGGCACATCTTGTTGATGCTCAACGCCGGCACGTCCCAGCCGATGCCGGCCGCTACCGCCGACTGCCGGGCGGGCATCTGGCCGGCCCCGGCGGTCAGCACCTGGCCCATGATCACGTACTGGACCGCAGAGGCCGGGACGTTAGCCTTCTCCAGCGCACCGGCGATCGCGATCGCACCGAGATCGCTGGCCGAGAAATCCTTCAGCGAACCCATCAACTTGCCGATCGGGGTCCGTGCTCCAGCAACGATCACCGATGTCGTCATAACAACCTCCTAGCGACGCATGGACGGCCGATTCGGCCTCCCGGGGAAGCGCAATCTTTGCCGCCAGGTTACCTTTATGTGATGACGACCGATCAAGTTGACGCCCGTCAAATCCTGGCCACCTCGCTGGTGACTGCGATCGATCACGTCGGCATCGCAGTCGCCGACCTCGACGCCGCCATCGCCTGGTACCACGACACCCTCGGCATGGTCTTGGTGCACGAGGAAGTCAACGAGGACCAGGGAATCCGCGAAGCCATGATCGCCGTGCAGGACGGCGAGCCGGGCACCGCACAGATCCAGTTGATGGCCCCGATCGACGAGTCCTCGACGATCGCGAAATTCCTGGACAAGCGCGGACCTGGCATCCAGCAGATGGCCGTCCGGGTCAGCGACCTGGACACCCTGAGCGAGCAACTGCGTTCGCAGGGTGTTCGACTGGTCTACGAGGCACCGCGGCGTGGCACAGCGAACTCGCGGATCAACTTCATCCACCCCAAGGACGGCGGCGGGGTGCTGATCGAGCTGGTCGAGCAGGCTTCCTAGCCGCTCACCAAATTCACGACCATTTTCGGGTCGGGCTGCGGTTTGCCCGATTGGTCCAGCACGGCGTGTGCCAATGCCGCCGGTCATCTTCTCTTGTTTGCAGTCCGCCTCCGGCTGAGTCCGCCAGCCACACCACCAGATGCGCGACACCGGAACGGATTTCGTGGTCGCAGCCCGGGCATCGATAGGTCTTGACGGCACGCGCACCGGCGACCGGGCGCACTTCGTAGTCGTGACCATCAGGCCCGGTTTCCACCCGACGCGGGGCCGGCGACAGCGAGGGCAGCTGTTGCCGGCGTGGCGGTGTGCGGCGCCGAGCCATACCGGAAAGTCTAATCGGGCAAATCAGAACAGCCGGTACTCGTCGCTGTCCATTCCCCGCATTTTGTCGTAATCCAATGTGAGGCAACGAATTCCGCGATCAGTGGCCAAAGTTCGCGCCTGCGGTTTAATCTGCTGCGCGGCGAACACTCCCTTTACCGGCGCAAGAACGCTGTCGCGATTCAGCAATTCGAGGTAGCGGGTGAGCTGCTCCACGCCGTCGATCTCGCCGCGGCGCTTGATCTCCACCGCAACCGAGCCACCGTGAGCGTCGCGGCACAACAGGTCGACGGGGCCGATCGCGGTCATGTACTCGCGGCGCACCAACGTATATCCGTCACCCAGCAGCCCGACGTGTTCGGCGAGCAGTGCCTGCAGGTGAGCCTCCACGCCGTCCTTGACCAACCCGGGGTCGACGCCCAGCTCGTGGCTGGAGTCGTGCTCGATCTCCTCGACGGTGATCCGCAGCTGTTCGCCCGCCTTGTTTTCCACCACCCAGACCGGCGTCTCGCCATTGACCTCGTCGGTCAACCAGCACGGCGGACTCATCCAGTTCAACGGTTTGTAGGCGCGATCGTCGGCGTGCACGCTGACCGATCCATCGGCCTTGAAGAGCAACAACCTGCGCGCCGACGGCAAATGCGCGGTGAGCCGTCCAACGTAGTCGACGGTGCACTGGGCGATCACTAGACGCACCCGACTCACCTTAGAGCGTCGTCAACGAATTAGGCTGACGCCACCATGTCGGCCAATCAGAGCGTGGCGCAGCGCTTGGGCCGGGTGCTCGAGAGGGTGACTCGTCAGAGCGGCCGGCTGTCGGAGACGTCCGCGTACGGTTCGCTGTTGCTTGGCCGGGTGTCCGAGAGCCAGACCCGCCGACGAGTGCGCATCCAGATCATCCTGACCGTCTTCATCCTCGTGACGAACCTGATCGGGATCGGCGTCGCGCTGTTGCTGCTGGGCGTCGCGCTGCCGTCGCCGAGTATTTTCGATGCACCGACGTGGATCACCTGGGCGGTCGCGCCCGGATACATCGCCGTCGCGCTGGCGCTGGGGACCTACTGGATCACCCACCGGACAATGATGGCCCTGCGGTGGGCGATCGAAGAGCGCAAGCCGACCCTCGACGACGAACGCAACACCTTCCTGGTGCCGTTCTGGCTGGCGATCGGGGTGCTCATTCTGTGGGGAATCGGGACCGCATTGTTGACCACGCTCTACGGGCTGACGAACAGCCTGTTCATCCCGATCGTGGGCTTCTCGGTGGGGATCTGTGGCATTTTGGTGTCCACCGCGTGCTACCTGTTCACCGAGTTCGCGTTGCGACCGGTGGCGGCCCAGGCACTCGAGGCCGGACGCGCGCCACAGCGGCTGGCGCCGGGCATCATGGGCCGGACCCTGACGGTGTGGCTGCTCGGCTCCGGCGTGCCGGTGCTCGGCATCGCGCTGATCGCGTTCTTTGCCCTGGCGCTGGGCAATTTAAGCGAGACCCAATTGAGTGTGGCGGTGCTGGTCGTGTCGAGCGCCGCGCTGATCTTCGGCTTCGTGCTGATGTGGATCCTGTCCTGGCTGACGGCCACCCCCGTGCGGGTGGTGCGCGCGGCGCTGCGGCGCGTCGAGCAGGGCGATCTGCGAGGCGATCTGGTGGTGTTCGACGGCACCGAGCTCGGTGAGCTGCAGCGCGGGTTCAACGCGATGGTCGACGGCCTACGCGAACGTGAACGCGTGCGCGACCTGTTCGGCCGCCACGTCGGGCGCGAAGTCGCTCTGGCCGCCGAACGCGAGAAGCCGCAACTGGGCGGCGAGGAGCGCCACGTCGCGGTCGTCTTCATCGATATCGTCGGCTCCACGCAATTGGTGACCAGCCAACCGCCAACCGAGGTCGTTCAAATACTCAATCGCTTCTTCGCGATCGTCGTCGAGGAAGTCGACCAGCACCACGGACTGGTCAATAAGTTCGAAGGCGACGCATCGCTGGCCATCTTCGGCGCGCCGAATCGCCTCGACTGTCCCGAAGGCGAGGCGCTGGCCGCGGGACGCGCCATCTGCGAGCGGATGGCGCGTGAGATGTCCGAGCTGGAGGCCGGCATCGGCGTGGCGGCCGGACAGGTCGTCGCCGGCAACGTCGGCGCCAAGGAACGGTTCGAATACACCGTGATCGGCGAACCGGTCAACGAGGCGGCCCGGCTGTGCGAGCTGGCCAAGTCACATCCGGGTGGATTGCTGGCGACCGCGAACACCATCGGGGGGGCGAGCGAAAGTGAGCGTGCCCGTTGGTCTTTGGGTGAGACGGTGACACTGCGCGGGTA
The DNA here is from genome assembly GCF_025823255.1 of Mycobacterium montefiorense. Lineage (NCBI taxonomy): Bacteria > Bacillati > Actinomycetota > Actinomycetes > Mycobacteriales > Mycobacteriaceae > Mycobacterium > Mycobacterium montefiorense. The sequence goes on along the minus strand of NZ_JACKVL010000008.1, from coordinate 77,573 downwards.
CGACCACCCGACCCGGCTGGCCTCGCCCCAACGCGCCGAATAGTCGTCGTAGTTTCGTGGCCACACTCGTCGCCTTTCACGCCCACCCCGACGACGAGGTGGTCCTCACCGGCGGAACCCTCGCCGGGGCGGTGGCAGCGGGGCACCGGGTAATCCTGGTCACCGCGACCGACGGGCGCATGGCCGACGAATCCGACCAGAGAATGCATGAATTGCGTTCGAGCGCAAGCATTCTCGGTGTGCACCGGGTGGTGTGCCTTGGCTACGCGGACAGTGGCTTCGGGCCGACCTTCTACCCCGATCCGCCCGGTCGGGTCAGGTTCGGGCGGGCGGAGGTCGAGACGGCGGCACAGCAGCTGGCCGCCATACTTCGCGACGAGGACGCACAGCTGCTGCTGACGTATCAGCGCAACGGCGGGTACGGCCACCGGGACCATGTTCAGGTCCATCATGTCGGCAAGCGTGCCGCCGAGTTGACCGCGACTCCGCGGATTCTGGAGGTGACGATGCCACGCGAATTACTGCGTCGCGTGGGCAATCTTTGTCGCCTGCTAAGCGTTCCGCCGCCCTACCCATCCGACACGATTCACACCGCATATGCCCCGCGGGCGACGATCACCCACCGGATCGACGTCCGTAAGTTCGCACGACAAAAACGAGATGCGTTCGCCGCCCATCGCTCACAGATCGGCAGCGGAGCGGGCGTGCGTTTGTTCGGGCTGCTGATGGTGCTGCCACCCCAGGTGTTCGGACTGGTCTTCAGCCACGAATGGTTCGTCGACCCGGAGGCGCCCCCGGGCACCATGCGCCGCAATATCTTTGACGCGCCCGCTCGAGGTGGGTGTGACTAGGACGACTGGTGGCGAAGGTGTGCCCGCAGAGCCGAGGTGATCTCGGCAACCGCCGAGGCGCAGGCGCCCCCGAGAGCATCGAATTGGCCGAAGCCGTGAATCAATGAGCCGAATCGGCGTAGATCAACAACGTTGCCGGCCGCTTCGAGCGCCGCCGCGTAGGACTCGCCCTCGTCGCGCAGCGGGTCAAACCCGGCCGTAGCCACGATGGCCGGCGGCAAGCGGGTGAGGTTTTCACCGCGCAGCGGGCAGACTCGAGGATCGGCGGCGTCCACGCCGCTACCGTCCAGGTAATACGAACTCATCAGAGCGGGGTCTCTCGCGGTCAAAAGGAAGCCCTCCGCGAACAGCTTTCGCGAGGCAGTATCGGCGCCCAGATCGATTACCGGATAGAGCAGCAGCTGTAGTGCCGGCGAGATACCGTCGTCGCGAGCTTGGTGCGCGACGACGGCGGCCAGGTTGCCACCCGCGCTGTCGCCACCGACGCAGATCTTGCCGGGATCGGCTTGTAGGTCGTCGACATGCGAAACGGCCCATCGATAGACCGCATAGCAATCCTCCAGCCCGGCGGGCGCGGGGTGCTCGGGAGCAAGTCGGTAGTCGACTGACAGCACCTGGACCCCGGCGTCGCGACATATCAATCGGCAGAGCCTGTCATGCGTGTCAAGATCGCAGAAGATGAAGGCGCCACCGTGGTAGAACACCAACAATGGGGCCCGGCCGGCCTGCTCGGATCGGTAATGCCTTGCGGCGATGGGACCTTCAGCGCCCGGTATGGTCAAATCGTTGACGACAATGCCCGCAATCGGATTGCGATTGAACGGTGCGATCGTCTCGCGGACGTTCTTGCGTACGACAGCCGGCCGATCCCCGTCGGTGAGGTTTTCCAGTCCCATCGCTTTGCGCGCAGCCAGCATTATCTGCAGGGTAGGGTCGAGCACATTGCCGTCAATTGTGGTCGCCCGCCGACCTATCAGCATTCGCTTCGCGCGGTCTGGTATCAGCGGTAAGGCCCTGGCACCCAAGCTGTTTCCCGCGGAGTTGACCGCTGCCATCACTCTGGAATTGGGTTCTAGCATTTGACGCACGCTCCCCGGATCTTTTAGCTTTTTTCCGCGCTCGGATATCGCATCCGTTGCCCAGACTCCAATAGTGCGGCACCGGGACGCAAGCTATCGGCCGTAGCGCGCACCATTTCGGCCATAGTGCGCACGCGCTGAACTACCCTCACGTCGTCATCGGCTTGGTAGCGCCAAACTACTAGGACAAACTGCGAACCCGAACCGGCACAGCCTCTTTTACCAGTGACGCCACCAGTAGCAGCGCAAAGATCAGCAGCGTTCCGACAAACCAGACCGTGACCGGCCAGCCACCCACGCTGTAGACGACCCCGCCCAACACCCCGGCTACCGACCCACCGAGGTAGTAGCTGAACAAGTACAGCGCCGACGCCTCGGCACGATCCCGAAGTGCCACGGCACCCACCCATCCACTGGCAACCGCGTGCGCGGCGAAGAATCCGCCGGTGAAGACCGCGGTTCCGAGCACGATCACCGGCAATGCATTCGGAAGCGTCGTCAGCAGCCCTGCCACCATGCTCGGCAAGGCGATACCGAGCACCAGCGCGCGCCCCCTACGGTCGGCGAACCGCCCCGCGGCAACCGAGGCCCAGGTGCCCACCAGATACAGCAGGAACAACAGGCCCACGATCGACGGCGCCAACCCGAACGGCGCGGCGGCCAGTCGATAGCCGAGGTAGTTGTACACGGTGACGAATCCACCCATCAGCGTGAAGGCCAAGGCAAAAAGCCTGAGCAACACCGGATTTCGCAGATGCACGAGCAGATTCTGCGTGGTCGCCCGCATGCTCACCGTCTTCGGCGTAAAGGACTGGGACCGGGGCACCAGCACGGCGAACACCAGCGTGGCGACCAGAGTCGCCAACGAGCACACCAACAGCGCGACCCGCCAGTTGCTGACCTCGAGCACCAGCGCCGGGATGATCCGACCGGCGCAGCCGCCAATCGTCGTCCCGGCGATGTAGCGCCCCATCGCCGATCCCAACGATGACGCGTGGACCTCTTCGGCGAGAAACGCCATTGCGACCGCGGGTATCCCGGCGAGTGCGACGCCCTGCAATGCCCGTCCGACCAGCAGAACGCCGAGCGTGGGATTGAACGGCAGCAGCAATCCGATCACGCTGGAGGTGATTCCCGAGATCAGCATCACGGTGATGCGCCCGTACCGCTCGGAGAGCACGCTTGCCGGAACCACAAACAGTGCCAGCATGCCGGTGGTGAGCGAGACCGTCAGCGCCGAGGTGGCCGGGGAGATCCGGTAGTACGCCGACAGGGCGGGAAGCAGCGCCTGGGTGCAGTACATCGCGGCAAAACTGGCCAGCCCGGTGCCGCACAGTGCCGCGGTGACTCGCCGATATCCGCTGCTGCCGGCGTAGTGCGCGGTGGGAGTGGCCGCGAGCTGTGTCATAGCAATGATGCTCCGCGACGGCCGATTGAATCGGAAATGCATTATTTTTGAAACTATGATGCTATTACGGCATAAGTAGAGGTGGTAGACATGGCCGATGGGGACTTCGAGTGGTTCCTCACACTCGCCGAACTTCAACATGTGACCGCGGCGGCTCAACAACTTCATATCGGGCAGCCGACACTGACCCGGATGCTGGCGCGCTTGGAACGCCGGCTGGGGGTGGCGCTGTTCGATCGCCGCGGCCGGCGACTCTCGCTGAGCACCTATGGCCGGATCTTCTACGAGCACGCTCGCCGGGCCCAATTGGAGCTCGATTCGGCCAGGCGCGAAATCGAGGACCTGAACAACCCCGCCGCCGGCGAGATCCGGCTCGGCTTCTTGAGTTCGTTCGGATCGATCGCCGTGCCTCGCCTGATCGCGTCCTTCACACAGGTGTCACCACGCGTGACGTTCACACTCGAGGAGGGCGCTTCCGAGGTCATCAACGATCGCGCGCTGGCGGGCGTCATCGACGTCGGAGTGGTTTCGCCTAGGCCGAAGACGTCAGCTCTGGCTTGGCGCAGCCTGTTTCGCCAGCGCCTTGGCGTCGCCGTCCCCCACGATCACCCGCTGACAAGCATGCCGACGGTGTCCATGACAGACCTGGCCGACGAGCCCTTCGTTGCCATGCATCCGGGATACGGCATGCGTCAATTGCTCGACGAGCTTTGTGTCGCAGCGCAATTCCAGCCACGCATCGTGATGGAATCGGCGGATCTGACCACCACCGCCGGGCTGGTGGCCGCCGGCCTAGGCATCAGCCTGACACCGATCGACGGCAGCGAGCGTGCGCCCGGCGTCAACGTGCTGCGCCTGGCCGACGCCGACGCGTACCGCGACATCGGGATGGTCTGGGATGCGGCTCGGCCGTTGTCCCGCGCCGCCCGGGACTTCGTCGCTGCCGCTGCGCCCGCTTAGTCGGCGGGACCGCCCGGCTACCCGAAAGAGGTTGTCGCCGAGACCATTTCGGACGTCACTGAAATCCGGGAAACCAAACGACACGTCGGCGCCAGCCGACGCGTTATGGCCGCGCGCAAAACTCGAAAACGCTTGGAATACTGCAAGTTCGACACCCCGGCGCTGCACAGACCGAGGCTTCCACCCAAAACCCTCCCCTGAGTTAGTGGAGCCTGCCCTAACTATTGGTACCGTATCGTCATCGACTTCGCAACCCCCCGACTACGTCGGGCAACGTACAGCCAGCGAATTTGCTTCGAACTGAACGCATTTCGCTCACAGAATCTAAATCAACCTTCTATTATTGATCCTAGCCTTACCTAAACATCTTGTGTAGCGTGGCTCGCCATGAACTCAGCTACCTCGTCGAGGCCTCCTTCCGTCAACGAAACTTTGATTGTCATCCTGCGTGAAGATCTCGATCTCAGAGTCGAATCTGTCACTGCCACAACACGACTCATTGACGATCTAGGGATGGACTCGGTGGCCTTCGCGGCCGGACTGGTCGCGATCGAGGACCGGTTGGGCGTGCAATTGACTGAGGAAGACATCCTGACCTGCAACACCGTGGCCGACCTGCAGGTCGCGATCAATAGCAAAGCATCAGCGTGAGCCCACTCGCAAGCGCGATGCGAAGCGCGATGACACAGTCCGCACACGATCTGGTGGTGCTGGACAAGGAAACCGACACGTGGACACGCCGACCCTGGACCGAAGTGCACGGCATAGCGGAAAGCATCGCGACGCGCATACTTCGACAGGATCGCCTCGCGGCAATCGGTCTCGTCGGCGAGCCGACGGTCGAACTCATCGCGGCAATCCAAGCCGCATGGCTGGCCGGTGCGGCGGTGTCGATCCTTCCGCGGCCGCGCCGCGGCGCCGACCCGCAGGATTGGGCCAAGGCCACCCTGGACCGATTCTCGGGAATCGGCGTCAGCACGGTGCTCAGCCATGGAAGTGCGCTGGAGATACTGCGCGGCAGCGAGGCCCGGCCGGACGTCCTTGACCTCACCGCAGCAGCGAGCACCTCGACATCCACATCCCTTACTCGTCAACCCGATTCGGATGCGGCGATCCTACAAGGCACGGCGGGGTCGACCGGCAACCCGCGCACCGCGGTGCTGTCGCCGTCCGCTGCGCTCAACAATCTGCGTGGCCTCATCCAACGACTGCAACTCGACGCGGCCCACGACCTCGGCTGCTCCTGGGTACCGATCTATCACGACATGGGACTCATATTCGCGTTGTCGTGTGCACTGAGCGGAATTCCTTTGTGGCTGGCCCCGACCGGTGCGTTCTCGGCAGCACCGCTTCGGTGGGTTGACTGGCTGTCGGACAGCAAGGCCACTTACACCGCCGGTCCCAACTTTGGATACTCCGTGATCGGCCGGTACTCCCGCAGCATTTCCAATGTCGATCTCGGGGCGTTGCGCATCGCGATCAACGGGGGTGAGCCGGTCGACTGCGACGGATTCGAACAGTTCGTTACGGCCATGGCACCCTTTGGTTTCCGGTCTTCGGCAGCGACCCCGGCATACGGAATGGCCGAGTCCACCTGCGCGGTGACGATGCCCGCGCGTGGGGACGGTTTGCGAATCGACGAGCGGACCCGGGGTGGCGCCACCCAGCAGTATGCCCTGCTGGGTGAGCCCATCGAAGGCACCCAATTGCGTATCGGCCAGGCGCAGGACGGATTTGACGATAGCGTCGGCGAGGTCGAGATCCGCGGTTCCTCGATGATGACGCACTACCTCGGCCAGGAGCCAATTCACGCCGACAGTCAGGGAGAGTGGTTTCGCACCGGAGACATCGGCTATCTCGTTGACGGTTCGTTGGTGATCTGTGGTCGATCCAAGGAGGTCATCACGATCGCCGGACGGAACATCTTTCCCACCGAGATCGAACAGGTCGCGGGGCAAGTCGACGGCGTTCGGCAGGGCGCCGTGGTCGCCGTCGGTTCCAAATCCGGTGCCGCCCAATCTCGGCTGCTCATCGCGGCCGAGTTCGTGGGGTCAGATCACGATGTCACCCGTAGCTCCGTCATCAAACGAGTAGTGTCCGTTTGCGGGGTGACGCCGTCCGATGTCGTGTTGATGGAGCCCGGAACGCTGCCCAGGACCTCCTCCGGAAAGCTGCGGAGGCTGGAGGTGCGCAGCGCGATAGAGGCCGCGCGATGAGCCGGACCTCATGGAGTGGAGGGCCGCCAGAGCTGCAGTGTGGTGCGCGCGCCCGCGGGCAGCTCGAGAATTTCGATGGGCGTGTCGTCGGGGTCGTAGACGAAGAACATTCGCACACCGCCGATGTCGACAACCGGCTCGGTGCGCACATCCGGATGCCGGCTCCGCAGGCTCGCGTAGGTGTCGTCAAGATCGGCGACGCGAAACGACATGTTGGTGTAGCCGCGGTGCGGGCCGGCGGGGCCGGCGGGTACATCGCCCAGGAAAAGCAACTCGATCATCACTCCCCCGATCAGTCCACCGACCATGCGACCCTCCTGGGCCGCGCCGCCGGTCACAGCGTCAAGTCCGTTGCCCTCGAGTTCGACATCGAAGACGACGTCGATGCCCAGCACCGCGGTGTAGAACGCCAACGAGTTCTCCATGTCGGAGACGCCGACGCAGACGTGGGAGAAGTTCTCGACGGCGATGGGTCTCGACTGGGTCATGCGGACTCCTTCGGGGTGCTTCCAGTGGTGCGTTAACTCGACTTCACCGTTTTCATCGCAATCTGAGAGCGAATTCTCGATATCCCGGGCAGGGCCGCCAGCTTGTCCGCATACAGCTTCTCGTAGTCGGCCAGATCGGCGGCCGCGATCAGCAATACGTAATCTGGTGTGCCCATCATGCGGCGGCATTCGACGATCTCCGGAAGCGCCACGACTGCGTTTTCGAATGCTTGAATCGCGGCCGACTCGATCGGCCCCAAGTCAACATATGCCGTCACCTTGAACCCTCGCCCGAACGCATCATCGTTGATGATCGCGCGGTAGCCCCGAATCACGCCGTCCTGCTCCAAGTTTCGGACTCGCCGCAGGCACGAGGAAGGACTGAGGCCCACCCGGGTGGCCAGCTCGAGGTTTGACAATCGCCCATCCGCGGACAGATGGCGGATTATTTCATGATCCACTGCATCCATGAAATTTTATTCTAGGCAATCTCTATTGTGTGGTCAAACTTGGTGCCAAATTCGGTATAGCCTCGAATATACTTGATATTGTAGATCTCCGGCCGGCAATGACGCCACGGACAGATTCATCAGTGAACCGAGTCAAAGCAAAAGGTCGGTAAAGTGAGCGATTCCTTGGACCGCGATAGCGGAATGAATGGTGCCGAGAGTCTGGTGCGCACACTCATAAATTGCGGTATTGACACCTGCTTCGCCAATCCGGGCACCTCCGAAATGCATTTCGTCGGCGCTCTCGACAGGATCGACGGGATACGTCCGGTGCTCGGCCTCTTCGAAGGCGTTGTGACCGGCGCCGCGGACGGCTATGCGCGCATGGCCGACAAGCCAGCGGCAACGCTGCTGCATTTGGGCCCCGGACTTGGCAACGGTTTGGCCAATCTGCACAATGCGCGCAAGGCGCAGTCGCCGGTCGTCAACATCGTGGGAAGCCACGCTACCGAGCACCAGCGGTTCGAGGCTCCATTGACGTCGGACGTCGAAGCCTTCGCCCGGACGGTCTCGCATTGGGTTCATACGTCGAGGAATTCGCAGCTGGTTGCCGCCGATGCGGCTCGCGCAGTTCAGGCCGCCCGGCAAGCACCCGGTCAGATCGCGACCCTGATCCTGCCCGCTGACACCGCATGGACCGCCGCCGAGCGGGCAGCCGCCATGCCGGATGTCATTGGGCCGTCGCAGGTCTGCGACGATACGGTCCGTCAGGTGGCGAAATTACTTTCGGCGCGGCCGGGAAAGTCGGCATTTCTCCTGCGGGGCAACGCTTTACAGGGACGCGGACTCTTGGCTGCCGGCCGGTTAGCAGCCTCCGTGGACGCCCGGCTCATATGCGACACCTTCAGCCCGCGGATCGAGAAGGGTGCCGGCCGCGTCATGGTGGAGAGGCTGCCGTACCGACCGGCGGATGCACTCACGTTCCTGAGCGGCATCGAGCATCTCATCCTGGTGGGTTCGCAAGCGCCAATTGCGTTTTTCGCGTATCCCGATCAGGCCATCGAACTCACTCCGAGTGGCTGCGTGCCCACCGTCCTCGCACACCCACATGAGGATGCGACCTCGGCTCTGGAGCAGCTGGCCAATCTGCTTGGCGGCGAAGATTACTCGGCGACCGTTGCTATCGGCGACGCACCCGAGCTGCCCACCACGGCGACGCTGAATGCCGACTCGATCATGCAGACGGTTGCCCACTATCTGCCGGAGGGGGCGATCATCAGTGACGAGAGCCTGACGTCCGGCTTCGGGCGTCCGTACTCCTACCTGAATTCGGCTGCGGCGCACGACCATCTGCACTTAGCCGGCGGCTCGATCGGTCAAGGTATACCGCTGGCGACGGGTGCGGCAATCGCGTGCCCCGATCGCAAGGTGGTGAACCTCGAAGGTGACGGCAGTGGCCTCTATACCCTCCAGGCGCTGTGGACACAGGCACGCGAGCGGCTAGATATCACAACCATCATCTACGCCAACCGTTCCTACAAGGTTCTCAATGAAGAACACCAGATCGTCGGAGCCAAACATCCCGGCCCCAAGGCCGCAGCGATGTTCGATTTGGATAACCCGCAGATTGATTGGGTCGGCATGGCCGAAAGTATGGGAGTCGAAGCCTCACGTGTCACAGACGCGATGAGTTTGGCGGTCGCGATCAAGTCCGCCTTCGCTGATCATGGCCCGCGGCTGATCGAGGCCGGCATCTGACCTGTTCATCCACGATGATGTCGCTTTTCCGCCAGTCTTGTCGGTGGATAGGTGTAACTGTGGAAGCGTGCATGACGATTTCGAACGCTGCTACCGGGCGATCCAATCCAAGGACGCCCGGTTCGACGGCTGGTTCGTCACCGCCGTACTGACCACCCGGATCTACTGCCGGCCCAGTTGCCCCGTGCGACCGCCGTTCGCTCGTAACGTGCGGTTCTATCCGACGGCGGCGGCTGCGCAACGGGGTGGTTTCCGAGCGTGCAAGAGATGCCGCCCGGACGCCTCCCCGGGCTCTCCCGAGTGGAATGTGCGCGGCGACGTCGTTGCGCGGGCCATGCGGCTGATCGCCGATGGCACGGTAGACCGCGACGGAGTGGCCGGACTGGCCGCCCATCTCGGGTACACCACCCGACAACTGGAACGGCTGTTGCAGGCAGAAGTCGGCGCCGGTCCGCTCGCGCTGGCTCGCGCGCAACGAGGTCAGACCGCCCGGCTGCTAATCGAGAGCACGGACCTGCCGTTCGGTGATGTCGCGTTCGCCGCCGGCTTTTCCAGCATCCGCCAGTTCAACGACACCGTGCGCCTGATGTTCGAAAGCACTCCGACCGCCTTGCGCAGACGCGCGGCGGCCCGATTCGGATCGAACCCGACTTCGCCTGGGACAGTGAGCCTTCGGCTGCCGGTGCGCACACCATTCGCTTACCAGGGAGTCTTTGGCCATCTGGCCGCGGGCGCGGTCCCTGGCTGCGAGGAAGTGCGCGACGGCGCGTATCGGCGCAGCCTGCGGCTTCCCTTCGGCAACGCGGTGGTCGCGCTGACGCCGGCCGTCGATCACGTCCGCTGCCTGCTCGTGCTCGACGACTTCCGCGATCTGACGACTGCGATCGCCCGCTGCCGGCGATTGCTCGACCTCGACGCCGACCCCGAAGCGATCGTGGACACGCTCAGTCGCGACCCGCTGCTTACCGCCGTCGTGGCCAAGGCACCGGGACAACGCATTCCCCGCGCGGTCGACGAGGCCGAACTCGCGGTGCGCGCGGTGCTGGGTCAACAGGTATCGATCAAGGCCGCCGGAACCCACGCGGGCCGATTGGTCGCTGCATACGGGCAACCAATCCACGACCCGGAAGGCACACTGACGCATACCTTCCCGTCGGTCGAACAACTCGCCGAGATCGATCCCATTCATCTGGCTTTCCCCAAGTCCCGGCAACGTACGATGACCGCGCTGGTCGCCAGCCTCCGTGATGGGAGCGTTGTCCTGGACGCTGGATGCGACTGGGACAGCGCGCGTACCCAACTGCTGGCGCTGCCGGGAGTCGGCCCCTGGACCGCAGAGTTGATCGCGATGCGCGGCCTCGGTGACCCGGATGCCTTTCCCGCCAGCGACCTTGGGCTCCAACTCGCCGCCAAACAGTTGGGCTTGCCGACGGATCAACGAAAACTCATTGAGCACAGCACCCGATGGCGCCCCTGGCGCTCGTATGTCACCCAGCACTTGTGGGCCACCCTCGAGCACCCGGTAAACCATTGGCCGCCAAAGGAGGTCGCGTGATCGCATACCGCACCATCGACAGCCCGATCGGATTGCTCACCCTGGCCGGCCGCGGCTCGGTATTGACCAATCTGCGGATGGTCGATCAAACCTACGAACCGAGCCGCGCCGGCTGGTCGCCCGACCCGGGAGCATTCGACAAGGCAGTCGATCAACTGACCGCGTATTTCGCGGGCGAGCTCACGAGTTTCGATGTGGAACTGGATCTGCGGGGCACCGAATTCCAGCGTCGAGTGTGGGAGGCGCTCTTGACCATTCCATATGGCGAAACACGGTCGTACGGCGAGATCGCCGAGCAGATCGGGGCGCCCGGCGCTGCGCGCGCTGCCGGATTGGCCAATGGCCACAATCCGATTGCTATCGTCGTACCCTGTCATCGCGTCATTGGCGCCAATGGAAGCCTCACCGGCTTCGGCGGCGGAATCGAGCGAAAGCGGACACTGCTCGAATTGGAGAATCAACGGTCGAATTTGACGCTATTCGACTAATTAAGAATGCAAAAACGCCCCCTTTGCAGGGGGCGTTTTTGTGTATGTTCGGCGGTGTCCTACTTTTCCACCCGATCGGGCAGTATCATTGGCGCTGACAGGCTTAGCTTCCGGGTTCGGAATGGGACCGGGCGTTTCCCTGTCGCTGTGGCCGCCGTAACTCTATTTATTTTTCCATTCAAGTGTATTGATGGGGGGTGTGGTGTCGACACGGCAATAAAGCCATGGACACTGGATTCGTGGTTGCGAGTTGTGTTGGTAAGTTTTCGGCCGGTTAGTGCCAGTTCCCTGCACTCATTACTGAGCTTCCAGGTCTGGCCTATCAATCCCGTAGTCTGCGGGGGGCCTTATCCCTCTAAAAGGGTGAGAAACCTGATCTTGGAGAAGGTTTCCCGCTTAGATGCTTTCAGCGGTTATCCTTTCCGAACGTAGCTATCCAGCCGTGCCCCTGGTGGGACAACTGGTGCACTAGAGGTTCGTCCGTCCCGGTCCTCTCGTACTAGGGACAGGTTTCCTCAAGTTTCTGACGCGCGCGGCGGATAGAGACCGAACTGTCTCACGACGTTCTAAACCCAGCTCGCGTGCCGCTTTAATGGGCGAACAGCCCAACCCTTGGGACCTGCTCCAGCCCCAGGATGCGACGAGCCGACATCGAGGTGCCAAACCATCCCGTCGATATGGACTCTTGGGGAAGATCAGCCTGTTATCCCCGGGGTACCTTTTATCCGTTGAGCGACACCCCTTCCACTCGGGGGTGCCGGATCACTAGTCCCGACTTTCGTCCCTGCTTGACTTGTAGGTCTCGCAGTCAAGCTCCCTTGTGCACTTACACTCAACACCTGATTGCCGTCCAGGTTGAGGGAACCTTTGGGCGCCTCCGTTACATTTTAGGAGGCAACCGCCCCAGTTAAACTACCCGCCAGGCACTGTCCCTGAACCCGATAAGGGTTCGAAGTTAGGTGTCCAATACGGTCAGAGTGGTATTTCAACAACGACTCCGCTCTAACTGGCGTTAGAGTTTCACAGTCTCCCACCTATCCTACACAAACAGTACCGAACACCAATACCAAGTTGTAGTGAAGGTCCCGGGGTCTTTTCGTCCTGCCGCGCGTAACGAGCATCTTTACTCGTAGTGCAATTTCGCCGAGTCTATGGTTGAGACAGTTGGGAAGTCGTTACGCCATTCGTGCAGGTCGGAACTTACCCGACAAGGAATTTCGCTACCTTAGGATGGTTATAGTTACCACCGCCGTTTACTGGGGCTTAAATTCTCCGCTTCACCCTTACGAGTTAACGGGTCCTCTTAACCTTCCAGCACCGGGCAGGCGTCAGTCCGTATACATCGTCTTGCGACTTCGCACGGACCTGTGTTTTTAGTAAACAGTCGCTTCCCACTGGTTTCTGCGGCCGGTTCCCGCTCGCAGCGCAAGGCTGTTCACGGTAAGCCGGCCCCCCTTCTCCCGAAGTTACGGGGGCATTTTGCCGAGTTCCTTAACCATAGTTATCTCGTACGCCTTGGTATTCTCTACCTGACCACCTGTGTTGGTTTGGGGTACGGGCCATGTATGCGCTCGCTAGAGGCTTTTCTTGGCAGCTGAGGATCACCGAATTCGCCTCAATCGGCTATGCATCACCTCTCAGGAATATGAGCGACGGATTTGCCTATCGCTCTCCCTACAGGCTTGCCCCAGTATTACCACTGACTGGTACGGCTACCTTCCTGCGTCACCCCATCGCTTGACTACTACCCATCCGGGTCCCACGCAGCCGGCAGTCCTCGCACCCCGAAGGGATTGATAGACCACCTTTTGGGTGGTTAGCAGAATGGATTCGTCAGGGACGCTCATACACGGGTACGGGAATATCAACCCGTTGTCCATCGACTACGCCTGTCGGCCTCGCCTTAGGTCCCGACTCACCCTGGGCGGACTGGCCTGGCCCAGGAACCCTTGGTCTTTCGGCGGGCAAGGTTCTCACTTGCCTAATCGCTACTCATGCCTGCATTCTCACTCCCCCACACTCCACCATCGGTCACCCGACAGCTTCTCTGCATGAGGGACGCTCCCCTACCCAACCTTGCGGTTGCCGCGGCTTCGGCGGTGTGCTTGAGCCCCGCTACATTATCGGCGCACAATCACTTGACCAGTGAGCTATTACGCACTCTTTCAAGGGTGGCTGCTTCTAAGCCAACCTCCTGGTTGTCTCTGCGACTGCACATCCTTTTCCACTTAGCACACGCTTAGGGGCCTTAGCCGGCGATCTGGGCTGTTTCCCTTTCGACGTACGGAGCTTATCCCCCGCCGTCTCACTGCCACGCTATACACCACGGCATTCGGAGTTTGGCTGACGTCAGTAACCTAGTAGGGCCCATTGGCCATCCAGTAGCTCTACCTCCGTGGTGAAACACGTAACGCTGCACCTAAATGCATTTCGGGGAGAACCAGCTATCACGGAGTTTGATTGGCCTTTCACCCCTACCCACAACTCATCCCCTCAGTCTTCAACCTAAGTGGGTTCGGGCCTCCACGCGGTCTTACCCGCGCTTCACCCTGGCCATGGGTAGATCACTCCGCTTCGGGTCCAGAACACGCCACTGAATCGCCCTATTCAGACTCGCTTTCGCTGCGGCTACCCCTCACGGGTTAACCTTGCGACATGTCCCTGACTCGCAGGCTCATTCTTCAAAAGGCACGCCATCACCCCACAAGGAGGCTCTGACGGATTGTAGGCACACGGTTTCAGGTACTATTTCACTCCCCTCCCGGGGTACTTTTCACCATTCCCTCACGGTACTAATCCGCTATCGGTCATCGAGAAGTATTTAGGCTTACCGAGTGGTCTCGGCAGATTCACAGCGGATTTCACGGGCCCGCTGCTACTCGGGAGTTGATACTAGGCAGGTGCCGGGTTTTCGCGTACCGGGCTCTCACCGTCTATGGCGGGCCATCCCAGGCCACTTCCGCTAACTACGACACTTTCTGACTGCCCCTCAGCCAGGTAGAGCTGAGACATATCAATCCCACAACCCCGCACACACAACCCCTACCCGGTTAAACATGCGTGCGGTTTAGCCATGTTCCGCGTTCGCTCGCCACTACTAGCGGAATCACTTTTGTTTTCTTTTCCTACGGGTACTGAGATGTTTCACTTCCCCGCGTTCCCTCCCGCACCCTATATATTCAGGTACGGGTAACACGACATAACTCGTGCTGGGTTTCCCCATTCGGAAATCCTCGGATCAACGCTCGGTTGACAGCTCCCCGAGGCATATCGCAGCCTCCCACGTCCTTCATCGGCTCTCGATGCCAAGGCATCCACCATGTGCCCTTAAACACTTACAAACACAAAAACCAAAAGAAATAAAATTACACAAAACGAACACGCAACCGTTGCCGGCAACGCATTCATTTAGATGCTCGCAACCACTATCCAATACTCAAACACCACACCCCACCACCAAGATGGAGGGACACCACATCGACCGAAGATGGCCGAGTGTTGTCTCAGGGCCCAATAGTGTGTCTGGCGATTGCCTGTTGTTGTGCACCCGGCTCTCGTCCACTACAGACAAGAACCCCTCACGGCTCACACCCCACCAATTGGAGTGTTTCTCGTGGTGCTCCTTAGAAAGGAGGTGATCCAGCCGCACCTTCCGGTACGGCTACCTTGTTACGACTTCGTCCCAATCGCCGATCCCACCTTCGACAGCTCCCTCCAAAAGGTTAGGCCACTGGCTTCGGGTGTTACCGACTTTCATGACGTGACGGGCGGTGTGTACAAGGCCCGGGAACGTATTCACCGCAGCGTTGCTGATCTGCGATTACTAGCGACTCCGACTTCACGGGGTCGAGTTGCAGACCCCGATCCGAACTGAGACCGGCTTTAAAAGGATTCGCTTAACCTTACGGCATCGCAGCCCTTTGTACCGGCCATTGTAGCATGTGTGAAGCCCTGGACATAAGGGGCATGATGACTTGACGTCATCCCCACCTTCCTCCGAGTTGACCCCGGCAGTCTCTCACGAGTCCCCGGCATTACCCGCTGGCAACATAAGATAAGGGTTGCGCTCGTTGCGGGACTTAACCCAACATCTCACGACACGAGCTGACGACAGCCATGCACCACCTGCACACAGGCCACAAGGGAACTGATATCTCTACCAGCGTCCTGTGCATGTCAAACCCAGGTAAGGTTCTTCGCGTTGCATCGAATTAATCCACATGCTCCGCCGCTTGTGCGGGCCCCCGTCAATTCCTTTGAGTTTTAGCCTTGCGGCCGTACTCCCCAGGCGGGGTACTTAATGCGTTAGCTACGGCACGGATTCCAAGGAAGGAAACCCACACCTAGTACCCACCGTTTACGGCGTGGACTACCAGGGTATCTAATCCTGTTCGCTCCCCACGCTTTCGCTCCTCAGCGTCAGTTACTGCCCAGAGACCCGCCTTCGCCACCGGTGTTCCTCCTGATATCTGCGCATTCCACCGCTACACCAGGAATTCCAGTCTCCCCTGCAGTACTCCAGTCTGCCCGTATCGCCCGCACGCCGAGGGTTAAGCCCCCGGTTTTCACGAACAACGCGACAAACCACCTACGAGCTCTTTACGCCCAGTAATTCCGGACAACGCTCGCACCCTACGTATTACCGCGGCTGCTGGCACGTAGTTGGCCG
Source organism: Mycobacterium montefiorense (assembly GCF_025823255.1). Classification (NCBI taxonomy): domain Bacteria; kingdom Bacillati; phylum Actinomycetota; class Actinomycetes; order Mycobacteriales; family Mycobacteriaceae; genus Mycobacterium; species Mycobacterium montefiorense. Next base: position 61,652 of record NZ_JACKVL010000008.1, on the reverse strand, counting down.
GTGCTTCTTCTGCAGGTACCGTCACTTGCGCTTCGTCCCTGCTGAAAGAGGTTTACAACCCGAAGGCCGTCATCCCCCACGCGGCGTCGCTGCATCAGGCTTGCGCCCATTGTGCAATATTCCCCACTGCTGCCTCCCGTAGGAGTCTGGGCCGTATCTCAGTCCCAGTGTGGCCGGACACCCTCTCAGGCCGGCTACCCGTCGTCGCCTTGGTAGGCCATCACCCCACCAACAAGCTGATAGGCCGCGGGCCCATCCCACACCGCAAAAGCTTTCCACCACAAGACATGCGTCTCGTGGTCATATTCGGTATTAGACCCAGTTTCCCAGGCTTATCCCGAAGTGCAGGGCAGATTACCCACGTGTTACTCACCCGTTCGCCACTCGAGTACCTCCGAAGAGGCCTTTCCGTTCGACTTGCATGTGTTAAGCACGCCGCCAGCGTTCGTCCTGAGCCAGGATCAAACTCTCCAAACAAAAACTCCTCGATAGACGAGGTGAATTTACAATCAGAGAAAATCTGACCTAACAAAAAGACACCAATCAACTGGCATCAAAAAACGACCATACCTACACACGGGGAGTGTTAAAAGTATGGTCAAAAAACAACAACAAACAAAAACACCAAACACACTATTGAGTTCTCAAACAACACTCTTGCTTGTCTCGCCCGCTTCGGGGCAACCCCGCCAGCTTAATACAGTCCCGGCAGTGGCGTCAACCCCCGATTTCTTGCGATCGTGGTGATCGCTGCGAGGGCAGCCGTGCCAGGTTAGTACCAATCCGGCGAGGGAGTCAAGCCCCGGTCACGGTCTCCTTCAAGTGGTGACCGCGCCTGTGGGGCACTGACTTTGGTTACTGTACCCGCTCGATCTCCGCTCCCAAAATCGCCAGGTTTTCCACGAACAACGGGTAGCCCCGATCGATGTGAAAGACGTCGTGGACCTCGGTGTCACCGTCGGCGACGAGCCCGGCGAGCACCAGGCCGGCACCGGCCCGGATGTCCGAACACCAGACGGGCGCGCTGGAAAGTTGCGGCAGACCTCGCACCACGGCGTGATGGCCGTCGGTGCGGGCGTCGGCGCCGAGCCTGATCATTTCTTCGACGAATCGGAAGCGCGCTTCGAACACGTTCTCCGTGATCATCGAGGTGCCGTCGGAGATCGATGCCAGCGCGATCGCCATCGGTTGCAGGTCGGTCGGAAAGCCGGGAAACGGCAACGTTGCAACGTTCATGGCTTTCGGGCGCTCGTACTGCGTCACGCGAAAGCTGTTGTCCGTCTGGGTCACGGTCGCACCCGCGTCGTGCAGTTTGTGCAGCACCACCTGAAGATGCGCTGGATCGATGCCGGACACCGATATGTCACCGCGGGTGATGGCGGCGGCGATCCCCCAGGTGGCGGCGACGATGCGGTCGCCGATCACGCGATGCTCAGTGGGGTACAGCCGCGGGACGCCGGTGATGGTCATAGTCGGTGAACCGGCACCTTCGACCTTGGCGCCCATCTGGTTGAGCATCGTGCACAGATCGACTACATCGGGTTCGCGCGCTGCGTTGTGAATCGTGGTGACACCCTCGGCCACGACGGCGGCCATCAAGATGTTCTCGGTAGCTCCGACCGAAGGAAACTCCAGCTGAATCTCCGCGCCGCGCAACGTGTCTGCCTGCGCGACCACACAGCCGTGCTCGATGTTGCACTGCGCGCCCAGCTGCCTCAGACCCGCCTGGTGCATGTCCAGCGGACGCGATCCGATCGCGTCACCACCGGGCAGCGCCACCTTGGCTCGCTTGCATCGGCCGACCAGCGGACCCAGCACGCAGACCGAGGCGCGGAACTGCCGCACAGCCGCGAAGTCGGCGTCGTACTTCGGCTCGTCAGGTGAGGTGATGCGGGCGACGTCGCCGTCAAGTTCGACAGTGGCGCCCAAGCCGCGCAGTACCTCGGCCATCAACGGCACATCGAGGATGTCCGGGCAGTTGGTAATCGTGCTGGTGCCTTCGGCCAGCAGAGTCGCGGCCATCAGCTTGAGCACGCTGTTCTTGGCGCCCCCCACTGCGACTTCGCCTGACAACCGGTTGCCACCGGTCACCACGAATCGCTCAGCCACCCGCGTCAGTCTAGTAAAGCGGTATCGGCTTGTCAGTCGGCTAACTCAGTTAGCCGAGTACGGTTTGTTCATGGCAGTGCACCTGACCCGTATCTACACGCGGACCGGCGACGACGGAACCACCGGATTGAGCGACTTCTCCCGGGTGTCGAAGAACGATCCCCGGCTGGTTGCCTACGCGGACTGTGACGAGGCCAACTCCGCGATCGGCGTTGCCATCGCTTTGGGTCAGCCTGATTCCGAACTAGCGGGCGTGCTGCAGCAGATTCAAAACGACCTGTTCGACGCCGGTGCGGATCTGTCAACCCCGGTCGTCGAGAACCCGAAGTATCCTCCGCTGCGAGTCGCCCAGTCCTACATCGATCGTCTCGAAGGATGGTGCGACAAATACAACGAACCCCTGCCGGCACTGAACTCCTTTGTGCTGCCGGGTGGTACGCCGTTGTCGGCACTACTGCACGTTGCCCGCACTGTGGTGCGCCGGGCCGAGCGATCGGCGTGGGCCGCGGTCGATTCCGCGCCCAGCGAAGTCAACGTGCTACCGGCGAAATATCTGAATCGGTTGTCGGACTTACTCTTCATCCTGTCCAGGGCAGCCAACGCAGGTGACGATGTGCTGTGGAAGCCGGGTGGCGGCGCTTAAACCGGTTGAGCCACCGGAGTTTTGGTCAAACGCTGCGACGGCGTGCGCGCGGCGAAGGACGGGACTCTAGCCAGGACAAGAACGCGGTCAACGCGCCCTGATCGAGTGCGATCTCGTAACCCGACCTACGGTCCTGGGTAGTATCGCGCAGTTCCAGCACCACGATCTCGTCGGTCATGATGTCGAACTCGTCGCCGCGCGGCGCGCGCCGAGCCACGATCTCGACACCTCGCCGGGACAGCCGCCGATCCGGCCACAGACGCAGGCTGGACAGCCGATAGAACGCCGCTTCGCCGCCGCGGTAGCGGATCACGCCGTGTCGCCAGCCATGACCTCCGACCGCCGGGATGTCGCGCATAATGGCGGCGGTTCCGCCCTGCCGTAGCTTCCACAACCGGTAGCTCAGCGCGAGAACGGCCGCCCCTAACACGACGACGAGCACGACCATGCCAACCATGGGCGCGCTCATCGGCGGCTAGTCGATCGCACCGACGGCGCGCAATCTAGCGCGGCCCCTGGCGGCAATACGAGGATCGTCGGACTCGGAATCCTGCTTGGCTGCGGCCTCGTCGATCTCCGACTCGAACTCGGCGGACTCGGCGAGGATAGTGACGCTCTCCTCGGTCACCGACAAGAAACCGCCGTCCACCGCGACCCGTAGATCGTCTTGGCCGTCGCGCTCGACGCGCACCATTGCGTCGTCGACCAACTGGGCCACCAACGGGATGTGGCGGGGCAGGATGCCGATCTCGCCGGCGGTGGTGCGGGTGAACAGGAACGATGCCTCACCCGACCAGATCTTGCGGTCGACGGCGACGATCTCGACATTCAATTCAGCCATGCCACACCACCTTTCGACTCAGCCAACAGTTAGAGCTTGGCACCAAGAGTCTCGGCCTTCTTCGCCAGGTCGTCGAGTCCACCGATTAGGAAGAACGCCTGCTCGGGCACGTGGTCGAAATCACCCTTGCTCAGCCGGTCAAACGCCTCGATGGTCTCCTTGACCGGGACCGTCGAACCCGGCTGGCCGGTGAACTGTTCGGCGGCCATCATGTTCTGCGAGAGGAACCGCTCGATGCGACGGGCTCGGTTAACCAGTTGCTTGTCTTCCTCGGACAACTCGTCGATACCCAGGATCGCGATGATGTCCTGAAGGTCCTTGTACCGCTGCAGGATTCGAATAACTTCCTGTGCAACGCGGTAGTGCTCGTCACCGACAACGCTGGGATCCAGGATGGTGGAGCTGGACGCCAGCGGGTCCACGGCGGGGAAGATGCCCTTGGAGAACACCCCACGGGACAGCTCAGTGGTGGCGTCCAGGTGGGCGAACGTCGTCGCCGGCGCCGGGTCCGTGTAGTCGTCGGCCGGCACGTACACCGCTTGCATGGATGTAATCGACTTGCCTCGCGTCGAGGTGATGCGCTCCTGCAACTCGCCCATCTCGTCGGCCAGCGTGGGCTGATAACCCACCGCCGACGGCATCCGGCCGAGCAGTGTCGACACCTCTGATCCGGCCTGAGTGAACCGGAAGATGTTGTCGATGAACAGCAGCACGTCCTTGCCCGCCTCGTCACGGAACCATTCCGCCATCGTCAAGGCGGACAGGGCGACTCGCATACGGGTACCGGGCGGCTCGTCCATCTGACCGAACACCAGCGCGGTGTCCTTGAGCACATCGGCTTCCTTGAGCTCGACCCACAGGTCGTTGCCCTCACGGGTACGCTCCCCCACCCCGGCGAACACCGAAGTGCCGGAGAAGTTACGGGCGATGCGGTTGATCATCTCCTGGATGAGCACGGTCTTGCCCACGCCGGCACCGCCGAACAGCGCGATCTTGCCACCGCGCACATACGGGGTGAGCAGGTCGACCACCTTCAGCCCGGTCTCGAGCATCTCGGTGCGAGGCTCGAGATCCTCGAACGCAGGCGGCTTGCGGTGAATCGACCAGTGCTCGAAGTCCTCTCCATATCCCGGCTTGTCCAGGCAGTGGCCCAGCGCATTGAACACGTGCCCCTTGACATCCTCACCGACCGGCACAGTGATCGAATTACCGGTGTCGGTCACCTCGACGCCGCGCACCAGTCCGTCGGTGGGCTGCATCGAGATGGTGCGCACCAGGTTGTCGCCGAGGTGGTTTGCCACCTCCAGCGTGAGGGTCTTCTTCAGCTCCTCGAACGTGACCTCGGCGTGCAATGCGTTGAACAGTTCGGGGACCGAGCCCCGCGGGAACTCGACGTCAACGACCGGGCCGGTCACCCGTACCACGCGGCCGCTGGTGTCCGATTTCGTCGGCTTGCCGGTCTTCTCGGCAGTAGCGCTCATATCTTTTTCGCTTCCTCGTGGGACTACTTGGCGGCGTCGGCGAGCGCGTTTGCGCCACCGACGATTTCGCTGATTTCCTGGGTGATCTGGGCCTGCCGCTCGCGGTTCGCCATCAACGTCAGGGCTTTGATGAGATCGTCGGCGTTATCGGTGGCCGATTTCATCGCCCGCTGACGCGACGCCAGCTCCGATGCGGCGGACTCGAGCATCGACGCATAAACCCGCGTGGTCAGATAGCGCGGGAGTAATGCCTCGAACAGTGTTGTCGCGTCCGGCTCGAACGAATACAGGGTGCGTGGTCCGGTGTCTTCCTCGACATACTCCACGACCAAGGGAGCCATCCGATGAGCCACCGCCGTCTGCGACATCATCGACTTGAACTCCGAGTACACGATGTGCAGCTCGTCGACGCCCGCAATGTCGTCGGCCTTTTGATCGTCATCATCCCCGGCGCCCTTCATGAACGCGTCCACCAAGGTCGAACCGATCTCCGCGGCGTTGTCATAACTGGGTTGCTCGGAGAAGCCCGTCCACGACGCCGCGATGTCCCAGTTCCGGAAGGTGTAGTAGCCCTGCGCCTTTCGGCCCACCGTGTAGAGGACCGGCTCTTTTCCCTCTTCTCGAAGCTGGGTGAAAAGCTGCTCGGAGCGACGGAAGATGCCGGAGTTGTATGCGCCGCACAAACCGCGATCGGAGGACACCACCAGGACGCCGGCGCGTTTGGGTTCTGGACGCTCGACGAGCAACGGATGGTCTAGAGCGGCTTCGCCGGCCCGGGTGGTGAGCATCCGGGTGATCTCGAAGGCATAGGGCCGGGCGGATTCGAGTCGATTCTGCGCCTTGGGCAGACGCGACGTCGCGATCAACTCCTGGGCCTTGGTGATCTTCTTGATCGAGCCCGCGGAGCGGATCCGCCCGCGTAGTTCGCGAAGTGTGGCAGCCATCGTTAGCTACTTCTTGTCCTTCTTGGACTCGTTCTTGGCGTCTTTCTCCTGGGGCTCAGCCTTTTTGACCTTCACCGATTCTTTGCCGTCGTCTTCCTTGGCCTCGGCATGCTCGTCGGGCACCACCGACCCACCGCCCGTAGCCGCGAAGCCCTTCTTGAAGTGATTGATGACCTCGGTGAGCGCGTCGGCGTTTTCCTCGCTGAGCTTCTGGCTCTTGCGGATCTCTTCGAGGATCTTTTCTTCGGAGCCCCGGATGTGGTCCAGCAGTTCGGTTTCGAACCGCTTGACATCCTCGACCGGCACCGAGTCCACGTGCCCGCCGGTGCCCAGGAACATGGAAACCACTTGCTCTTCAACGGGCATCGGCTGGTTTTGCGGCTGCTTGAGCAGCTCGACCAACCGCGCGCCACGCTCTAGCTGTGCTTTCGAGGTGGCGTCCAAATCAGAAGCAAAAGCCGCGAAGGACTCCAATTCGCGGTACTGCGACAGGTCCAAACGAAGACTTCCTGCCACCTCTTTCATTGCCTTGATCTGCGCCGCACCACCGACCCGGGACACCGAGACACCAACGTTGATGGCCGGCCGCACACCCTGATTGAACAGGTCAGTCTCTAAGAAGCACTGCCCGTCGGTGATCGAGATGACGTTGGTCGGGATGTAAGCCGAGATGTCATTGGCTTTGGTCTCGATGATCGGCAAACCCGTCAGCGAACCGGCACCGAGCTCGTCGGAGAGTTTCCCGCAGCGCTCCAACAACCGCGAGTGCAGGTAGAACACGTCGCCGGGGTAGGCCTCGCGCCCGGGCGGCCGGCGCAGCAGCAGCGAGATGGCGCGGTACGCCTCGGCTTGCTTGGTCAAGTCGTCGAAAACGATCAGCACGTGTTTGCCCTGGTACATCCAGTGCTGGGCGATTGCCGAACCAGCGTACGGCGCAAGCCATTTGAAGCCTGCGGCATCTGACGCGGGCGCCGCGACAATAGTGGTGTAATCCATCGCGCCGCCCTCTTCCAGCGTGCGGCGCACGGACGCGATCGTGGTGCCCTTCTGCCCGATGGCCACGTAGACGCAGCGCACCTGCTTCTTTTCGTCGCCCGTCTCCCAGTTCTGGCGCTGGTTGAGGATGGTGTCGACGCAGACCGTGGTCTTGCCGGTCTTGCGGTCGCCGATGATCAGCTGACGCTGGCCACGCCCGATCGGTGTCATCGCGTCGATGGCCTTGATACCGGTCTGCAGCGGTTCACTCACGCTCTGCCGCTGCACCACCGAGGGCGCCTGGAGTTCCAGCGCGCGCCGCGTCTCGGCATCGATGTCGCCGCCGCCGTCGATCGGCTGGCCGAGGGGGTTGACCACCCGCCCCAGGAAAGCGTCACCGACGGGGACCGAGAGAACTTCGCTGGTGCGCTTGACCTGCTGGCCTTCTTCGATCTTTTCGAAGTCACCGAGGATCACCGCGCCGACGCTGTGCTCGTCGAGGTTGAGGGCTACACCGAGGACACCACCCGGGAACTCAAGCAGTTCCTGGGTCATCACCGACGGCAGACCCTCGACGTGCGCGATGCCGTCCCCGGCATCGATGACCGTGCCAACCTCCTCGCGGGAGGTGTCGGAGGTGAAGGAATCTACGTACTCTTCGATCGCACTCTGGATGTCATCAGCGGAGATTGTCAACTCGGCCATAGCTTTTCGTCTTCCTACTTCGGTTATTGCTGACTAGTTCGTGTTCAGTCGGGCAGTTGAGCCTCGGCCGCGGTCAGACGCGACGAGAGCGTACCGTCGATCACTTCGTCGCCCACGGAAATGAGGAGCCCACCCAGCAGCGCGGCGTCGATCTGCAGCTGCACAGCCACCGGATGTCCATAAATGCGGCTGAGCACCTCGGTGAGGCGAGTGCGCTGCGCATCGCTGAGCTCGGCCGCCGCATTCACCTGCGCTACGACTTCGTTGCGCCGTGCCACCGCCGCTTCGGCCAAGAACATCACGGCGTCGTCGGCCGACTGTCCTCTCAACAGCTCGATAGTCTGGGACAGCAATGAGTTCGTGATCCTGTTGCTACTGCCGCTTGCACTATTGAGCACGTTGCGCAGCAACCCGACTCGGCCTTCGGCCGGCACCCCGTACTCACCCAACAGGACGCTCAGGCGTGGTTGCGCCTCAAGGATCCGGGCGAACCGGAACAATTGGTCTTCGACCTCGTCGACCCGATCCTCGCGCGCGGCGACTTCCAACAGCGCTTGCCGAGCCACGTGTTCGACGGCGTCGCCCAGATCCGAGTTTGCAGACCATCGCTCCGAAACGGCCGTCCGCAACAACTCCAAAGTGGGATCGCCGACTTTGCCGGATAGCAGCCGCTCGAGCAATCTGACCCTGGGCCCGCCGTCTTCGGAAGGTTGGGTGAGATAGCGGGTGACGACTATTTGGCCGTTCAGCATTTTGACTACCGAAACCAGCTCGCCCGCAAGCTTTTCCAGTCCTTGATTGTCGAGATCCTTGGCTATGGCATCGAACCGGTCCGTGACCGTCTGCAGAGCCCGCCGACTGGCCGAGCGCATCTTCGCCCGCAGCGGGAACTTGACGTCAGCCGGGGCGGGCGCCATGGCATCGAGCTCTTCCAAGAAACGGTCGACAGTGGCCGCCTGCTGGTCCGCGTCGGCGACGTAGTTGCGCACCAATTCCTCTGCCTGGCGCACAGATTCGTGCCCGAGCTCCAGACGAAGCTGACGGGTCAGCTGTGCCCGCAACAGCTCACTCTGGCGAGCGCCCTGCGCTTTGATGCGCTGCGCATCGATCTCGGCCTGGGCCTGGAGCTGCTCGGCAATACGAACAGCGTCTGTTTTGGCCTCTTCGACGACCCGCTCAGCGTCCGCGTTGGCGGCTTCCACCGCCTTGCTGTGCGCAGTCGTCGACTCAGTCAGCCGCTCGGCGGCCTCCGCCGCGTCGTCCAACTGCTGGCGCACCGTCTTCTGCCGAGTAGCCATCAAATTGCGTACTGGCGGCACGACATAGCGCACTATCAGCAACACGATGGCCGCGAACCCAATTAACTGTCCGATAAACGTCGACATCGGTGACTACTTCGTCGCGGCCGAGGTAGTGACGTCGACGCCGAGGATCCGACTGGCCAGGGTGGCCGACATGGTCGCCACGTTGGCGCGCAGATCCAGTTCCACTGCGTCCCGCTCCCGCTTCAATTGCTCGGCAGCCTGTTGCAACGTCGCCAACACTTGCTGCTCGGCTTCGGCGCGCGCGTCGTCAACGACCTTGCGTCCTTCCGCCCGAGCGGTGTCGCGCAACGACGACGCCTCAACGCGGGCCTCCCTCATGGCATTCTCGTAATCCGCTTGAGCGGCTTCGAACTGCTCGTTCGCCTTCTTGGTGTCGCTGGTGGTCTTGGCGACCATCGCGTCGCGTTCACGCAACACCTTCATGACCGGCGGCACGACGAACGTGCCGATGACAGCCAGCACGATCAGAAAGATCGCCAGCACGAAGAAGAACGTGCCGTTGGGGACAAGGAAGTTATTGCCCCCCTCTGCTGCTAGCTGGCTGGATGCCAGAATGCCGCGGCTCGCATCACCCATCACAGCGAACTAGCCGACGGGGGTGGCGAAGACGAACAGCGCCATGAAGGCCAGGTTGATGAAGTAGGCCGCCTCAACCAGACCGACGGTGATGAAGAACGGCGTGAACAACCGGCCTTGCGCCTCGGGTTGCCGGGCAATACCCGCAACCAGCGCGTTACCGGCAATACCGTCACCGATACCGGCACCGATTGCGCCGCCGCCCATGATGATTCCACCGCCGATGAGAGCAGCGGCAGCGACTTGGGGGTCCAGGGCCATGCTTATCCTCCTTATAACTGGTAGCGGTCTACCAGGCTTCTGTAATGGTGTGTGGCTCGGGCCAATTCACGGTGTTCTCAGTCATGGTGATCCTCGAGCTCCATGGCTTGGCTGAAGTACAAGATGGTCAGAATCGAGAAGATGAACGCCTGGATCGCACCGACGAACAGGTCGAAGGATTTCCAGATCGCGTTGGGCGCCCACATGATGTAGGGCGGGAACAGCGCGATCAGCGCCACCAGGATCCCGCCGGCGAAAATGTTGCCGAAAAGTCGGAGCGACAACGAGATCGGCTTCGCGAGCTCCTCGACCAGGTTGATCGGCGCCAGGAACGCCACGTGACCCTTGAGCACCGCCAGCGGGTGTCCGACGATGCCGCGGCGCCAGATGCCGGCCACGTGGTAGCAGACGAATACGAACAGGGCCAGGGCGAGCACGTAATTGATGTCCGCGGCCGCCGAACTGAGCAATTCGGTAGTGCGCCCGGATTTGTCGGTGTACTGCAGCGGCAGCACCGACAGCCAGTTGGAAATCAGGATGAAGATGAAGATGGTGACCGCCAGTGGCAAGACAAACGGCGCGATCCGCATCCCGACAGCGCTCTCGATCTGGTCGCGCATCTGGACGGTGATGGCCTCCCAGAACAACTGAACGCCGCTGGGGACGCCGGTCGAGGTGATCTTCGCGCGTAGGAAGAAGGCCAGCGCCAGCACGATCAACGCAGCGATCCCGGTGGACAGAATCGTGTCGGTGTTGACGGTCATCCCGAGCCAGGTGGCATGGGTGTGCTCGCCGACCTCGATTGCGCCCTCGGCAAGGAACCTCGTCTCAGTCATCGCTGGTGTTCCCTCTTTCGGTTCCGTCCGATGCCGTGTCCGCCCAGTCGCCGGCGCGCAGCTTCTTCCATACCGGCAGCGCGGTCGACAACACCAACACCACCTGGAACAAGGCCAAGCCGAACACCACGCCTAAGCCGGCGGGCCGGAAAATGTAAGCAATGATCAAGCCGATGACGGTGATGATGGCCAGCCGCGTCGCTGAGTTCAGCGCCATCGTGGCCTTCATCGGATGGTCTTTCGCGGTTATCGATGCAACCGAGCGACGCACCAAAAGGGCGTTGAGCAAACCCAGCAGCAAGCCGACGCCGAAGAACGCTCCGACCATCACGTGACCGGAGAAAGCGGCGGCAGCTACCGCCACCGCGGTGATCGCAACGCTCGTGATCAAAAGCCGGAGCGGATTGAATGCAACAGAGGGAAACACCAACGGCGCGTCCTGCGCTGGTGTCGTCACTGCAGCACCTCAATCCGGATTGATGGAGCGGAAAGCTTCCGACCGACTGATCGGTGGCTCGCCGAGCGTATCGCACGTCACAGTGGAATCACTCAAGGGGTATCTCCCTTTGTCGGTCGTCGATCGGCACGGTCGGAAAACGATCCGACGGGCCGGTTGGCCGGCAACCCTAAGGATTCTTTTCGGGGTTCTACCAGCACCGTACCATATGCACGACGCTGCTACTACTCATCGTCGTAGTAGTCGTCACGACGGCGCAAGAGGGGGATCGCCGTCGCGACGGCGGCGATCACAATGGCGCCCAGCATGACCGCGCCGGTATCGCGCGGGTTGAAGAAGATCGTGCTGGCGGCGCCGAACGCAACGATGCCCACCCAGAGATAGATGAGCAGCACCACCCGCCGATGTGAATGCCCGATCTGCAGCAATCTGTGGTGCAAATGCATCTTGTCGGGGCTAAACGCGCTGCGGCCCGCACGGGTGCGCCGCACGATGGCCAGCAGCAAGTCGAGCATCGGAAAGAACATCACCGCCACCACCAGAAGAAACGGCGACAGCAGGGCAAACACGTCACGGGCGCCGTAGGCGTTCTGGGAGACCGGGCCGGCCGCGGTGGTGGATGCGGCCGCGAGCATCAAGCCGATCAGCATCGAGCCGGAGTCGCCCATGAAGATCTTGGCGCGATGGAAGTTGTGCGGCAGGAAGCCAAGACAGGCTCCGGCAAGCACGATCGAAATAACGGCCGGCGGATAAAACAGCACGTCGCCGCCGTGGTCGCGGAGCAGGCCGACCGAGAACATACAGATCGCCAGAGCCATGATGAGACCCAGCCCGGCCGCCAGCCCGTCAAGTCCATCGACGAAGTTCATCGCGTTGACGACCGACACTGTCAGCGCCAATGTCAGCAGGATCGACGAAGCCTGGTCCAACACAACGGTGCCGACGCCACCTAGCGGGATGTAGAGGACGCTCCACGCAACACCCATAGTGACCAGCACGCTGGCGGCGGTGATCTGGCCGGCGAATTTCGTCAGGGCGTCCAGGCCCCACCGGTCGTCGATGAGTCCGATCCCCATGATCACCGCCCCCGCCACCAAAACCGCGGGCATACCAGTGGAGTAGACGAATCCGCGGGTGAGCGCGGGAAGCTGGGAGGCCAAGAACACCGCGGAGAGAACACCGACAAACATGGCCAGCCCGCCCATGCGTGGTGTCGGCGTCAGGTGCACATCGCGTTCCCGCGGATAGGCGACCGCACCTAGGCGGGTGGCCAACACCCGCACCGGGCCGGTCGCAAAATAGGTGATGATCGCGGCGGTCAGTCCGACCAACGCGAGCTCGCGCAGCGGGACTCCGGCGCCGCGATCGGACAGGGCGTGCAGACCAGCGGCAAGACTTGCTACGTCGCTAGACACCACGCGACCGTACGCCATCTTCCGTCAGACCTGAATCCGCGCTTCGCGACCGGTTGGCCGCTAGGCGATCAACCGTCCAGGGTCAATTCCGAGCACTTCCGCGACTCGCTCCACACTGACCGGTCCGGCTCGCAGCAGACGCGGGGTGTCGCCGGTGAGGTCGATGATCGTCGAGGCGGCCTGCTGCTCGGAAGGCCCCGCGTCGAGGTAGACGCCGACGAGATCGCCGAGTTGGTCGCGGGCCTCGGCGGCGTTCACCGCAGGCGGACGACCAGAGACGTTGGCGCTGGACACGGCCATCGGCCCGACCTCGCGCAACAGCTCGATCGCGACCGGGTGCAGCGGCATCCGCAGCATGACGGTGCCACGGGCATCGCCGAGATCCCACTGCAGCGACGGCGCCTGCGCCACCACCAGACTTAGCGCGCCGGGCCAGAATGCGCGGATCAGTTCGCGGGCTCCGTCCGGCACCGTGTAAACCAGGCCCTCGATGGTGTGCCACGAGCCCACCAGCACGCCGACCGGCATATCGCGGCCGCGACCCTTCGCCGCCAGCAGTGCGGCCACGGCGGAGTTGTCGAAGGCGTCCGCGCCGAGGCCGTACACCGTGTCCGTCGGCATCACCACCAGCCGGCCGCCCTTGAGCGCCCCTACCGCCGAGGCGATTCCGGTCGAACGCTGTTCGGAATCAGCGCAATTGAATACCTCAGTCACACCGCACCGTCCCTCGAGGCAGTGACGAATCTTGGCCGGCCGGTAAGATCTTGGCGTCCCCGGACGTCGTCGAAAAGCCCGGTGCTGTCCAGCAATTCGACGGTCCGCGACGATGTGGTGTCATCGTGCTCGACGGCGAACAGGCCACGCGGGCGAAGCCAGCGCCCGGCAAGGCCGGCGATCGCGGGGATCACCGCCATCCCGTCCGGGCCCCCGAACACCGCGTGTGCGGGATCATGCTGGGCGACTTCGGGTTCCAGCGAGACACTGTCGGGCACGTAGGGCGGGTTGGCCACGATCAAGTCAACTCGTCCGTCCAGCCAGGGAAGCAGACCGGGTGTGGTGACGTCGGCGCGGACCAGTTCGACCGAGGTGCCCTCGACATTGTGGCGCGCATATTCCAGGGCTGCATCGGAGTCGTCAATGCCGATAACGCGCGCCGCCGGCCAGTGGCGGGCCAGCGTCACCGCCAATGCGCCGGATCCAGTACACAGGTCGACGATCACCGGCGCCGGGGACAAACGCTGGGCCGTGGCCCATTCCAAGATGGCCTCGGTCTCCGGGCGTGGGATGAAGACGCCGGGGCCGACGTGCAGCACCACGGGCCCGAATGGCGCCGTACCGGTGAGATGTTGCAACGGCACTCGCCGCGAGCGCGCGGCGATAACGTCGTGGTATCGCACCAAGAACTCGTCGTCTATCGACTCGATCAGGGTCAGCCGGCCGCGATCGGCGCCCGCGACGTGCGCAGCCAATTGCTCGGCATCGCAACGCGCAGAATCGATTCCGGCTTCGGCGAGCAACGCCGCAGCAGAGTCGATCGCGCGCCGCAGGACGGTCATGCCTGTTGTAACCGGGCCTGTTTGTCGGCGGCGCCCAATGCGTCGAACAACGCATCCAGGTCACCGTCGAGAACCTGGTCGAGATTGTGTGACTTGAAACCGATTCGGTGATCGGTGATCCGGTTCTCCGGAAAGTTGTAGGTGCGAATTCGTTCGCTGCGATCCACGGTGCGGATCTGGCTGGCCCGATCCGCCGACGCGTCGGCTTGCGCCTGCTCCTCGGCGACTGCCTGCAGCCGGGCAGCCAGCACCTGCATTGCCCGGATCTTGTTCTGCAGCTGTGATCGTTCGTTTTGGCAGGTGACCACAATTCCGGTGGGCAGGTGGGTGATCCGCACCGCCGAGTCGGTGGTGTTGACACCCTGGCCGCCTTTGCCGGACGACCGGTAGACATCGATGCGAAGATCAGTCTCGTCGATCTGCACCGCGCCGACTTCCTCGGGCTCGGGATAGACCAGGACGCCTGCGGCCGAAGTGTGTACGCGGCCTTGGGATTCCGTCACGGGCACCCGCTGCACGCGGTGTACCCCACCCTCGAACTTCAAGCGTGACCACACCCCGTCGACCGAGTCGCCCTTGCTGGCAATGGTAAGGGTGGCATCTTTGTAACCGCCCAGATCAGAGGTGGTTTCGTCCAGCACCGTCACGGTCCAGCCATGCCGCTCGGCGTAACGGATGTACATCCGGGCCAAATCGGCGGCGAACAATGCCGACTCCTCGCCGCCTTCACCGGATTTGACTTCGAGCACCACGTCGTCGGCGTCATGCGGGTCGCGCGGCGCCAGCATGTCGGTGAGTTGGGTGTCCAGTTCGGCCACCCGTTCTTCGAGTTCGACGACCTCTTCGGCGAACGACTCGTCGTCGGCCGCCAGTTCGCGTGCGGTTTCCAGATCACCGCGGGCCGACTCCAACCTGCGATGCGTGGCGACGATCGGGGCCAGGCGCGCGAATCGCCGGCCGGCTTTACGTGCCTCGTCGGGATTGCTGTGCAGTGCGGGGTCGGCCAGGCGCTGCTCCAGTTCGGCGTGTTCAGCGAGCAGCACGTCAATCGTCTGTACCGGCTGCGTCATCACACCTCCTCCCCCATCTCCGCGAGCTTATTTGCCGCAAACGCGGACCGACGCCCGGCCTGCGCAACGTCGAGCGCAGTTCGGGCGTCGGTAAGACAGCTATTTGTCGGTCGACTCAGCTTTGTCGGCTCCGGCCTTCCGCTTTCCGTACCGCTTCTCGAAGCGCGCCACACGGCCACCGCTGTCCAGGATCTTCTGCTTACCGGTGTAGAAGGGGTGGCACTGCGAGCAAACCTCGACGACGATGTTGCCGCCCTCTTTGGTGCTACGCGTCTGGAATGTATTCCCGCACCCGCAGTGCACCGTGGTCTCCGCGTAGGCGGGATGGATGTCAGCTTTCATGATGTCCTCTTCGATCGTTGTCGCCCTGGTAACCCGTAGGTATCCGGCCATTGGGCGGGAACTGAAGAACCTGACTCGGTTCCGGGCAGTCGACGCTCGATTATGCCAGGTCAACCACCTTCTCCCCAAACACCGAGATGCGCCCGCACATTCCCGGCGAGATAACCCGGCCAGCGTTCGCGCTTCAGGACAGTGTGTAGGCGCTGCTATGCGCATTGCGCGTCCACAGCACGCCACCCTCGGGCGCCGTTCCGCGGGCGGTCAGCTCCCGTTTGAGGACCTTGTTGGTCGCCGTGGTCGGCAGCCGATCGGTGAGCCAGACATAGCGTGGCCACGCCTTACCCGACAGGTCGGGCTGACCAGCCAAAAACCGCTCGAACTCCTCGGGCGTCAGCTCGGCGCCGTCCTGCAAGACGATCGCCGCCATCACCTGATCGCCGACGTGTTCGTCCGGGACCGCGTACACCGCGACCTGGCTGATCGGCGTCAATCGTTGCAGGATCCGCTCAATGGGCGCCGTCGTCATATTATCGCCGTCGACGCGCAGCCAATCCCCGCTGCGACCAGCGAAGTAGATCCACCCGTCGGCGTCTCGGTACGCCAGGTCTCCCGACCAGAACATCGCATTCCGAAGGCGCGCGTCGGTGGCCTCGGGGTCGTTGTAATAGCCGGCGAACAATCCCCCGCCGGTGGTGTTGACCAGCTCCCCGATCGCTTCTTCGGCATTGGCCAGCGCGCCATCGCTGCCGAACGCGGCGACCGGGCACTCCGTCTGGGTCTCCGGGTTGTAGATGGCCACGCCCGGGAAGCCCTTCCCGAGCGATCCGGGCGGACAGCCGGCAGGTCCAGCCCGTCCAGCAGCGTCTTGTGTGCTGGATCGGTGAGCAGGATCTGGCAGTCGGCTCGCAAATATCCCTGGCGAGCGGGGCGCCACGGCGGGTGTCGTTGATTCCGCACAGCACATACCCGCCGAGTGCGGCCGCCGCCATGGCGGTCAGCATCTCGGGGGTGTTGCCCAGCAGCGCTCCCACATGCAGCGGACGAGCCGGATCGGCGACGCCGATCACGGCGGCGGCACTTGCGCTCGCATCGGCGAGATGTTCTCGCCAGGTCCATACCCGCTCGCCGTACTTCAGCGCGGGATCGTCCTGCGCCACCCGTTCACGCAGTAGTCGCTGAAGCGTTTCCGCCACAGCTCGCGAGACTAGTCGTTATCCATATTTCCCGGTGTCGTGTTGGACACCTGGACGAGGAACTCGTAGTTGGTCTTCGTCTTGCGCAGCTGCGACATCAGCAAGTCGATGGCCTGGTGGGAATCCAGACCCGACAGCACGCGGCGCAGCTTGTGCACAATGCCGAACTCGTCTGGCGAGAGCAACAATTCGTCCTTACGAGTACCGGACGGGTTGACGTCGACCGCCGGGAAGACCCGGCGCTCCGAAATCTTGCGGTCCAGCTTGAGCTCGGCGTTACCGGTGCCCTTGAACTCCTCGAAGATGACCGTGTCACCGGTGGATCCGGTCTCGACCATCGCCGTGGCGATGATGGTCAGCGATCCGCCTTCTTCGATGTTGCGCGCCGCGCCCAGGAAACGCTTCGGCGGGTACAGCGCGGTGGAGTCGACACCACCGGACAGGATCCGGCCCGACGCGGGTGACGCGTTGTTGTAGGCGCGGCCCAGCCGGGTGATCGAGTCCAGCAGCACCACGACGTCTTTGCCCTGCTCGACGAGCCGCTTGGCGCGCTCGATCGCCAGCTCGGCGACGGACGTGTGGTCCGACGGCGGCCGGTCGAAGGTCGAGGCGATGACCTCGCCCTTGACCGAGCGCGTCATGTCGGTGACCTCTTCAGGGCGCTCGTCGACGAGCACGACCATCAGGTGGCATTCCGGGTTGTTCTGGGTGATCGCGTTGGCGATGTCCTGCAGGATCGTCGTCTTACCAGCCTTGGGCGGGGAGACGATCAGGGCACGCTGGCCCTTACCGATCGGCATGATCAGATCGATGACTCGTGTGGTCAGCCGGTCGGGAGTGGTTTCGAGACGCAGCCGCTGGTTGGGGTACAACGGTGTCAATTTTTGGAAGTCGGGACGCTTCTTGACGTCTTCGACCGGTCCACCGTTGACGCTGTCCAGGCGGACCAGCGGGTTGAACTTCTGCCGCTGGTTGGGCTGCTCGCCTTCCTTGGGCACCCGAACCGCGCCGGTCACCGCGTCACCGCGGCGCAAGCCGTTCTTGCGCACCATATTCATCGACACGTAGACGTCGTGCGGGCCGGCCAGGTAGCCGGAAGTGCGCACGACGGCGTAATTGTCGAGGACATCAAGGATGCCGGCTACCGGTTGGACGACGTCGTCCTCCCGCAATTCGGTGTCGGGACCGCCCTCGCCTGAGCGTTCACCGCGACGCCTGCGATCGCGATCGCGGAACCGGCGGCCCCGCCGGCCTTGACGCCCGTCGCCGTCGTCATCTTGCTGATTCGAGCCGCCACGATTCTGCTGGCCGCCCGAGCCTTGCTGGTCGCCGCTCTGGTCGCCGGTGTCTGATGAGCGCTCGTCCGTCTTGTTTTCCTTCTGGCCCGCGTCACGTTGGCCCGCGTCACGCTTGTCGGAGTCGCGCCTGTCACCCTCGCGAGTGGCGGTGCCGTTGCGGTTCTCCGAGCCCTCCTCATCGGCGGTCCGGGCGGTCGACCCTGCGCTACGGGAAGCGCCGCGTCGTTCCCGGCGCGGGCCACCCTCGGTGGCTGAATCCTTCTGTTCCCCTTGGGCAGTCGGTGCTTCGCCGTCAGTTTTCTGTTCGTTCTTTTCTTGGTCAGACTTGCCGCTGTCCTCGGATGGGGCGGCGCCGGCGGAAGTGCCGTTGGCTTGTCCCCTGACTTCCTTGATCGCGGCAATGAGTTCGTTCTTACGCATACCCGACGTCCCCTTGACGCCGGCTTGGTTGGCCAGCGCACGCAACTCGGGCAGCACCATGGTGGACAGGGAGCCGGTCGAGACTTTGGGTTTCACGTCTGGGGTGTCTGTGGTCACGGCGTTCGACAGCTGATTGCTGTCGGTGCTTTCGTCAGCCGTGAACAGGTCCGTATCAGTCACGGATTTCCTTTCTTCCCTCGCTGATCACGTCATACGAGGGGTTCGTTGCATTCAGCCAACTTGCCGAATGCGCCCAATCATCGACTCTGCGACGGTCGTCGCCTGGATGGGCGGAGTAAACGGCGAACCTCGTCAGCGAGAAGAATTGGTGTTATCCCAGCGGGAAGGCAGTATGTATGCAGATGCAGATCCTGCGATTGCTGGACGAAGCCGAGAATAACCCGCATCTGAGATTGAAGCAAGCAAACCCTCCGGTGAGCCTGTGGATTAACCGGCGATCGTGACGCCAGGACTCCAGCGAACTCCTTCGCCGGCTGTCATCTCGGCAATGGTAAATCCATGGGCAAAGCCATAGTCCAGCGCCTCCGACGGTAGCTCCGGCTTCGTAGTCATTGCGATGACAGACGGACCCGCCCCCGAAAGCGTCGCTGACACGTTAAGACGCCGCAGCAGCCGCAGATATTCCGCCGACGCCGGCATTGCGGGCGCGCGTTGCGGCTGGTGAAGCACATCTTCGGTAGCCGCCATCAGCAGATCGGGGCGTTTGGTCAGCGCGACCACCAGCAGTGCGGCGCGGCTGACGTTGAACCTGGCGTCCTCGTGACTGACCTGAGCGGGCAGCAGCACCCGGGTCTCCGCGGTCGACGAGCGGTCCTCGGGGATCGCGCAGAACAGCCGGATATCGGGATGCAGCCCCAGCGGGACAGCCGAGTAGTCGGGCGTGTCGCCGGTCCGGTCGATCCAGGAAACCACCGCACCACCCAGCACCGCGGCGGCAGCGTTGTCAGGATGACCCTCGAACTCCGAGGACAACTGGATCAGCTGCGCGGCGCTGAACGGGTCCGAATCTGTCTGCGCAACAAGACCATTGACCGCGGCAAGGCCGCTCACCACCGCCGCCGCGGACGAGCCGAGACCGCGAGAATGCGGGATGGCGTTGCGACAGCGCACCACCATGCCGGGAACCCTGACGCCGGCAGCCTGCAACCCACGCTCGATGGCGCGCACCACCAGATGCTCGGGACCCAGTGGTACCTGACCGGCACCCTCGCCCTCGACGTGCACAACCAGGCCGGAATCGGTTGTTTCCAAGACGATCTCGTCGTGCAGACTCAATGCCAGACCGATACTGTCGAAACCCGGGCCGAGGTTGGCGCTGGACGCCGACACCACGGCGCTGGCCACCAGCCCGGCGGGCAGCATCTGATTCACGGACAGGCCTTAACCACTACGCCAGCCCCAACTTCTCGACGACGAGTACCGGATCCACTGGCAGCGCGGACACGCTCGGCATATCTTTCAGCGCGGTGTCGGGATCCTTGAGGCCGTTGCCCGTCACCGTGCACACCACGGTCGATCCGCGCGCTACCCAACCGTCTTCGACGGATTTGAGCAGACCCGCGATGCTGGCCGCGGACGCCGGCTCGACGAACACGCCTTCAGATTCGGCCACCAGATGGTAGGCCGCCAGGATGTCCTCGTCGGTCGCGGCTAGGAAGCGTCCATTGGATTGCTCCTGAGCCGCAACGGCAGCCGACCACGACGCCGGGGAACCGATGCGGATCGCGGTGGCGATGGTTTCGGGGTTCTTGACGGGTTTGCCGTGGACCAACGGCGCCGCCCCCGCGGCCTGGGTGCCGAGCATCCGGGGCAGCTTCTCGAACAGGCCCTCCTGGTGATACTCGGTGTAGCCCTTCCAGTACGCAGTGATGTTTCCCGCGTTGCCGACCGGAAGCGAATGGACGTCCGGAGCGGTGCCCAGGGCGTCCACGATTTCGAACGCGGCCGTCTTCTGGCCCTCGATGCGCACCGGGTTGACCGAGTTAACCAACGAGATCGTCGGGAAGTCGGCGGCCATCTTGCGGGCCAGCTCCAGACAGTCGTCGAAGTTGCCATCGATCTGAATGATCTTGGCGCCGTGCATAACCGCCTGCGCGAGCTTGCCCATCGCGATCTTGCCCTGCGGTATCAGCACCGCGCAGGTGATGCCGGCGCGCGCAGCATAAGCGGCCGCGGATGCCGAAGTGTTTCCGGTCGACGCACACAACACGGCCTGTTGCCCGCGGGCCACCGCGTCAGTGACCGCCATCGTCATGCCCCGGTCTTTGAAGGAGCCGGTGGGGTTGAGGCCTTCGACCTTGAGGTGGACCGTGCAACCGGTCTGCTCGGAGAGCCGGGTCGCGGGAATCAGCGGGGTACCACCCTCGAGCAGGGTGATCGGCGGCCAGTCGTCGCCGACCGGCAACCGGTCACGGTAGGCGGCGATCAGGCCCGGCCAGGGTTTGTGGATGGCGGTGCGCGGCGTGGTCATATGCTGGTTCCTTCCAATCTCAGCACGCTTGCCACACTCTGCACGACGTCCAAATCAGCCAGCGCATCAACGGTTTCGGAGAGTGCCGCGTCGGTGGCGCTATGCGTGACCACCACGATGCGAGCCCCGACCCGACGTCCGCCTTCGTCCGCGACACCTTCCTGACGGACCTCGGCGATGCTCACCTCACGCTTGCCGAACTCGGCTGCCACCGCGGACAACACGCCGGGCTTGTCGGCGACGTTCATGCTGACGTAGTAGCGAGTGGATATGAAACCCATTGGCGCGATCGGCAATTTCGCGTACTTGGATTCTTTCGGCCCACGGCTGCCCAGCACCCGGTTGCGGGCGGCCATCACCAAGTCGCCGGTCACCGCCGATGCGGTGGGCGCACCGCCGGCGCCCTGACCATAGAACATCAGCCGGCCCGCCGCCTCGGCCTCCACCACCACGGCGTTAAACGCACCGTTGACGGTGGCCAGCGGATGCGACAGCGGGACCAACGCCGGGTAAACGCGCGCCGAAACCCGTTGCTGGCCATCGTCGCCTGCGATGCGTTCGCAGATGGACAGCAGCTTGATGTTGCAGCCCAGCGCGTGTGCGGATACGAAGTCGGCCGGGGTGATCTTGGTGATGCCTTCGCGATAGACGTCGTCGGCGGTCACCCGGGTGTGGAAGGCGATGGACGCCAGGATCGCGGCCTTGGCCGCGGCGTCGTAGCCCTCGACATCGGCGGTGGGATCGGCCTCGGCGTAGCCAAGCGCACTCGCGTCGGCCAGCGCACTTTCGTAATCGGTGCCGGTGCTGTCCATCGCGGAAAGGATGTAGTTGGTGGTGCCGTTGACGATGCCGGCCACCCGCACCACGGTGTCACCGGCCAGCGACTGGGTGAGCGGACGGATGACCGGGATCGCACCCGCGACCGCCGCCTCGAAATACAAGTCGACATGTGCATTTTCGGCTGCCTGCGCCAGCTCTTCGGTGGACGTGGCCAACAACGCCTTGTTAGCCGTCACGACGGACTTGCCGTGCTCCAGCGCACCCAGGATTGCCTTGCGCGACGGCTCGACCGGCCCCATCAACTCGACGACGATGTCGACGTCTTCCCGCGACACCAGCTCGTCGATGTTGTCGGTGAGCAGCTCGATGGGGACACCGCGATCGGCAGCGACGCGCCGGACCCCGATGCCGCGCAGCGCGAGAGGCGCGCCGACACGGGCCGCGAGATCGTCGGCGCTCTCCTCGATGATGCGGACGACTTCGCTGCCGACGTTGCCGAACCCAAGCACCGCTACGCCGACAGGCTTTTCATTACCGGACACAGTTCACCTCACTTCCAGACTCAGCAAATCGTCGACCGTCTCCCGGCGCAGCATCAGGCGTGACCGCCCATCGCGAACCGCGACCACGGCGGGCCGGCAGATCATGTTGTAACGACTCGACAGCGAATAGCAGTAGGCACCCGTCGCGGCCACCCCCAGCAGGTCGCCTGGCCCCAGGTCACCGGGTACCCAGGTGTCGCGAACGATGATATCGCCGCTCTCACAATGCTTTCCGACGATACGGGCCAGCGTTGCCGGCGCATCGCTGATCCTGGACACCAGCCGGGCGTCGTACTGCGCGTCGTAGAGCGCGGTGCGGATGTTGTCGCTCATGCCGCCGTCGACGCTCACGTAACGCCGGATTGCCGTCGCGCTGACCTCGACGTCCTTGACGGTGCCGACTTCGTACAGCGTGATGGTGCCCGGTCCGGCGATCGCCCGCCCGGGCTCCACCACCAGACGCGGTGCCGGCAGTCCCACGGCCGCGGACTCATTGCTGATGATCGTGGTCAGCTTGGCGGCCAGTTCGGCCATCGGCGGCGGGTCGTCGGAGGCCAGGTACGAGATGCCCAGGCCGCCACCGAGATCGACAGTGGAGATCTGCGCGGTTTTGTCCACCCCGAACGCGGCGACAACCTCCTGCAGCAAGCCGAGGACACGGCGCGCGGCCAGCTCGAAGCCGGCGACGTCGAAGATCTGCGAACCGATGTGGCTGTGCAGCCCGACCAGTCGCAGGTTATCGGTCGCGAACACCCGCTCCACCGCAGCCATCGCCGCGCCGCCGGCCACCGACAGGCCGAACTTCTGGTCCTCATGCGCGGTGGAGATGAACTCGTGGGTGTGTGCCTCGACCCCGACGGTGAGCCGAACGAAGACGTCCTGCACGACACCCGCCTCGCCCGCAATGGTTTCGAGACGCTCGATTTCGGTCATCGAATCCACAACCACGTGACTCACACCGGCTTTGACCGCGGTAGTCAACTCCGCGACAGATTTGTTGTTGCCGTGAAACGTGATTCGCTCCGGCGGGAAGTTGGCGTGCAGCGCAACGGCCAATTCCCCGCCGGTGCACACGTCGAGCGAGAGGCCCTCCTCGTCGATCCAGCGCGCTATCTCGGTGCACAGGAATGCCTTAGCGGCGTAGTGGACATTGGCGCCGCCGCCAAATGCCGCCGCAATCTCTTTGCAGCGCGAGCGGAAGTCGTCCTCGTCGATGACGAAGAGCGGCGTTCCGTACTGTTGGGCCAGATCAGTCACCGGGATCCCGGCGATGACAGCGATTCCGTCATCGTTGCGAACCGTGTTGCGCGGCCAGACATTCGGCGCCAACAGCAGCAACTCTTCGGGCGACTGCGGCCGGGGCGGGCTATCCGTGGTACCGGCGGGGTGGACGTTCACATTCTCTCCGGGGCGCTGACGCCGAGTATTGCCAGGCCGTTGGCGATGACCTGGCGGGTGGCCTGGCACAGCGCCAGGCGTGCGGTGTGCAGGTCGGTGGGTTGTTCGTCGCCCTGGGGCAATACCCGGCACGAGTCGTAAAACCGATGATAGTCACCAGCGAGGTCTTCCAGATAGCGGCAGATCCGATGCGGTTCCCGCAGGGATGCAGCGGTTTCGAGTACCCGGGGGAATTCTCCGATGGTGCGCAGCAGCGCACCTTCCTTCTCATGGCTGAGCAGTTCGAGGTGCCCGGTGTCGGGGATCAGGCCGAGCTCGGCGGCGTTGCGGGCCAGCGCCGAGAGCCGAGCATGCGCGTATTGCACGTAATAGACCGGGTTTTCGTTCGATGCCGAGGACCACAGCGCGAGATCGATGTCCATGGCGGTGTCCACCGAGGAGCGGGTCAGGCTGTACCGTGCGGCGTCGACGCCAAGCGCGTCCACCAGGTCGTCGAGCGTGATCACGGCGCCGGCGCGCTTGCTCATCCGCACCGGCTGGCCGTCGCGGACCAAGTTGACCATCTGTCCGATCAGCACCTCGACGGTCGCCGGGTCGTCGCCGAAGGCGGCGGCCGCGGCTTTGAGTCTGGCGATGTAGCCGTGGTGGTCGGCACCGAGCATGTAGATGCACAGGCCGAAACCGCGTTGCCGCTTGTCCAGGTAGTAGGCGAGGTCGCCGGCGATGTAGGCGGGTTTGCCGTCGCTCTTGATCACGACGCGGTCCTTGTCGTCGCCAAAAGCGCTGGTGCGCAACCAGCTTGCGCCGTCTTTCTCGTAGATGTTGCCGGACTCGCGAAGCCTGGCAACGGCTTCGTCGACCCGGCCGCTGGTGTGCATCGACTCTTCGTGCGTGTAGACGTCGAAGTCGGTGCCGAACTCGTGCAGCGATGCCTTGATGTGGGTGAACATCAGATCGACGCCGATTTCGCGGAAGGTCTCGTGCATCTCGGCTTCGGGCAGGCTCAGCGCGTCGGGCGCCTTCGCCAGCACCTGCGCGGCGATGTCGTTGATGTAGGTGCCGGCGTAGCCGTCCTCCGGGGTGGGTTCGCCCTTGGCCGCGGCGATCAGAGAGTTGGCGAACCGGTCGATCTGCGCGCCGTGGTCGTTGAAATAGTATTCGCGGACCACGTCGGCACCCTGTGTCGAGAGCAACCGGCCCAGGGCATCGCCGACGGCGGCCCAGCGGGTCCCGCCGATGTGGATCGGTCCGGTGGGGTTGGCGGAAACGAATTCCAGGTTGACCTTACGGCCGGCCAGCTCCTCGCAGTGACCGAAGCGGCCGCCGGCGTCGATGACATCGTTGACGACCTTGGCTTGGGCCGAGGACTCGAGGCGCAAGTTGATGAAGCCCGGCCCGGCGACTTCCGCCGACGCCACACCGTCGGCACCGGCCAGTGCCTCGGCCAGCCATCCGGCCAGTTCACGCGGGTTGGTGCCGACCTTCTTGCCCAGCTGCATCGCCAGATTGCTCGCGTAATCGCCGTGCTCGGGGTTACGGGGGCGCTCGACGGTGACCGTCGCCGGTAGCGCAGACACGTCGAGGCCATGCTCGGCAAGCACCGCGGATGCGGTGGTTTTGAGCAGCTCAGCCAGGTCAGCGGGGGTCACGAGCGTCCATCCTATTGGTTGGCGCGCCTACGCCCCGAATCCATTGCGGTGACGACGCAGCCACCTCGATGCGTTAGTCTGTCGGGGCCCAATGGCGCAGTACCAATATCGTGCGCCCCCGTAGCTCAGGGGATAGAGCGTCTGCCTCCGGAGCAGAAGGCCGCAGGTTCGAATCCTGCCGGGGGCACCACCGTTTACGCAGGTCAAGCCGGTTCAGGCTGCCGAGCTAAGTTGCCGGGCCGCACTCTTGCAGTGAGATGCACGGCCCTCAAGCTGACGTTTGGCGTGCGATATCGCTGTCATCGCCGGATGTCAGCAAGTGACACAACTCATCTGGTTTCGACCAGAACGGGGAATGTCCGGCGTCGAACTCGACCACCTCGTCACAGAACTGCCCGGCCGCCTGGCGGGCCCATTCCGGGTTGAGTGTGCAGTCCGCAGTGCACACCACATAGCGACTGCGTGAGTCTTTCGTCGGGCAGCGGGATCGGCTCGGAGAACAGTCTGGTGGCACGCTCTGTGGTCAGCCGCGGCAGGACAGTGCTCCTGACATCATCGGGCGCGCAATCGTGGTAAAAGAATTCCTCGGCGATCGCCGGGGTCAACGTCGTCCCGCCGAACTCGTCTCGCGACATCCCAGCAAAGGCTTGGCCCCACGCGTCCAGCAACATGCGCTCGCCATCGGCGATCCGTTCGAGGACGCTGACAGCGCGCCGCGGAAGGAATGCGGCCACCAACACAAGTTCACGCAGCGCCAACCGGCGCGCGACGGCCCTCGACAGTGCTGCGGCTCAACGTCATTGACAATGATCCGGATCGATTTGTCCAGGTATGCGCCAGTCTGAAGTTCGACGAGACGACCGCGGCGTTGCTGCTGGACTACGTTCCGAGTCGCGCCAGGATCGCGGCCGGCAGCGACGGCGCCGAGGCGTTGCGACCGGCCCTGCAGATGCTCGAACGTGAGACCCGCGACAACGCAGCCGGGACGACCGTGATGCGGAATGTGTTGACGCAGATCCTGATCGTGCAGGTGGTTCGGACGTTGCTCGACTGCACCGAAACTGATGGCTGGCTGCGCGCCATGCGCGATCCCAACCTGGGCCCGGCGCTGGCGGCGATGCATGTGACCCCCGGCCGGAACTGGAACGTCGCCGAACTCGCCGCCGCCGCTAACATGTCCCGGAGCTCGTTTGCTCAGCGATTTACCGACGGCGTCGGGGTATCACCGCTGGCGTACCTGTCGGCTCTGCGCATGCGTGCGGCGTCTCGGCTGCTGCGGTCCACCGCACGCACCGTTAGTTCGGTGGCGGCCGAAATCGGATATTCCTCGGAAGGCGCATTCACCCACGCGTTCAAGAGATTTAGCGGGCTCACCCCGAGTGCATATCGACGCGCGGAGACGAAATAGCAGCAACACCAAGGCTTCCGATGATTAAGCGGCAATCGAGGTGATCATGAAGTCGATGCCGGCAAGCGCCTCTGCGCGGGCGGCGTCGACATCGAGCGCGTTTGCGACGAACAGGGCCGCCTCATTTGTTGCGGCGATGATCAGCCGAGCGGTCATCCGGGTCGAGGGCAGCGGTCGCACCTCTTTTGTCGCGATGCCGCGCTGAAGCAGTCGATCCAGAACGTCGAGGGTGTAGCGATCGTCAATCTGGTGCCACCGGGTAAAGCCAAGCACCGATAACGCGTCGGTCAGCACGACCTGCCGGATGTAAGGGTCGGTGCACCAATCCAATAGGTTCCGTACCGACATCCGCATGATCGCCAGGGGCGAGGTTATCCCGGCACTCCACTCTCTGGCCCTGCGGACGCCGTCCTCCTCGAAGTCGGTGAGCAGCGCCTCGAGCACCGCGGCCTTGTCCGAAAAGTGGTGATAGAAGGCCCCCTTGCTGGATCCGGCGCGATCCAGGATCGCGTCGATGCTGCACCGGTGATAGCCGTGCTCGGTGAACAATTCGCGGGCGGACGCCACGATGGCCGCGCGGGTCGCGGCACGGCGATCGGCCTGGGTTCGTCTCGTCATCGGCCGACGCACCGGTGTTCAGAACTGAGTCGTCGATTTGACCACGCCACATGTTACAGACTACTAGTCTGTATGTTGACCACGGCGGAATGAGGTCTCCGAAGTCCATGATCGAGATATTCGGGCTTGCCAGCGGGATCTTCTGGATCATCACCTACGCATGCGTGATACGGCAGGGCCTGCTCGACCGCGCATCCGCGATGCCCTTTCTCGCGTTGGCAATGAACATCACCTGGGAGTTCCTGTTCACGTTCGTCTATCCGTCGGTCGGCGGAGTGATGCAGGAGGTGATCAACCTGATCTGGTTCGCCGCCGATATCGCGATCCTGGCGGTCTTCTTGAAGTACTGGCGCTCCGACTACCCGAAAAGCCTTCCCGAGGTCTACTTCTGGCCCGCCTTCGTCGTCACTTTTGTCATGGTGGCCCCAATGATGATCGCCACGGTGTCGGTGTTCGGACGCGAAAGCGGCTCGGTTTATACGGCGTTCGTCGACAACCTGGTCATGTCGGCGCTGTTCTTGAGCATGCTCATTCGTCGCGGTGATCGGCGCGGCCAGAGCATGTGGATAGCCTGGGGTAAGCTGCTGGGCACGTTGACCGCTTCCATCTCCCAGTACCTCTACACCCCGGGAAATGTTCTCTGGCTGGTGATCTACGTTGAGATTCTGGTTCTCGACGTGCTCTATGTGGTCTTGTTGTCGAAAGCGCCGCGGTATCAGCGCGATGAGGCGCGCGTCGACCCGACGACCGCTTCGATCTAACTCGTCGTCTATCGCCTCACAGCCGTTGGATCGAGATCCGTGCGTTGACGTGCCAGGCCGAGCCGTTCGCGTTGACCTGCAGATAGAGGCCCTTCACCTCATTACCAACCTGGTGCTCGACGACGAGGTTGGCCTTGTCCTTGACCCTCACGAAGGTCTCCATGAAGCTCGGCAGCGCGTTGGCGTCGCTTCCGGTGCCGATAGACAGCGCCTTGGCGTTGCTGGCGTTGAGCACGTCGATGGTGGGAACGACATCCGGCGCCAGGGCATCCTCGAGATATCGCAGCCGCGCATAGCCGGCCGGTGGCGCCAATAACGTCGGGATGATGGCCGTGTTGGCCACATCGTAGGAGTTGACGAGCGACATGGCGGTGACGTGATACAGACCAGCCCGCAGCGTCACAACGCCGGTCCGGTCGTCGAGGCTGATGTTCTCGCCTTCCTGGACTTCCTTTTTGTTGAAAACGCGGGCGTTCCAGCCGGCAACCATCGGCTTGTTCGACAGCGAGTATTCCGCGTACACGGCGTAATCGGCCGCGGACGCGTCGGGACTTCGACTACACGCTGCGACGGCGATGCTTGCGATCAGCGCGATGGTTGCGACAAGCGGTGCGATTGAACGAGACCTGATCATCGATGATGAGCCCATTGCATCCGAAACCTAGATCCGACAACGGGATTCACGCGTACGGTTGCAGCGGCCCGACGCGGCCACCCGGGTGGGTTCCGTCGCCCTGTCGTAGCACGGTGAGGCCGTCGGCAATCCAGGGAGTCTGTAGCGCTGTGGTGGAGTCCGGCGGAGTCACCACAATGGTAGTAGGCGGCCAGGCCGGCTCCCAGCCGCCGGGGCCTATCTTCGGCAGGAAGGCCACCAGGCTGGCGGCCGATGCTCCTGGCGCGAGAACGACGGCCTGCACATCGCCGCTCTGTCTCGGCAGGCTGTAGGTAGGGCCTAACGTCGGGTCGTCGGGGCCGACGAGGTCCACGCCGGGATAGCCCTGCAGGGTGCAGGTCTGCTGGGAGACATTCGTCAAAATCACGTAAAAGTGCAGATAGATTTGTTGGCCGGGCGAAATCGGTGGACTGGCGGCCAGATTCAGCGAATCGGCCCCGCACCATGGCGTGGCTGCCGCTGTCGTATTCGCCGCCGCCGGTACAGCGAATGCCGACACAAGGGCCAGGGCGGCCGCCGATGTTGCGAGTTTCACCGAGTTCGCCTCCCTACCTTCATATGTCGAGGCCAGTGCGAGAACCCTAGCCCTTACACCGGCTTTGTGCTGTCGACCTGATCCTGGCCGTACGTGATGACGGGGGCGGAGTCGCCGTAGACATCGAGGGTGTGGATGAAGCGGTGCAATCCCATCACGCCCGCGCAGGTGAAACCGAGCTCGATGATCTGCGCGGCGGTGAATTGCTCAGCCAACCGCTGGTAGAACTCGTCGTCCATGGCGTGGTGATCAGCGGAGAGCAGATCGAGGAACTCGACGGCCATCTGCTCTTGCGGCGTCAGCGCGCCGTGGCCCGGCGCCAGCAGGCATGCGACGTCGTCGTCGGTGATCGAATCATGCTTGCGCGACTGGCTACAGGGTTCGCACTCGCCGAGTTGGGCGCTGCGGATACGCAGTAACTCGAGGATCCGGCCGCCGAGCAGAGTGCCGGCACCGAGGTGGGTCCTGGCCATGTTCACTTGCTCCAGCTGTGCGCTGCGATAGGCGAAGATCTGCAACGGCACCGGCGTCGCGTAGAGCCCGGCGGCCACGCCGGCATCGACGATTTCGCGGGAGTGCGAGCTGAGTTCTTCCATCGGGATCGGTGCAATACGCGGCATTAATTCAGGCTATCTTTTTTACGCGGTAGTCAAAAGGAGAAATCAATGTCCAGACTTGCCGGAAAGGTCGCGATAGTTACCGGAGGTGCCGGCGGGATTGGTGCGGCGACGGCGAACGAATTAGCCCGCGAAGGCGCGGCCGTTGCCGTCGTCGACATCGACGAGGCGAAGGCCAACGAGGTCGCCGACGAGATTCGGCAAACCGGTGCCCACGCCATCGCGCTGGGCGGCGATCTCGCTGAGGAAGAGGTGGCGAGGTCGGTGGTGCAGGCCACGGTGGCGGAGTTCGGCCGGCTCCATGTTCTGCACAACAACGCCGCGCTGACCGCCAGCAGCTTCCTGTCTCGCGACACCACGGTCACCGAGATGCCCATGGACGTATGGCAGCGGTCGTTGCAGGTCAACCTCGGAAGTCAGCTGCTGATGTGCAAATACGGCGTTCCCGAGATGCGGGAAAGTGGCGGGGGCTCGATCGTCAATATGTCGTCGGGCGCGGCCCTGTCCGGCGACCGGACCCGGCTGGCCTACGGCGTCTCGAAAGCCGGGGTGCACGCCCTGACGATGTACGTGGCCACCAGCGAGGGAAAGCAAGGCGTTCGAGCGAACACCGTCGTGCCCGGCTTGATCCTCACCGACGCCGTGTGCGCACACCTGTCCCCCGAAATCCTCGACGGCCTGGGCCTCGCCACGTTGACGCCGTATGTCGGACAGCCAAAAGACGTCGCAGAACTCGTCGTTTTTCTGGCGTCGGAGCAGTCCCGCTACATCACCGGACAAATGATTTCGATCGACGGCGGAATGTCGGCGCACGTGGCGATCAATACGGGCGATTAATTGCAGCCATTATCGGCACAGAGCGCTATTCAGCGAATGTGAACTAAAGAATTTCTTCCTCGCCCTATGTAGTTGTCGGCCCGAGCGCGTATGCGCCGGTCTCCGGGTGGTGATACCAGCCGCTGGCGGCATGAGTGCCACCGTCGACGTGGATCGTTTGGCCGGTGACGTAGCTGGACATGTCGGATGCGAGAAACACTGCCGCGCCTGCCATTTCGTCGACATGGCCGGCGCGCCCCATCGGAACGGTGAGTCCGAATCGCTGCTCGGAACCCGGTGGCGCAATCGCCTGGATGCCTTCGGTCAGAGTGATGTCGGGGGCCAGCGCGTTGACCCGGATGCCGTGTGGGGCAAGTTCGAGCGCGGCGGTCTTGGTGTAGTTGATGACGCCCGCCTTGGCCGCCGCATAGGTCGCATAACCGGGCGCGGCGCGCACGCCCTCGATCGAGGTGACGCTGATGATGCTGCCGGGCAGTTTCTGCTCGACGAGGTTGCGGGCCACCCGCTGCGTACACAGGTAAACGTGGCGCAGGTTGGACTTGTACAGGGCGTCCCAGCCGTTTTCGGTGGTCTCGAGGATCCCCGACCAGAAGACTCCGCCGGCATTGTTGACCAGGATCGTCACCGGCCCGAGCTCACTGGAGGTCTGCGCCAGTGCGGTATCCACCGCGGCGCTGTCCCGGACGTCGACGGGGATGCCGAGAGCACCGATCTCGTCTGCGGCCGACGCGCACGTTTCGGGGATGCGCTCCCAGATCGCCACCCGCGCGCCGAAGGCCTTCAGCCCTGCCGCGATGCCCCGGCCGATGCCTGCGCCACCGCCGGTGACCACCGCGACGCGATCGGTCAGCAACACGCTTGAGGGATCGAGTGTCATGCGGTTGACTATAGAACCTTCCTACTTCGAGGTTTACAGTTCTCACTAATTATGTTCGATATGTAACGTGCAGCAAGCCCAAGGGAGGCCGCGATGGCCAGCACGATCTTCGTCACCGGCGCGACCGGCCAGACCGGCGGCAACGTCTGCGAGCAACTGATTGCGCGGGGCGACCACGTCCGCGCCCTGGTTCGCAATCCCGATGAAGCCACCGCGCTGGCCGGGATCGGCGTCGAATTGGTCAAGGGCGACATCAGCGACGCCGACGATGTGGCACACGCGGCCAAGGGTGCCGAGGCGGCGATCCACTGTGCGGCATTGCTCGGCGGCGCGAGTCAGGACCTCGCGGACTTCAAGGCGGTCAACACGGTCGGCACCACCAACGTCCTGGATGCGGCCAAAGCCCATGGCATGCGTCGGGTCGTTGCCCTGAGCACCGCCACCTTCCTCGACTTGAGCACCGGCCTCGACTTCGAAGATGCGCCCATTCTGCAAAACCCGCCCAACGACCCCTACACCGTCACCAAGCTCGCCGCTTTCCTGGAAGCCCACCGGCGCGCGGCCGCGGGAGACGACGTGCTGACCTGCCACCCCGGCGCGATCTACGGTCCCGGCCTGGTCGTCGAACGCGCGTTGCACCGCACCAGTTTCAATCGGGTGCTGTTGGCAGGCATGCGCGGAAAGATCAAGCGCTATTTGGCTTTTCCGGTGACCTGGGTCGCCGGAGCGGACGTCGCGAAGGGCTCGATCGCCGCATTGGACCAGGGGGCGGCCGGTGAGCGCTACCTGTTGGTCGGCCGGCCCGAAGACACCTTCAGTACCGCCGGCGGCATCAACCGCGCCTGCGAGATCGCCGAAATCGAGCACCGTGTCCAGGATCTCGACTACCGCACCGACCCCGAGGCGCTGACTGCCGAATTCGGGCCTACCTTGATGGCCATCGCGAAGGCCGCGGCGGGCAGCGCGCGCAGGACCAGAACCAAAGATAACCTGACCACCCGGCGCCTTGGCTATGCGCCCATGTCCTTTGACGACGGACTGCGGCTGCTGATCTCGTGGCTACGCAACCTCGGCAAGTTGTAGGGGCCGCCACGGTGCCGCTCGCCGAATCGCGTAAATCCGGCTCAGATCATGGGGATCTGGCCGATCGAATCCTGGACGCGGCCCAGCGGCTGGTGTTCCGGACCGGCGCACGCAAGATGTCGCTGTCGGACGTGGCGACCCTGGCCGGGGTGTCACGGCCCACCATCTACCGCTACTTCGTGTCCAAAGAAGACCTGATCGACGCGATGGGAAAACGCGAACGCCGGCGCTTCAGCACCGCGATGGAGGACGCGACGTCCGGAGTCGTCGGCGTCGCACGATTGGAGGCGGCGGTCGACGCGGTCGCGAGCTTCCTCGAGGCTCAGCCGCCGGGGCGGCTGCTCGACCTCGAGCCGGGCTTCGCGCACGACCAGATGGCCGCGGCGCTGCCCATGCTTGCCGAAGGGCTGGTCGAGGTTCTGCAGCGTTGTGCCCGCGAGGGGGCGCTGGCCGCAGCCGTGGATCCCCGCGACCTTGCCGGCGCCATCGCGCGGACCGCCTTGAGCCACTACATATTTCCCGAGACCGATCGCGCCGCGGCTCGCCAGCAGATCCGGGCTGCCGCCGGTCTTTCCCGCCGCGGCTGAGCACCGGGCTCGAATCCTGCCCGGGACCCAGTTTTCGCTGTGCCTTCATACGCGCGCCGCTTTGGCATCGCACACTGAGCTATGTCCTCATCTCGCTGGCTGGCCCGCATGACCGTCCCCGCAATGGTGGGTGCCGCCCTGGTCGTGAGCCCTCCCGTTGCGACTGCCGATCCCGTCAATGACGCGTACCTCGCTCAACTGCGCGCCGCCGGCCTCAGCTGGGCGCCCGGACACGACGCCGCCATGATCGGGATGGCGCAGCTCATCTGCGACGACCTCGGCTGGGGCTGGACGCCAGACCAGATTGCCCGGGACGTGCACGCCAACCTGGACCCACGGGGCATTGCGGTCGGCGACGTCGGATCCATGGTCGGCATCGCGCACGCGACCTATTGCCCTAACCAGAGGTGCTGGGCGCCCCACTGCTGAGCATTCGTTACGCCAGCTGGCTTTCCCATCGACTGACATCCTCGAGGATCAGCGACGCCATCTTGTCCAACGGACGTTTGAGCGATTCCACCGCCCGGTGATCGGGCAGAGCCAGCCCGAGGACCGCGATGTCACCCGACGGGAGCACGAACGGCATAGCGATACAGCAGCATTCCGGATGCACCACTCGATGCTCAGCGCAGAGTCGCCCGGTTTCAAGCGCTTCCCACATCGCCGACGCCGGATGTCGCGGCGCCATGGTTTGTTCGACAGCAGTCATTACCTGTGTCGTGAGGCGTCCGCACGTACTGGCCAAGGGTCGCAGCGTGTCCGCCGACTGCAGACACAGACTCAACGTCGCCCCCGTTGCGCGTGTCATGGCGTAAAGCCGCTGCCGGGCGATGCTGCTCAGATCGCGGTCTCGGCGGTCGAGATCGTGGAATCCCACGGCGAGCACCCATTTGCGCTCGCGCCGCTCGACGATGTTCTCCCGGGCCATTTGCTCCAGCAGCCGATGCGCCGTCGTCTTGGGAATACCGACCGCGGCTGCGAGCCTGCTGACTCCGACCGGCCCTTGCATCCGCCCCAAGACACGCAGCATCGCGAACGCGCTGCGCACCAGCCTGCCTTCTCCGGCCCCGTCATCTGTTGCGGCACTCTCGTCAGTGACGTGCAATCCCACGCAGCACACAACACGTGGACTCCACGTCCGATTCCAAATCCGACTCCTGCGGTCAGGCGCGGCGGCCGATTCCGGCCATCACGATCGGGGTGAAGATGCGCATGCTCTGGTCGGCGAACCGGGCAGCGGTCGCATCCGCATCAGCGACAGTCAATGCTCCCGTCGCGACGACCTGCTCCCGGATGTTCTCGAACGAAAGCTTGAAGAATTCGAAGCCCGGCGACTGCGCGTCGATGATTCGGGTGCGGCCTTCGCCCCGAACATCGGTCAAACCGGCTTCAGCGAGCTCGTTTACCACTCGACGCCCGAACGTTCGGTCGAAGCCGGCCAGCTCCATTACTCCGAAGAACGCGCGCACGGTCGCGTCGAGGTACGGCTGATCACCCAAGCTGTAGCAACTGAACTCGTAGTCCTCGATGACTATCCAGCCGCCCGGGCGCAGCACCCCGACGAGTTTACGAAGAATGCTCCTGCGATCCGCGAGGTGCTCGAGCACGAGTCGTGCATGCACAAAGTCGAACCCACCCGGAGGGAGGTCGTCGCTTCGAATGTCCAGGCGCCGGACGTCGACGGAACCCGACGCGAGGTGCTCGATGAATCGCGTATCGATGTCGACCGCGGTAACCGCCGCGCCACGTCCGACCATCCATTCGACTAAGGAGCCCCCTCCGGCACCGACTTCGAGACATCGCGACCCGACGCCAAGTCCGAGCTCATCCAGCAGCGACTCGCTACCCGGGTCCCACAAGGCTTCGATGGCGGCGAGTCGAGCACGCTCCGCAGCGTATTCGCCACCGTACAGGTAATCGCGCGGTTGTTGTGTCATAGCAGATCACCACCGCAAGAAGCGATTTCGTAGTCACCGCCGAAGTAGATCAGATCCGCACCGCGCTCGGCGATCGCGTACACGGTCGCCGCCGGGTTGTTCGATGGGATCGACGGCATGACGGAGGCATCAACCACACGAAGGCCATCGACCCCGTGTACCCGCAGTTGCGCGTCGACGACGCTTTCGGCCGTGCTGCCCATCGCGCATGTCCCCACCAGATGGAAGTACGAGGCAGCGGATCGCTGAATGTAGCGCCGAAGCTCAACGTCTCCTTCAACTTCGGACCCCGGCGCGATCTCCTCGGCCCCCCACACGTCGAGTGCCCTCGCAGTGCCGATCTCGCGGGCCAGCCGCAGCCCCTCGATCATGGTTTTCATATCTCGTTGATCGCCAAAATAATTCGGGTCGATCACGGGAACGGCGTCCAGTCCGCTCCCGGCGAGCTTGACGCTGCCGCGGCTAAACGGCCGCATCACAGCCACTCCGAGGACGTAACCGCCAAGGTCTCCGAGTCCCGGAACATCGGCTGAGTCGACGCCGAAGATCTGGATATCCGGTGTGCCGCCGCTTGATTCGCCACAGATCAATCCGAGAAGCTCACCGTGGTTGTTTCGTCCCGGCGGGACGGTCCGGGCAGCCCGGTATACCAGTGGAACAATGGGGTGGTCGTGCAGATTCGAGCCGACTCCCGGAAGATCCAGCAGGACCTTGACGCCGGCCGATCGAAGGACGCACGACGAGCCAATACCCGAAACCATCAACAAATGCGGCGAGCCAATAGCCCCCGCGGCGAGAATGACCTCGCCGGCCTCGGCAGTCGTGCATCGACCATTCTCCGCGACGTGCTGAACGCCCGTGCATCGACCGCCCGCTATCAGCAGTCGACGAACCGTGGTGTTGGCAAGGAACGTGAGGTTGGGCCTATCCAGAGCCGGCGTCAGATACGCATCGGCCGCGCTCTGCCGCCGTCCGTCCACGATGTTGAGATCGGTGAACCCGAAGCCGACCTCCAGGCCACCACTGATATCGGTGGCATGACGGTAGCCACGCTCGATTGCCGCGTCCAGACAGGCCACCAGAACCGGATTCGGCGGATCAGCGGGAGCGACGAACAGCGGACCGTGGCGGCCACGCAGCATGCCGTCCCGGTTGGCCGCTGTCTCGCTGCGCTTGAAATATGGCAGCAGGACATCGAAATTCCAAGTGTGCGAGCCATTCTCACCCCAGTCGGCATAGCTGTCACGGTGACCTCGAGCGAATACCATCGCGTTGATGGCAGACGATCCACCGATGCCTCGCCCACGCGCCAGTGGCAAAGTCCTGCCACTGTTGGATTGCACGCTGGTGACGTCGCCCCAAGTGGCCTCGCTCTCA
Source organism: Mycobacterium montefiorense (assembly GCF_025823255.1). Classification (NCBI taxonomy): domain Bacteria; kingdom Bacillati; phylum Actinomycetota; class Actinomycetes; order Mycobacteriales; family Mycobacteriaceae; genus Mycobacterium; species Mycobacterium montefiorense. The sequence continues at coordinate 25,035 of NZ_JACKVL010000008.1, read as the reverse complement.
GTCAGGCTGGGCCATGCCGGCGGACTCGCACTGGCCGCCGGCGGCGTCGAATCGCCTGCCTCCATGAGCAACACGCTGATGTTCTCGTCTTCGGTGAGCCGGGCCGCCAGAACCGATCCGGCTGTGCCCGCACCGACGACGATGAAGTCGTACTTCGAGCCTTGCGCTGACATAGACATCCCTCCGAGACGCGCTGATGCATCTAGGAATAGGCGACGAGGCCCCGGCGTCCCAACCGCCCGTTTCGCCTGACGGAACAACGCCATGCGCTACACGGCAGCCGGCTCGGACGCTGGCCAATTTCATAGAAATTTTCGGGTCCATTCGCCGCTCTGTCTTTCAATTCAATATGCGTCCAGGTGCGACCGGGAAATCCGCTCGAGTTAGCGGATACGTTCATCTCACGTGGCCAGCGGCCAAGGGAGACAAGACATGAGGCCCAACAAGATGAGGATCAGTACGGCCATCGGGGCGACGCTATTTATTGCCGCCGTGGCAATGCTGCCGGCGCCAAACGCCTCGGGAGAGCCAGTGGCGACGGCCGACGACGCGAAGATGAACGGGGTCTACCACTACGCGGACGAGGACGGCGATACCGGAACCTGGACGATCAACACCACCTGTAAGCAGGTCTGCGTCGCGCACGTTTGGACTGCGCCGGGCCAAGGATTCAACGCCCCGCTGATCGACGGCCAATACACCGTTACTCGCACCATCCCGGAGGCCGCGATATGCAGCAACGATCTCAGCCAGCATCCGGTGACGGTTAACCAGACGTGGGACCCGCTGACACTCACCGGGGTTGCTCTCTTCTTGGACAGCAGCGCGCCCTGTGGTCTCAGCGACCCGCACGATACCTTTACTCTCACGAAAATCAGCTAGCACCAACGGCATCGAGGCGAGACGCTCGGCGTCGATCACACCTTGGAGCTCAGCCCCGCAATCAAATTGATCGTTACCGCCAGAACAACCGCGCCCAACAAGTAAGAAATCATTGCGTGTCGCAAGACCGTTCCTCTGATGGACGTCAAGTTGATCTCGGTGTCTGATACCTGGTAGGTCATGCCGACGGTGAAGGCGACATAGGCGAAGTCCCGGAACCGCGGCGGCTCCGGGTCATGGAAGTCGATACCGCCCGGATCGCCGGAATAGTAAAGCCGCGCGTAGTGCACGGTGAACAGCGTGTGCACGGCGAACCACGATGCCGCAACGGTCAGAATGCCGACGATGGCGGCTTGGATGGCCTCGGCACCGGAGCGCGACCCGGCGGCCACCACATATCCGACACCGCCCAGACTTGCCACGCTCGCTGACAGAATCACCGCGTCGGCGAGCCAACGCGTGGGGTCTTCGCGAGTGGCCCAGATGCAGGTTTGATCAGCATCCATGCCGCGCAGGATGAGCTGAGTCCACACCACATACACTCCGGCGGCGGTGATCCAACCAACGACCGCGAAGCGCCCACCGTTGGCATGAGCCACCGCGATCGCGACGACCACCCCGAGAACCACGACAACGAATATCCGAACCGCGGCGGTGTCGCGGAACAACTTCACCATGGACGTCACAGTTCCGACCTAACCACCCGGTCGCGTTGTCGGATAGCGACACTCGGGGGAAATTCCGAAATGACATGATTGCAGCAGGTCACTATTTCACGAGTATCCAAGCAAGGCACCTTTTTACGTCGCAACCTGGTCATTTGCCAAACGCCGCGGCGACTTTCGATCAATCCCCCGGTCTGCTTTGCCGCCCGATGGCCCCGCGCACACCCCTTCCGGCGATGTATCCGTTAGGAGCAGAAGGATCTCGGGTCCAGGGACTCACCGGCGAGGGCGGCGCAAAGACTTTGCCGGCTTCGTCAATTCGGCGCGCAGGCCCGCTTCACGGACCGCATAATGATGCCGTTGTACCGCCCCTCCCAGATAAGGAGCCGAACGTGATTTCTGCTCGTAAACTGTGCTTATTGAGCGTCCCCGCTATTGCTGCAGTCTCGTTGACCGTGGGCACCGGGGTCGCGGTGGCCGACGACGACGGGTACCTAGCGCAGATTAAGAAGATCGGCCTCACCGGGGACAGCACCGCGCTGATTCAGCTCGGGCATCTGATCTGCGCCGACCGCGCCAACGGCGATACCCCAGACCAGCTGGCCCAGGTGGTGCAGAAGCAAAACCCGGGGATCAGCCTCAGCGACGCGACCGGCGTGGTGAGCGCCGCCGAGTCGAACTATTGCCCCTAAGTCGCAGATAACGCCGCCACCGGCATCTCCACGGTTCCGCGACACGGGCCGCTGGTGATGTCGGTGTGCCAGGTGCCGCGCAGCGTCCCGTCCGGCTGCGGCGTGTAGAACGCCCACGACTGCGCCGGAGCCCAGACCTTCGGCACGCCTTCCCCCATGTAGCAATCCCACTGAAAGTCGAAGTGCTCCACCCACCTTGCTCCGTCCCAGACGTAGCGAGACGGCTGGGGCAACGTCGGGTTCTTGGGGACGGGTCCATTCGTGGCCGTCGCGACGCAGTTGCCCGACGAACACGACGTGACGAAGACGTAGTCAGCACTGAACGTGGGTTCGGCTTGACCGGCCGCCACGCTAGTACCCGTCTTGTTCACGGCGTATCTCACCAGCGAGTACTTGCCATTCCACACCGGGTTGGCCGCGTGTACCGAGACCGCAGGCGTGCCCAGCGTCGTGAACACGCCGAGCACCACCGCCAGGGCGCACCTCCAACGCGAACACACCGTGCCCATGGTGCGGATTCGACGACGCGATGCGATATCGGTGCGGACACGATCGCGCCCTAACGGGCTCAGGCCGACTGAAAAAGTCAACGTCCGTCCAGCAGGAACAAGCCGTAGGCCGCAACCGACTGCGAGTCGACAATCACCCCGGAGCGGATCATCTGCTCGACGTCTTCGCGCGAGAACCACTCGCTGCACATGTCCTGCTCCTCGTGCTCGCGCTGTGTTTCTCCCTCGGATATCCCGGTGGCCAGGAACACCCAGCCGCGCTGACTCGTCATTCCGGGAGCGACATCGAGCAGACCGAGCGCTTCGAACGACGTCGCGCTCAATCCGGTTTCCTCGCGGAGTTCACGCGCGGCCAGCTCGGCGGGATCGGCGTCGGCCAAATCGGGTGCCGTGCCCTGCGGAAACTCCCAGCGTCGCGCGCCGACCGGATAACGGAACTGTTCAACCAACCGGAACCGGCGGCCGTCGTAGGGCATCACCAGCGCGTACGTCGGCTTGTCCACCACGGCGTAGATACCGGGGCTGCCGTCCGGACGGCGGATGTCGTCCTCCCGGAAGATCAGCCACGGGTTTCGATAGATCTCGCGCGACGCGAGGCGTTCGATGAAGGGCACGTCGCCCAGTATGAATGCGACCATCCCGACGCGACGGCCGTGGCGAACAGGTAGCGTCCGAAGCCATGCCTTCCCAAGAAGCCATCACCCAGACGGTCAGTAGCTATCTCGCGCACGTTGCCAACGGCGCCACCGATGAGATTGTGAACCTCTACACCGCCGACGCCACGATCGAAGATCCGGCCGGATCGGAGGTGCGGCGCGGCCAGGACGCGGTGCGCGAGTTCTACACGGCGTTCCAAGATGCCAAGAAAGAGACCGAACTTGCCGAACTACGCGTCGGCGGCAACGAGGCGGCGTTCTTCTGGCATCTGACACTCGACGCCGGCGACACTCGCACTCGTATCTCACCCATCTCGTTGATGACGTTCGACGACGACGCGAAGATCACGTCGATGCGGGCATTCTGGTCACCGTCCGACGTTCGCGTCCTGTAGCGCAAAACCGTTGCGGCCGAGGGGAATATGAACGCTATGCCCTTTCGGCAGCATCCCTGATGCGCCGCAGCGTCTCCTCGATGCCCCGGTTGACCTGACGTCCGCGCGGGATCGCCGCTTCGGCCAGTCTGCTGGGCACTGAGCACCACAGGAACTGGAAAGATTCGGTGAGCAACGTTCCCGACGGCAACGGCTGCAATGCGTAGCGCCAGCGGGTTTCCTCGCGACCGGCGCCGTCGTTGACGGTCGTGAAGGCGAATTCACGGCCACGGTCGGCGGTATCGATCACAACGGTTCTTTTCCACCGCAACGGGCCGAGCCGGTTGTACCCGCGAAAACGTGCACCCGGCGCCGCCGCCGTTGCGCCGTCCAACCACTCGCACCGGTAGCACTCCGGGCTCCACTCCCCCATCCGGCTGAGGTCCACGATCAGGTCGTACACCCGCTCGGGAGGCGCCGCGATGGCGATGCTGTGCTGACCGTTTCTGGCTGTGGGCATGACCAGAGTATCCCACCTGCGCGCCCGCAAGCCGAAGCCATGACTCTGCTTGCCGCACATCGGTGTTGACTCCGGCATCAAGGCGACAAGCGACCGTCGCATCGACCATCCGCGCGTTTCGCTGGCAGAAATCGGCACAGTAGCCGATAGTCATAACAACGCGATGCGACGGGAGGTGGGGTGTGCATGCACGGCCACATCATCGTCAGCGGTGACGACGCACTCGCGACGACGATAGCCGAGGAGCTGGAAAACGCCGGCGCAACCATCGCCAAGCTCGTCGATGACAATGTCGCCGACACCAAGGACGATCTCGTCGAGGCTGGGATTGCTCGCGCGGCCGCCGTGGTCTGCGCCGGCGATGACGACGCGATAAATCTCGAAATCGCGCTGCTGGCAAGGAAAGCCAATCCCAATGTGCGTGTGGTGGCCCGGCTGGCCAATGATGTACTGCGCGAAGCGGTTGCCGACGATAACGGTCCCGGCGCCATCCTCGATGTCGCCGAATTGGCGGCACCGTCGGTCGTCGAGGCTGCTCTGGCGCACACCGCGCACCCCTTCGAAGCGGCCGGCATCAAATTTCTGGTGGCCGGTGCCGAAGCGCCCTATGACGCCACGCTGCGCGAGATCTACGCAGACCTGGCGCCGGTGGCGGTGGTCCACGGCAAGGACTCGCCCACGCCCGGGTTGCTCGAGACCTGCCCGGGTCGCGACCTGAAGGTTCGCGCCGGCGACTGGACCACGATGATCGGCACCGTCGAAGAGCTGGCGGCGCGCGGCATCAAGGGCCCGAGGCCGAACACGACACGCATCCGTCAGCGCCGGCTACGGCGCGCCCTTGACGTCGCGCGCGGCCTGCGCAACGACGTCAACCCGATGTTCATGCGCGCGGTCGCAGCGGTGCTGACCGTGCTGATCGGCTCGACGGTGTTGTTGCGCTACTGCTACCAGCCGCACGCGAAAATGACCTGGGTCGACGCGTTGTACTTCAGCACCGAGACGATCGCGACGGTGGGCTACGGCGACTTCAGCTTCCTGTCACAGCCCACCTGGCTGCGACTGTTCAGCATCATGTTGATGTTCGGCGGGCTGACCACCACCGCTGTCCTGGTCGCGTTCATCGCCGACCTGCTGATCTCGCGGCGCTTCGCTCACACGGCCGGCCGCCGGCGCGCGCGCCACCTGCGCAATCACGTCGTCGTCGTCGGGCTGGGCTCGTTCGGCAGCCGCGTCAGCGCCGACCTGACCGCCGCCGGATACGACGTGGCGGTGATCGAGCTAGACGAGAACAATCGCTTCCTGTCGACGGCCGCCGAACTCCGGGTGCCGGTGATCTTCGGGGATGCGACGCTGCGCCAAACGCTGGAAGCGGCCCGTGTCGACACCGCGCGTGCGGTGGCGGTGCTGACCCGCGATGACATGGTCAACATCGAGACCGGGATCGTGCTGCGCGAGATGTTGGGGCCGCGGGTCATGCCCAAGGTCATCCGGCCCGACATGCCGATCGTGCTGCGCATCTACGACCGTGCGCTGGGCGCCGCGGTGGCCGAGCGGTTCGGTTTCGACACCGTCCGTTCGACCGTCTCACTGGCCGCCCCGTGGTTCGTCGGCGCCGCGATGGGCCTGCAGGTGCTGGGGACATTTTCCGTCGGGCAGCGCTACTTCATGGTGGGCGGTATGCACGTGGCAGCGCGCAGCGAGCTCGACGGCCTGCGGATGTTCGAACTGTCCACGCAAACCCGCGTTATCGCGATCACCCGAGAAGACGCCCCGGTGCAGCTACACCCGCGTCGCGACGCCCGGCTGCGTGCCGGCGACACCGTCTACCTTGTCGGTCCCTACCGCGAATTGGTGGCGACGCTGCAAAAGGGCCGACCGCCGCAGCAACCGGATATCGGTCGCGAACGCCTCGGAGCTTAGAACCACGCGGCGACGTCCGCGGCACGGCGCACCTGGTCGATGTCGGAACTGGTCGGAATGAGCTGAACCTCGTCGGTGCCGATCTCTTCGAATTTGCGCAACACCGCCGCCAACTCGTCCTCGTTGCCGGCCCAGCCGGTCGTCGGGGCCATCGCGTCGACGTACTGCGCAGGTATCCAGTTCATGTAGCGCAGCAGATGACGATGGACCTGGGCTCGGGACTGCTCGGGTGCGCCAAAGGCGAACCAGAACGACGTCACCAGATGGGGTTTGGGCTTGCCGGCTTGCGCCCACGCCGCCCGCGCGACGTCGAAAAGCTCATTCTGCTTGTCGACGTCCAGGTCCAAGGTGGTGCCGGCCAGCCCGTCGGCCCAGGCGGCCGCGCTGCGGATGGTCTTCGGCCCGATGCTGCCGACGAACAGCGGCGGACCACCGGGCTGAACCGGGCCGGGTCCGACCGGGAGCACCGACTCGGTGATCTTTTCGCCGGCCCACACCCGCTTCATCACCGCGACCCGCTCGGCCATGTCACGCATCGTCTGCGTCGACGGGTCGGCGCCCACCGCGTGGTAGTCCTCATGTCTGCCGCCCACGCCGATGCCGACCGTCAGCCGCCCGCCGGACAGCATGTCCCCGGTCGCCAAGCCCTTCGCCAACATGGTCGGATCGTGCAGCTGCGGCACGATCACCGTCGTCATCAGCCGGACCCGTTTGGTCCAGGCGGCGAGCGCACCGAGCAACGTGAGGTTATCCGGGTTTTCGAACGCGATGCGCTCGCCCCAGCACAGCGACGAGAACGGCCCCTCGTCGATCTCACGCGCCCAGGACTCCAGCACCATGGCATCCAAATCCGGCTCCATCACGGGCATTGTCATTGCTATCCGCACGACGGCGATTCTGGCATGCTCGGGTGAGTGCCCTTCACGAGTACGTCCATCGCACACGTCCGCCTGACGGTCACCGATATCGAGCGGTCGCGACAGTTCTACGAGAGCGTGTTCGAGTGGCCAGTGCTGCTGGAAGTTCCAGAGAACGCCAGCAAGGCAACCCGCAGCCAGTTGGGCTTTCTGTTCGGCGGCGTCATCTATGACCTCGGCGGCACGCTGCTGGGGCTGCGGCCGGCCGCCACGGACCGCTTCCACGAAGACCGCTGCGGTCTTGACCACATCGCGTTCCGGCTCGCCAGTCTGGACGAATTAGATGCCGCGGCAGCACATCTCGACGAACTAGGGGTTGAGCACGAGCCGGTGAAAGACATTGGGCCGTCCTACATTCTTGAGTTCCGCGACCCCGACAACATCGCCTTGGAACTGACCGCGCCCAAGTAAGCTGGAAAGAACTATGTCCATCAATTTCAACCACACCATCGTCGCGGCACGCGACAAACGCGAGTCCGCGGAGTTTCTCGCCGAGCTCTTCGACCTGCCCGCCCCGTTGCCGTTTGGCAACTTCATGGTTGTCGCACTCGAGCACGGCGTGAACCTCGATTTCGCGAACGCCCCCGAGGGCGAAGAGATCCGGCGGCAGCACTACGCATTCCTGGTCTCCGAGCCGGAGTTCGACACCATCTACGGCAAGATCCAATCGCGTGGCCTGGCGCATTGGGCCGATCCTCGCCAAAGCCGTCCCGGCGAGATCAACCACCACCACGGAGGCCGCGGGGTCTACTTCCTGGATCCCTCCGGGCATGCCATGGAGATTCTGACTCAGCCCTACGGATCAGCCGGCTGAGCGCCGCGGACTAGTCGGCGTGCGAAGCGCCGTGCCGGACGCTCTCCTGGCTGCGATAGTCGTCGGCGAGCTTCGCGACGTGCTTGGGCAGCGTGCCGGACGCGACATCCGCCAGCGTCGTCTCCTCCAGGACCGCGCGCATGCTGGCCCGCAACGCACGCCATACGTCGGCCAGCGGAGCCGTGGGTCCCGAGTACGGCAAATCGCCGAGGCCGATGTCCCGGACGCTGGCCAGCGGCCCGTCGATGCAACGCAGCACGTCGGCAATGCTGATCTCGCTACCCGGACGAGCCAGCTCATAGCCCCCGTCGCGGCCGCGGTGGCTGCGCACCAGGCGGTCGGTACGCAGGTTGGTGAGGATATCGACGAGAAACTGCGGCGGTATGCCCTGCGCCTGGGCCAAGTCGTCGGTCTTGACCAACGTGCCGCTGCCCACGGTGGCGAGCTGAATCATCGCCCGCACCGCGTACTCCGCCTTTGCTGACATCCGCACCCTGAGAATTGTGCCACCCGCACGGGTGCCCGGGTCTGCGCGCCTAGCTGCGCAACTCCAGCAAGTCGATCACGCTCTGCGCCATTTCCTCGAGCGAACGGTCCGGGATCAGTCGCAGATCCGGTTTCTTCGGCCGCTGGTACGGACTGTCGATACCGGTGAAATGCGTGATTTCACCCGCGCGGGCTTTGGCATAGAGCCCCTTGGGATCACGCGCCTCGCACTCGGAGAGCGGGGTATCGCAGAACACCTCGAAGAACTCAAATCCGGCGTCGGCGTGAACTTTACGAGCCATCTCACGATGCTCGGACAGCGGGCTGATCGCAGGCACCAGCACGGTCTGGCCGGAATCGGCGAGCAGCGTTGCGACATGGGCCAACCGGCGCAGGTTCTCCGCACGGTCGGCCATGGAAAAGCCAAGGTCGGCGTTCAGGCCGTGCCGCAGGTTGTCGCCGTCGAGAACGTAAGCAGGAATGCCCTTTTCGAGCAGCTTCTGCTCGATCAGCATGGCCACCGACGATTTGCCCGCACCCGACAGTCCGGTCAGCCACACCGTCCGGCCCCGGGCCACCCGGTCTTCGGCGGTGACCAACGACTCGTGCCGCACGGTGTTCGGGCTTGCCTTCTGCGCCGCGACATCGCGCAACACCATGCCCGCCGCCACGGTGCCGTTGGTGTTCGGGTCGATCAGGATGAATGAACCAGTGCTGGCGTTGCGGGTGTACTCGTCGAGCAGCAACGGCACCTGGTGCGCAGCGTAATACGGCCAAGTTCGTTGAGCTTCAACGCCGTAGCACTCTTGTCACGATGCAGGGTATTGACATCGAGCCGGTAATCCAGCGCCGTGACCCGCGCACGCGTGGTTCGGGTGGTGTGCTTGATGACGTAGTCGCGGCCCGGCTCGAGCGAAGCGCCATCGGCCATCCAACACACGGTCGCGTCGAATTCCTGCGCGACCCTGGGCTGGTTGTTGGTGCGGGCGATCGTGTCGCCACGCGAAATATCGATGTCGTCGGCCAGGCTCACCGACACGGCCATTGGTGGAAATGCCTCTTCCACAGGACCATTCGGGCCTTCGATCGCGCTGATCTTGCTGGTCTTGCCGACCGGCAGCACCACCACCTCGTCGCCTGGGCGCATCACTCCACTGGCCACCGTTCCGGCGTAGCTGCGGTGGTCTCGATGCTCATGGGTCTGCGGCCGGATCACGTACTGCACCGGGAACCGCACGTCGACCAGGTTGCGGTCACCGGCGATGTACACCTCTTCGAGATGCGACAGCAACGCCGGACCCTCATACCAGGGTGTCTTATCTGATTTGGTCACCACATTGTCGCCGTGCAACGCGGAAAGCGGGATAGTCGCCACATCCTGCACGTCCAAACGCGCGGCGAAAGCGTGGAACTCGTCCTTGATCGCTTCGAATTTCGCCCTGTCCCAGTCGATCAGGTCCATCTTGTTGACCGCCAGCACGATGTGCTGGATGCCCAACAGCGATGCCAGGAAGGCGTGCCGGCGAGACTGCTCGAGCAGGCCCTGCCGGGCATCGACGAGCACGATCACCAGTGCGGCGGTCGACGCGCCGGTCACCATGTTGCGGGTGTACTGGATGTGGCCCGGGGTGTCGGCGATGATGAATTTCCGCCTGGGCGTGGCGAAGTAGCGTTAAGCGACATCGATGGTGATGCCCTGTTCGCGTTCGGCCCGCAGGCCGTCGGTGACCAATGCGAGGTCGGTGTATTCGTGGCCGGCTTCCTTGGACGTCTTTTCGACCGCCGCCCACTGGTCTTCCATCACGGCCTTGGAGTCGTACAGCAGCCGCCCGATCAGGGTGGACTTGCCGTCGTCGACCGAGCCGGCAGTTGCGATGCGGAGCAGTGTGGTTGGTGCAGCCATCAGAAGTAACCCTGCCGTTTCCGGTCTTCCATTCCAGCCTCTGAGATGCGATCGTCCGCCCTAGTAGCCCCGCGCTCGGTCAGCCGGGACACCGCGGTTTCGGCAATGACCTCCGACACGGTGCCGGCTTCGGATTCGACGCACCCGGTGCAGGTGACGTCGCCGACCGTGCGGAACCGCACCGTCTTCTCCACCACCTGCTCGTCGGCGCGCGGCTGCATGTGCCGGTGCACGGCCAGCAGCATCCCGTCGCGTTCGAAAACCTTGCGCCGGTGGGCGTAATAGATCGGGGGCAACTTGATCTTCTCGGCGCCGATGTAGGACCAGATGTCGAACTCGGTCCAGTTCGACAGCGGGAACACCCGGATGTGCTCGCCCTTGTGGTGCCGGCCGTTGTAGAGGTTCCACAGCTCGGGCCGTTGCGCCTTGGGGTCCCACTGGCCGAATTCGTCGCGGAAGCTGAACACCCGCTCCTTGGCGCGCGCCTTCTCCTCGTCGCGCCGGGCCCCGCCGAACGCGGCGTCGAACTTGTTCTCCCGGATTGCGCGCAGCAGCGTCACGGTCTGTATCGGGTTGCGCGACGGGATGGTCTCCACGACTCGTCCGGCGTCGATGTCTTCCTGCACCGAGGCCACCACCAAGCGCACCCCGAACTCCTCGACGAGCTCGTCGCGGGTCGAGATCACCTCGTCGAAGTTGTGACCGGTGTCGACGTGCATGACCGGGAACGGCAGCCGCCCGGGGCGGAACGCCTTCAGCGCCAGGTAAAGCATCACGATGGAGTCCTTGCCGCCCGAAAACAGCAGCACCGGCCGCTCAAACTCCGCGGCAACCTCCCGGATGATGTGGATGGCTTCGGCCTCCAACGAGCGCAGATGGCTCAATTCGTACTGGCCGGCCGACGGCCCCACCGTTACGTCACTGGTCATGACTTCCTTGCCCAAACCGTATATCCGATAAAGTTGGTAGAACTGACCATGTTTACGGTCATTGCCGTCTATAGAACCAGTCCCTTCCGGCGGTGTCAATGGGCGGCAGCTCTGGTGGCGCGCAAGCCGACTACCGGGCACATCACGCCAGGTTGCGGTGCAGGCCCTTCCGCCGCGGCCGGCCCGTGCGAAAGCATGAGCAGATGACTACCCCTTCCGCGCCCACCAGCGGCCGCGACGTGATCGCGCAGTTTCTCCCCCAGTCGCCGTTCGTCGCCAAGCTGGGCATCGTCGCCGATCAGCTCAGCGACGAAGAAGTGCGGCTGTGGCTGCCGTGGGATCCCTCCAACGTCACCGTCGGCGACATGGTGCACGGCGGTGCCATCGCCACGCTCGCCGATCTCACCGTGATGGCAGCGGCGTGGTGCGGTGCCGAAGCACCGCCGGATCTGCGGGGTGTCACGGTGTCGATGACTCTGGACTTCATGGCGCCGGCCCGGGCCACCGACGTGATCGGGGTGGGTCGCGTGCTGCGGCGCGGCCGATCGCTGACCAACTGCGAGGCCGAGATCGTCGACCCGGAGGGCAGGCTGCTCGCCAAAGCCCTCGCTACCTACAAGGTGGGCTAGAGGGCGATCTCTTCCAGCTTGCCGGAGCCCACATCGAAGATGAAGCCGCGCAACGACACATGCTTGGTGACGAACGGGCTGTTTTCGATCCGCCGCAGCGACTGCCGGACGTCCTCGGCAAGATCCGGGAAAGCCTCGGCCGCCCACGGCGGTTTCACACCCGTCTCTTCTTGAATAGTCCGCTTGAAGTCGTCGTCGGTGAAGGTGAGCATCCCGCAGTCGCTGTGGTGAATCAGGATGACCTCTTGAGTTCCCAGCAACCGCTGACTGATCGCCAGTGAACGAACGACGTCGTCGGTGATCACCCCGCCGGCGTTGCGGATGACGTGTGCCTCGCCCTCGTTGAGACCGAGCAGGCGGTAGACGTCGAGCCGGGCATCCATACAGGCGACCACCGCCACGTGTTTGCTCGGCGGCATCGGCAGTGGTCCTTCGAACGCGCTTGCGTAACCGACATTGTGGGCCAGGTAGTCGTCGGTAACCGTCATGCCAGTCTCCTCGGGTATTTGCTACGCGGATGCCTGCCGCGACGGATCTTAACAACTGATAACGCGGATTTCACCGGTGAAAATCAGCGAGAACGCAAGCTTGGACGCGACGCCGTTCCCGGTATCTCGCTAACCTGTCCCAATGCGATGCAGGCGGGCCCACCTGGCATGATTCGGTACCTTGCCCGGCGGTTCCTCAATTACGTCGTCCTGCTGGTGCTGGCGTCCTTCTTGACTTTCCTGCTGACCTCGCAGACGTTTCATCCGCTCGACAGCTTTGTGCAGCGCCACCCGGTGCCTCCTCCGGAGGCCATTCACGCCAAAGCCGTTGCGCTGGGCTTGGACAAGCCGGTGGTCATCCGGTACGCCAACTGGATTTCCGGTGTGCTGCACGGTGACTTCGGAGTGACGGTGAGTGGTCACCCGGTTTCCCAGGAGCTGTGGCGCCGGGTCGGGGTGAGCCTGCGACTGGTGGTGACCGGTTCGGTGCTGGGCACGCTGATTGGCGTCATTGTGGGTGCCTGGGGCGCGGTCCGGCAGTACCAGCTCAGCGATCGGGTGATCACCGTGCTGTCGCTGATCGTCTTGAGCATCCCGTCTTTCGTGCTGGCGAGCCTGCTCATATTGGGTGCGTTGCACATCAACATGCTCGCGGGTGTGGGGATCTTCCAGTACACCGGGGAGACCTCGCCGCTGCCGCCTACTGGAACCGTCGACGAGTTGATCGAACGCCTGCAACACATCGTGCTGCCCACCCTCACCCTGGCCCTGGGCGCGATCGCGGGTTTCAGCCGCTACCAACGCAATGCGATGCTCGACGTGCTCGGCGAGGACTTCATCCGGACCGCGCGGGCCAAGGGCCTGACCCGTCGGCGCGCGCTGTTCAAACACGGATTGCGCACCGCGCTGATTCCGATGGCCACCTTGTTCGCCTACGGCGTCAGCGGCCTGGTTGTCGGCGCGGTGTTCGTCGAGAAGATCTTCGGCTGGCACGGCATGGGCGAGTGGGTGGTGTCCGGAATCGCAACCCAGGACGCGAACGTCGTCGCGGCGATCACGCTGTTCTCCGGCGCGGCCGTTCTGCTGGCGGGACTGTTGTCCGACATCATCTACGCGGCGCTGGATCCCAGGGTGCGGGTTTCATGACCCAGCAGGCGCAGAGCTCGGCGGGACGGTCTGGCATCCACCCGGTCGCCACGTTCACGTCGCGCCGAAACCTGTTGATCCGCCGCTTCCTTCGCAACAAGCCGGCGGCGGTGGCACTGATTCTGCTGGTGCTGTCATTCGTCGGCTGCTACGCGTTACCGCCGCTACTGCCGTACAACGGCACCGATCTGGATCTGCACGCGCTGCTGCAGCCGCCGTCGCTGCGACACTGGTTCGGCACCAACGCGCTCGGCCAGGACCTGCTGGCCCGAACCCTGTGCGGCATGCAGAAGTCGTTACTCATCGGCTTTTGCGTGGCACTGATCTCGACCACCATCGCCGCCACCGTCGGTTCGATTGCGGGCTATTTCGGAGGCTGGCGCGATCGGGCGCTGATGTGGCTGGTGGACCTGCTGCTGGTGGTGCCCAGTTTCCTGCTGATTGCCATCGTCACCCCGCGCACCAAACAATCGAACAGCATTCTGTGGCTCATCGTGCTCCTCGCCGCGTTCGGCTGGATGGTCAGCTCACGGATGGTGCGCGGCTTGACGATGAGCCTGCGAGAACGTGAATTCGTCCGCGCGGCAAGGTATATGGGAGTATCGAGCCGACGGGTGATCGTGCATCACATCGTCCCGAATGTCGCCTCGATCCTGATCATCGACGCAACGCTCAACGTAGGTTTCGCGATCCTGGCCGAAACGGGGCTGAGCTTCTTGGGATTCGGCATTCAGCCGCCAGACGTTTCGCTGGGCACGCTGATCGCCGAAGGCACTCCTTCGGTAACCACATTCCCGTGGGTCTTCATGTTCCCGGGAGCCGCGCTGGTTTTGATTGTGTTGTGCGCCAATCTCGCCGGCGACGGACTGCGCGACGCCGTCGATCCGAGCGCGAAACCGTCACGGCGCAACAAGCGGAAACCAGTTGGGCGGCCACAATGACGGCCCTGTTGGAGGTGACCGACCTCAGCGTTACCTTCGACACCGGGGATTCACGGGTACCCGCGGTGCGGGGGGCGACCTACCATGTCGATCCGGGCGAAGTGCTCGCCATCGTCGGCGAATCGGGCTCCGGCAAAAGCACCGCCGCCATGGCGATGGTCGGGCTGCTGCCCGAATACGGTGAGGTGTCGGGTTCGGTGCGGCTGCAAGGCCAGGAGCTACTCGGGCTGCCCGACCAGGCGATGTCTCGGATCCGCGGAAAGACGATCGGCACCGTGTTCCAGGACCCGATGTCGGCACTGACTCCCGTCTACACCGTCGGGGACCAGATAGCCGAAGCCATCAGGGTTCACCACGATGACGTCAGCCGGGCAGCTGCCCGCAAGCGAGCCGCGGAATTGCTCGATCTGGTCGGCATCGCGCAGCCGGACCGCCGGGCAAAAGCGTTCCCACACGAGCTATCCGGCGGCGAACGCCAGCGGGTGGTGATCGCGATCGCGATCGCCAACGATCCGGACCTGCTGATCTGCGACGAGCCCACCACTGCACTGGACGTCACCGTGCAGGCCCAAATTCTCGACGTCCTGCGGACTGCACGCGATGTCACCGGTGCGGGCGTGTTGATCATCACGCACGACCTGGGGGTGGTCTCGGAGTTCGCCGACCGGGCAATGGTCATGTATGCCGGGCGCGAGGTCGAGATCGCGACCGTTGATGATCTGTACCAGGACCGCCGGATGCCTTACACGGTCGGGTTGCTAGGTTCGGCGCCGCGGCTGGACGCCCCGCAGGGCACTCGACTGATTCCGATTCCGGGTGCGCCGCCCAACCTGTCGACGCTTGTCCCGGACGCCTGCCCCTTCGCCCCCCGCTGCCCGCTGGTGATCGACGAATGTCGTTCGGCTGAACCAGCTCTGATCACCATTCAGGAAAACCACCGGGCCGCCTGCATCCGTACCGACGACGTCGCGGGCCGCACTGCCGCCGACATCTTCGACGTGACAACTGCGCCGCCAGCCATCGATAGTGCGGCCGACGGCGGCGCGACGGTGCTGCGGGTCGTCGACCTGAGCAAGACCTACCCGCTCACCAAGGGCCTGGTCTTCCGCCGGCGGGTGGGTGAGGTACGCGCGGTCGACGGCGTCAGCTTCACCCTGGAACAGGGTCGCACGCTGGCGATCGTCGGAGAATCTGGCTCTGGGAAATCGACTACCCTGCAACAGATCCTGGAGCTGATCGCACCACAAAGGGGTTCCATCGAAGTGCTCGGCGAAGACGTCGCCGGGTTGAGCCGGGAGCGAAGGCACGCGCTGCGACGCGACATTCAGGTCGTATTCCAAGACCCGGTGGCATCCCTGGACCCCAGGCTGCCCGTTTCCGAAGTCATAGCCGAACCATTGCAGGCAAACGGATTTCGCAAGGGGGACACGGATGCACGAGTAGCGGAGCTGCTCGACATCGTCGGTTTGCGGCACGGCGACGCAACGCGCTACCCCGCCGAGTTCTCCGGTGGACAAAAGCAGCGCATCGGCATCGCGCGGGCGCTGGCGTTGCAGCCCAAGATCATGGCGCTAGACGAGCCGGTGTCGGCGCTGGATGTCTCGATCCAAGCCGGAATCATCAACCTGCTTCTCGACCTGCAAGAACGGTTCAGCCTGTCGTATCTGTTTGTCTCACATGATCTTTCCGTAGTGAAACACCTGGCGCATCAGGTGGTGGTGCTGTACCGGGGTGCCATAGTCGAGCAGGGCGACGGCGACGAGGTCTTCACCAACCCACAGCACGAATACACCCGGCGCCTGCTAGACGCCGTTCCGCGAGCGCATCGGTGATGCCACAACCGGTTAGCATCGTCGGGTGACGCACGCACCGAGGGCCCGCAAGCTCGCAGCGCTGCTGCTGGCGCCCGTGTTGGTGGTCACCGGGTGTTCGAGTGGATACCAAGACCTGCCGGAGACTCGGGCCGCGCAGGTCGGAGCCAGCAGCGACATGAACCCGCACGACCCTGCGACGCTGCGTGACGGCGGCAACCTGAGACTGCCGCTGACGGCCTTCCCGGACAACTTCAATGAGTTGAACATCGATGGCAATACCTCCGATACCGCCGCGGTGCTGGGGTCCACGCTGCCGGGTGCGTTCATGACCCAGGCCAATGGCACGCTGAACCTCAATACCGACTACTTCACCGGTGCCGAGCTGACCGGGACCAACCCCCAAACCGTCACGTACACAATCAATCCGAAGGCCACCTGGAGCGACGGCACGCCGATCACGTGGGAAGACCTCAAGTCGGAAGTTGACGCCTGCAATGGCCGCGACAAGCGGTACTTGATCGCCAGCCGGGCCGGGTTCGAACGCGTGAAATCGGTGACCAGAGGTGTCGACGACCGGCAAGCAGTGGTCACCTTCTCTGATCCGTACGCCGAATGGCGGGGGATGTTCGCCGGCGGGATACAACCCCGGAGCATGACAGCCAACCCGGAGGTCTTCAACAAGGGCCAGCTCGAGGCTCCCGGCCCGTCGGCCGGGCCGTTCATCGTATCCACGATTGACCGGACCGCACAGCGCATCGTGTTGACCCGCAACACGAGGTGGTGGGGCCGCAAGCCGCGGCTGGATTCGATCACCTTTCTGGTGCTCGACGTCTCCGCTGTCATCCCGGCGCTGCAGAACAAGGCAATCGATGCCGCCGGCATCGCCACACTCGACGATATGGTCACCGCCCAACGGACGCCTGGCATCGTGATTCGGCGTGCGCCGACCCCCACCTGGTTCCACTTCACCTTCAATGGCGCCGAGGGTTCCATCATGGCCGACGAACGGCTGCGCCTGGCGGTGTGTCAGGGTATCGATCGCCAAGCCATCGTCGATGTCGTGCAGCACGGCCTGACCACTCATCCGACGCCGTTGAACAATCATATCTACGTGGCCGGGCAGGTCGGCTATCAAAATAACAGCGCACCAGGCGATTACAACCCGGATAGAGCCCGTGCGGCCTTGGATGCCATGGGATGGAAGCTCAACGGGGCGGTGCGGGAGAAGGACGGCAAGCAGCTCGTCGTTCGCGACGTGCTCTTCGACGCGGCGTCCAACCGGCAGATTGCCATGGTGGCGCAGAACAGCCTGGCGCAAATCGGTGTGAAGCTGGTGCTCGACCTTAAGGCCGGCAGCGGCTTTTTCAGCCAGTACATCGGAGTCGGCGACTTTGATATCGCTCAATTCGGTTGGGAAGGGAATGCTTTCCCGTTGTCCGCGCTTCCCCAGATTTACACCTCGGATGGCGACAGCAATTTCGGCCGGATCGGCAATGCCGCGATCGATGCGAAGATCGCCGAGACCCTCTCGGAGCTCGATCAGGACAAGGCGCGTGTACTGGCCAACCAGGTTGACTCGATGATCTGGCAAGAAGCCTTCAACCTGCCACTGTTCCAGTCACCCGGAAACCGGGCGGTACGAGATGATTTGGCGAACTACGGCGCACCCGGACTGGCCGATGTGGACTACACCGCAATCGGGTTCATGCAGATCTGAGCCGCCGCCACAGCGGTGGCATCGCGGGTAGCGCACCCTCCGCGATAGCGGCCACCCCCACCGCCTTCCAGAGCAGGCGCAGCGCGGGACGGGCGGGCAGCGAGTCCAGCGCCCATCCCCGACCCGCAAGCGTGTCCGATTCCCCGCGGCACACCGCCACTGCGATGGTCAGTGCGGCAGCCTCACGAAAATCCACCGCGCTGTGCGCCGTCGTCGGCAACTCTAAGAGCAGCGCGTTGGGCACCAGCGATGCCACGCGCTCGGCCACCGCCCGTGGTGTCACCAGATCGCGCCCGCCGGAGATCACCACCGTGGGCCAACTGAATTTGGGCATCTCGGCGATCAGGTCGTACGGTTCGGCCTCGAAAGCGGCCGTTTCACTCATGATTTCGCGCATTGCCATCGCGGGATCCAGTGGCAAGCCGTCGGGTTCGGCGGCATAGTCGAGTTCGCGGAACGCGATGCGGCTGACCAAATCGATTTCGTGACGAAATGCCACATTCAGACTGACGACGGCGGACATACGGGATAGCGCCCACCACACCGTCTTTCGACCGCTGAGCAACAGGTCCAGCTCGCGATCCAGCAGCGGGGCCCCGCCGTATGCGTAAATAGTCGTCGCGATCTCCCCCGCCGATCCGGACATCAGCCCGTCGTCGATCAGCTTGCGGACCTTGGGCGCCAACGCGGCGGTTTCCGGAGTCCTGCCGTCGACCAGCAAGGCGCGGACGGCGTCGCGTACGACCGCGATGTCGTGCCTCGACAACACGGGCGAATCGAGAATCATCGCCTGCACCCGGCCGGGGTGGCGGACGCCGAGGCCGGCCGCGATATAGCTGCCGTACGACGTGCCATAGATGACGGCGGAGTCCACATGGGCGTCGTCGAGCACCGCGGCTATGTCGTCGACCACCTGATCGACCGTGATCGCTTCGGGCGGCAGGTCGGCGCCGGCGTCGTCATGACGCGACATGCCGACCCCGCGGTGCTCGATCATGATGACGTCCAGGCCAGCGATGGCCGCTCGGCGCCGCAACCCCTTGTAGACCTGCAGCGATGCCACCCCCGGGCCTCCCGGGATGATAACCAGTGGGTGGGCGGACTTGCGGCCGGTGCGTACGTAGTAGAGATCGAACTCTTCGGCGCTGCCTGGGGATATCGGTCTGCGCACCGGCCGGACGCCGGGCATTCCCGCAAGCCTTTCGTGCACCCGGCGCCGTTTCGCATTCATCGTCATCGGTGCCCATTCTGCCTAGCTCGCTCGCGATCAGCAGCGCGGCAGTGCAGCAGGCGGCACCGATGGCTGCCACGTCAGTCGCTGATCAGGTCGGCGGCCTTCTCCCCGATCAGCACCGACGGAGCGTGGGTGTGGCCACGAATGGTGCTGGGCATCACCGATGCGTCCGCGACCCGAAGCCCGTCGACGCCTCGCACCCGCAGCTGCGGATCCACCACGCTGGCCTCGTCACTGCCCATCCGGCAGGTGCCCAGCGGGTGATAGAGGGTGTGCGAGCAGGTTTCCAGCGCCAGCTCGAGGGTGGCTTCGTTCAGCTCGGTGCAATCGCGTGGTCGCGCGATCGGACCGAGCAGACTATTCAAAGCGGGAACCTGGGCAATCCGGGCACATATCCGCAGCCCTGCCATCATCGCGGCGCGGTCGACACCACCGGGATCGGACAGGTAACGCGGTTCGATGACCGGCTTAGCGTGCGGGTCGGCCGACCGCAGCGTGATCTGGCCGCGACTTTCCGGTGCCACCAAGATCGGTCCGAACACCACCCCATGGCTCTCGGGCTCACCGAGTGCCTCGTCGTAATAGGGTGCCGGCGCGAAGATCAGCTCGAGATCAGGAAGGTCGAGTTCTGGTCGGCTGCGTACGAACCCGTACGCCTCACCGACATTCGAGGTCAGCATGCCGCGGCGTCGCAACAGGTAATTGATCAGCTGTTTCGGCTTTTGCGCCGCGAACAAGCTGTCACCGTAGACGTCGAAACCCAACGGCGTCGCGAGGTGGTCGATCAGATTCTGCCCCACTTCATGTGAGTGGTAGACGGTGTCGATACCGTGCTCGGCGAGGTGGTCGCGATCGCCGATACCGGACAGCATCAACAGCTGGGGGCTATTGATCGCACCGCCGCAGAGCACCACCTCGCGGCGCGCATGGGCGATGCAAAGCTGGCCGTCGCGCTCGAATTCGACACCGATTGCCCGGGTTCCGTCGATGAGGACTCGAGTAACGGTGGCCCCGGTGAGCACGGTGAGGTTCTTGCTGCTCATCGCCGGTTTCAGATAGGCATCGGCACTGCTGCACCGAACGCCGCGGTACTGGGTGACGACACTCTCGCAAAAGCCTTCCGGTCGTGGGGAATTCGGCTGCGCGGCGGGAAGTCCGCAATCGCGCGCCGCGGCTAGCCACGCCGCCGTCAGGGAGCGAGGGCTACGCTGCCGGGAGATGTGTACCGGACCGGTCACCCCGCTGTCGTCCCCGCTTACGAAATGCCAGGCATCGGTAACGTTTTCGATGCGACGGAAGTATCCGAGCATCTCGGTGAAAGACCATTGCGAGCCGGCTCGCACCGCCCACTCGTCGTAGTCGGCCTGGAATCCACGCACCCACATCATCGCGTTAATCGACGATGAACCGCCGAGCGTCTTGCCTCGGGGCCAGTAGATTTCGCGGCCGCCCAGTTCGACCTGCGGTTCGGTCAGATAGTCCCAGTCGACCTCGCTGCGGAATAGCTTCGAAAAGCCCGCGGGGACTCGAATAAACCGGTCCTTGTCGAGCGGGCCCGCTTCGAGCGCGAGCACCGAATGTGATGCGCTGAGTCGACCCGCTACGACAGAGCCGCTCGAGCCGGTACCGACCACCAGGTAATCGCACTGAATGTCCATGTTGCACCCCGTTTCGGGGTGAGCGTAAGACGGAACGACCCGGTGTCCTACACGTTGAGATCGATACGATGCGCACCCTTCACGCCGTCGTAACGATCGGGACTGCAGGTCAACACGATCACCTGCCCGTGGGCACCGACGGTGTCGAACACCTCGCCCATCTTGGCCAGCCGGTCGGGGTCGGTGAACCCCAGCG
Organism: Mycobacterium montefiorense; assembly: GCF_025823255.1. Taxonomy (NCBI): domain Bacteria; kingdom Bacillati; phylum Actinomycetota; class Actinomycetes; order Mycobacteriales; family Mycobacteriaceae; genus Mycobacterium; species Mycobacterium montefiorense. Next base: position 3,945 of record NZ_JACKVL010000008.1, on the reverse strand, counting down.
CATCGTCGACCACTACTGGAACGACGTCCTCCTTAGCGACCAGGGCGGCACCGGCCAACCGCGCCAGGATGCCGAGTTGCTCCTTGGCCCCACCCGACAGCGAGTCGTGGGGCACTGTGATGCCATCCAGGGTTCGGCTCCGGATACACAAGTCGGTGTCGATATCGACCTCGAAACTGGGTCCGAACACCGGGCGACCGAGTCGCTGCAATTCCGTGCGATAGGGCTCGACATAGCCGAGCCGGGTGGTGTCGCGATGGCGGGACATCACCGACCGCAGCAGCTCCGCCGCGCGGGCCCGGCTGCCGATCCGGGTGTGCTGGCTGGTGGCGTGCTCGCGCTCGGTCTCCGCGGCGTCGAGCTTGCCCTGGCGGCCCTCGCTGCCGAAAACCGAGAGTTCGATGGTGAGCTCACGCAACGTGCGGGCGGCATCTTCATAGCGGCCGCCCAGCGTCTTGGCTGCGTCGCTGGCCGCGGCCAATTCGGCGGTTACCGTGTCCGGTGCCGCGGCGGCCAGCTCTTCGCTCAACTCCGCGGCTCGGCGCTGCGCGGTTGCCGCGGCCCGCTGTCCGGCGTCCGCCGACGAGGCCAGGTCCTGGTCACTGACTGAGGCGCGTTCCTGGGCCAGCTGGTCGGTGGCCCGACCAAGTTCCGCGCGTTGGGTTGTCGCTTCGTTCACTAAAAGCGTTGCCCGGGTGGATGTTTCGGCGAGCCGTGCGTCGGCGACAGACGAGTCCTGGCGACGGGCTTCGCATGCGGTTTCCGCGGCCAGGCGAGCGGCCTGCGCGGCATCGAGTTCGGCACGTGCGGCGGCGATATCGGCGGCGAAGAGATCGGGCTCGTCCGGTTGGCCGGCACGCAGCTTCTCAAGCCGATCCCGGAGCTGGCCGGCGTCTTCGTCGCCGCATAGCCCGGACAGCGTCGCGACCAACTGGTCACGACTGCTTTGCAATTCGCGGCGATGCTGGTCGGCTGATCTGGCTGCGGCAAGGTCGGCGACATCGCCGCTAGCCAGTGCGACAGTCAGTTCTTGTTGTGCCGCATCATATTTCGACTGCACGTCGAGCGCCGTCGCGCCGGGAGTAATCCGCGCGGTGAGCACACCGGGGACTTCGATCTCGGTGGTACCGGTGGCCGTCGCCGACCAGCTCTGGCCGGCCGGCAATGACACCCGCTGGCCCCCGACCGACAGTTCGATGTCGGCTGCGGCGGTGAGCTCGAGAGCCGCCGAGATCAACGTCAGCTGGTCGCCAGCGCGATCGACCGCGGCGGAGGCGCTTTCGATTCGCCGGAGCAACTCCTCGGTGAGGACGACATTGGAAAGCTCCGCGGCGACCCGGTCACGATCGCGCCCGATGGCATCGATCTTGGCCAAACGAGTGCTGAGCCGGTCGATCTCCTCACGGTCGGCGAGTTGGTCGACCGTGCGGCGGGCGGTTTCGACGCGGCGCTGCAGGTCGGTCAGAACCTGGGTGGCCTCGCCCATCGCGGTACCGGCACCCTCGGCCGCGGCCTGCGCAGCCGTCTGCGCAATCGCGGCTTGCCGCGCTTGCGCCTCGACAGCCGCGACAGCCGCGGTGCGCGTCTCGATCTCGGCGACCAGTCGCGACCGGCCATTGTGGGCTGCGTCCGCGGCGGTGCTGGTCGCTGCGGCGGCGGTCGCGACCAGCGCGGCTTCCCGCGCTTGGCGAGTGAGTTCGGCGGCCTTGTCGGCGGCGGCTTGCGCGACGGCCAATCGCGGACCGGCCGCCAACCGCAGTTGCGAGAGCTCCGCCACTTGCTCGGTCAGCACCGCATGGCGACGCACCCTGTCGTCGACCTCTGCGACCGCCGCCGTGCACTCCGTGACGCGAGCGTCGGCGTGGGACAGCCGCGTGATGGCCGCGGCCCATTCTCCGGTGGGGCGTCCGGTGGGGGTGAAGTAGCGCGCGTATTCGGCGTCGATCCGGTCGATGAGCAACGGCTCGTTGCCGGACAGCGCAGCCTCGTCACCGGCCGCGACATCCAGTGCACGCGAAAGCGCGTCGCAGCCCGACAGATCCACCGCGGCCGTCGATGTGGACTGCAGCACCCGCTGTGCGTGCCACAGGTCGTTGTCGACAGTCTCGGCGAGCATCGAGCGGACCCGCTCGTGGGCCTCATCACCGGTCAGCTGCTCACGGCGCGGCGCCAGTACCGTCAATTCCGTTTCGCACTTTTTGTGAAATCGCTTGCGGTAGATGAAACGGTAAGTGCCGCTGCTGATTTCCGCGGTTACCTCGGACCCGACGTCGCTGTTGGTGGGCTTGACCTGCTTGACTTCCTTCTTCGTCGAGCGGTCCCTGGATTCCAACAGCAAGTCCAGCGCCTCGATCATCGACGACTTGCCAATCTCGTTGGCACCGCTCACTACGACCACGCCGCTGTCGGGAAAATCGATCTCGCGGTGCGCGATTCCGCGGTAGTTGGTCAGAACCAATCGGTGCAGCTTCATGCGGCGCCCCGATCGGTGAGCCGCAGTAGCAGCGCCAGCGCGGCCTGGGCGTCGCAGGCCGAGTCGGTGTCGTCCCCACGCGCCGTGGCGACCAACTCTTCAACTGCCACGGCGGCGAATCCCCCGATGCCGAGGTCGGTGAACTCGCCGTCGGCGGGCACGACCACGAGGTCGGTGTGGCGTTCCCATTGGCCCAGCCATGCGAACAGCCGCGCGTATCGGTCCAGGCAGCCGTCCAGCGCGGCGCGGTCGGTGACCGTCAACGAGCCGGTCAGGGCCAGCCGCACCACGGTGCGATCCTTCTCGGGCATCAGATCGAGATTCATGTCGAGGTCGGCGATGTCGCAGCTGGTGTCGACCTGACGATGCAGGGTGACAAACCGCCAGTGACCCACGTGCCGGGGCGTCACCGACACCGCATTGGTTTCGTCGATGTCGACGACCAGCACATGACCCGGATTGGATTCGATGTCATCGAAATTCGTCACTTCCGGAGATCCGGAGTACCACACCCGGCCACCGTCGCCGACCTCGGTAAGCGAATGCTTGTCCCCCAGTGCCGCATAATGGACCGCACCACGGGCCAGCGCCTCTTCGAGGCGGGCCAACCGAATCAGCGACGGCTTCTCGCGATCGGGGTCGAGCACGTCGACGCCGCCATGGGCGACGAGCACCCGGGTGACCGATCCGGCGTCGAGGCCGTCGAGAACGTCGGCGACCAAGTCGGTGGTCGGAGCCTTGGACCGCCATGGCGCAGCAACGATCTCAAGGCCCGGCCGAACCTGATGGACGCCGGCACGATCCAGCACTACGACATTCTCCGGGCATTCAGCGGTGAACAAGGCGCTGGTGTACACCGATGACGCATCGAGGGGATCGTGGTTGCCGGGCAGCAGGTAGACCGGAATTCCGATGGCGCGCATGGCTTCCAGGGACTGGCCGATCACCTGCGGGGCAAGCTGATTGTGTTCGAAGACGTCGCCGGCGACCACCACGAACTCGGCGTCCACCTCGGCCGCCAGGGCGCCCAGACCGGCAACCGCGTCGCGTCGCGCGGCCGCATACCGCGGCTGAGCATCCCCGGCCAGGAAGTGCCGAGTCATGCCCAGCTGCCAGTCGGCGGTATGCAGGAATCGCATCCCGGCGCCCCCTTCGGAAATGGCGTGGCTATCAAGGCACCGCGAATTCTAGGGCAGCTGACCGACAACTTCTGGGACGCGCACCGGCATGCCCCGGCGCAGTATCGGAGGTCGCGCGCGACCAGGGCTTTTTGCCCGCCGCCGAGCGACAAATCACCATCAGTGCACACTCACGAAAATCGCGAAACCTCGTGTGTCACTTTGATTTCTTGGCGGGGTGTTTTGTCGGTGGGTCGGTCTAGTTTCGTCAGTATGAGTTGCGGTGTCATGGTCGACGGGGAGACGCTTTCGGCGGCCTTCGATGTGCTCGACACTGCGCTGGAAACCGTCCTG
>NZ_JACKVL010000007.1:0-373174 GCF_025823255.1 Mycobacterium montefiorense | reverse complement strand
CACCCCAACGGCGACACCGAATGGATCCCACCCCCACACCTCGACCGCGGCCAACCCCGCACCAACACCTACCACCACCCCAACAAACTCCTCCTCAACCCCGACAACGACGAGCCGGCATAACAGCCGCGGTTACCCACGGGTTAGCGTTAGTCCCGTGAATCGTGAGCGCACCCTGCTGCTGATGCGGCACGCGAAATCCGGCTACCCGCCCGGCGTAACGGACCACGACCGGCCCTTGGCGCCCCGCGGCATTCGGGAGGCGGGCCTGGGTGGCGACTGGCTGCGCGCCAACCAACCCGGCATCGACGCCGTGCTGTGCTCCACGGCCACCCGCGCCCGTCAAACCCTGGCCAACACTGGCGTCGACGCGCCCGTGCAGTACCGCGAGCGCCTCTACGACACCACCCCGGGCACGATGATCGACGAGATCAACGGGATCGCCGACACCGTCGACACCTTGCTCGTCGTCGGGCACGAACCGACCATGTCTTCCCTGGCGATCGGCCTGGCAGGCAACGATGGCACCGATACGACTGTGGTGCAACGTATTTCAGAGAAATTTCCGACGTCGGCGATCGCGATCCTAAGGGTCGCCGGCGAGTGGACGGATCTGCAGCTACGACGAGCCGCGTTGATCGGCTTTCACGTTCCGCGCTGAACCCCCTAGGAGTTCGTCGAGAGCGTCAGCTCCATCAGCTTGAGGGCCTGGCCGCAGGCGTCGATACCGGGTGCTTGCGGGTTGACCCACCAGCCGACCACTCCGGCCGCATCGCTGGCCACACCGCACGCCCCGTTCGGGTCGTCCGGGCGCATCACAATCGAGTTCACGCCCGCGATCGTCCGCGTTTCCACCTTGTATTTCAGGAAGTCGGCGACCTTACGCTCTTCGCTCAGACTGCCCTGCTCGAACCAGAATCGGGTGATATCGATCAGGCCGGCCGGGTTGGCCGCCTGCCACCGACAGATCGCGCCGACGAACGTGCTCTGAATATCGAGCGGGTCGGCGCCCACGGTCTTAGCCAGGATGTCGCTGGTCAAAACCTCACATTCCTTGAGCAGGTTCGGGTACTGCTGCTGGGAGGTGTTGTTGCGCGGCACGCCGCCGGTGCCTGCCTTGACAGCATTACCCGCAATCGATCTCGAGCAGCCGGTCAGGATCACCAGCGCGGTCAGCGAGATGACCACCGCCGTCCGGACACGTCTTGCCATCATTTCGAGTTCGCAATCGATTGACGAGTCAATTCTCTGGCGATGTCGCACGGCTGCGGGAATGGCTTCTGGCTGAAACTGATCGACCACTCGATGAAGTCGTCCTGGAACTGAATGCCGACCTCACACAGCGAGTCACCCAGGTTCGGCTCGTTGCCGACCGCGATGAAGCCGCTGTGGCCGTTGATGTTGATGTCGTCGACGCTGGCGCGCGAAAGCTCCTCGGTCTTGCGTTCACGTCCGATTGGGCTGCCGCGGTACCAGGAAAAGGAGAAGTGCGGGCCGAGGATGCCACCGCCCGCCAGCCACTGGCATCCCACGGAGTTGCGGGCCGTGTTGATCAGGCCACTCACCTTGGTCAGCTCCGCGACCGTCTGGTCGCCGACGCCCCCGCATTGCGGAAACATCGGTCCGTGGTGGCCTTCTGCGTTCCCCGGCGCCGACGACGACGTCCCACCCGGTTTGTTGTCGCCGGAGCCTGAGCAACCCGCAACCGTCGGGATCAAGAGGGTGACCGCAAGGGCTAGCGCCGTGAGGTTACGACGCACCGCTACCCTGCTTCCGCTCAGCTTGCACCTGGTCCACACGATGCACTGTAGCGGCAGCCCACCGGGTCAACCACCGACGCGCCACCTGATCAGGCATTTTCCTTGCGTTGCGGGATGCGGCACGCGCGCACAGCCGCCCGGCGGTGCTCAGCGCCGCGCCGCGTGCCATATGCGACAGTTACCAAATGCTTCTGGCACTGCTGCGCCAGTACATCCGGCCGTACCGGCGGCTGGTGGCGGTGCTGATGGTGCTTCAAACGATCAGCACGCTGGCGACGCTGTACCTGCCGACGGTCAACGCCGCGATCATCGACGACGGCGTTGCCAAGGGCGACACCGCGGCGATCATCCGTCTCGGCATGGTGATGCTGGCCGTCACCGGATTGCAGGTGTTGTGCTCGGTCGGAGCCACCTACTTCGGGTCGCGGACGGGAATGGGATTCGGCCGCGACCTGCGCCTAGCGATGTTCGAGCACGTCACCACCTTCTCCGAGCGCGAGACCGCCCGATTCGGCGCGCCGACGCTGCTCACCCGCAGCACCAACGATGTTCGCCAGATCCAATTCCTGGTTCAAATGGCGGGCACGGTGCTGGTTACGGCCCCGATCATGTGCGTCGGCGGAATCTTCATGGCCATCCACCAGGAAGCCGCTCTGACATGGTTGCTGCTGGTCAGTGTCCCGATCCTGGCCGTGGCCAACTACTGGATCATGTCGCATATGCTGCCGCTGTTTCGCAGCATGCAAGCCCTGATCGACGGCATCAACCGGGTGATGCGCGACCAGCTGTCCGGCGTACGGGTGGTCCGGGCGTTCACCCGCGAAGAATTTGAGCGCGACCGGTTTTCTCGCGCCAATGTCGCGCTGTCGAATGCCTCGCTGACGGCGGGCAACTGGCAGGCGCTGATGCTGCCGGTGACCACGCTGACCATCAACGTGTCCAGCGTCGCGCTGATCTGGTTCGGCGGGCTGCGTATCGACCGCGGCCAGATGCAGGTCGGCTCACTGACCGCATTTCTGGCGTACTTCACGCAGATCCTGATGGCTGTGCTGGTGGCGACGATGACACTGGTAGTACTGCCGCGAGCTTCCGTGTGCGCCGAGCGGATCACCGAGGTGCTGTCCACTCACGCTGCTGTCGACAACCCGCAACATCCCAAGCTTCCGAAAGCGGGAATCAACGGCGTGGTGCGCTTGCAGGGCGCGACGTTCACCTATCCGGGCGCGGATCACCCTGTGCTGCAAGATATCTCGTTGACAGCGCTGCCCGGCACCACCACCGCGGTGGTCGGCAGCACCGGCTCGGGTAAATCGACGCTGGTGTCGCTGATCTGCCGGCTCTACGACGTGACCGCCGGCGCCGTGTTCCTCGACGACCTCGACGTCCGCGATTACGACACCGAGCGGTTGTGGTCGGCGGTCGGCCTGGTCCCGCAACGCGGATACCTCTTCTCCGGCACGGTCGCGGACAACCTGCGGATAGGCGCGGCTCCCGGCCAGGTGGTGACCGAGGAGGAGATGTGGGAAGCGTTGCGAGTCGCCGCCGCCGACCAATTCGTCCGGGCACACGCCGACGGGCTGCAGATGCGCGTCGCCCAGGCCGGGATCAATTTCTCGGGCGGGCAACGGCAACGGCTGGCGATTGCCCGCGCAGTCATCCGCCGCCCGGCGATCTACTTGTTCGACGACGCATTCTCCGCGCTCGACGTGCACACCGACGCCCACGTCCGGGCCGCGCTGCACGAAATCTCCGGCGGTGCGACCATTATTGTTGTCACACAACGTATCTCGGCGGCTTATCGAGCCGACCAGATCATCGTCGTGGACAACGGGAAACTGGTGGGCACCGGCACGCATGAATCGCTGCTGGCAGATTGCACCACCTACGCCGAATTCGCCGACTCGCAGTCGGTCGGCGCGTTGCGATCAGGTCAGGCTGGGGGCACGCCGTGACCACGACGACGAACCGCCCCGGCCGCGGCGCCGTCCCCAACACCCGATCCCGCGACTTCTGGGGCACAGCGGCGCGGCTGGTGAAACGGCTTGCGCCACAACGAACACTGAGCATCGCGGTGATCACCCTGGGCCTCACCGGCACCGTGATCGGCGTGGTCGTACCGCGAATTCTCGGCCACGCCACCGATCTGCTCTTCAACGGTGTGATCGGGCGGGAACTACCGGCGGGAATCACCAAGGCACAGGCCATTGCCCAAGCCCGCGCGCGCGGCGACCGGGCTTTCGCCGAACTGCTGTCCGGAATGAACGTGATACCGGGCCACGGCGTGGACTTCGGCGCGGTGGCCGCAACACTGGCCATTGCCCTGGCCATGTATATCGTTGCCTCACTGTTGATTTGGGCGCAGTCCCGGCTGCTCAACCTCACCCTGCAGCGCACCATGGTCGCGCTGCGGTCCGACGTCGAAGATAAAGTCCACCGACTACCGTTGTGCTACTTCGACGGACGGCTGCGCGGCGAACTATTGAGCCGGGTGACCAACGACATCGACAACGTCCAATCCTCGCTGTCGATGACGATCAGCCAGGTGCTGACGTCGATCCTGACCGTTGTCACGGTGCTGGCGATGATGCTGTCGATCTCGCCGATGCTGACGCTGATCACGGTGCTGACCGTGCCGCTCTCGCTGCTGGCGACCCGAGCGATCACGCGCCGCTCGCAACGGCATTTCAAGGCTCAGTGGACCAGCATCGGACGGCTCAACGCCCACATCGAAGAGACCTACAGCGGGTTCACCGTGGTCAAGACCTTCGGCCACCGCGACGCTGCACGTGAACAATTCCGCGACCTCAATGACGACGTCTACCAGGCCAGCTTCGGCTCCCAGTTCTTCTCCGGCTTGGTGGCACCGGCCACGACGTTCATCGGCAACCTCGGCTACGTCGCGGTCGCGGTGCTCGGCGGCCTACAGGTGGCCACCGGACACATCACCCTCGGCGACATCCAGGCGTTCATCCAATACGTCCGGCAGTTCAACAACCCGCTGAGCCAGGTGGCCGGGATGTACAACACGCTGCAGTCCGGGGTGGCCAGCGCCGAGCGGGTGTTCGAGCTGCTCGACGAGCCCGAGGAAGCGCCGGTCTCCGCGCAACTGCCCCCCAACGGCCAGGCCCCGCCGCACGGACGTGTCGAGTTCGACCGCGTGGGCTTTGCCTACCACCCGGGCACCCCGGTGATCGAGGACCTGTCGATGACGGTCGAGCCGGGCAGCACCGTAGCGATCGTCGGCCCGACCGGAGCGGGCAAAACCACGCTGGTCAACCTGCTGATGCGGTTCTACGACGTCGACGCCGGCCGCATTCTGGTCGACGGCGTCGACATCACCACGATCAGCAGACAAGCACTGCGCTCGCAAATAGGCATGGTGCTGCAGGACACCTGGCTGTTTGACGGGACCATCGCGGAGAACATCGCCTACGGGCGCCCCGAAGCCAGCGAAAACGAGCTGGTAGAAGCCGCCAAGGCGGCCTACGTCGACCGGTTTGTGCACACCCTGCCGGCCGGCTACCAGACCCGGGTCACCGGCGACGGCGCCAACATCAGCGCCGGTGAGAAGCAGCTGATCACGATCGCGCGCGCGTTTCTGGCCCGTCCGCAGCTGTTGATCCTGGATGAGGCGACCAGCTCAGTCGACACCCGCACCGAGGCCCTAATACAGCGCGCGATGCACGAGCTGCGCCGAGATCGCACGAGTTTCGTTATCGCGCAACGACTTTCGACGATTCGTGACGCCGACCGCATCGTGGTGGTCGAGTCCGGCCGCATCATCGAACAGGGCAACCATGCCGAGCTGATGGCCCGCCGGGGCGCCTATTACGCGATGACCCGCGCCTGACTTCAGCCACCTGAGACTTTACTGAAACGACGCCAAGAAGTTATTGAGGATCCATTTAGGAGCGGGGCCGACGCTAGTTCCATCAGCACCCCAACCGCACACCTGAAAAGGATCACCGCCATGTTCTCTCACCGCATCCGCACCATTGCCGCCACCGCGATCGGCGCCGCCGCCATCGGACTCGTCGCAGTTGGAACCGCCGGCACCGCCGGGGCCAGCACCGCCGACGACGCGTTCATTACGCAGATGGACAAGCTCGGTATCACCTTCAGCTCCCCCGCCGAGGCAGTCCGGGAAGGCCACCTGGTGTGCCAGGAGCTCGCCTCCGGCAAATCCGGGACCGACGTCGCCACCGAGGTCCTCAAGCAGACGAACCTGACCACCCACCAGGCGGCCTACTTCGTCGTCGATGCGACCCACGCCTACTGCCCGTCGCTCGCCCCTCAACTCACCTAGTCGCACCCACCACCCCAAATGGGGGGATCCCGGTAACCGGGATCCCCCCATTTACCTGTTTTCAGCTCCGATTTAGACATCTACTTCGCGCCGGCGGCGCATCGCACTCGCCGGCACGGCCGTGACTACACAGCAAGGCGATGATTGGAACACCTTGATAATCAAGGTGATTCAACCTCGCGCCAATACGCAATCGGTCGAGCGCAGGACCGCAATTCACGCCAGATCTCGTTGCGACCTTCCGAAGCCGGTGTCGGGCTCACTAAGCTTCGGGTTCGGCTGTTGATTTGCTGCGCGGCGATTGCTATGCAGTAAGCAGCTGTGGCCAACACATCAAGGAGATGTCGATGAAGCTCTCGCCTCGCGCCGTTACCGCCGCCGCTGCCGCCGCGCTGGCTCTGGTATTCGCCATCGGTGGTTGTTCGAACGACTCGAGCAATGGCAAATCGCCGGGACCCACCGCGACCACTTCCAGCAGCGAAGCAGCCACCCTGCTCAAGCAGGCTACCGACGCGATGAGCAAGGTCACCGAGATGCATGTGAGCGTGGCTGTGCAGGGCGACGTGCCCAACTTGCGGTTGACCAAGCTGGACGGCGACATCTCCAACGCCCCGCAGACGGTGGCCACCGGCACCGCAACGCTGCTGGTCGGCAAATCCTCCCAAGACGCGAAGTTCGTCTACGTCGACGGCCATCTCTATTCCGATCTCGGACAAGCCGGCACCTACACCGACTTCGGTAACGGCGCCTCGATCTACAACGTGTCGGTGCTGCTCGACCCCAACAAGGGGCTGGCCAATCTGCTGTCGAAGCTGCAGGGCGGGTCGGTCGCCGGTACCGATCAGGTCAACGGCGTCGCGACCACGAAGATCACCGGAAATTCGTCCGCCGACGACGTGGCCACGCTGGCCGGGTCCAAGCTGACCGCCCAGAGCGTGACGACGGTGCCCACCACGGTCTGGATCGCCTCGGACGGGTCCTCGCACCTCGTCCAGGTTCAGATCCATCCCACGAATGACACCTCGGTGACGCTGACCATGTCCGACTGGGGCAAGACAGTCACCGCCACCAAGCCCGCCTAGGGATCGACGTGGGTGTCGGCGCCGTGCATCGCAAACCCGTGGAAACCGCCGGACCGCCGGCATTCGGAAAGGAACCACCAATGAGGATGATTACTCGTCGCCGGCGGTTAACCGTGGCCGTCGCCGGAATGGCCGGCGCCGCCGCGATCAGCCTCGCGCTGGCTCCCGCGGCCGGCGCCGCCGATCAATACGGCGCAATTGCCTACTCCAGCAACGGTTCCTGGGGCCGTGCCTGGGACTACCCGACCCGGCCGGCCGCCGAGGCCACTTCGGTCAAAAACTGCGCCTACCCGGACTGCAAGGTGCTGACCAGCTTCACCGATTGCGGAGCGGTCGCGACCAACGGCCAGCGCTTTCAGGGAGGTGTCGGCCCCACGCTGGCCACCGCGATGAAAGACGCGCTGACCAAACTCGGTGGCGGCTCGATCGACACCTGGGCCTGCAACTAGCCCTACCAATAGGGCCGGACAAACCCGGCCTGCCAAGGCGGCACGAGGTCACTCCAAGAATTCCTGGAGATAACAAATAGGCCACGATCGCAACCTTTTCTCAACCAACCCCGCAGCACTGCGGAACGAGAAAAGGACAACGATGAAGACCACCAAGATTGCCGCGATCGCCAAGACCGCCACCCTCGCGGTCGTCACCGGTGCCATCGCGCTGGGATTGGCCGGCCCGGCCGAGGCGGCGGCGGGCACCATGTACGGCGACCCCGCGGCCGCGGCGAAATACTGGCGCTACCAGAAATACGACGACTGCGTCCTGATGTCGAGCGCCGACGTGATCGGTCAGGTGACCGGTAAGGAGCCCTCGGAGCGAACCATCATCAAGCGGGCACAGTCCACGCCGAGGGTCGTCCACCCCGGCTCGATCTACACCACGCCTGCCAACACCAAGAACCCAAACTCCGGGATGGGCACCAGTTTTGCCGACGTCCCGACATTGTTGGGGCTGTACAAGATCGGCGCCATGATCACCAACAAGGAGCACGCAGTCAAAGACGGCATCCCGACCGGCATCGAGGGCATCGAGCAGCAATTGAGTGCGGGCCACAAGGTCATCGTCAGCGTCAATGGCGAACTGATCTGGCACCAGCCCGTCGAGACGAAGGACGACAATGGAAACCCGCGGGGCGACCACGCCGTGGTCGTGACCGGTGTCGACACCACCAATAACGTGGTGCACCTCAACGACAGCGGCACGCCCAATGGTCGCGACGAACAGATTCCGATGGCACTTTTCCTTCAAGCATGGGGCGCCAGCAAGGAATTGATGGTCTTCACCACCTGAGCCAGCGACACCAGGCCGATCGGTGTTTTCGATGAACGCCAACGCATTTCAGCCGTCGGCGAGCACGCATCCGCACCGGACCGCGGCACGCCAATCTTCAGGGTTTTACCGAATTCGCCGGCTTCGTATCACAATGACAAGGAATGACACCGTATTGGCACGTGACGCCGCGCAGAGAACCCGGAAGGGCTGGTTAGCGACGATGGTAGACAAGAGTCTCGAATTCGGCCTGCTCGGGCCGTTGGAGATGACTGTTGACGGCACTCTGGTGCCGTTGGGCACGCCCAAACAGCGGGCAGTGCTGGCCATGCTGCTGATGAACCGCAACAGCCCGGTCGGCGTCGAGAGGCTCATCACCGCATTGTGGGACGAGGAGCCGCCGTCCGGCGCGCGGGCCAGTATCCATTCCTACGTGTCCAATCTGCGCAAGCTGCTCACCGGTGCCGGTATCGACCCACGAGTGGTGCTGGCCGCGGCGCCGCCCGGTTACCGGCTCGCCGTCGCCGAAAGCAGTTGCGATCTCGGGCGGTTCATCACCGAGAAGACCGCGGGCGTGCATGCGGCCGCGTCCAGCCGGTTCGAGCAGGCCAGCCAGCACCTATCGGAGGCATTGACGCAGTGGCGGGGACCCGTGCTCGAGGACCTGCGGGACTTTCAGTTCGTCGACACCTTTGCGACCTCGCTCGTGGAGGAAAAGATTCTGGTTCATACGGCGAAGGCGGAGGCCGAAATCGCTTGCGGACGTGCCGCCGCCGTGATCAGCGAGCTGGAAGCCCTGACCGCGGAGCACCCCTACCGCGAGCCGCTGTGGGCCCAGCTGATCACGGCTTACTACCTGACCGATCGCCAATCCGACGCGCTGGCCGCCTATCGCAGGGTGAAGACCACACTTGCCGACGAGCTGGGGATCGACCCCGGGCAGACGCTGCGTGACCTCAACGAACGGATCCTGCGCCAGGAGCCGCTGGACGCCAAGAAATCCGCCCGGACCACGGCCGTCGGCACCATTACCCTGCTGGACCAGCGCACCAAGGTCCCGGCCGGGAAGCCGGCCGCCTATCTGCACGAAGCGTCGGGCCGCAGCTATCCACTGCGCGCGGCGGAAACCCGGATCGGACGACTCAGCGACAACGACATCATCCTGGCCAGCGCCAATGTCAGCCGGCACCACGCCGTCATCGTCGACACCGGCACCAGCTACATCATCAACGACCTGCGCTCCTCGAACGGCGTTCATGTGCAACACCAACGGATCCGTTCGGCGGCCACGCTCAAAGACGGCGACCACGTCCGAATCTGCGACCACGAATTCACGTTCGAGATCCCTCGCGGCTATACCGGCGACGCATCGAACTGAGTAAGACCAATCCATCTGCTGTGCAACGTAATTCACGGCATTAGTTCGCGCGACGCGCCCAGTCAGCTTGGGCGACAACGGCATGACGGACGAGATCTCGCGATCGTCGCGCGTCCGGATCGGCAACGGCTTACCGTGATGGTTGCTGGCAACGGAGGTCAACGGCGCGGATCTGCGCGTAATTGTTGATATCGTCGGCGAGTCTGCTGTTGGTTTGGAGGATCAACGATGAGCGAGGAGCAGAACTCGCGGGCGGGGTCGATGTTCGGGCCCTACCACTTAAAGCGGCTGCTAGGTCGCGGTGGCATGGGCGAGGTCTACGAGGCCGAGCACACCGTCAAAGAGTGGACGGTTGCGGTCAAGGTGATGACCGCGGAGTTCAGCAGGGACCCCGTCTTCCGCGAGCGGATGCGGCGTGAGGCGCGAACCGCGGGCCGTTTGCAGGAACCGCATGTGGTGCCCATTCACGACTATGGCGAAATCGATGGGCAGATGTTCATGGAGATGCACCTCATCGAGGGCATCGACTTGGACGACATGCTCAAACGGTTTGGCCCGCTGACCGCGCCGCGCGCGGTCGCCATCATCACCCAGATCGCCTCGGCCCTCGACGCGGCCCACGCCGCCGGGGTCATGCACCGCGACATCAAGCCGCCCAACATCCTGATCACTCGCGACGATTTCGCCTACCTCGTCGATTTCGGCATCGCCAGCGCCACCACCGACGAGAAACTCACCCAGCTCGGCACCGCGGTCGGCACCTGGAAATACATGGCGCCCGAACGCTTTTCCAACGGCGAGGTGACTTACCGCGCCGACATCTACGCGTTGGCCTGCGTGCTGTACGAATGCCTGACGGGCACCCCGCCGTATCGCGCGAGCACCGCCGGCGAACTGGTCAGAGCTCACACGACCGACGAAATCCCCCTCGCCAGCTCGGTGCGCTCGGGCATCCCCAAGGCGTTCGACTCGGTGATCGCGCGTGGCATGGCCAAAAAGCCCGAGGAGCGTTACGCCAGCGCCGGCGACCTGGCCCTGGCGGCCCATGAGGCACTCAGCAATCCCGATCAAGACCACGCCGACAACATCCTGCGGCGCAGCCGCGAGGCGACCCTCGCCACCGACATCAACATCGCCCCTCCTCCCACCACCCCCGCCACGGCACAACCTCGGGTCAATACGCCGTATCCGGGACCGAGTTCAACGCCCGTGCCACCGCCCACGCAGGCCCCTCGACACTGGGCACCAGAAAGCGGCCCCATCCCTACCCCGAGTCAGCCCGCCTCCGGCCCGCAGTACTACCAGGGCACCGGCGGCAGCTGGGCCGGTCCGCCGCCGCCTGCCGGCCCCACCGGCTGGAACCTGGGATCCCAGCCGCCACCCAAGCCCAAACGCAACCCCTGGCCGATCGTCGCCGCTGCCGTCGGCCTGATCGCGGTTCTGGTGCTCGCCGCCATCGGCATCTATGTCGCCACGCAGGACGACGACAACCCGCATCCCCACCCCACGGCGACGAGAACGCCGACGCCGACGAAAACCACGACCTCGAATCCGACCACCACGACCACCGCGGCCGGCGACCTTGAAGGCCAGTTGCTCAGCGTGCTGCCCCCCGGTTACCCGAGTGGCGTGTGCACACCGGCGACCCCGAAACCGGACACCGTGTGGTCGGATGCGCTGGCCATGGTGGACTGCGACCAGAACACCAACCCGGGCGGCCCGTCTCGAGCGCGATACGCACTGTTCCCGAATCCGAACGTCCTGAAGGTCGCATTCGACGCCGACGTGAAGCTGCTGCAGCAGATGGCCACCTGCCCCGGCGGAACCGCGAACCCGGAGTCATGGCAGCACCCCAACGCCCCCAAGGTGGATGTGGGCATGGTCGCCTGTGGCACCTACGAGAGCCACCCAAACATGGTGTGGAGCAACCAGGTGAAGCTGCTGCTGTGCGATGTCTTCGGAGACCCGCCGACCATCGACGATCTGCACACATGGTGGACCAAGTACGGTGGCTGAGCCGCGGTAATTCGGCTTGTGTGGTGGCGAATCTCAACCAGCCCAACAACATTGGCTAGCTAACACAGCGGAGGCTATGCGTGGACGACAGGACCGATATGGTCACCACCATTCCCGGGTTGGAATTGCGGGTCGGTGGACGTACCTGGCAGGCCACCGGTGGCCGGTCCTGGAGCATTGGCCGCGCGAATGAAGCCGACATACAGCTGGAGAATCCGAGAGTGTCGCGCCAGCATGCGGTGCTGCAGCCGACGCCGGCGGGCTGGATTCTGGTCAACCGCAGCAACAACGGGATGTTCGTGAACGGTCGGCGAGTGGAGACCCTGACGATCCACCAGCCGATCACCGTCGTGCTCGGGTCGCCCTCCTCCGGGCAGGCGCTGGAGGTCTACCCCGTCGCGCAGCAGCCCAGCCGGCCCAGGCCGCAGCCCGTTGCTGCGCCGCAACGTCCGGTCGGCGAGACCACGGTTGCCCGGCCGCCGACCGCGGTACACACCATCGATCAGGTGGTAATCGGGATTGGCCGCGGAACCGACAACCACGTCGTGCTTGACGACTTGCTGGTCTCTCGCCACCATGCGGTGTTGCGCCGCTCCGGCAATCAGTGGGAGCTGGTAGATAGCAACAGCGCCAACGGCACTTACGTCAACGGCAACCGGATCAATCGCGCGATCATCGGACCGAACGACATCGTCGGCATCGGCCACCAGCTGCTGCATCTGTCCGGCGACCAGCTGGTGGAATACGTCGACACCGGCGACGTGTCCTACGAGGCGTCCAACCTGCGCGTGGTCACCAACAAAGGCAAAGTGCTGCTGACCAACATCAGTTTCGCACTACCGCAACGCTGCTTCATGGCAGTGGTCGGGCCAAGCGGCGCAGGAAAATCCACGCTGTTGGGCGCCTTAACCGGGTTTCGCCCGGCCGGTAGCGGCGCCGTCCGATATGACAATCGCGACCTCTATCAGAACTATGCCGAGCTGCGACACCGAATCGGCTTCGTGCCGCAGGACGACATCCTGCACACTCCACTGACAGTGCGGCGGGCACTGAATTATGCTGCACGACTTCGATTTCCACACGACGTTTCCTCCAGAGAACGAAAGCTGCGCATCGACGAGGTGCTGGGCGAGCTTGGGTTGGCCGCGCACGCCAATCAACGGATCGACAGTCTTTCCGGAGGACAGCGCAAACGGACCAGCGTCGCTCTGGAACTACTGACCAAACCGTCGCTGCTGTTCCTCGACGAGCCCACGTCGGGCCTTGACCCCGGGTACGAGAAATCCGTGATGCAGATGCTGCGCGCGCTAGCCGACGACGGTCGATCCGTCGTGGTGGTCACGCATAACACCGCGCAGCTGAACCTCTGCGACCGGCTGCTCATCCTGGCGCCGGGCGGTCGGCTGGCCTACTTTGGCCCGCCGCAGCAGGCGCTGAACTACTTCGGCTGCAACGACTTCGCCGACCTGTTCAACCTTCTCGAACACGACACGACGACCGACTGGACCGGCCGGTATGTCGCGTCACCGATTCACGGAGCGCTGAGCGGGCCACACGCATCGCTGCGAGCCGCGGCACCTGCCGCCCGCTCCGCGAAGCCGCTGGCTCAGCAGAGCGCACTGGCCCAATTCACCACCCTGTGCCGGCGCTATCTCGCGGTTATCGGCGCCGATCGCCAATACTCGGTGACACTGCTGGTGTTGCCGTTGCTGTTGAGCCTGTTCGCGCACGCCGTCCCGGGCCAAGCTGGGTTGTCGCTGACCAAGGCCATCGAGTCGAAGTCCACTCAGCCCTCGCAATTGCTGGTGCTGCTGATCATCGGCGGCGGGCTGATGGGCTGCGCCGCTTCGATCCGCGAGATCGTCAAGGAACGAGCCATCTATCAACGCGAGCACGGCATCGGGTTATCCCGCGGCGCGTATGTGGCTTCCAAGTTGGTGGTCCTCACCGCGTTGACCACGTTGCAGGGGCTGATTCTGGGTTTCCTCGGGGTGGTGGGTCTGCCGCCGCCCGACCAGGCCGTCGCACTGCCCTGGCCCAGAGCCGAAGTGGCCGTAGCGGTCGTCGCCGTCACCGTGGTTTCGATGATGATCGGCCTGCTGATTTCGGCGATGATCGGCAACGCCGACCGGGGTATGCCGTTGCTGGTGCTCGTGGTGATGGCCGAACTGGTGCTGTGCGGCGGGATGTTTGGGGTGAAGGGCCGCATCCCGCTGGAGCAGTTGGCATGGCTATCGCCGTCCCGGTGGGCGTATGCGATGGCCGCCTCGACCATCGATCTCAACGATCTGCGCCGGACCGCCGGCGGCGACGAAGACCCGCTGTGGGACTACGACCCCAGCAACTGGTGGCTGGCCGTGGTGGCGTGCACCGTCCAGGCGGTCGTGCTGGTGATCCTGCTCGCCCTGCGACTCAGAGCGCTTGACCCGCAACGCAAAGCGGGCAAGTGAGGGGTGTCTACGCGTGTTTCGCGACCAGCGGTAGCGCGCTGAGAGCCCAACAGCCACAGGTCATCTGAACCGACAGCAGCCGATACCCGACGCTGTACACGCCGTATGACCAGACTCGCTGGGCGCCGGCCCGCCAGTGCACGGGCAACACTGCCGCGACACCGATCAAGGCGGCCAGGACGGCGAGGCGGGCCCTGAAGTCGGTGCCGGTGATGGTGAGCATGACGTCCCTTCGCTGTAACTCGCTTTCCTATGGAGAAAGGGTCTGCCCACATACTGCGGAGATCCTTGATGAATCCTTGGAACGCACCGGACATTTGGGCCCCGGGATGAACGGATTGGGCAGCCGCGACACGCATGAACGATGTTTGCCGTTGTCGAGCGGGCGAGCCCGCCGGCGCATACCGTCATGGGTGCTTACCGGGGGGTTGCGGCCGCCGGGGTGGGCGGGAAATTGTTGATATGGTCGGCGGGTCTGCGGTTGGTTTGGAGGATCAGCGATGAGCGACGAGCAGGCCTCACGGGCGGGGTCGACTTTTGGGCCCTACCACCTCAAACGGCTGCTAGGCCGGGGCGGGATGGGCGAAGTCTACGAGGCCGAGCACACCGTCAAAGAGTGGACCGTAGCGGTCAAACTGATGTCGGATCAATTCAGCTCAGACCCCGTCTTTCGGGAGCGGATGAAGCGTGAGGCACGCACCGCGGGCCGTTTGCAGGAGCCGCATGTGGTGCCCATCCACGACTACGGCGAAATCGACGGAAAAATGTTCATGGAGATGCGCCTCGTCGAGGGCACCGACCTGGACAGCTTGCTCAAACGGTATGGCCCGCTGACGCCGCCACGCGCGGTCGTCATCACCACTCAGATCGCCTCGGCTCTGGATGCCGCCCATGCCGCCGGAGTGATGCACCGCGACGTTAAACCGCCCAACATCCTGGTCACCCGAGACGATTTCGCCTACCTGGTGGACTTCGGCATCGCCAGCGCCACCACCGACAAGAAGCTCACCCAACTCGGTACCGCGGTCGGCACCTGGAAATACATGGCTCCCGAGAGGTTCACCAACGACGAGGTGACCTACCGCGCCGACATCTACGCATTGGCTTGCGTGCTGCACGAATGCCTGACGGGTGCCCCGCCGTATCGCGCGGACAGCGCCGGAGTGCTGGTCAAGGCTCACATGAGCGACCCGATTCCACAGCCCAGTGCGGTGCGCTCGGGCATTCCCAAAGCATTCGACGCGGTGATCGCCCGCGGCATGGCCAAAAATCCCGAGGACCGCTTCGCCAGTGCCGGCGATATGGCGCTCGCCGCGCACGAGGCCCTCACCAATCCCGATCAAGACCACGCCGACAACATCTTGCGCCGCAGCCAAGAAGCCACCCTGCCCGGTAAAGAGGAGCTCAAGCAGCCGCCGACGGTCGCGGCCACCGCGCTGGCGCCGCCGGCCAACACACCACCGCCGCCGTACCCGCGACCGAGTTCAACCCCGGTGCCTCGCCCCGCGCAGGCTCCCCGGCCATGGGCACCGGAGAGCGGCCCCGTCCCCACCCCGAGCCAACCCGCCTCCGGCCCGCAGTACTACCCGGGCACCAGCGGCAACTGGGGTGGTCCGCCGCCGGGCACGCTGCCGCCCGCCGGTCACGCTCCGTGGGGCCTGGCACAGCAACCCCCACCCAAACCCAACCGCAATCCCTGGCCGATCGTCGCCGCGGCCGCGGTCGTCCTCGTCGTCGTCATCAGCGCGGTGGCGATCTGGGTGATCATCCCCGACCCCAAGCCGCCACCCGACCCGGTAGCGGCCACGCGACTGAACTCGCTGCTGCTGAGTTCCTCGGATATCAACTCCATCATGGGCGCGACGAATATCCAGCCCGGCAAACCCATCACGTCGATGGGCACCTCGTCGATGACGGTGTCGATACCGGACTGCCAGGGAGCGCTGTATACGACTCAGGATCCGGTGTACGCCGGAAGCGGCTACACCGGCATCAACGGAGTGGTGTCCCAGGAGCCGGGAGACAACAACGATCATTGGGTCAATCAAGCCGTGGTGGCATATCCGACCGCGGACAAGGCCAAGGCGTTCTTGCAGACCTCGACCGACAAATGGAAGAACTGCGCCGGCCAGACCGTGACGGTCAAGAATTCGAACAAAACCTACCGATGGACCTTCGCCCCGATCCACGGCAGCGCAACGAAGATATCGGTGCTGCAGACTCAAGAAGGCGCCGAAGGCTGGCAGTGCGAGCACGCGATGAGCGTGGCGAACAACGTGATCGCGGATATCAACGCATGCGGGTACCACATCAGCGATCAGGCCGGCCAGATCGCTGACAAGATCGTCGAGAAAGTCAATGAAGTCTAGCGACGCTGATTCGACTGCGAAGCGCACCAACGCCGAAGCGGCACTGCGGCATTGGCCTAGTTCTGTGGATCTGGTCCCTGCGCGCGCAGATCGTCGACCGCCGACATGGCGTTGCGCAGTTTGGCCAGCCATTCCTCGGTGTGTTCACCGACGAGCCTGACCGACCACGCCAGCGCGTCAGCGCGAGACCTGGCGACTCCGGCGTCGACCAGCGTGTCGAGCACCTGGCGTTCGGGTTGCTTCAGGCGGGTCATCACCGGAACGGCGATGTGCGTGAACAGAAGTCGTTCACCGCCGATCTCGACGCCCCAGGAAACCTTGCGCCCGTAGCGATCCTGGGCCTCGTCGGCGATGCGCATCCGCTCGGAACGGGTCTCCTCCCGGAACCGCGACGCGCGGCCCTCGGCACGCGACTCGCTCTCTTCGTTTCCGGCGGCGTCGGGCAACTTGCCGGCGACCGTGATCTCTTCGCGGTCGACGACGACCGTGGGGTCACCGTCGAACCAGCCTTCGGGCAGCCGTCCGGCGAACCATTCGGCCGCTCCGCTGGAGTCGGGTTGCTGGGCTTGCTGCCAGCCCCCGGGGCGACCGGACCGCCGCTGACTGTGATGCGATTTCATGATTACATGATTACACCGTTACAGAGGTGCTGCATAGGGGGTTCTCCAGGAGCGAACGCCTGACGAACCCGCGGCCACATCCCAGGGCGCAAAACCGTTGATATGGCCCGCTCAACGGCGTATTTTTGATGGCGAAGCAGGCCCGGAAGCGGCCGAGTCAAAGCGCTGGCAAGGGGAAGGAGCCGGCCGCGTCGGACCGTGTCAGACGCCCCCCAGAGCCGCCCGGGCCTGCCTAAACGTAGCCCAATCAGGCGCCTTCGCTGGCGTCGCCGCCGCGGCGAACCCGGAAAAGCTTGACTTCGCTTTTGACGCCCTTGAGGCGACGTGCGCCCGCGAATGACGCGGAAAACTCCCCTGTTTCGCCGACGGCCTCCCACACGGAATCGGCGACCAGGACGGTGCCCGGGCGTGCCACGCCGGTGACCCGGCTCGCCACATTGACCGGGCTGCCGAACCAGTCACCGGCCCGGCTCACCGCCATTCCGGACGACATCCCCGCTCGCAGCCGGGGAAAGTCGTTGTCGGTATCCACGGCCTCGACGAGTTTCAGCACGACATCGAGCAACGGCGCGGGTTCGGGGCAGACGAACATCACCGCGTCGCCGATCGTTTTGATGAACCGGACCGGCGGCGCCGTCACGTCGCGCGCCAGGTTCGCCAGCCTGCTGGCGAGATGACTCAGCTCCTCGGGCGAGACCACTTCACCCAGCCGGGTGAAGCCGACCAGATCGGCGAAGGCAACGCTGACCTGGCGCGCCCCGGGCAACGGCTCACCCGCGGCCCGCTCGGCGGCATTGACCGCTTCGGTCTCCATCATGTGGCGCAGCTGCATGAACAGCATCTGCTCGATCATCGGGCCGAGCTGCGGCCCGATCTGGCCCACCAGCTCCTTGGACGCCTTGGCGATCTCCAGCTCGGTGGCTCCCGGCCGCATGATCGCCGCCAGCGCGGCGTAGCGCATTACCTCAGCAGCGTGCGACAGACCTTCGGCGAGCACCCGAACGACGAGCACCACCTGGTCGGGGTTGAGCCCCAATTCGACGAAGCGCTGCGCGTACGCGGCCGCTTCACCATCGGCGCGCAGGTGAATCGCCGCATCGGGATCGTCCACCCGGGCCAGCCCGATCGCGCGCTGCACGCGCTGCAGCAGCATCAGGTCGATGTGGTGCCGGTCGCTGATCTCGCGCGCCGACACGTAAGTGCCGTCGCCGCCGATCAGGTGGCGGCTGGCCAGCAGCAGCGGCGGGTTGGTGGCACGGATCTCGTCGCCGCTGATGCCCTGTTCCAGCAGCCAGCCCACCAGCTCGGCGCGTTCCGTGCGCGCGGCGCCCTCGAGACCGTCGAGCAGATCGTCGATGTTGCGGTCTGCCCCGTCGTCCACGTGGTCAACGTACAACGCGGACGGGCCATGATGTGTTGTGATGACCCCGCCGCTTCTGCATGGCTTCGACCCCGTCGTCGACGACCGCGCCCGGATGCTGATCCTGGGCTCGTTTCCGAGTGCCCAGTCGCTGGTGGCCCACCAGTATTACGCCAATCCACGAAATGCGTTCTGGCCCATCACCAGTGAGCTGTTCGGATTCGACGCGGGCGCCCCATACGAGTCGCGTCTGGCAGCGCTGCGCGCGCAGGGAGTAGCTCTTTAGGATGTGCTGCACAGCTGCCGCCGGGTCGGTAGCGCGGACTCCGCGATCGACCCGAAAAGCTTGGTGGTCAACGACTTTACCGAGTTGTTCGCCAGCTATCCGGGCATCACCCGGGTCTACTTCAACGGCGCCAAAGCGGCGCAGGTGTATCACCGGCTGGCACAGCCGGATCAGCGGCTCCATTTCCGGCGGCTGCCGTCAACCAGCCCCGCTCACGCCACGCGGGCGGGCGTCAAACTGGCCGCGTGGCGGGAGATATTGCCGTCATGACACCGGAGGTCGGCGCTGGGCCCAGGGCCGTGCCGTTTCGATCTGTGCGGACAGCGACAACAGGGTTGCCTCATCGAACGGCCGAGCAATGAGCTGCACGGAGATAGGCAAACCGTCGCCGTCGAAATCCCACGGCACCACCGCGGCCGGCTGGCCGGTCATGTTCCAGACCGGGAAGTACGGAACCTGCTGGGCGACCAGCAGCAATGTCGACACCCAGCCCCGGTTCCGATATGCGCCGATGCGGGATGGGCCCACGGCGGTGCCCGGTGTGATCACGACATCGACATCGTCGAAGATCGACTGGACCCTGGCGCTCACCCGCTGCTCAGCGGCTCGCACCGCTGCCATTCTTCGGTCCGAGAAACGCGATCCCGCGCGCGCCATCTTGCGGGTGCGCGCTTCGAGTCGTTCCGGGTGAGCCTGCGCGTCGGCGTCGTCGCTGATGCCCCGCAGATAGCGCGGCAGGAAGTTCGCGTAGATCTGCCGCAGCGGATATTCGGGGTCGGCAGCGATCACCTCATGGCCCAGATCGCGTAGCAACGCACCGGCCTGGTCGGCGGCCGCCAACTGCGCGCGCCCCACTCGAACGGGAAGTGTTGGAACCTTGGTACTCAAGGCAATTCGCAATTTTCCGGGGTCGCGGGTCGCCGCGGCGACGAATTCGCCTGCGGGTCCGGGCAATGTCGAGGTGGCATCGAGAAATACCGCCGCGTCCAGCACCGAACGCGCGATCGGGCCGTTGGCGCTCAATCCTTGCCAAGCATCGTCATGCGGCGCTACGGACACCCGATCACGTTGCGGTTTCACGCCGAACAGGCCGCACCAGGAAGACGGGATGCGAATCGAGCCGCCACCGTCGGATCCCAACGCCAGCGGTGCCAGCCCGGCGGCGACCGCCGCGCCGCTACCGCCGCTGCTACCGCCCGGACTGCGATCGAGGTTCCACGGGTTGCGCGTCGCGCCGAACGTCAGCGACTCGGTGAACGGGAAGATCATCAACTCGGGCACATTCGTCTTGCCGATGATGACCGCGCCGGCCGCGCGCAGCCGTCGGACGGCTTCCGCGTCGGCGGTCACCGGCGGACCGTGGCCGCCACTGCCGCACGCCGTCACCTCGCCGGCGACGTCGATATCGTCCTTGATCGCAACCGGCACGCCGAGAAGCGGCAGCCGCTCGCCGGCGTCGAGGAGTTCCTGGGCGGCACGAGCGTCCTCGCGCGCGCTGTCGGACAGCACCACGCGGTAGCAGCGCAGCTGACTGTCGAGGCGCGCAATCCGTTCCAGATAGACCTCGAGCAGGTCCGGCGCGCTGACCTCACCGTCGGCAAGCATCCGTGCCAGTGCGGCCGCGCTGGAAAATGCGAGTTCGCGAGCGTCCACTGCGGCAGCGTAGCCCCTGCGGCGGCGGTCGGTCGTGTCGAGGCAACCAGTACCGTGGCGGCATGTCCTGCGTGTTCTGTGCGATCGTCGCCGGAGCGGCTCCGGCGATCCGGATCTGCGAAGACGACGACTACCTGGCGATCCTCGACATCCGCCCGTTCACGCGCGGCCACACCCTGGTGATCCCCAAACAGCACAGCGTCGATCTGACCGACACCCCGCCGCAGACGCTGGCCGAGATGATTGCCATCGGCCAGCGGATCGCACGCGCCGCCCGGGCCACGGAATTGGCCGACGCGACAAACATCGGGATCAACGACGGCAGCGCGGCCTTCCAGACGGTGTTCCACATCCACCTGCACGTGCTGCCCCGCCGCAATGGTGACAAGCTTTCGGTGGCCAAGGGGATGTTGCTGCGCCGGGACCCCGACCGCGAAGCCACCGCGCAACTACTACGCGACGCGCTGGCACGCATCGACGCCAGTCAGTAGAAATGGATTCATGAGCAACCTCACCCTCGTAGAGCGGCTGTTTCTGGCCCCTCTGCTGCGCGTACACGACACGCTCTACCGGAAGACTGACGGCCGGATCGGGCACCACGTGCCCGGAATGCCGAACAGCCTGCTGTTGCACACGATCGGCGCCAAGACCGGTCAACCGCGCAGCAGCACATTGACCTATGCCAAGGACGGCGACTCGTACCTGGTCGTGGCTTCCTACGGCGGTAGCGACGCTGCCCCCGGCTGGTATCACAACCTGCGCAAGCGTCCGGAGTGCGAAATCAACCTCGGCTCCAAACGATTCCCGGTCACCGCGCGCCCGATCACTGCCGAGGACGCCGACTACGCGCGGCTGTGGCAGCTCGTCAACAAGAACAATGCCAACCGGTACGACGGCTACCAGACCCGGACGTCGCGGCCCATCCCGATCGTCGCGCTGACGCCTGCCAAATAGCACCAACCCGCATAAAAACACCAGCTGGCACCAGTAGGACGTTTATTCTGCCCGAGCAGACGTTTATCCTGCCCTAGCAGTGGTGAAGCCTCCATCTGTTCACCGCGGGGGGACAGATCGGCTGGAGCAGCTATGAAACGCTGGACGGGGATTCCGTGGCAGCGATTCGGGCTGTCCGCGCGCGTCGGTTGGTTCGTGATCGCGGGATACTCCGTTGCCGGGTGCTTGGTCGCGGTCTCGTCGCAGCGCAAATGGCAGAGCGCCAACGTGACGCGGCCCCTGGACGTAATCGTGACGGTCGCGTGCCTGCTGGTCACCGCGACATTTGCCGGCCGCGCGGCTCACTTTGCGACCGGGCGCCGCAGAGTCGGCTGGCTGGCGATGGACACCGCCCTGCTGGGCTGGGCGATCGCCGAGATCGTGTGGGCGGTCTATGACGTCCGCCCGGAGCTGGATCACGCGATCCACCCGGCGACCGCCGACATCATCTTCCTGGTCTACCCCATCGGCGCTATGGCGTCCTTGCTGCTGTTATCCCAGGTGACGTGGCACAGTCCCCGGCGACTGGTACTCGACGGTCTGATCGTGTCGACGTCCCTCTTCGTCGTCTCGTGGGTCTTCGTCGTCGGCAAACAAGTGCGCGAAGACAGCGGTTCCCAGCTCGCGACGCTCGCTCAGGTTTTCGCCGATGTCTTGCTGCTGACTACCGGGATCCTGATGCTGTCGCGGAGTCGTCCCGGTGACCCACCGAGCCGCAGCCTGGTGGCCGCCGCAACCGCGGTGATCAACGTCGCCGACATCGCCACGGTGTTCCGCACCGGGGTGGGTACCTATCACGTCAACGATCTGGCCGACCTGGCCCGGGTGGCTGGAATGGGACTGATCGCGCTGGCGGCTCTGTCCAGCGTCAAGGAATCCCCCAGCACCTCGCCGCGAACCGAAGTGCTGTCGCGCTCCCTGCTGTGGTTGCCGTACCTGCCGGTGGTGCTGGCCGCGGCGGTGGGAATGAGTCGCGCTGTCAGCCTGATGGCGCACGGACCAATGGTCGCCGCGCTGGGGCTGCTCGTCGCGGGGTGCTCGCCCGACAGTTCGTGGTATTGCTGGAAAACCAGAAGCTGTTGTCCGAAGTCGCGCGGGAAGCGTTCCGGGACAGCCTGACCGGCCTGGCGAATCGGGTCCAATTCCTGCACCGGCTGGAAACCGCTATCGCCGCCCGGCAAAGCGACAGCGCGCCAATTGCGGTGTTGTGCCTTGATCTCGACAACTTCAAAGCGGTCAACGACGGCCTGGGGCACCCGGCCGGCGACGAGCTTCTTGTCCGGGTCGCTGGACGGCTCACCGCCGCTCTGCACGAGGACGGCCTGATCGCGCGGCTCGGCGGTGACGAATTCGCGGTGCTGCTAGAAGGTTCCGTCGAAGAGTCCCAAGCGGTCGCGCACGACGTTCTCGAGGCGTTCAGCGCTCCGATCGTGATCGACGGCGTGCCCGTCGCGGTCCGGCCGAGCATCGGCTTCACGGTGGCCACCGCCGCGTCGAAGTGCACCGTCGACCAGCTCCTGCGACATGCCGACCTGGCCATGTATACCGCCAAACGCGAAGGCGGCCAATGCGTCCGAAGCTTTGTGCCAGACATTCCGTTCTCCTATACATTCCCACGGTCGACCGACTCGCCGGCATCGAACTTGCCGGCCAAACTGGCCGAGTTGGCCCCCCTATCTGCGGCCGCTTCGGGCTACCGCGCCGTCGCGGGCGCATCCGGGCCGGCACGTGCCGCGCGGACGGAGCCAAAGCCCGCCACGTCGCTAGAGGAAGCGGCCGACGGCGTCTGGTGGCCACCGACGCCGATCCGGATAGCCATGGCACTGTTGGTAATTGGCGTATTCTTTTTCACCGCAACGAGCGTTGCCGGCGGCAATGCCGGCGACAACGCATCCTTCGCCAAGTATTTGTATGCGGGGTTGAACCTGTTGGCGGCCGGGCTGATTGCCGCTCGCGCTTACCACTTCACCACCGACCGCCTGGCCTGGCTGCTGATCGCGGCC
The DNA here is from genome assembly GCF_025823255.1 of Mycobacterium montefiorense. Classification (NCBI taxonomy): domain Bacteria; kingdom Bacillati; phylum Actinomycetota; class Actinomycetes; order Mycobacteriales; family Mycobacteriaceae; genus Mycobacterium; species Mycobacterium montefiorense. Next base: position 349,629 of record NZ_JACKVL010000007.1, on the reverse strand, counting down.
GGGATGGCATGCTCGGCGATCGGTGACGTCGTCTACGCATTGCGGGTGCCCGACGGGCAGTCCCCCTCGTCGGCCGATCCGGAGTACCTCGCGTTCTACCCATTCGTCTACGTCGGGCTACTGCTGCTCCTGCGGTCACGCCTGGCCTCCGTCCCGATTCCGATCCGGCTCGATCCACTGGTGTGCGGTTTGGCCATGGCCGCGCTGGGGATTTCGCTGCGAGCCGGGCCCTTCCATGCGGCCGCGACCCGAGCACCGAACACCGTTCTGGTAGGCATGCTCTATCCGTGGGGCGACCTGGTCCTGTTGACTCTGGCCGCCGGAATATTACCAATAGTCGGCTGGCTCAAAGAATTCCGCTGGGCAATGCTCGTTGCGGGCCTGTTCGGGTTTGCGATCGCGGACACCGTCTATCTGTTCGAGACCTCTGCGGGCTCGTATCGGGTGGGCAGCACGCTGGATGCCGCCTGGCCCGCGGCGTCGCTTCTCATCGCGATGGCAAGCTGGGCGCCCGCATCGCCGGTGACGCCGGGGCTGCGACGCGGATTCGGCTCATACACCGTGTCGGTGGCGTGGGCGCTGGTGGCACTCGTCGTCGCCGTATGGGATCAAGACTCGCGATTGGCAGCGAGTCTGGCGGCATTAAGCCTGATCATGGTGGCCCTGCGCTTCTCGCTGACCTTCCGCGATGTCAGCATGGTGGCCGAAAACTACAAGCACGCCATGACCGACGAGTTGACCGCGCTACCCAACCGTCGTTCGCTGGCAACGGCTTTGACCTCATTGCACGGCCCCGCACCGACGGAGCTCGAGTCGGCTCTGAAAACGTCGTCACGCAAGGCGTTGCTGTTGGTGAAACTCTATGAGATTGGCGAGATTAGCGATTCGCTCGGCCGCCAATTCGGTGATGACCTGTTGCGCCACATCGCGGATCGACTTGCGACCAGCGTGCGCCGCGCGGACCTACTTGCGCGGGTGAGCGATGACGAATTCGCGATCCTGCTGACCGAGGGATCCGACCTGATCGGCGCCCGCGCCCAAGCGGGTCGTTTACTCGAAGCCCTAGGCGAACCGTTCGAGTTAGATCCGATAACCGTGCGCGTCGACGCGCGAGTCGCTATTGCGTTGTGCCCCGACCATTGTGAACATCCACAAGAGCTGTTGAGTCGCGCCGAGGCGGCGATGCCGCACGCCAAAACCGCCATGGGCAAGATCGCGGTCTACGACTCGGCATTCGAGGTGCATCGCGAAACCGACCCGAACCTCATCGACGAATTGCGCACCGCGCTGTTCGAAGGTGATGAACCGACGTTGTACTACCAACCCAAGATCAACACGAGCGACGGCAGCGTGCACAGTGTCGAGGCGCTGGTGCGCTGGAACCATCCCAGTCGTGGAGTCCTGCTGCCCGAGGTATTCCTGCCCGCCGCCGAACGCGCCGGGCTGATGCGCAAGATCGCCGACCGCACACTGAAACTCGCTCTCACCCAGATCCAGTATTGGCGCGAAACGGGCATCACCTCATCCGTCTCGGTCAACCTGGCGACCACGAACCTGCTCGACCTCGAGCTGGTCGGCACGATCGAAAGGCTGCTGTGGGCCCGCGGTCTACCGGCCGACGCCCTGATCATCGAGATCACCGAAGGCGCCCTCGTCGACTCGGTGCGGTCCCGCAATACCGTGGCCGAACTGCAACACCTTGGCGTTCGCATCTCACTGGACGACTACGGCACCGGCTGGTCGTCGCTGGCCCGCTTACAGGATGTCTCCGTCAACGAGTTGAAACTTGACAGAATCTTCGTGTCGCGACTGTCCCAGGACGCCCGGTCGGTCGCCATCGTGCGGTCCACAGTGGCGCTGGCCGACAGCCTCGGCGCGGACCTGGTGGCCGAGGGTGTCGAAGACGAGGACACGCTGAACGCGCTGCAGCGATACGGCTGCACCATTACCCAGGGATTCGTGCACACCCCGCCATTGCCACCGGCCGAACTAGAGGCTTGGATCGGCAGCCATGTACCCCAACCCAATTCGGGCGAATCCAAGCAGGAGAAAATCAGCGACGCCAGCGCTAGAACAATTCCTTAGCCAACAGCTCCAGCGTCGCCACCCGCCCCGGCGCAGTGGCCGGGTCGGTGCCGCGACGGGCCGACGCGACCGGGTTCACCATCACCTCGTCGACTCCGAACTGCTCGGCAAGCGCCTGCAGCTGGTCGGCGGCCTGGACCGCAGTACCCAGCACCGCGCGCTGCAACCCGCTTTCCACGATGTGCTGTTGGGGCGCCGTCAGTTCCGCGACTTGGGCCTCCTCCACCAGAGGCACCGGCCCCAGCGGTTGCCCGGTGCGCAGCCGCGCCATCATCTGCAGGTTCGGCAGCATCAAAGCCGTTGCCTCATCGCGTGTTTCGGCCACCGAGGCATTCACCGTCAAGAATGTCACAGGCTCGGCGGTCAACTTGCTGGGCACAAATCGTGAGCGATAGACCTCGAGTGCTTCTTCGGTTCCCTTGCCGGAGAAGTGATGTGCGAACACGTAGGGCAAGCCCTTGGCGGCGGCCAAACGAGCCGAGTACATCGACGAGCCCAACAGCCAGAGCCGTGGTTCGCTGGCCGCGGCCGGGGTGGCCTTGAGCCGGTAGTCGCCCGAGCGCAGCGGAACCATCACGCCGCGCGCACTCATCAGCGCAGCCACGTCGTCTAAGTACTCGGGGAAGTTCTCGATGTCGCGATCGTCGCGGGCCCCACGCAACGCGTACGACGTCACCGGGTCGGAGCCGGGCGCCCGGCCGATGCCCAGGTCGATCCGGCCGGGGGCCGCCGCTTCCAAGAGCGCGAACTGCTCGGCGACCGCCAGCGGCGCATGGTTGGGCAGCATTACGCCGCCGGATCCGAGTCGCAGCCGCGACGTCTGGGCGGCAAGGTACGCCAGCAGCACCGGTGGGCTGGTGGCGCCCACCGATTCCATGTTGTGGTGTTCGGCGACCCAGTAGCGCGTATAGCCGAGCCGATCGGCGGTCTGCGCCAGCGCCACGGTGGCCGCCAGCGCGGCGCCGGTCGACTGGTCGGTGCGTACCGGGACTAGATCAAGGACGGAAAGACGCACGATGGCCTCAACGCATTCGGTGCCGTGTTCGTTCCCAATCAGTAGGTGCTCAGCGTGATCGAACCCACGATCGCGTCGAACTGCTCCTGCGATATCGGCGCACCGCCGGGAATGTTGTCAGTCGCCAGGAATTGGGTGCGCTCGGTGTAGCCGTGAAAACGCCTGAAGTAGTTGGTAAAGGCGAGCCCGTGGTCTACCCAGTCGCCCTGGGAGGCTCGCTTGAGCTCGCCGGCCAGGATGTAGGCGCCCAGCAGCGCCACACTGGTGCCCTGCCCCGAAACCGGTGAGGAGCAATACCCGGAATCGCCCACCAGGGCCACCCGTCCGATCGACCAGTGATCCATCACGATCTGTGCCATCTCGTCGAAGTAGAAATCCGGTGCGCTGCGCATGAACTGAAGTAGTTGGGGCAGCACCCAGCCGGCGCCGGTCATGCGCTGCTCCACCTCGGCGAATTGGGCTTCGACATCGCGGTAGTCAAGGCGCAGTTCGGTATCCATGAAGCCCAACATGGCGCGCGCCTCGGTGTTGTTGCGGGCGCTGTAGATCCCGACCATCGTGGTGTCCCCGTAGTGCCACCTCTGCCAGAAGTCCAGATCCAGGAAGTTGGGTACGGTGAAGATGGCGGCGTGGATGCCCAACCTTTTGATGAATCGGTCCTCGGGACCGAAAACCAGACGGCGCACATTGGAGTGCAAGCCGTCGGCGCCGATCACCAAGTCGAAACTGCGGGCGGGCGAACGTTCGAACGTCACATCCACGCCCGCGCCGCGGTTCTCCAGCGCGGCGATGCTGTCGCCGAAGAGGTATTCAGTCGCCGGCTGGGTTGCCTGGTGAAGCAACTCGACCAAATCATCGCGCAGCAGCTCGATATCGGGGTTGTCGATGCGACCGCCCGTGGGCGTCGATTCGGTATCCCGGGACAGCTCGTTGCCGTCGCGGTCGACGACGGACGAACCGCGAATGCCGGTCTTGAGGTCGGCGGCAGCGGTGAGCAGGCCCATCCGGTCCAGCACCGTCAGCGCCGGGCCCCGCACATCGATGGCCTGCCCGCCCGGGCGCAGCCCCGGGTGCCTCTCCACGACGGTGACCGAAAAGCCATGCCGGGAAAGCCAATACGCCAATGTTGTACCGGCGACGCTGGCCCCGGAAATCAGTACTTTAGACATGGAAGGTCACTTAATCCCTGCCAGCTTCTTGGCTTCAATGAAGATGTCGTCGAGCATTGCCGGAGTCAGCCTACCGGTGAACATGTTCTGTTGGCTGGGGTGGTAGCAACCCAGCAAACGCATGCCCGAGGACAGCTCGGCAACTACGCCATGGCCGAACCGCGGCTTGGGCGTCCCCCGCGTCGCGGTGGCGCCCGGCAGCCGCAACGCGATCTGCCAGCCGAACCCGCCCAGCGCCACGACGGTGCGGACGTGATCGGACACCAACCGCCATTCGGCTTCCAGCCACGGCCAACAGGTGTCGCGCTCGGCCGGGGTCGGGGCGTTGGCCGGCGGCGCGCACCGGACCGGTGCGGAAATTCGAATCTGCTTGGTCTGCAATCCATCTGCGGCATCCACGCTGATCGGCTGGTTTACCAGTCCGGCACGGTACAGGGCCGCGTAGAGCTGGTCGCCGGACCGGTCGCCGGTGAACATCCGGCCGGTGCGGTTGGCGCCGTGCGCCGCGGGCGCTAGCCCGACGATGAAGATTCGCGGCCGCTGCGATCCCCAGCCCGGCACCGGCCGGCCCCAATACGGCTGATCGGCAAATGCCCGCCGTTTGGCCACAGCAACGTCCTCACGCCAGGTGACCAACCGCGGGCAGGCGCGACAGACGCTGACCGAGGCGTCGAGTTCCGCTATCGAGTCGGCCCCGCCGGCCAGCGCCCGAACCTGCTCGGCGTCAGCGGCCTGCGGCGTCTGCGGCACAGCCGGATCGCCGGGCCACCCGGTACCGGGCGCAACCGGCGAATCGAATGGCAATCCGGTATTCGGATGAACAAGCACAGCAACATCCTGCAGTCAACCAATGCCGCCCACGAAATTCGGTGGCTCGCGTGATCGCTTTAGGGTTAGATTCTCACGCGATATCCATGACAAATTCCAGCCGTGGCCCGGCGATTCTGATTCTGTTCGCAACGCTGATGGCGACCGCGGGTACCGGCATTTCGCTGGTTGCCTTCCCATGGTTGGCGTTACAGCAGCACAACAGCGCCGGCGACGCGTCGGTCGTGGCCGCTGCGATGACACTGCCGATGGTGCTGTCCACGCTGGTCGCCGGTACCGCGGTCGACTTTTTCGGGCGCCGCCGTATTTCGCTGATCTCCGATTCGCTGTCCGGCGCGGCCGTGGCGACCGTCCCGGTGATCGCCTGGCTGTTCGGCGCGGACGCGATCAACGTCGTCGAGCTGGCCGTGCTGGCATTCTTCTCGGCGGCCTTCGACCCGGCCGGGACGACAGCGCGCCAGTCGATGCTGCCCGAAGCCGCCGCCCGCGCCGCCTGGTCGCTGGACCGCACCAACAGCGTCTACGAGGCGATTCTCAACCTGGCCTACATTCTGGGTCCGGGCATCGGCGGTGTGATGATCGCCACCGTCGGTGGCGTCAACACGATGTGGATCACGGCATGCTGTTTCGGGTTGTCGTTCATCGCAATTGGGGCACTACGCCTGGAGGGCACCGGCAAGCCGCACCACACGGTCCGACCACAAGGGTTGATGTCAGGGGTCGCCGAAGGCCTGCGGTTTGTGTGGAACCTGCGGGTGCTTCGAACGCTCGGGTTGGTCGACTTGGTCGTCACCGCGCTGTACCTGCCGATGGAAAGCGTGTTGTTTCCCAAATACTTCAGCGACCGTCATCAACCCGCGGAGTTGGGCTGGGCGTTGATGGCCCTGGGGGTCGGCGGCGTGGTGGGCGCGCTCGGCTATGCCCTGCTCTCGAAATACACCCGGCGGCGCACGGCCGTGCTGACCGCGACGCTCACCTTTGGTGCCGCGTCGGTCGGCATCGCGTTCCTGCCGCCGTTGCCGGTGATCCTGGTGCTGTGCGCGGTGACCGGTTTGGTCTACGGGCCGATTCAACCGATCTACAACTATGTGATGCAGACCCGGGCCCCACACCACCTGCGCGGCCGGGTGGTCGGGGTGATGACGGGGCTTACCTTCGCCGCGGGCCCGTTGGGCTTGCTGGTGGCCGGCCCGCTGGCCGACGCCGCCGGGCTGCGGGTGACGTTCCTGACGTTGGCGGTGCCCATCATCGTGATCGGCCTGATCGCGATCGCGCTGCCGTCGCTGCGTGAACTCGACCGCGCACCCGAGTTTGCTGGCGATAACGAGCCGTAAAATCAGCCCGTGAGCACCACAGTCAATGACGACACCCTGGCCGGCCTGATCGCCGACCTGCCGGATGGGATGGTCGTCACCGACCCCTCCATCACCGACGGCTACCGCCACGATCGCGCTTTCGACCCGTCAGCCGGCACGCCGCTGGCCGTGGTCCGGCCGCGCCGCACCGAAGACGTGCAGAAGGTGTTGCGCTGGGCCACCGCCCATCAAGTGCCCGTCGTACCGCGGGGAGCCGGCAGCGGTTTGTCCGGTGGGGCGACCGCGCTGGCGAACGGGATCGTGTTGTCGACGGAAAAGATGCGCGACATCACCGTCGACCCGGTCACCCGCACCGCGGTATGCCAGCCCGGCCTGCTCAACGCCGAGGTGAAGAAGGCCGTCGCCGGATACGGCCTCTGGTACCCGCCGGACCCGTCGTCATACGAGATCTGCAGCATCGGCGGCAATATCGCCACCAACGCCGGGGGCTTGTGCTGTGTGAAGTACGGCGTCACCACTGATTACGTGCTGGGCATGCAGGTGGTGCTGGCCGACGGCACCGCGGTACGGCTCGGCGGCCCGCGGCTCAAGGACGTCGCGGGCCTGAGCCTGACCAAGCTCTTCGTCGGCAGTGAGGGCACGCTGGGTGTCGTCACGGAAGTGACGCTGCGGCTGCTGCCCGCCCAAAACACCTCCAGCGTCGTGGTGGCCACGTTCGCCTCGCTGGAATCGGCGGTCGACGCGGTGCTCGGGGTCTCGGCGCGGCTGCGGCCCGCGATGCTGGAGTTCATGGATTCGGCGGCGATCAATGCCGTCGAGGACACCTTGCGCATGGACCTGGATCGCGGGGCCGCCGCGATGCTGGTGGCCGCCTCCGACGAGCGCGGCCGCGCCAGCGGTGAGGACGCCGAACTGATAGCGGCGATATTTGCCGAGCACAATGCAACGGACGTTTTCACCACGGACGATCCGGATGAAGGCGAGGCGTTCGTCGCCGCGCGCCGATTCTGCATCCCGGCGGTCGAGGCCAAGGGATCGCTGCTGCTCGAAGACGTCGGGGTGCCGCTTCCGGCGCTGGGCGAGCTGGTCACCGGGATTGCCCGTATCGCCGAGGAACAGGACCTGATGATCTCGGTGATCGCGCACGCCGGCGACGGCAACACTCATCCGCTGATCGTGTACGACGCTGCCGACCCCGCGATGACGCAGCGGGCTCAGCTCGCGTTCGGCGAAATCATGGATCTGGCCACCGGGTTGGGCGGCACAATCACCGGTGAGCATGGCGTCGGGCGACTGAAGCGGCCATGGCTGGACGGCTACCTCGGGCCCGAGGTGGTGGCGCTGAATCAGCGCATCAAGCAGGCGCTCGACCCGCTGGGCATCCTGAACCCCGGCGCCGCGATCTAGTTCCGCGTTGGGGCCTTTGCTGGATATTGCCGCTAGTCGTCCAAGCTCATTTCGTCGGCGGTCCACCGCACCGCGGTGACCTCGGGGGCCTTGATGACGTCGGCGAGAGCGGCTTCGATACGGTGGTCGTCGCGTTCGTCGGCAATCACGGTCGCGGCGATGCGGACACCTTGATCACCGGGCAGGTCGATCGCTGTGATCGATTGCACGGTCAGGCTGGGGCGCGAAATGGCGTCAAACACCAAGCCGCGGATGTGCGCTTCGGCGCGCGTGGCGCAGCGGACCTCGAATCGGTATTCAGCAGAGGCTTTTTCAGTTCCCGGCCCATGATGGTGGTCCAGACGGCGCCCGATCGGTCGCAGGACGATATTGGCGGCGATCACCGCACCCGCGCCGATCACTGCAGGGATTAGCAGCCCGCCGCCGGCCAGCGCGCCCACCGCGGCGGCGGCCCACAAGGTGGCGGCGGTGTTCAGTCCTGAGATGGTGGCACCTTGTTTCATGATGACGCCAGCGCCGAGAAAACCGATACCGGAGGCGACTTGGGCGGCGACGCGGGTGGGGTCGGCGTTGACACCGGTAAACGCGTAGCCACCCATGACGACGAACAGCGTGGCGCCAAGACTGACCAGGGCTGCGGTGCGCAAACCGGCGTTGCGCGATCGCCACTGCCGTTCCAACCCGATAGCTGCGCCCAGGCCAAGTCCTGCGGCGATCCGCACGACGGTGTCCACTGTGTCGATCATGTTGTACTCCTGGTGTTTTCCCGACAGCGTGCTAATCACGTGACGGAAAGGGCGCGTCGGGTGGTGTCTGCGCAGGTTTGGATTTCGCGCACCGCGCCAGGCCGTGTCGGTTGTCGATCGACACTGCACACACCCGGGGGAACCCGGCTGCGACACCCACTCAGCGGTGCATGAGGTGTCCGGATAGACCTATTCGCGGATTGGGATACGGACCACTGCCACTTGCCATTCGGGTCCTCACCTCCCTCCAGCCACGGGGCAGTTCACCACGCCCACACGGTCGTACCTAACTAGCACAGGTGAGAGAGCACACATCTAAGAGATGGTCTCCGCACCCCTCTCGTCAAAGCTTTGGCACTGCACGGCGTATCAGTCTCGCTGAAGCCACTTGGGCTCAACCCTTAAGCCGGGAAGAGCTGTCCTGACCCGGGGCGTCTTTCGACGTTCGGGGTCAGTGGCCTGTATCCGTGCGGACGCCTCACCTATCGAGGTGCTGCGCGAACAAGCCTGGCACACATCAGCTCATCGGGTCAACCCACGGGCGGCGGCTGCCCCGAAGCGGCATGCCGTGACATCGGAAACCGTTCAGTCCCGAACCGAGGTGCCGTTCAGCCCAGCATCGGGGATGCCCTGACCGAGCGCGCACCGGGGCGTGTCAACCTCGACTGCATCATAGGGTGAGTCGGTGCGGACCGTCTCGCCGGTCGCGACAACTGTTGCACCAGAAGGGGTTCGATTCAGAAATCGGGTGATTGCGAATCCACCGGCTCCACGTCGCGGCGATCGGCCACTCCACGACTCCGACGAGCGCCAGCGCACCCAGTCCGGCGTAGTAGAGGTGGCCGGGCAGCCCTAGTGGCACGCCGAGAAGGGCGAGGGTGGGCGGCCCGGTCTCGGCGGCCGGTGTAATCGCGCCAGCGTCGGTGTCGGACTCACTGTAGAGAAAGCTTGACCGGTGCGAGCCCAGCATTGAGAATTGCGGTAGCACCTCGCTAGGTGAGGCGTCCGCACGGATACAGGCCACTGACCCCGAACGTCGAAAGACGCCCCGGGTCAGGACAGCTCTTCCCGGCTTAAGGGTTGAGCCCAAGTGGCTTCTGCGGCTGGATTTTTCGGTCGCGAATACGGCGTGCAGTGCCAAAGCTCTGACGAGAGGGGTGCGTGCTCAGCCGGTTCGGCTCGGCGCAACACCCCGTGTGCTGTGAGTTGACGCCCGCGTGCGTCCCGGCTGCGAGGAGGTGGGGAATCACCATTGGATAAAAGTAATAAACCGCCGTCCGCGGATTCGGTACTGTCCCCACTTTGCCGCGGGCCTATTTCGTCGTGCGGATCCTGAACGCCGTTCTCCATCAACCTGTTACGGTTGCGCTTCGTTGGGGTGCCAGACGGCGCAGACGGTTCTGGGCCACCTGGCGCACCCTTGCCTTGGCAACCCCGAATCGGCCAGTGCTGTCCCGCCGCGTAAGGCTGGGCTGCTCACCTTGCGCGGCTAACCACGCCCGCAGAAAGGATTCACAGATGCACAGCGCCGTGCGGCATACAGCTTCGTCGCCCGCAATCGAAAGTTACTGCCGCCGACGGGAATCCCGGAGATGACAGTGCCTATGCTGGGCCCGTTGACAACGTCAGGTTTCGAGCACAAGTGGTGGTTCTTATTTGTGTTCGTCGTCATCGGGTTGGTCGGCCTGTACGTCCTGGCCCTGATCAGCCGACGACGGCGACTGCTGCGATTTGCCAATATGGACATACTGGAGCGCGTAGCGCCGACGGGATCGAGGCGGTGGCGGCACCTGCCGGCGATCCTGCTCGTGGTTGCGCTGCTCGCGTCGACGGTGGGGTTGGCCGGCCCGACCCATTCGGTACAGATTCCGCGCAATCGCGCAGTCGTCATGTTATTGATCCAGGTATCGCCGGCGATGACCGCCACCGACATGGCACCGAGCAGGCTGGTCGCCGCCCAGCAAGTCGGTAGACAATTCACCGAACAGCTCCCTGCAGGAATCAATCTGGGGCTGATCGCCTTCTCTGGCACTCCAGCGGTGTTGGTCTCCCCGACAATCGATCACCAGGCCACCATGACCGCGATCGACAAGCTGCAAGTCTCTTATCGCACCGCTGTCGGCGACGCTATCTTCGCTGCACTGCAATCCATCGCCACTGTGGGCGCGGTGCTCGGCGGAGGTTCTGGTGCACCACCGGCACGGATCGTGCTGGAGTCGACCGGCCGGGAGAACCACCCGCCCGACCCCGATAATCCCCGAGGCGAATTCACCGCCGCCCGCGCCGCCCGCGATCAAGGTGTGCCGATCTCCACCATCACTTTTGGAACCCCCAACGGAACAATCCAGTTGGACGGTGCACACGTGTCGGTGCCAGTCGAAGACGACGCCCTCAAACGCGTCGCCGAATTGTCGGGCGGACACGCATTCCATGTCGATAACACTGCCGAACTCAAGACTGCCTACGCCAGCATCCAGCAGCAGATCGGCTACGAGACCGTCCGGGGAGACAACAGCACGAGTTGGTTTCGGCTGGGGGTGCTGCTCCTCGTTTGCGCCGCACTAGCCGGTCTCCTCATTAACCGGACGCTGCCGAATTGATATGCACAGCACGGATAATCACTGCCGCTTCAGTACCGAAGGGTGTCAGCACCCCGGCTGGCGGACGTGTTGTGGTCCCCAGGGCGAGGGACCGTCGAAGCCGCTGTAGGTTCTCACGCTAAGTGGCGAATAGCGCTCGCCCTAATTGCTGGTTTGCAGAAATTCTCACGAAAATGTCGCAGCTGGTTTCTCATTTTCGTGTCGAATCCTAGTAAGACACGAGTTGGATCAAGCGGCATCCGGCACCGTTAACGGGTTGCTTCACCTTGGGACCACACGCGAGGTACAGTCTTGCGCGGGTGATGGATCTCGCCTGAGCATCGCAGCTCGAACCGCCTCTGGGCTGATAGTTCCTGCCAGATATCGTCAATGGTTGGGAGATGCCCGTGCAATGCCCGTCGTCGCCCAGATCTGAGCTGATATGCGCGGCGGTTGACGTTGGTCGTGCCACACGATGAGTGACACACATTCCGAGTTGCCGACTGATCCGGACGCGACGGCATCGCCGCAACGATCGCTGTCTGCGGCATCGTTGTGGGTGTTCGTTGGTGGAGCTGCTGGGACGGCTCTTCGTGTCGCGGTCGAGGATGCGCTTCTCCATGACTGCGAGCAGTGGCCGTGGGCGACCTTGCTCATCAATCTCGTCGGCGCATTCGTTTTGGGTGCCCTGCTGGAGGGATTGGTTCGGACGGGCGATGACAGTCGGGTTCGTCAGCGGATCCGGTACGCGTTCGGCACAGGCGGCTGTGGCGCCTTCACGACTTATAGCACACTGTCGCTTGATATTTCGTTGCTAGCTAGGAGCGCGCATGTCGCGGCAGCGCTGGGTTACGGGCTGGCTAGCGTACTGGGCGGCATGGCCACTGCCTGGTTAGGCACCGTCGTTGCAGCCGGCGTTCACCGCAGGCGCTCACGCAGATGATCAGCTCCCTGACCATCCTTTTCGGCGCGATGGGCGCGGTAACGCGGTTCGTCGTAGACGCCCTCGTGAAGCGAGCCTGGCCCATGCGCTTCCCGTGGGCGACATTTCTGATCAATGTCACCGGATCTCTGCTGCTAGGCATCTTGGCCGGTGCGATTCTCTTTCAGCACCAATCGGCCAATTGGCAGAACATCATTGGCACTGGATTTTGCGGCGGGTACACCACGTTTAGTACGGCGAGCTTCGAAACCGTGCGCCTCGCCGAACAGGGCGCCGTTCGCGCTTCGCTTATTAACGCGTTCGGATCGCTCATTACGTGTGTGGCGGCGTGCGCTGCAGGCTTGGCTCTGGCCTGGCTGGTGTAGCAGCTATGTCGAGGAGGGAATCACGATGAATGCTGAAACGACTACTGCGCCTGACTATTTGGTCGGTCCAGGACATGTGCCGAACATCGTCCTAGGCTGGGACCGGCAGCGCGGCAGCGCTGCGGCACTGGCGGTCGCGGCCGACCTCGCGCAACGGCTTGACGCGCGTTTGCATGTCGTGCACGTGGCCGACACCGGTGACATGCCTATCGATCCCGACGCGGCGGACTGGGAGCAGCAGATCAATCAGCGCCTGAGGGATGACGAGGCATCCGCCCGGTCTTTCCTGGACCGGCTTGTCGTCGACTGGACATACCACTCCGCGCATGGCCAACCCAGTGAGATCATCTCCAACCTGGCCGATGAGACTCATGCGTTGATGATTGTCGTCGGCGGGCAACGCGGTGGCATGCACTCTTTCATCGGGACGCTTGCCGGCCAGTCGGTGTCGCGTCAACTGACTCATCACCACGGCCGACCCGTGTTGGTCGTGCCACCACCCCGCGAGGAGCAGACCTGACGGATCCATCGCTGCTCCCAGCCGCTATGCCCGACGCGTCAGGGCCCTGTTCGACGGCCCGGATTCTTTCAGCGACAGTCAATCTTGCGGCGAGGATTCAGTGCCGGTCTTCGTAGTAGCGCTCAAGCGAGCGTTGCAGTTCGGCTTCGGCGGCGTCTCTGTCGGCCCAGTCGCCGGTGTCGACGAACTTGCCGGGTTCGAGGTCTTTGTAATGGGCGAAGAAGTGTTTGATGGCCTCGCGCTCGAACGCGGGTACCTCGTCGATGTCGGTGATGTGCGCGTGTCGCGGGTCATCGGCTGGGACGCAGAGCAGTTTGTCATCCCCGCCGGCTTCGTCGGCCATTGACAGCATTCCGACGAGCCGGCCGCGCACGATGACTCCGGGGAACACGGGTTCAGGCAGCAACACGAGTGCGTCGAGGGGGTCGCCGTCTTCACCGAGTGTGTGATCGATGAAGCCGTAGTCGACGGGGTAGCCCATCGACGTGTAGAGGTAGCGGTCGAGGTGGACGCGGCCGGTGTGGTGGTCGATCTGGTACTTGTTGCGTTGGCCTCGGGGGATTTCAATGGTCACTTCTACAGATGTGGTCATGGCCTTCTCCTAGCGGCGTGTTGTCCGGGGTTGAGGTCGGTTAGATGAGATTGCTGCGTCGGGGCTCTTGCCGAATTGCGCGAGCGGCCCGACGTCGGCCCGCGGGGGGCAAAAGCAGTCCAATGTTCGGTCGGCGGAGTCGTCGACGCTGGCGTGCTCGATATGGGCGGTGCTCGCTTCATGGCTCTACCTCCGCAACGCCGTCATCCGACAGCAGGGTTGGGTAGAAGCCATCAGCGCTGGTGTGCGCGGTAGGGCGAGCCTCATCGCCGGCCGCGAGAGCTGGTGCGGCTGGCAGAAACATAGCAGCGCGCTAGCGGCAATCACAATACGTGTTGGTTGCCCGCTTCTGGCGCGACAAGAGTTCGTTAAGGAGAACCGTGCCGCCGGCCGGGGGATGCTGGTAGGTTTCTGTGAAACGGTGGTGGGGCTCGCCGCAACCGCAGTCCGGATCGGACAGCCAACAGTCCCTGCGTAACGATAATGGCCGGTTCGACCGCGCTCGCGCGGCTTCGGATCGGCCCTGAACGCAGGGGGATTTCCGTGGCCATCAAGTTTTCATCGATCTCTGCACTCGAAGTTCTCGACTCGCGCGGCCGGCCGACGTTGTCGGTGCGCGCGACGCTGTCCGACGGGCGGCAGGTTCGCTCGGGTGTGCCGTCGGGAGCCTCCACCGGCAGCCGTGAGGCCAAAGAGTTACGCGATCACGATGAGCGCTACGGCGGGCTGGGTGTGCGCAAAGCGGCGGCGTACGTGAACGGGATAATCGCCGAGGAGTTGTTGTCGCGGCCGTTCAGCAGTCTGGAAGGCCTGGATCAGACCTTGCGGCAGTTGGACGGGTCGGCGGACAAGTCGCTGTTGGGGGCTAACGCGATCGTGGGTGTCTCGATGGCGGCCGCGCAGGCATTCGCCATGGAGGCAGGACAACCGTTATGGCGGTGGCTGGTCCCCGACGGGGTCACCGCGCGGCTTCCTGTTCCTCATTTCAACGTCATCAACGGTGGCGCGCACGCGCTGAATGGGCTCGATTTCCAAGAGTTCATGATCGCCCCGCTCGGCGCGCCGTCGCTGCCGGAGGCCATCCGGGCGGGCGCGGAGGTCTATCAGCGGCTGCGCGCATCGCTGGCCGATCTGGATCTGAGCACCGGGTTGGGCGACGAGGGCGGTTTCGCCCCACAGATCGACGGCGCGAACGAGGCTTTGGCACTGCTCACCAAGGCGATCGAGGACGCCAGCTATACCGCTGGGCGCGACGGCGTGGCGATCGCACTCGATCCTGCCGCCAGCGAGTTCTACCGCGACGGGCACTACCAGCTGGGATGGAACTCCATTTCGAGTGACGCGTTGATCGATCACTACGCCGAGCTCGTCGACCGGTTCCCGATCTGGAGCATCGAAGACGGCATGGGAGAACACGACACCACCGGCTGGCAGAAGCTGACCGCGACGTTGGGTGATCGTCTGCAGCTGGTCGGTGATGACAACTTCGTGACCAACCCTGAGTACATCGCGGATGGCGTGCGGGCTGGGGTGGCCAATGCGGTGCTGATCAAGGTCAACCAGGTTGGCACGGTGACCGAAACACTTGATGCACTGAAGGTGTGCCGGGACGCCGGCTACGGGGCGATGATTTCGCACCGCTCGGGTGAGACCACCGATACGTTCATCGCTGATCTGGCGGTGGCCTCGGGCTGCGGTCAGATCAAGTCCGGCGCCCCGGCCCGTGGCGAACGCGTAGCGAAATACAACCGGCTACTTGAAATCGACTCAGCAGCACCGGATTTGGCATTCGGTCTTCCTTGATCGCTGGCGCCAGCGCTAGATCCCGGCGGCTTTATGTGGCTGGGACGGGGATACGACTTCCCGCGATCTGGTTTAAGGTTCCAGCCGCTCGGCTAACCTGGGCCCAGAGGCGATGGATCTCCGCCGGGGTGGCACGCGCCACCCGAACCGCCGACAAGGCTGATGGCTCCTGCTCGATTTCGTCGTGCAGGGGGCCGCGCTGATGTGCACCGGTAAACACGTCCGCTACTGGGGATTATGGGCTACGCGCCTACTCCCGACCTTGTGTAGGCTCGCACCCGCTGCGGGGGCTGAAGCGAGGGTCTTCTGGGCGGTTGGACGATGAACGCAGCCGCCGATCGTGTCTACCTCGCCAGACACGGCCAAACCGCACTTAACGCCCAGAAGCGACTGCGCGGTCTCAGCGATCCTCCGTTAGACGACGTCGGAACCGCCCAGGCGTCCCGGCTCGCTGTCGCGCTCGCACCCAAGCACCCCACGCTGGTCATCTGCAGCCCCTTGCAACGCGCCGTCGCCACCGCGCAAGCGATCGGTGCAGTATGCAGCGCGCCTGTTCGGATTGATCGGCGGCTCAACGACCGCGATTACGGGCCGATGACCGGCCGCGTACGAGCCGAGGTCGAAGAACAGTACGGCAGCGTCGATGCCGCGCCCGGCGTCGAGCCGCTCGAGACCCTGACCGCTCGGGCGCATCAGGCGTTCCTCGAGTTAGTCGAAGACTACGGCCCCGGACCGCTGGTCATGGTGTCCCACGACGCGTTCAACCGTGCCCTGCTCGGACAGATCGATCCCTTACTCGCTGACGTTGCGCAGCGAACCGCGTGCTGGAACGAGCTCAGCCAGACCGGAGACCACTGGCGCGTGGACGCATTCAACCTGGTCGCCGAATGACCCCACCACAGCCAAGGCCGGCACCCTTTAGCGATCACACGCCGTTCGGCAGGGCGCAGCATCGGTCACCGACTCAGACCGAAAGGAATCGCGAAACGTCGTTTTGTCGTCCCTCGGTTGTGCGCCCAACGCGCTGACTGAATGAAAGGAAGTGTGTGACATGGACTTTGCGGCACTACCACCGGAGATCAATTCCGGCCGCATGTACGCCGGCCCCGGGCCTGGTTCACTGTTGGCCGCGGCCACGGCCTGGGACGGGTTGGCCACTGAGCTGGGATCGACCGCGGCCTCCTATCAGTTTGCGATCTCGGAGCTGACCGGTGGGCCGTGGACGGGTCCGTCCTCGAGTTCGATGGCTGCCGCAGCCGCACCCTATGTGCAGTGGCTGACCACCACGGCCGCACAGGCCGAACAGACCGCTACTCAAGCCAAAGACGCTGCGGCAGCCTATGAGTCGGCATTGGCCATGACCGTGCCCCCGCCGGTGATCGCGACCAACCGCAGCCTGCTGGCGACCCTGATCGCGACCAACATCGTCGGCCAGAACGCTATGGCGATTGCCGCGACCGAAGCCGACTACGCCGAGATGTGGGCCCAGGACGCCGCAGCGATGTACGGGTATGCGGGATCCTCCGCGGCGGCGTCGACGTTGACGCCGTTCCCGACGCCACCAGAGACCACCAGTCCAGCGGGCACAGTCGGCCAGGCCGCTGCCGCGGGGCAATCCATCACGTCGAACGCGCCGCAGGTGATGTCGGGGATCACCCAAGCGTTGCAAGGGATGTCGGCGGCGCCGGCCGCGACGGACCCGACCACGGCACTGCTGACCGCGCTCACCGCAATCATCATCCCGCTGACCGCGGTCGACATTCCGATCGCCACCACCAGCGCGACAGCCTCGACGATCAGCGCGACAGCCTCGTTCACCTCGGTAGGCACCACCTATCGCGGATTGTTGATCAACGCCGACCGCGACTTCGGTGCCGGCAAAGGTCCCTACACCGGCTACGGTCCCGGCGCGGCCATGCTGCCCGAATGGATCCTGGGCGGGCCCAACGCTTTTCCCGAAACAGCCAGCACGCCGACGCCACCGATGGCGGCCGGGCTGGGCCAGGCCACCACCGTCGGGCGGCTCTCGGTGCCCACGGCGTGGACCGTAGCAGCACCAGAATATCGGCCGGCCGCGTACACGATGCCCTACAGCGGGGCCGCTGCTGCACCGGAGATTGTTGCGGGCACGTCGGATAATTGGTTGACCGACATGGCGCTGGCCAGTGCGGCGGGGCGCGCGGTCAGCGGTATTGCGCCGCATCAGCACCGCGATCAACGGGTCCGGTTCCTACACCGCGACAGCGGCACACCGCCGCCGGCGCAGGGTGAATCGGTGACCGAGATGGCCGCCCAGGTGCGCGAAATCGCGGCGCTGGCGCAGTCGCTGCTGACCAAGCTGGTCGACTCTGGGGTGATGACCGCCGATGAGGTGAACGAGCAGAAAAACAGGTTCCGCTGGTGAATCATGCGAATTCCATTGACGGTCAGCAGTATTGGCGTTCACCGTCTCGGCTATTGGCTGCGCCTTGGCACCGAAAGGCGGTGTGGTGATGGCTGATGTGCGGGCGTTAGCCGCGGTCTTCGCAGGTGGCGTGGTCGGCACCTTGGCCCGCGGTGGGCTCACCGCCGTGCTACCCGCCCCGGCGGCCACCGGCTGGCCGTGGTCGACCTTCACCGCCAACATCGCTGGCGCCTTCCTGATCGGTTTCTTCACCACCCGGCTGTTGGAACGGCTGCCGCTGTCGAGCTACCGTCGACCCTTCCTCGGCACCGGGGTGTGTGGTGGTTTTACCACCTTCTCGACCATGCAAGTCGAGCTTTTGGCGATGCTTAAACACCACAAATATGTTCTAGCAGTTGGCTATACCGTCACCAGCATCACGCTGGGGCTGCTTGCGGTCTATCTTGGGACCGCAGTGGTGCGGCGGGCACGGGTGCTGTGATGGCTGTCGCGCTCGATGTGCTGCTCGCCGGAGGCGCAGGAGGGGTGTTGCGCTTTCTCGTCGACGGATGGGTGGGCCGGCGAGTCAAGCGGTCGTTCCCCTTCGGCACGCTGACTGTCAATGTCAGCGCCTCGGCGCTGATCGGTCTGGTGACTGGGTTTTCGTTCGGACTCAGCGATCACGCCTTGGCCGCGATCGGCGGATACAGCACCTTTTCGACCTGGATGTTGGAAACCCAACGGCTAGAAGAAGAACGACAGCCCGGCGGCGCCCTTGCCAACATCGCCGTCAGCATGGTGCTCGGCTTGGCGGCGGCCTTGCTCGGGCAGTGGATCGCTGCGGCGATCCTCGGGCATCCGATTGGAGAACGACTGTGACAGAACCTGCCTGGAAACTCAGCGCCTACTTTCCTGAGCGGCAACGCACCGTGGTCGATGATGCAGACGGCTCGCGGCCCACGTTTTTGGCCGACCAGATGCTGGATCTGTTCGACGATCACGGCGTTGCCGCCAGCGTGATGCTGCGCGGAATCTCCAGCTTCGGCCCGGTTGGAGTGCTGCGCACCGACGAATCACTGAGCCTGTCGGAAGATCCACCCGCCGTGGTGTATGCCGTCGACGCTGAGTCGGCTATCACCCCACTGGTCGACGAGGTGGTCGCGATGACAGGACGCGGCCTGCTCACCCTGGAACGCGCCCAACTGATCCGCGGCGGCGCCACCCCGGCCTCGATCAGCTCCAGTGCCCGCGACGCGGTCAAACTCACTGTGTTCGTCGGTCGCACCGTCCGCGTCGGGGGTACAGCGGCATTCCGGGTGATCTGCGATATCTTGTACCGCCGCCGTTTCTCCGTTGCCACAGCGCTTCTCGGTGTGGACGGCACCGCCCACGGTGTGCGCTATCGCGCACAGTTTTTCAGCCGTAACGTCAATGTCCCGACGATGATCGTCGCGGTGGGTTCGGCCGAGAAGGCAGCAGACGCCGTCGCCGACATCGAAGAGCTCATCCCCGGCCTGTTAATGACGACCGAACGTGTCCAGCTGTGCAAACGCAGAGGCGAGCTGTTTCAGCGCCCGCGCGATATGCCCGCCGTTGACGTGCAGGGTCGTCCGCTGTGGCAGAAACTCATGGTGCATACCACTGAGAGTGATTCCTATGACGGCGCACCGATACACCGCCAGATCGTGCACCGGCTGTTGGCGTCAGGAACCGCGCAGGGCGCCACTGCGATACGCGGCGTGTGGGGTTTTCGCAGCGAACGCAAACCGCACGGCGACAGTCTATTTCAGTTTCTACGCCGTGTTCCGGTGCTGACCATTATCGTCGACACCCCGGAGTCGATCGCGCGCAGTTTCGACGTCGTCGACGAAATGACCGCCGAGCACGGCGTCGTGACGTGTGAAATGGTGCCGGCGGCGTTGTCGATCCACGGACCCGCGCGGCGCGGGACTCTCGTTCCAGCGCAACACAATTACTGAGCAGCGCCGGGCACTATTGCGCCAGGTTCGATGAACTGGTGCTGTTTGGAAGTCATCGATCGTCGCCGCTGCTGGATGGCGGCGCTGTTGTCGGAGCGGGCGGTCGGCCCTTCCGCAATGTGTCGAGTAGCTCGCGATGCGGCCCAACGATGTAGGCGGTGTCCTCTGCGCGCAGTTGAGCGTTGCGGCGCGGATGAAGCTGGAGTTCGTCGTCGGGGCGCGTGATCGCGATGACACGGACATGGGTGGACAGCTCATACATGTGCAGGCCGTCGAGTTCGCTGTCGGCTGCCACGCTCATCGCACCGACAACAAATGAGTGCTGGCCCACCGAAAACGTGTCGAGCACGTCGAGGCCGATCGCGGCGCCGATAAACCACGGTGCGGCCAACTCGACGGTGGAGCGGGCGTTGACGAAACCGAGGCGTTGCGCCAGCGCGAATCCCAGCGCCCGGTCGAAGACCCTTAGCACCAGCGGAACCTGGGGCCAGTGGTGCATCGGAGCCAGTCGACGACCGAGCTTTTTGGCTAGCACCATTCCGGTCTCTACATTGGTCATGTCATCGCGGGTCAGTACCGCGATCGCGCGGGCATGGTCCACGCGTGCGGTTTCCAGGGTCTTGTGCAGCGTGGCGTCTCCGAAGATCACCGGCACGTCGAGGGCGCGTGCGTCGGACAGAAATTTGTTCTCCTCGTTGATTTCGATCACCGCGACCTCATAGCCGCTGGTGACCAGGTCGCTGACGACGCGGATTCCCAGTGCGCTGAGCCCTACGACGACGATGTGGTTACGCAGCCGCCCGATGCGCGGATGGCGCGCGGCGATCAGGAACCGCTGGGACAGCAGAACATCGCCGATGAACGCCACCAGCAGCGCGATGGTTGTCACGCCGCCGAACATCAGCATCGCGGCGAACAGGCGCAGCCAGGTGGGTTGGTTGACGAAACTGAAATCGCCGTAGCCGGTTGTGGTGAGGGTTTCGATGGTGAAATACATGGCGTCGATCCAGCCCATTCGCGGGTTTTCGTGGCCGAACCGCAGCACCAGGGTGGAGACGATGACCAGCGCGAGCACGACGGCCACCACGGGATAGAAGGCGGGGTTGATGTCGTTGCCGAAAGCGCGTCCGGCATCCAGGATTCGGCGCAGGCGGGGCCGGCGCCGATGCTGTCGGGTGGGTTGGGGAACGTCGACACCCGCGGCGGTGACGGCCTCTTCGGTGCCCAGCACCATGATCCAGTCACCCTCGTCGACGTGCAGATCCCGGCGCGGGCACTCTTCCAAAGTGCCTGGGCTGGAGGAATGTCCACCCCGAATGACTGCGACCGGGGCCAAGTCGTCGCTGTAGAGTTCACGCAGCGTGGCGCTGCGCGACGCGGAGCTGCCCGAGACCACGAAACGCGTCCCCGCGGCCTCGAACGTGTGAACCCCGTGCGCCAGGCACGCCTCGACGATGGCCGGGGCGGCAAGTTCTGCGACGTTGAGGATCGCGCCGGGACCGTTCACATCGGTCAACGATTCACCCAAGACGTCATTGGTCACTCGCGCGACCACGCGCACATCGGGATTGGTGTTGCGGGCCAGTAAGTCGATCTCGACGTTGGTGGCGTCGTCGTCGGCGCCGCACACCACCGCGTGCGCTTCGGCGATACCCGCCTCGTCCAGATCGATGTCGGTGTCGGCGACCTGTGTGTCATCCAGTCGCACCACTATGACCCCAGCGTTTTTCAGCTCCGCCACGATTGTTTCGCTCAGGGCGTCATCTCCGCTGACGATGACGTGCTGGGCTCCCTGGACGCCAGCGTCGGTGCTGGCCGGCGCCGCGGTGTTCATGCGCCGGCCTCGGCCGCTGAGCCATCGACACCGCGGCCCAGCATTCCCGAGGTGAACGCCGCCGCCGCCATCCACGCTGCCGCATAACCGAACGCCGCCGCCGGTGAAGCAAATGTATAGAGCAGTCCGGCGATAACCGTTGCCACGACATCTCCGGAGGCCTGAACGATACCGAGTACTCCGAAACCACTGCCGCGCAACCTATCCGGCAGTAGCTGCGCCACCACCGCCGACTCGGCCGGCTCGGCGAGACCGATGCCTGCGCCCGCCGCGGCGAACATCAGCGCCACGACCGTCAGACTGTGCGGCCCGACCGCGAATCCGAGGTAGGCGATCACATAGACGGCGGCACCGGTTGCGAAGACTGCTCGGGGGCCCGCCCGGTCGTACCACCGTCCAGCGGCCAGGGACGCAATCGTGGCTATCACGTTGTGGCCGGCGTAAATCAGCACCGCGATCGACGTGGCGGCGGTCACCGAGCGGTGCGGATCGACCAGCAACTGAGTAGCCCGCAAAATCAGCAACGTGGTGGCCAGGTTTCCGAATTCGAACAGCAGCACCGGCGCGAGCGCCCGCAGCATCCCGGCATCGCGCAAGGCGCCGAACTCGAGGCGACGCGTTGCGGATTGCGGCCGCGGCGGAAGCTGACGTCGGGATTCGCGTGCTGCCACCACAATGGCCAGTGCTGCGAGTAGGCCCGGCACGGCCGCCAGATACAGCGTGGTGCGCACGCCCACCCAGCTCACCAGCCCGGCAGCCAGCAATGGACCGGCGACAGCACCCAAGTTGTCCCCGGCGCGTTCGAGCCCAAATGCCCGGCCTTGTGCGGCCTTTGGGCTCAACGACGCCAGCAGCGCGTCGCGGGCCGGTGAACGCAGACCCCGAGACAGCCAGGCGATCGCGCGCAGTGCACCGACCTGCCACACCGTGACCGCGGCCCCGATCGCTCCGGTTGCTATCGCGGTGCCCAGGTAACCCCCCGATGCCGTCGCTGCCCGCCGATGGGGATCGTTGGCTACGGGTCCTGCGAGAAGCTTCATCAGTCCCATGACCGCGTCGCTGATTCCGTCGATGACGCCGAGTACCGCTGCTGAACTACCCAAGATGCCGGTCAGAAATGCCGGTAGCACCGATGTCGTCACCTCGTGACCGGAATCGGAGAAGAAACTCGCCGCCGCAACGGCCCGGACACCCGGCGTCACCCATCGACCGCCCCCCGATGACGCTGGCGCAGGGTGCGCGCTCTCGACGCCACCGCTATCTGGAGTGGCGTTGCGCGGATCGTCAGAACCGTTGTGGCTATTGTTCATCGACGCTGACCTCCTTTCGTGCGATCTCGTGAGCGGAAGGATCACGTTGCTGCTCGGCCTCGCGGACGTCTTTGCGGGCGAGGCGGGAATTGATGTCGTAGGGCACGATGATGGCGGTCACTGCGGGGATCCGGCTGACCGCGCGGGCCATTTTGTCGGCGGTGCGGTCGTGCAATAGGCGCCCCAAAAGGGGTGAGAAGATGCGGCGCGGCAGCAGGACCGTCACCTTCGTGTCGGGGTGGTCTCGGCGCGTCTGCAGGCATAGCAGTTGCGCGGCGCGAGGCAGATTGCGATCCTGGCACTCGATCACGCGGAGTTCGATCTCGTGCTGGAAATGCTGCCAACGCTGTTGCAGGCGAGCCGAATGTTCGCTGTCGACAACGAAATGCACGGGAATCACCTCATCGGCGTGCAGGCCCTGGCTGTAGCGCAACGCTTCGATCTCGGCGAAATCGACGGAATCCACAAAGACGAAGACGGTCAAATGCTTGTGCTCAGACAGGTCTGGAGATGTGGTGCGCGACAACTCCAGGACCGCGGATTCCGCCTGGTACTGACGGTTGAGTCTGACTAACGCATATACCAGCAGCGGGAAGACGACCACGACCAGCCACGCACCCTCGGTGAACTTTGCGACCACAAAGATCGCCACGACGATCGTCGATAAGATCCCCGCGCACAGATTGGCCATCAGCTTGCGGCGCCAACCGTGCTCGCGGTGCGTGAAGTGGTGCCGGCTCATGCCGTAGCCGGCCATCGAGAACGCGGTGAAGACGCCGATCGCGTACAGCGGCACCAGCTTTGACACCGACGCATCGGTCGCCGGCAAGAGCGCGACGGCCAAGGCGGCCAGCGTGATGATGCCGTTGGAGAACCTCAGTCGGTGCCCGCGTTTGGTCAATGGCCGCGGCAGAAACCGGTCTTCGGCGACGAAACTGGCCATCGCGGGGAATCCGGTGAACCCGGTGTTGGCGCCGGTGAACAGGATCGCCGCGCTCGCTGCCTGCACCAGAAAGTAGAGGATGTTTCCCGCCAGTCCGTGCCCGAACACCACGCGAGCGATTTCGGAGAGCATGGAGGGATACTCAGCGCGATACGGGGCGACGTGGGTGGTGTAGGCCAGCCACGACACCCCGGCCAACAAGAACCCGAGGATCAGCGCCATGAGCGTCAGGACACGTCGAGCGTTGATGCCTTGGGGCTCACGGATGTAGACGACGGTGTTGGAGATCGCCTCGACGCCGGTCAGCGATGTCCCGCCGTTGGCGAATGCGCGTAACACCACCAGAATCGTTGCACCCATTACCAGTCCGCTGCCGTGATGAACCGGCACAGCACCCGCCACCCGGGTGGGGTCGAAGCGGGGCAGACCCCAGATCGCTTCGCGGATCAGGCCGGTGATGATGGTCGTGGTGATCAGCGCGACGAACGAATACGTGGCGATCGCGAACGTTCGCCCCGACGCCTGCAAGCCCCGTAGGTTCGCCAAGCAGATCAGCAGAACCACCGCGACTGTGATCTCCAGGTGATAGGGACGCAGTTGCGGGATGGCCGAGACCACCGCTACCGTGCCGGCCGCCGGCTGTACCGCCACGGTTACCACGTAGTCGATCAACAACGCCGCGGCGGCCATTTGTGCGACCCGCGGTCCGAAGTTCTCCCGCGCCACCATGTACGACCCGCCGGCGCGGGTATAGGCCATGATGACCCCCCGATAGGTCGCGGTCACCAACAGCAGAATCACCAAGATCACGCCGATGATCGGCAACAGCAACACAAATGCAGCCATCCCCGCGGCCGGTAACAGCTCGATCATGAGCTGCTCGGGCCCATAGGCCGTGGATGAGATCGCTTCTGGCGCAATCGCACCCAAGGCCAGCGGCGGTGACAACCGTTGTGACTCCAGCTGGTCTGTCGTCAGTGGCTTGCCCAGTACCCGCCGCTTCACGACGTCGGACAGCGACGGCGCGTACCCGCGCCTGCGATCCATATTCAAGGTTTCCGTCCTCGCTGCTGTTGGCTCTTGGAAAGGCTCTAATGCGCCGAGCGGCGCGCAGGGTCACGAAATACGCACCCGCCCTTCACAGAGCCGACGATCGCCGATAACCCGGCGACGGCGGAAGCAGTGAAAACTGACATCCCATAAGTGGCTGCGTGGCGGCAGACCCGGGCGCGCCGCCGCACCGTTCACACGGCTCAACTCTGAAGCCGCAGCGGCGCGGGGGCGCACGACCCCGAACGTCGAGGTCGTCAGCGCAACGACAGGATGCGCCGCTGGCCGGAACGGAGCGCAAAACATAAAAGGCTTCCACCCTCTCGAGTCATGCCGAGATCACTTGGGTAGAAGCCATCAGCTCCGTCAGAGCCCACGGACAATGACGGTGCGGTAAGCGAGCCTCATCGCTGTTGCATTGCCACCGACTGTACAGCAGGCATCCAGGCGGCGAACACCGAATTGCCGCGCGGTCAGTCGCCGAGCGTCTCTACGCCAGAGTCAGACTTTTACCTGCGGGACGGACTGATCCGATAGCTGAACGAATGTAGATCCTCAACTACCCCGTGAAGGGTTGCGCACTCGATTCGCGTCGCGTTAGCCTGAGGTCGAGGCGATGAAGCTCGCCTTTAACCGCCCGCCAGGGCTGATGGCTTCTACCCCGCTGTTCAAGGGTAGGAGGCTGGCCGATGGTGATGTGCGAGAGTTATCCACCGATCCCGCAGCGACCGTGTCCGAAACGCGGCGCGGGGAGTACTTCGCGTCTCGCTCGCGTACGAGTCGCTAGCCGTGCCCCCCCTTCTTCAGTCCCGGTATTCGCTGATTCTGCCGGCATGCCAGGACACCATGTGGGCTCGCTGGCCGAGCACGCAATACGCGCGGCAGACTTTCCGATTGACTGTCGGCCAGCGGCAGTAAGCCTAGATGCGTCTCTTTAGCGCGAGAGGCGAGCGCGGATGCCTTTACCAATTCTATTGTCGCACAGCACTTCCCATGACATTTACATACGAGGAGATCAACACATTCATGAGCGCCCACGACAGCGACGACAGCCACAACGCCGAAACAAAGCCCGAAACTGACACCCGCGGGCAGGCTCGGCAGGCATCAGGCAGCGATGTTGAACTCAGCGAGGAAGGCCGTGAAGAAGTTCATCAGATGGTCGAGGCGTATGAGGATAAACCGACAGTCACGCTTCCTGGGACCGGGGGCACTATCACCGGCACGGCGATAAACGACTGGCTCGACGACGAGGGTAATCCAAAATTCGGCGATCCCGACGAACACCCTTCCGAGGACCAGACCGACGCCGCAGACTCCGACTGAATATCCGCATCAGTCGAACTACGACGCGCGTGCACCGCGCGAGTTCGGCACCGCCGGACGAGCGCACTGAGTTCACGTACTGGGTCACTCGCGCGCCCGGCGCACCATCGCCCTCCAGGGCAGCTTTTACGAAAGGTCGACACCGATGGCCATCCGCATCACAGCCGTTCGCCTTACAGGAGGCGCCACCCACGAACACATCGACCACCTCTGGTGGACAGACTCTTCGACTGGGCAGACTGGTGAGGGCACTCCAGCAGACATCGCCTCCCGGATCGAAACCCACAGCGACACCGCCTATGTCGAAGACGGGGGCGACATGATTAGCGTGGGAGTGGTTCAGACCGACAGCGGGACCAAGCATCTACGCACGCACAACCACGGCGTCTGGAGCGACCACCTTTTAACGCTGCCGCAAGAATAAATGCACAGAAGGAATGTGCGCTCGGTCAGGCTCGGCCGGCGTGCGTCGACGCTCCCGCCGACTCCGACACGAACGGAGGACTACGACGCGATCGAACAGCTCGTTCGTATGGCGGCGTCGAATATGCATGGTGCACTGCTGTTTGGCATTGGCAACGCTCGCCGACTCACATTTCTATCTCATGCAGAAAGTTCGACCTCGTCGTTCTTGTACCTCGTTTGTTCGTTTCTGTACTGCAGGTCTCATCGTCCGTGTCGTGGCGGTTTGTTGACCTGCGGTGACGCCTTGTGTTGGACGCTATGTCATGCAAATTCTGTCTCATTCTCGTGTCATATCCTCGGGTGTATTCGTCCCCACGGCTCTGCCCGACCCTCGCGTAGAACTAGATCGCCCGGGCCCGTACCTCGAACAGGCGGACGGCTTCTCGCATGAGTAGCCACGCAGGAAATCCGCAGCAGAGGAGTCGTTTGTGGTCGGTGGTGGCCCGGACCAGCGACACACCTTGACCGATGACGGGGCTGATTTGGAGCTCGCTCATGCCAAGAGTTGCCCATTGGCGCCCGTGAGCGAAGCCCGAGCAGAGCTGCCACATGATGCGCGGGTTAGGCTGGATGCCGGTTTCGTTTGCGGCGTAATCCATTACACGAGTGATTACGTGGCCGCCCCCGACCTGAGTTTTACTGCAGCCCGCGACCCCGGCGACCTCTTTGACTGCGGCGATGTTGACCGCTTTTGGTCGATAATTGGGCACCCCGAGATCTTTGATGGCGCTGTCTTGGTCGATGAAGTTCTGAGCGGTGCACTGCAGCGCGCGCTGAATGCGGATCCTCGGATCGGATGTGTTAAGGACCCAATAGGCAACCCCGAACAGCTCCAATGCTCCGCGGATCAGGGTGTAGTCCGCAGCTGCATGGATCACTGGCTGATCACCGAGGATCAACTCGTTTACCGCGTGCAAGTGATCGATGCCGTCATTGAGAAAGTGCTGCACACAGTGGGACACCTGATAGGGGTTGCTGGGTATATCGTCGGCGGCGAGTTCGGAGTACGGATTGACGGCGAAACCATCGAGCGTGTCTTTTCGATCAACCAGCAGCTGAGTCTCGATCGCGATGCGCTGCCACTGCCCCACAGCCATCTCATCAGTCAACTCGCCCGGGTTCGCTGCCATGCAACCATGATGCTCGTCGATAGCCACTGTCGTGACGACGACCCGGGCTAGCAGTCGCGCACCGCGCGCTCGCTTCTTGCTTGTCTCGCCGCCAACGCAGTCTCAAGCGCGGCCGCCGGGGTTGACATCTAGTCATCATTGTCGTACGAAT
Source organism: Mycobacterium montefiorense (assembly GCF_025823255.1). Taxonomy (NCBI): domain Bacteria; kingdom Bacillati; phylum Actinomycetota; class Actinomycetes; order Mycobacteriales; family Mycobacteriaceae; genus Mycobacterium; species Mycobacterium montefiorense. The sequence continues at coordinate 321,690 of NZ_JACKVL010000007.1, read as the reverse complement.
GACACATGACAGCAGTTATGTCTCATAACACACCGGCCATGTTCGAGCTCGCCGCCGCCGATACCTGGCCGAACCCGTGGCCGATGTACCGCGCGCTGCGCGACCACGACCCGGTGCACCACGTTATACCGCCCAAACACCCCGAGCAGGACTACTACGTGCTGTCCCGGCACGCCGACGTGTGGTCGGCGGCCCGCGACCACGAGACGTTCTCCTCGGCACAGGGACTGACGGTTAACTACGGCGATTTGGCAATGATTGGCCTGCAAGATAATCCGCCGTTCGTGATGCAGGATCCACCGGTACACACCGAGTTTCGCAAGCTGGTATCGCGAGGGTTTACCCCCCGGCAGGTCGAGGCGGTAGAGCCCAAGGTGCGCGAGTTCGTCGTGCAGCGCATCGAGAGGCTGCGCGCCGAGGGCGGCGGCGACATCGTCGCCGCCCTGTTCAAGCCACTGCCGTCGATGGTGGTCGCGCATTACCTCGGTGTGCCCGAACAGGATTGGTCTCAATTCGACGGCTGGACACAGGCCATCGTCGCGGCCAATACCGCCGAGGGCGGCATCGCAAGCGCGCTGGAAACCGTCGGCGACGCGGTCGGATCGATGATGGCCTACTTCACCGGGCTGATCGAGCGCCGCCGCACCGATCCGCAGGACGACACCATTTCCCACCTGGTCGCGGCCGGGGTCGGCGCCGACGGCGATATCTCGGGCACGCTGTCGATTCTGGCGTTCACCTTCACGATGGTTACCGGCGGCAACGACACGGTGACCGGCATGCTCGGCGGTTCGATGCCGCTGCTGCACCAGCGGCCGGATCAGCGAGAGCTGTTGGTGGACAAGCCCGAACTGATCACCGATGCGACCGAGGAACTGTTGCGGCTCACCTCACCCGCACAGGGTTTGGCGCGCACGGTCACCCGCGACGTGACGATCGGCGACACCACCGTCCCGGCCGATCGCCGGGTGCTGCTGCTGTACGGGTCGGCCAACCGCGATGAACGCCAATACGGGCCGGACGCCGGCGAGCTCGACGTGACCCGCTGCCCGCGCAACATCCTGACCTTCAGCCACGGGGCTCACCACTGCTTGGGTGCGGCCGCGGCGCGGATGCAATCCCGGGTCGCACTGACCGAACTGCTGGCCCGCTGCCCGGATTTCGACGTCGATGAGAACTCGATCGAGTGGGCGGGCGGTAGCTATGTGCGGCGTCCGGTGTCGGTGCCGATTACGGTGAAGTCCTGATGCCCGGTAACGACTGGCTCGCGACAAGCCGCAGCGAAGCAGCCGCGGACCGGATCCTCGACGCGGCCGAGCAGCTGTACACCGCGCGCGACTCGGATTCGATTGGCATGAACGAGATCGCAAGGGCCGCAGGCTGTTCCCGCGCGACGCTGTACCGGTATTTCGACAACCGCGAGGCACTGCGAACCGCGTATATCCACCGCGAGACGCACCGGCTGGGCCGCGAGATCATCGTGCGGACCGGCGACATCGCGGATCCCCGCGAAAGGCTGATCGAGAGCATCCTCGTCACGCTGGGGATGGTTCGCGAAAGTCCGGCGTTGGCAGCGTGGTTCGCCACCACCCGCGCACCGATCGGTGGTGAGTTGGCTGGACAGTCCGACGTGATCGCGGCCTTGGCGGTGGCGTTCCTGCACTCGCTGGGCCCTGACGATCCCGCCGTCGTCGAACGCCGGGCCCGCTGGGCAGTCCGGGTGATCGTCTCGCTGTTGACGTATCCAGGCCGCGACATAACAGAGGAGCGGGCGATGATCGAGGAATTTGTCGTCCCGATCATCGCCCCGGCAAGCGCCCGCCGCTAGCTGGCAGCCATCCCCCTCTTCGTATCAGGCCACCCAATAGGCTTGCGCCTTAATGGATTTGCGTGGGATACCGAAGTCCTCTCGTAACGTCTTGGCAACCGAGCGGGTGGTGCGGTTGTCGCAGGCCACCCAGCCGAAGTGGTCGCCGGCATCGAAAGCCGCCGATCGCACCGCCTCCAGCAGGGCCTGACCGGCGTTCTTGCGGTCCACCCAGGTGATGTCGGCACCAATCACCACCGGCAGGTCTTTGTCGTCGTCGTGGCCGGCTTCCAAGAACACCTGCGCCGGGGCGTCGCCGATCGCGGCGAGCAGTGAGTTGATGGCCGGCAGCGAGGCGCTGTCGCCGACGATGACGTATCCGGCCGGCGGCGGTTCGGGAATGGCGAACCTGCTGCCCAGCACGGTCGCCTCGATGGTGTCGCCGGGCTGGGCCGCGCGCGCCCACTGCGATGCGATGCCGTCGTGCAGTGCGAATTCGATGCTTACCGTGTCGGTGCCCGGGTCGGGGTCGACCAGGGTAAAGCCACGCTGGTGCACCTTGTCGCCGTCGGCGAACCACATCCGGATCCACATCGTCGGATGGACCGAGTGCGCGGCGAGCATGCCACCGGCGTCGAAGCTCAGCTGCAGGTAGTGCGGGCCGATCTCGCGCCGGCCGGTGACCGTCAGCCGGTAGTCCCCGGCGCCCATCAGCCTAAGCACCGTGCCCGTCCAGCCGCGGGTTGCCTTGTGTTCGCTCATCGAGTGATGCCCTCCCATAACTCTGCATCGAGTTAGGTTAGGGTAACCTATCTAAAGCGGATTGTCACTCAGCCGGGTACTCGGGTGACGCGGTGCAAGAGCCCGGCCAGCGGGATCGTCACCACCAGCGTCGCGATGAACAGGTAGAGCATCGACCCGGTGTAGACGTGGGCTCGCACGATGTAGACCATCGCGAATTCCATGGTCACCAGATGGATCAGGAAGATCTCGTAGGAGATCTCGCCGAGCCACACCATTGGCCGGCTGGCCAGCAGCTGCCAGTACCAACCGTCGCCCTCCAGCGCCAGCGGGGCCACCGCCAGGGTGGCGATCACCGTATAGAAGACCGTCTTGACCACCGCCTCCGCCATCGCCGAGGGTGACGTCGTGGGTGCGCCCCCGATCGGGGTGGCGACGATGAAATAGCAGATGACCGCCAGCGGTACCGCCGCGAATGCGTAGCAGCGCACGCCCATTGCCTGCAGCACCGCGAGCAACATGCCGCCCAGAAACCAGGCCAGGTAGGTCGGCAGCCACAACCGGGCGCCGTCGGGAAACCAGTGATCGATGCGCACCAGGACCACCCACACCGGGCTGATCAATGCCAGCGCCAGCACAGTGCCCACCAACAGGTTCGGCCGCCAGCGCCGCCGGCAGACAACCACCAGAAGTAGGTACGCCAAGAACGGCAGAATGACATAGAACGACGCCTCCACGGCCAGGCTCCACATCTGGGTCAGGCCCTGATGCAGGTACTTGCCGAGGTAGCCGTCGGTGTAGATCTGCGTCAACGTGAGGTTGCGGACCAGCCCGAGCCAGGAATGTCCGGGGTTGGGGCCGGCTTCGCGGTAGTGGTAAAGCAGATAAGCGATCAGCACGGTGATGACGTAGGCGGGCATGATGCGCCGAACCCGGTGCCGCGCATACCGACTCACCGACGGAGGCGGCCCGCCGGTGGCAGCCGCCTGCACCCACGGGCGGAACAGCAGAAAGCCGGACAGCACGAAGAAGATCGGCACTCCGATTTCCAGCCGGGCCCCCACCAGGCCCCAATAGCCGTGCGTGTACTTGCCGGTGGTGTAGGCGGCATGTGTGCCGACAACCAGGATCGCGGCGACCGCGCGGACACCGGTCAGGGAAGCGACCCGGTCGACATGCGAGACCTGCTCGAGGCCGCCTTGGGCGTCCTGTTCCTCGGACAGGGTCATCCAGCGCCTTTTCTGCGCGGTTTGCCGCCACCGCGCCGGGGCTTTTCGGAGGACTTGCCGGACGACCGGTCCGGCTTGAGGTCGATCAGCACACCCGAAATACGGGTGCGTTCAAGCTTTTTGAGCGTCGATGGGGACAGCTTGGCAGGCAACTCCACCAACGAGAAGTCGGGTCCGATGGCGATGTGCCCGAAGTCGCTGCGATGCAGGCCGCCCTCGTTGGCGATGGCGCCGACGATCGCGCCCGGCCCGATCTTGTGACGCTTGCCCACGGCGATCCGGTACGTCTGGAACGACCGCATGTCCCTTGACCTTTCGGGACGGTCCCGGCGCTCGGTGTCGCGCTCGGGCCGCTCGCGGCGCCGGGGCGGCGGCTCGGGCGACATCAAGAACTCTTCGCCGTCGCGGGACTGCACTGCCAGCGCCGCGGCGATGTCGGCGATCGGGACGTCGTGGTCGCGTTCGTAGTCTCCGACCAGCTTGCGGAACAACTCGATCCCGGGGTTAGCGAGCGCGTCGGTGATGGAGTCGGCGAATTTCGCCACCCGTTGCGCGTTGACGTCCTCGACGGTGGGCAGTTGCGCCTCGGTCAAGGTCTGGCGGGTCGCCTTCTCAATTGCCTTGAGCAGATGGCGTTCTCGCGGCGAGACGAACAGCAGCGCGGTGCCCGAACGCCCGGCGCGGCCAGTCCGCCCGATGCGGTGCACGTAGGACTCGGTGTCGTGCGGGATGTCGTAGTTGAGCACGTGCGAAATGCGTTCCACGTCCAGTCCGCGGGCCGCGACGTCGGTGGCCACCAGGATGTCGATGCTGCCGTCCTTGAGCGCGGCGACGGTCCGCTCACGCTGCGCCTGCGCGATATCGCCGTTGATGGCTGCCGCGGAAAAACCGCGGGCACGCAGCTTTTCGGCTACCTCCTCGGTCGCCTGCTTGGTGCGCACGAAGATGATCATCGCCTCGAACGGCTCGACTTCCAGAACCCGGGTCAACGCGTCCATCTTGCGAGGACCGGCCACCTGGATGTAGCGCTGCGAAATATTCTCGGCGGTAGCGGTTTTCGCTTTGGTGGTGACTTCGAAAGGGTCGTGCAGGTACTTGGTGGTGAGCTTACGGATGGCGGGCGGCATGGTCGCGGAGAACAGTGCCACCTGTTTGTATTCCGGGGTGTCGCTCAAGATGCGCTCGACGTCCTCGGCGAAGCCCATGGTGAGCATCTCGTCGGCCTCGTCGAGCACCAGGTAGTCCACGTGCGACAGATCCAGCGTCCCGCGCTCGAGGTGGTCGATGACCCGGCCGGGCGTGCCGACCACTACTTGCGCGCCGCGCCGCAGCCCGGCCAACTGCACGGTGTAGGACGACCCGCCGTAGATCGGCAGCACATTGACCTTCAGATGCGCGCCGTAGCGGCTGAACGCCTCGGCGACCTGCAGGGCCAGCTCGCGGGTGGGTGCCAGCACCAGGGCCTGGGTCGCCTTGCTGCCGACATCGATCTTGGACAGGATCGGGATCGCGAACGCCGCCGTCTTGCCGGTGCCGGTCTGCGCCAGTCCCACCACGTCGGAGCCCGCCATCAGCGCCGGGATGGTCGCCGCTTGGATCGCCGTCGGCGTCTCGTAACCGACGTCGGCCGTCGCTCGCAGGACCGCAGGGTGAATCTGCAGGTCGACGAAGGTAGTAGGGGCAGGTTCAGGCGGGCCGTCGGGGACTGTCATCGTGGAAGAAGTTTAGTGGTGACCGCGAGCGCAGTGCAGCTGGGCGCGGCGGGTCGCCACCAGCCGGTGCACGCGATGCCGGTACGGTTGCGCGATGTGTGGTGCCTACCGTGCCGTGTCGAGCCACTGACCGTCGGCCTGCTGCTCGCCGTGACGTTGACCGGCTGCGGTTCTGGCGATTCGACGGTCGCCAAGACGCCGCAAGCCACGACATCGACCGCGTCGATCACCGCCCCCGCCACACCCAGGCCGAACGAAGCCGCGTCACCCGGCAGCACCGCGCCGGCCGACCCGTGCGCGGTCAACCTGGCCTCGCCCACGATCGCGAAGGTGGTCTCGGACCTACCCCGCGATCCGCGCAGCCAACAAGCTTGGAACCCGGAACCGCTGGCCGGCAACTACAACCAGTGCGCCCAGCTTTCGGCGGTGATCATCAAGGCCAACACCAACGCGGTCAATGCGACCACGCGCGCGGTGCTGTTTCATCTTGGGCAGTTCATCCCGCAGGGCGTGCCGGACACCTACGGATTCAACGGCATCGACGCGGCGCAAACCACCGGCGACACGGTGGCGTTGACCTACCCCAGCGGTATCAACGGCTTGAACACCGACGTGCGATTCCATTGGAACGGCAACACCGTCGAGCTGATCGGTAACGCCACCGGACGCTGACCCGGCACACCCTCGCAGAACGCCTTCGCCGTCGGTCGCCTGACCTACAGTGGCTGCTGTGTTCGTCACCGGCGACAGCATTGTGTACAGCGCGTCGGACCTGGCCGCGGCCGCCCGATGTGAGTACGCCCTGCTCCGGAGTTTCGACGCGAAGCTGGGCTGGGGCCCCGCCGTCGAAGTCGAGGACGACCTGCTGGCCCGCACCGCCGCCCTCGGCGACGACCACGAGCGACGCGACCTCGACCGGCTGCGCGAACAGTTCCCCGACGGCGTCGCGGTCATCGGACGTCCGTCGTACACGCTGGCCGGACTGGCCGCTGCCGCCGAGGCGACCCGGCGCGCCATCGCCAACCGTGCCCCGGTGGTGTACCAGGCCGCGATGTTCGACGGCCGCTTCGTCGGATTCGCCGACTTCCTGGTCGCCGCGGGTCAGCAGTATCGGCTCGTCGACACCAAGCTGGCCCGCTCCCCCAAGGTCACCGCGTTGCTGCAGCTGGCGGCTTACGCCGACGCGCTCACCGGCATGGGCGTGTCCGTCGCGGACGAGGCAGAGCTGCGACTGGGCGACGGCTCGGTGGTGCGGTATCGCGTCTGCGATCTGATCCCGGTTTTCCAATCGCAGCGCGCGCTGTTGCAGCGGCTGCTCGACGACCACTACGCCGCGGGCGTCGCCGTGCGCTGGGAAGACGAGAGTGTGCGGGCATGTTTCCGGTGTCCGCTCTGCGTCGAACAGGTGCAAGCGACCGACGATCTACTCTTGGTTGCCGGCATGCGAGTCAGCCAGCGGGACAAGCTGATTGACGCCGGGATTGCCACGGTCGCCGGCCTGGCCGGGCATGCCGGACCGGTGCCCGGGCTGGCTCCCAGCGCACTGGGCAAGCTGACCGCTCAAGCCAAACTGCAAGTACGGCAACGTGATAGCGGCGTCCCGCAATTCGAGGTCGTCGATCCACAGCCGCTGAGCCTGTTGCCGGAGCCCGACCCCGGTGACCTGTTCTTCGACTTCGAGGGCGATCCGCTGTGGACCGCCGACGGTCACGGCTGGGGGCTGGAATACCTGTTCGGCGTCTTGGACGCCGCGGGGAAATTCAGCCCGCTGTGGGCGCATACCCGGGTAGACGAGCGCAAGGCCCTGGTCGACTTCCTGGCGATGGTGAAAAAGCGCCGCAAGCGCCGACCCAACATGCACATCTACCACTACGCGCCGTACGAGAAGACCGCCTTGTTGCGACTGGCCGGACGCTACGGGGTCGGCGAGGACGAGGTCGACGAGCTATTGCGAAACGGAACGCTGGTTGACCTATATCCGTTGGTGCGCAAGAGCATTCGGGTGGGCGCTGAGTCGTTCAGCCTGAAGGCGCTCGAGCCGCTGTATATGGGGACACAGCTGCGCTCGGGTGAGGTCACTACGGCCGCCGATTCGATCACCTCATACGCCAAGTCCTGCGAACTACGCGATGCCGGCCGCGTCGACGACGCCGAAACGGTGCTCAAGGAGATCGAGGACTACAACCACTACGACTGCCGGTCGACTCAGGAGTTGCGTAACTGGCTGCTAGTGCGCGCCTGGGAGTCCGGCGTCACACCGGTTGGAGCCCAACCTGTTTGCGGTGGCGACACCGTGGACGACCATGACGAGCTGGCGGCCGCCCTATCAGCGTTCACCGGCGATGCCGCCGTCGGCGACCGGACACCGGAGCAGATCGCCGTCGCGCTGGTCGGCGCGGCGCGCGGCTACCACCGGCGTGAGGACAAGCCTTTCTGGTGGGCACATTTCGACCGACTCAACTTCCCGGTCGACGAGTGGGCGGACAACACCGACGTGTTCATTTCCGACCCGGCATCGGACAGCGTGTCGGTCAGCGTGGACTGGCATCTGCCGCCACGTGCCCGCAAGCCGCAGCGGCGGGTGGCGCTGCGCGGCGAACTGGCCCGCGGCGACCTGATGAAGGACGTGTTCGCGCTCTACGAGGCGCCGGCTCCGCCGAGCATGAGCGACAATCCCGACCGGCGCGCGACCGGGCGCGCACAGATCGTCGAGGTCGACGACCCCGCAATACCCACCGAAGTCGTCATCCTGGAACGAGTCGGCAGTGACGGCAATGCATTTCACCAGTTACCGTTCGCCCTGACACCCGGGCCACCCATTGCCACCACCGCACTGCGCGAATCCATCGAATCCACCGCTAAGACCCTGGCCGCCGGACTGCCGCGACTCCCCCACACCGCGATGACCGACGTCCTGCTGCGCAGAGCGCCCCGCACGAAAAGCGGCGCCCCGCTGCCGCGCAGCAACGACACCATCGCCGACATCACCGCGGCGGCGCGCGACCTCGACTCGTCCTACCTCGCCGTACACGGCCCGCCGGGCACCGGAAAGACTTACACCGCCGCACAAGTGATCACCCGCTTGGTCGCCGATCACGGCTGGCGCGTCGGTGTGGTGGCGCAATCGCATGCCACGGTGGAGAACCTGCTGGGCGCCGTGATCGATGCGGGGCTGGACCCGGGCCGGGTCGCGAAGAAGAAGTACGACCACCACGCGCCGCGCTGGCGCGAGATCGGCAGCGGCGACTACGGGACATTCATCTCGGCCAGCGCCGGATGCGTGATCGGCGGCACGGCTTGGGATTTCGCTAACGCCAACCGAGTGCTGCCGGGCAGCCTGGATCTGCTCGTCATCGACGAGGCAGGCCAGTTCTGCTTGGCCAACACGATCGCCGTGGCGCCGGCGGCGGTCAACCTACTGCTGCTCGGGGACCCGCAGCAGTTGCCGCAGGTCAGTCAGGGCACTCATCCCGAACCGGTCGACACATCGGCACTTGACTGGCTGGTCGACGGTCAGCGCACGCTGCCCGATGAGCGCGGCTACTTCCTGGACTGCTCCTACCGGATGCATCCGGCGGTCTGCGCCGCGGTATCCGAGCTGTCCTACGAAGGCAGACTGCATTCGGTCATCGAGCGCACCGCCGCACGCCGCCTCGATGGCTGTCAGCCCGGTGTGCGCGCGCTTTCCGTTGGACACCAAGGTAATTCGATCGAAAGCCCCGAGGAAGCCGGCGTGATCGTCGCCGAGATCGCGGGCCTGCTCGGGTCGTCCTGGACTGACGAGCACGGCAGCCGACCGTTGGCCGCCGCGGACGTGTTGGTGCTGGCGCCGTACAACGCCCAAGTGTCGCTGGTGCGGCGGCGGTTGGCCGCCGCGGGTCTGGGCGACGTGCGGGTCGGGACCGTCGACAAGTTCCAGGGCGGGCAGGCTCCGGTGGTCTTCATCTCGATGACGGCGTCCTCAGCCGATGAAGTGCCACGCGGAATTTCGTTCTTGCTCAACAGGAATCGGCTCAATGTCGCCGTCAGCCGGGCGCAGTACACAGCAGTGATCGTGCGTTCGGAATTGCTGACCGAGTACCTGCCGGGCACGCCGGCCGGCCTGCTGGAACTGGGCGGCTTTTTGGCCCTGACGAGCGCCTGAGGCCGGCCTAGCGCCCCGCGGAATGCCGGCCGTGGCCTTTGGTGTCGTCGTCTGGATCGTGGTTGTAGTGAGGGCCGCGCGGCGCCTCACCCTCGGTGAGCCGACGCCGGATGGGACTGTTCGTGCGCCGTCCCGGCGGCGGCGCGCCGCGATCGCTGCGGGTGGCGGGACCGTGCCAGTGCGGCGCAGGCTCGACCATCGGGCGAACCCGCTTTTCGTGGGTGACGTGAGAGCTGTTGTGGGCGAATCCCATCGGTTCCGGTCGCCACGGCGGTTGGGCAGCCGCGCTGGGCTCACGCCGCAGGATGACTTCGACATAGTCGTCGTCATCGTCGTCGTCGTGCTGGGGCGGCGCACCGCCGATGCCCGCGCGGGCCAGCAGCGCAGGGGTGAAGCCGACCAGGAACAGCGCGGCGACTATGCCGAACAACGCGATGAATGCGGGCAACAGCACCGACTGCGACATCGCGGCCGAGAACGGCTCGCGGACGAATTCGGGCAGTTGCAACGGAATACCGCCATCCCCCGCGTCATGATCGGACACGTCAGGCGGCATCTCGGTGCTGATCCGCCACGTCATGAACGCCGCCATGGCGGCGCTGCCCAGCATCGCGCCGAGCTGGCGGACGGAGTTGTAGACAGCGGAGCCGGCTCCGGCCAGCTGCGCCGGCAGGTTGCGGGTCGCGGTAGCCGTCAGCGGCGACCACACAAACGCCATCCCGACACCAATTGCGCCGAACGGCAACACCAACCGCCAAATCGGGGTTTCCGGAGTCATCTCGAAGGAAAGCCAGGTCATTGCGATTGCCAACACCGAGAAGCCGAAACCGAGCACCGGCCGCGGGTGGTATCGGTCAACGATCCGGCCGACGAACGGCGCCAGCACTCCATTAGCGATCGCCATCGGAGCGAGCAGCAGGGCCGAACGGGTCGGTGACAGCCCGCACACCGTCTGGGTAAAGAAGGTCAGCGGCAACATCATCGCCGTCGCGGCGAACGACGTGATGGCCACCCCAACGCTGCACAGGCTGAAGTCGCGGTCGGTGAAGACGTCCAGTGGGATCAGCGGCTCCTGGGTGTTCACCGACTGCCAATAGACGAACGCCGAAACGAACCCGGCTCCCGCGACGATCGTCGCCCAGATCCACGGCTGCCATCGTTCGGCCTGGCCCTGCTGCAGACCGAACACGATCGCAAACATGCCGACCCCGGACAGGGCGACGCCGATCAGATCGAACCGGTGCGCCTGGGTGGGCAGCTCGGGAACCAGCCACACCGCCAGCGCCACGCCGACGACACTGATCGGGACATTGACGAAAAAGATCCACTCCCAGCCCAGCCCGTCCACCAGCACGCCGCCGGCCAGCGGACCCACCAGGCTGGCGACGCCGGCGGTGGCGCCCCACACGCTGACCGCCACCCCGCGCCGCTCCGGCGGGAAGATCCGGGTGATCGTCGACAACGTCTGCGGGGTGAGCACCCCGGCGCCGACCCCCTGTACCACCCGAGCGGCGATCAGCATGCCGGCGCTACCGGACAGCCCGCACCAGATCGACGCGACGGTGAACACCACCAGGCCGATCACGTAGAGCTTCTTCGGGCCGAACCGGTCACCGAGCCGACCGGCTACCAGCAACACCACCGCATAGCCCAGCAAGTAGGCGCTCGTCACCCAGACCACGGCGTCGTACCCGATATGCAGGTCGACCATGATCGTCGGGTTGGCAATCGCGACGATGGTCGAGTCGACCATGATCATGAAGAACCCGATCATCATCGCCCAGAGCGCGTTCCACGGGCTTGGGCTCCGCGGAGCGCCGAACTTGCGATCTTTGGCCAGGTCGGCACGACTCGGCACGGTGCGCCGGGGTCCCCCGGACGGTCCGGACGTGGCCGCGGTCATGCACTCACCTCACTTCGGCGACCCAACGACGGGCTTACCGCCGTGAGCAGGTGTGATACCGCCCGCATCCAGCGAGCCCTCAACGGCGGTCGACAAACGGCCCGCATCGCCACCGACCTGTGTCCAGCCTGCATTATTCCGGTTTTGCCGACGTGCTGCCCACCCCTTTTTCCGCCGCGGCCCAAAGAACGCGCACGGCTTACCGCTAACCGCGTGTTCAGCAAACTCGCGTTAGCCTGAAGGGAACGCCATTCGCAGGAGAGGCACTATGAGCGCTCGACGCAATAGGTCAGGGATTTGGCCCCTGAAACGATCTGAGCAACCGCCAAATAACGTGCCGCCCGGGCGCTCCGGTCGCCCCAAGGCATCTGCACGGGCATTGGCGCAGGTCATCGAGCGTAGTTCGCGGATCCAGGCTCCCGCCGCGGAAGCCTATGTGGCCCGGCTGCGGCGGGCGTTCCCCGGCGCGAGCCCGGCGGAGATCGTCGCCAAGCTGGAAAGCAGGTATCTGGCCGCATTGACGGCCAGCGGGGCCGCGGTGGGGTCGGCGGCGACATTCCCCGGTATCGGGACGTTGACGGCGATGTCGGCGGGCGCCGGCGAGACCGTGTTCTTCATGGAGGCAACGGCGATCTTCGTCCTGGCGCAGGCCCAGGTCTACGGCATCCCCGCCGATCACCACGAGCGGCGTCGCGCGCTGGTGCTGTCCGTGTTGGTCGGCGACGACAGCAAGAAGGCCATCGGCGAGCTGATCGGTCCCGCGCGTACCAACGGCGGATGGCTGGCCGAGGGCATGGCGTCGCTGCCGCTGTCGACTCTGGGCCGGCTGAACAGCCGAATGCTCAAATACTTCGTCAAGCGGTATGCGGTGCGACGCGGCGCGCTCATGTTCGGCAAAATGCTGCCTGTCGGCATCGGGGCCGCGGTCGGTGGCGCCGGCAACCGGATCGTGGCTAAGAAGATCGTCCGTAATGCCCGCCAGGCATTCGGCGCCCCGCCGGCCCGCTGGCCGAACACCTTGCACGTGTTGCCGGCGGTGTGCGAAGCGAGCCAGTAGCCATCGCGACCCGGGTTCCGACGTCTCGCTGGCGAAATAGCGGCGAAGGGTTAGCCTTTATGAGGCGGAAACGCAGTAGTCCGCCGCGGGTGTGAGGTACCTCGTCAACCGAGGTGCGCAGAGTCCAAGCGGCGGGCAATAGCGCTTATAGAGCCTGCAGGACAAGAGAATTGAGGAGAACAGCGGCCGTGAGCAACATCAGTTCACCATTCGGGCAGAACGAATGGCTGGTCGAGGAGATGTACCGCAAGTTCCGAGACGACCCCTCCTCGGTGGATCCGAGCTGGCACGAGTTCCTGGTGGACTACAACCCCGAGCCGACCACCACAGCCGGCCAGGACACCCCGAGCCCCGCGCAACCACCGCCCGCCGCTGCCGCCCCGGCGCCCACGCCGGTCGCCGTCGCCGAGCCGCCGGCCGCCCCGCCGGCCCCCGCCAGGCCTGCCAGCCCGGCTCCCGCCGGCAACGGCGCCGCGACGCCACCGCCCGCTGCGCCCGCCCCAAAGCCCCCCCAGCCCCTGCCGGCCGAGGGCGACGAGGTGCAGGTGCTGCGCGGCGCCGCCGCGGCCGTCGTCAAGAACATGTCCGCGTCGCTGGACGTGCCGACGGCAACCAGCGTCCGTGCCGTCCCGGCGAAGCTGATGATCGACAACCGGATCGTCATCAACAACCAACTCAAGCGCACTCGCGGCGGCAAGATCTCCTTCACGCATCTGCTGGGCTATGCGCTGGTGCAGGGGGTCAAGAAGTTCCCCAACATGAACCGGCACTACGCCGAGGTCGGCGGAAAACCCAACGCCGTCACCCCGGCGCACACCAATCTCGGTCTGGCCATTGACCTTCAGGGCAAAGACGGCAAACGCTCCCTGGTGGTAGCCGGCATCAGGGGCTGCGAAACAATGCGGTTCGCCGAATTCGTCTCCGCCTACGAAGACATCGTGCGCCGCGCCCGCGATGGCAAGCTGACCGCCGAAGACTTTGGTGGAGTCACGATTTCGTTGACCAATCCGGGCACCATCGGCACCGTGCACTCGGTGCCGCGGCTGATGGCCGGCCAGGGCGCCATCATCGGTGTGGGCGCGATGGAATACCCCGCCGAGTTCCAGGGCGCCAGCGAGGAACGCATCGCCGAGCTGGGCATCGGCAAGCTGATCACCCTGACCTCGACCTACGACCACCGCATCATCCAGGGCGCGGAGTCCGGCGACTTCCTACGCACCATCCACGAGATGCTGCTCTCGGATGCGTTCTGGGACGACATCTTCCGGGAGCTGGGTAACCCGTACCTGCCGGTGCGGTGGAGCACCGACAACCCGGACTCGATCGTCGACAAGAACGCCCGCGTGATGGAACTGATCGGGGCCTACCGCAACCGCGGACATCTGATGGCCGACATCGATCCACTGCGGTTGGACACCAGCCGATTCCGCAGCCATCCCGACCTCGAAATCCTCAATCATGGCCTGACACTCTGGGATCTGGATCGGGTGTTCAAGGTCAACGGGTTCGCCGGTTGCGAATACAAGAAGCTGCGCGACGTGCTGGGCCTGCTGCGCGACGCGTACTGCCGGCACATCGGCGTGGAATACACCCACATCCTCGAGCCCGAACAACAGCGATGGCTCGAAGAGCGAGTCGAGACCAAGCACGTCAAACCGACGGTGGGCGAACAGAAGTACATCCTGTCCAAGCTCAACGCCGCCGAGGCCTTCGAAACCTTCCTGCAGACCAAATACGTTGGGCAGAAGCGCTTCTCGCTGGAAGGCGCCGAAAGTCAGATCCCCCTGATGGATGCGGCGATCGACCAGTGCGCCGAGCACGGCCTGGACGAAGTGGTCATCGCGATGCCGCACCGCGGCCGGCTCAACGTACTAGCCAACATCGTGGGCAAGCCCTACTCGCAGATCTTCAGCGAGTTCGAGGGCAACCTCAACCCGTCACAGGCGCACGGGTCCGGCGACGTCAAGTATCACCTCGGCGCCACCGGCGTGTACCTGCAGATGTTCGGCGACAACGACATTGCGGTTTCGCTGACGGCCAACCCGTCGCACCTGGAAGCTGTCGACCCGGTGCTGGAGGGATTGGTCCGGGCCAAGCAGGACCTGCTGGACAAGGGCAACAGCGACGACGGCTTCTCGGTCGTGCCGCTGATGTTGCACGGCGACGCCGCATTCGCCGGCCAGGGTGTGGTCGCCGAGACGCTGAACCTGGCCCTGCTGCCCGGTTATCGCGTCGGCGGCACCATTCACGTGATCGTCAACAACCAGATCGGCTTCACCACCGCGCCGGAGTACTCCCGATCCAGCGAGTACTGCACGGACGTCGCCAAGATGATCGGCGCGCCGATCTTCCACGTCAACGGCGACGACCCGGAAGCGTGCGTGTGGGTGGCGCGGCTGGCCGTGGACTTCCGCCAGACGTTCCGCAAGGACGTGGTCATCGACATGCTGTGCTACCGCCGTCGCGGGCACAACGAAGGCGACGACCCGTCGATGACCAACCCCTACATGTACGACGTCGTCGACACCAAGCGCGGGGCCCGCAAGAGCTACACCGAAGCCCTGATCGGCCGCGGTGACATCTCGATGAAGGAAGCCGAGGACGCGCTGCGCGACTACCAGGGCCAACTCGAGCAGGTGTTCAACGAAGTCCGCGAGGTGGAAAAGCACGGCGCGCTGCCAAGCGAATCGGTGGAGGCCGACCAGCTGGTGCCCGCGGGGCTTGCCACCGCTGTCGACAAGTCGCTGCTGGCCCGGATCGGCGACGCATTCCTTTCCGCCCCAGAAGGTTTCACCGTGCACCCACGCGTGCAGCCGGTGCTCGAGAAGCGCCGCGAGATGGCCTACGAGGGCAAGATCGACTGGGCGTTCGGCGAGCTGCTGGCACTGGGAACCCTGGTCGCCGAGGGCAAGCTGATCCGGCTGTCGGGACAAGACACCCGCCGCGGCACCTTCTCGCAACGGCATTCGGTGATCATCGATCGCCGCAACTGCGAGGAGTTCACGCCGCTGCAGCTGCTTGCGACCAACAAAGACGGCACCCCGACCGGGGGCAAGTTCCTGGTCTACGACTCACCGCTGTCCGAGTACGCCGCGGTGGGCTTCGAGTACGGCTACACCGTGGGCAACCCGGACGCACTTGTGTTGTGGGAGGGGCAGTTCGGCGACTTCGTCAACGGCGCGCAGTCGATCATCGACGAATTCATCAGCTCCGGCGAGGCCAAGTGGGGGCAGTTGTCCAACGTGGTGCTGTTACTGCCGCACGGCCATGAAGGCCAGGGCCCGGACCACACCTCCGGCCGGATCGAACGCTTCCTGCAGCTGTGGGCCGAGGGTTCGATGACGATCGCGGTGCCGTCTACCCCGTCCAACTATTTCCACCTGCTGCGCCGGCACGCGCTAGACGGCATCCAGCGCCCGCTGATCGTCTTCACTCCGAAGTCGATGCTGCGCAACAAGGCAGCGGTCAGCGACATCAGGGATTTCACCGAGATCAAGTTCCGCTCGGTGCTAGAGGAACCCACCTACGAAGACGGCATCGGCGATCGCAGCAAGGTCCGCAGAGTCCTGCTGACCAGCGGCAAGATCTACTACGAGCTGGTGGCCCGCAAGGCCAAGGACAACCGCGACGATGTCGCGATTGTGCGCATCGAGCAGCTGGCGCCGCTGCCCAAACGCCGATTGGCCGAGACGCTGGACCGCTACCCGGAGGCCAACGAGTTCTTCTGGGTACAGGAAGAGCCGGCCAACCAGGGCGCCTGGCCCCGCTTCGGCCTGGAGCTGCCCGAGTTGCTGCCGGAAAAGTTGACCGGGATCAAGCGCATCTCCCGACGCGCCATGTCGGCTCCCTCCTCGGGATCGTCGAAGGTGCACGCCGTCGAGCAACAGGAAATACTCGACACCGCGTTCGGCTGAGGTTCGTCAGTCCGCCCGCTGGACCTTTGCTGGCACCGGCTAACCTCGACGGACGGGGCGGACTTGAGGAAGGTTGTCTATGAAGAAGTTCGCCGGCAAGGTCGCGGTGGTCACGGGCGCGGGTTCGGGAATCGGCCAGGCGCTGGCCGTCGAACTCGCCCGCTCGGGTGCCAGCGTCGCGATCAGCGACGTTGACGCCGAGGGCCTGGCCCAGACCGAGCAACAGCTCAAGGCCATCGGGGTGCCGGTCAGGGCCGATCGGCTCGACGTGACCGAACGCGAAGCCTTCCAGGCTTACGCCGACGCGGTCAACGAGCACTTCGGCAAGGTCAATCAGATCTACAACAACGCGGGGCTGACCCACATCGGCACCCTCGAGTTCAGCGACTTCAAGGACGTTGAACGGGTGATGGACGTCGACTTCTGGGGAGTCGTCAACGGCACCAAGGCATTTCTCCCCCACCTGATTGCCTCCGGGGACGGCCACGTCATCAATATCTCCAGCGTGCTCGGTGTGATCGCCTTGCCGGGTCAGGTCGGCTATGTCTCGGCGAAATTCGCCGTCCGCGGCTTCACCGAGGCGCTGCACCAGGAGATGGTGGTGGCCGGACACCCGGTCGGGGTGACCGTGGTGCACCCGGGCGGCGTCAGGACGTCTTTCGGGACCAACGCCGAGATCGCCGAGGGCATGGGACTCTCCCAGGACGAGATCCTGGAGAACTTCGACCAGCAGATTGCCAAGACCACTGCCGAACAGGCCGCCCGCATCAT
This sequence comes from Mycobacterium montefiorense, assembly GCF_025823255.1. NCBI lineage: Bacteria > Bacillati > Actinomycetota > Actinomycetes > Mycobacteriales > Mycobacteriaceae > Mycobacterium > Mycobacterium montefiorense. Next base: position 304,412 of record NZ_JACKVL010000007.1, on the reverse strand, counting down.
CTTGGCTGCGGTGGGCAAGAACAGGGCCCGGGTGCTGATCGGCTCGGATGCCAAATCCGCAGACCTGATGGTCCGGGTGTTCGGTGGGCGATATCCCGAACTGATGTTCGGTGGGTCCACGCTGCTGGCCCGGTTGGCGACCTGGGTGCGGCGGTTGCTGGCGCCCAAGAGCTGATCGACCGGGCACCCTGCCGCTATCCGAGACCGCCGGTACCGGTAACCTTGAGGCAATTGTGGACACGAGGGAGAGTGCACATGCAGGGGTTCGCTGGCAAGGTCGCGGTGGTCACGGGCGCGGGTTCGGGAATCGGCCAGGCGCTGGCCGTCGAACTCGCCCGCTCGGGTGCCAGCGTCGCAATCAGTGACGTCAACACCGAGGGACTGGCACAGACCGAGGAACAGCTGAAAGCAATCGGGGCGCCGTACCTATGCGACCGACTCGACGTGACCGAACGCGAGGCCTTCCTGGCCTACGCTGACGCGGTCAACGCCCACTTCGGCAAGGTAAACCAGATCTACAACAACGCCGGCATCGCGTTCACCGGCGACATCGAGGTCAGCCAATTCAAGGACATCGAACGGGTGATGGACGTCGACTTCTGGGGAGTCGTCAACGGCACCAAGGCATTTCTGCCGCACCTGATCGCTTCGGGTGACGGCCACGTCGTCAACGTGTCGAGTGTGTTCGGGCTGTTCGCCGTGCCGAGTCAGGCGGCGTACAACGCGGCCAAGTTCGCGGTCCGCGGCTTCACCGAAGCGCTGCGCCAGGAGATGTTCGTGGCCGGCCACCCGGTGAAGGTGACCACGGTGCACCCGGGCGGCGTCAAGACCGGGATCGCGCGCAACGCCACCGTCGCCGAAGGACTCGATGCGGCCGAACTGGCCAAGGTATTCGACAAGCGGATGGCCAGCACCACTGCAGAGAAGGCCGCGCGCGTCATCTTGGAGGGGGTTCGCAAGAACAAGGCCCGGGTGCTGGTCGGCACGGACGCCAAGGTGCTGGATGCGCTGGTGCGGCTGATGGGCCCGGCCTATCAGCGGCTGTTTGGAACCGTCACACACCGGCTCACTTCGTTCAGCAACCGCTAGGTCCTCAGCGGCCCAGCGGGTGTTCGGCGAGCCACCCGCCGGCGACCGCCAATGCATCGGCGCCTGCCGCGACTTGGCGGCGCATGTCGGCTAACGCCGCGGTGTCCAGCACACCCGCTACTTCGTTGATCGCCAGCACCTGCCGATCGCTCAGCACATTGCGACGGTAGAGCGGCACCACATTCTCCGCCCGGATCAGCGCGGGTGTGCCGTCGGCCAGTGGCACCAGATCACCCGGCATCGCGGGATCGGCCGTGGTAGTCCATCCCGCCGTCAGCTGCCCGGCCCGCACTGCCGCGAACATCGTTGTGCCATCCGGGAATTCGCGCGGGGCGGGCAGCCGGCAGGTGCCCACCAGCGACGGCGCTTGACGGCCGGTAACGATACCGACGGTCAGCCCGCCGCAGTGTCTTCCCAGCGTGGAAAGATCCGCGCTGCGATCCTGACCACCCCAGGCCTTGGCGGTGGGTTGCGCGACCAGCAGGACGGGTTTGTCCTCGGCGGCCGTCGTGTAGTCGCCGGCGGCAATACCTTCGGGCAGTGCCGACACCATCGCACGGTAGACCGGCGCATCGGAGGTCGCCGTCGCGCCGGGCTGCAAGGTCTGCAAGGTCTGGCCGGTAAAGGCCGGCGTGACGGTGAAGGCGCCGGAGTCCAGTCGCGCCATCGGGTCGTCACCGGTCTGAGCTTGCGCGGCGAAACCGTACGATCGCAGCGCCGCGAGGTACACGCCGGTCAGCAGCTTCGACATGGCGTCATCGCGGGAACCGACCACCAGGGCGGGGGCGCCACGATGGTCGCCGGTGCCGGCCGCACAGCCGGCGCACAACGGGGCAGCGAGCACGGCAGCGAGCAGAAACGCCGCGAGCCTGCCGATTTTCACTCCGTGCTGTTCGCAGCCCGCGCCACGGCTTGCGCCACTGCCTCACCGACGCCTGGGTCCAGTGGGCTGGGCACGATCCGGTCGGGTGCCAGGTCGTCGCTCACGACGGAGAAGATCGCCTCGGCCGCGGCCACCATCATCTTTTCGGTGATCCGCCGCGCCCCGGCATCCAGCGCGCCGCGGAACACCCCGGGAAACGCCAGGACATTGTTGATCTGGTTGGGGAAATCGCTGCGGCCGGTGGCCACCACTGCGGCGTACTTGGCCGCGACGTCGGGCGCGATCTCCGGGTCCGGGTTGGACAGCGCGAACACAACGCAATCGGACGCCATCGTGGCGATGAGCTCCTCGGGGACCACGCCGGCCGACACCCCGAGAAACACGTCGGCTTCCTTCAGCGCTTCCACCATGCCGCCGGTCAGACCGCGCGGATTACTGCTGCGCGCCAGATCGGTCTTGACGATGTTCATGTCGTTGCGGCCGGTGTGCAGGATGCCCTGCGAGTCGAGCACCGTGATGTCCGAAACGCCCATTGCGAGAAGAAGTTTCGAGCAGGCAACGCCCGCTGCCCCGGCACCCGAGACCACTACCCGCATCGAGCCCATGTCGCGGCCCAGCAGCTTGCTGGCGCCCATCAGCGCGGCCAGCACGACAATCGCGGTGCCGTGCTGGTCGTCGTGCATCACCGGGCAGTCCAGCGCCTCGATGACCCGCCGTTCGATCTCGAAGCAGCGGGGCGCCGAGATGTCTTCGAGGTTTACCGCGCCGAACGTCGGCCGCAGCCGCACCAGCGTCTCGACGATCTCGTCGGGCTCCTTGGTGTCCAGCACGATCGGGATCGCGTCCAGATCGGCGAACTGCTTGAACAGCGCGCTCTTGCCCTCCATCACCGGCAGCGCCGCGGCCGGTCCGATGTCGCCCAGGCCCAGGACGGCGCTGCCGTCGCTGACGACGGCCACCAACCGGTTCGCCCACGTGTAGCGGTCGGCCAGAGTGTGGTCCGCGGCGATCGCCCGACTGACCTGTGCGACACCCGGCGTATAGGCAATCGACAATGCGCGCTGCGTGTCCAGCGGAGCCTTCATCTCGACCGAAAGCTTCCCGCCTACATGGGCCTCGAAGATCTCGTCGTCCCCGATGACGATCTGTGACGGCACGATTTCGGACACGGGCCCAGGGTACTTACTACCCATTAGTAGCCCTAATCGACTGCCTCAGATCAGCTTCAGTTCCGTGACGGCGGCGCGCTCATCGACCAGCTCGGCGGTGGTCTTGTCGATGCGGCCGCGGGAGAACTCGTCGATCTCCAGCCCCTGCACGATCGACCAGTTGCCATCCTTGGTGGTCACCGGGAACGACGACACGATTCCCTCCGGGACGCCGTAGGAGCCGTCGGAGAGGACCGCCATCGACACCCAGTCATCCTTCGGGCTGCCCAGCAGCCAGGAGCGGGCGGCATCGACGGTCGCCGACGCGGCCGAGGCGGCCGAGGAGGCGCCGCGTGCGTCGATGATCGCAGCACCGCGCTTGGCGACCGTGGGGATGAAGTCGTTCTCGATCCAGTTCTGGTCGTTGACGACCTCGGCCGCGTTCTTGCCGCCGACCTCAGCATGGAAGATGTCGGGGTACTGCGTGGCCGAGTGGTTGCCCCAGATCGTCACCTTCTTGATGTCGGTGACGTCGGCGCCGGTCTTGCGGGCCAGCTGCGAGATCGCCCGGTTGTGGTCCAGGCGGGTCAGCGCGGAGAACCGCTCCGTGGGGATGTCGGGGGCGTTGCTCAGCGCGATCAGTGCGTTCGTGTTGGCAGGGTTGCCGGTCACTCCGATGCGGACGTCGTCGGCGGCGACCGAGTTCAGCGCCTTGCCCTGCGCGGTGAAGATCGCGCCGTTGGCCTCCAGCAGGTCACCGCGTTCCATGCCCGGGCCACGCGGCCGCGCACCGACCAGCAGGGCCAGGTTGACGCCGTCGAAGATCTTGTTCGCGTCCGCGCCGATCTCGACACCCGACAGCAGCGGGAACGCGCAGTCATCGAGCTCCATCACGACGCCCTCGAGCGCCTTGAGCGCGGGCTCGATCTCGAGCAGCCGCAGCTCGATCGGGCGGTCGGGCCCCAGCAGCGAGCCGGATGCCAGGCGGAACAGCAGGCTGTAGCCGATCTGGCCGGCAGCGCCGGTGACGGCCACCTTGAGTGGACTTGCGCTCACGTCGGTTTACTCCTTATGGAGAAGGTCAAGCGGTCGCCCACGAAACTAGCGCACCGCTGGCCGCGCGAAATCTCCGGTCCGAATTCGCCGCGGCGCACCGGGCAACCGTTGCCGGCCGCTGGCCGCGCCATTTCACGCCGTGTTTTACCTGCACGCGTAGCATGAGCACCGCTCTGCGGTGCGATAGGAGGTTGAGGTGTTCGAGGGTTTCGACGCATTGCCGGAGGCGCTTCGGACGATCGCGCACGAGCCGCAACCACAACCCGCTCCCGAACCCCCAGCACCCCACGAGGCCCTGGTCGACTGCGCCGTCTACGTCGGAGGTAACCGGCTTCCCGGCAAGTTCAGCTACCCAGCCGCATGCAGCAAAGTGCACCAGATCGAGATGCTGGGGCACGACGCCTTCGTTTGGGTCGGCTTGCACGAGCCGAACGAGACCCAGATGAAAGAGGTGGCGGACGTTTTCGGATTGCACCCGCTGGCCGTCGAAGACGCGGTGTGCGCACATCAGCGACCCAAGCTGGAGCGCTACGACGACACGCTGGTGCTGGTGCTCAAGACGGTCAAGTACGTCCCACACGAGTCGGTCGCGCTGGCGCGAGAGATTGTGGAAAGCGGCGAGGTGATGGTCTTCGTCGGCAAGGACTTCGTGGTCACCGTCCGCCACGGCGAGCACAGTGGGCTGGCCGAAGTGCGCAAGAGCATGGAAGCCGATGGTGAGCAGCTGCGACTGGGGCCGTTCGCAGTGATGCACGCGATCGCCGACTACGTCGTGGACCACTACCTCGAGGTGACCCGGCTGATGGAAGGCGATATCGACAGCATCGAGGAGGTGGCGTTCGCCCCGGGCCGCAAGCTCGACGTCGAACCGATCTACCTGCTCAAACGTGAGGTCGTCGAGCTACGCCGCTGCGTCAACCCGCTGTCTGCGGCATTCCATCGAATGCAGATGGAGAACAAGGATCTGATCTCCAAGGAGGTGCGGCGCTACCTGCGCGATGTCGGCGACCACCAGTCCGAGGCCGCGGACCAGATCGCCAGCTACGACGACATGCTCAACTCGCTGATCCAGGCGGCGTTGGCGCGCGTCGGCATGCAGCAGAACAATGACATGCGCAAGATGGCGGCCTGGGCCGGTATCGCGGCGTTGCCCACCGCGGTCGCCGCGATCTACGGGATGAACTTTCATTTCATGCCCGAGCTGGACTGGACGTGGGGCTACCCGGGCGTCATGGCCCTGATGACCCTGGCTTGTTTGGTCCTGTACTTCCAATTCCGCAGGAACAACTGGCTTTAGCCACATTGAGTGTGCGGCCTTGGCTCAGTTAGGTTGTGCCGCGCGACGGTTCGGATCCAGCACGTCGACACCGTCGCTCTCCCAGGCCTGCCGCATCGCGTCGGCGCCTTTGAGTCGCACCCACGCCGCCTCGGTCGCGGTGATCGGAGTCGCCGAGAGAAACACCACCGGGTCGCACGGCGGCTGTAGCGGCAGGTCCGGAATGTCGCTGTCGCTCAACAGAACAGCGGTAAACGGCACTCGTCGCGACGGCCAGGACCACAGTGGCGACCCGAGGTCCACCAGCGCGCCGGGGGCCAGCACCACACCATCGACAGCCGGTGCGGCCGCCAGCATCGCCAGGCTGCGGGCGATTCCGGTGGCCGGGCCGGGATCTCGCAGGCACAGCGCGACTTCGGCACGCGGGCCGCGCAACGGGTCGACGATGATTTCGCTGGGATCACCCATCGGATGCCGCGAGCACCCCAGCGACACGTACTGCACCACTGAGTCGGTGGCAAGGAATCTCAGCATCTCGATCGGTTCGGTACCCAGAAATGTCACGCTCGCCGAATCGGGCTCACCCCACGCCCCCTCACTCGCCTTGGCGAAGTAGTCGCGCAGGTGTGCCCTTACCTGGTCCAGGATTTGTGTCACTGCGCGGCTTGCGTCCCGGCGATGGTCAGGTTCACCCCGGAGTCGGCGTCGAAGACCGCGAGTTTCCCGGTGTCGAAAGCCAATTCGACGGGCTCGCCGATGACGGCTTTCGACTCGGCGGGAACCCTTGCCACGAACTGGTTTTCGGCGACCTCCGACTCGGCGGCCAGCTCGTCGAGCTGGACGGAATGGACGTCGCATCCCGCGGTGGTGAAGTACACGTACTTGTCGGCCCCGAGCGATTCGACCAGGTCGACCTTCACCTGGAAGGTTGTCGCCGCGATGCGCTGGAAGCCGTCGATCAAACCGGCATCCAGCAGATGTTCGGGCCGCACCCCGACGATGACGCTCTCGGGCTTCGGATGCGCGGCGATCACCTCCTGGACATCCGGACTCAGCATCACCTCGCCGAACGGCAGCGTCAGACCGTTCGGCGTCAGTGTGCCGGGGAAGAAGTTCATTGGAAGCGAGCCGATGAACCCCGCCACGAAGAGATTCGCCGGACGCGCGTAGAGCTCCGCGGGGGTTCCGGTCTGCTGGGCGACGCCGCCGTGCATCACCACCACGCGATCACCCAGCGTCATCGCCTCGGTCTGGTCGTGGGTGACGTAGACCGTGGTGGTGCCCAACCGGCGCTGCAGCCGGGCGATCTCGCCGCGCATCTGCACGCGCAGCTTGGCGTCCAGGTTGGATAGCGGCTCGTCCATCAAGAACGCCTTGGGATGACGCACGATGGCGCGGCCCATCGCGACCCGCTGACGCTGACCACCGGACAACTGAGAGGGTTTGCGGTCCAGGAGTTCGCTGAGGTCAAGGATTTTGGCGGTTTCGGCGACTTTCTGTGCGATGTCGGCCTTCGGCATCTTCGCCAGGGTCAGCGGGAAGGCGATGTTCTGCCGAACCGTCATGTGCGGATACAGCGCGTAGGACTGGAACACCATCGCTATGTCGCGGTCCTTGGGCGCCTTCTCGTTGACTCGTTCACCGTCGATTCGCAATTCGCCCGACGAGATATCTTCAAGTCCGGCAATCATATTCAGCGTGGTGGTCTTGCCGCATCCGGACGGGCCGACCAGGATCAGGAATTCACCGTCGGCGATGGTGAGGTTCAGGTCCTGCACCGCCGTATGACCGTTGGGGTAACTCTTGTTCACGTGTTCCAGCACAATATCGGCCATCGCGCTATCCCTTCACGGCGCCTGAGGTCAACCCGGCGACAATCCGTCGTTGAAAGATTAGAACAAACACGATGATCGGAACCGTAATCACGATGGCACCGGCCGCGATCGATCCGGTTGGTTCCTCGAATTGCGAACTGCCTCCGAAATTCGCAATCGCCACCGGCGCCGTGATCGCCGCCTTGGTGGCAGTCAGCGACAACGCCAGCAGCAGGTCGTTCCAGGCGAATATGAATACCAGGATCGCCGCAGTGACCAATCCGGGCGCCGCCAGCGGGACGACGATCTTTCGGAAGGCCTGCGCCGGGGTGGCGCCGTCCATCTTGGCCGCCTTCTCCAGATCCCACGGGATCTCCCGGAAAAAAGCCGACAACGTGTAAATGGCAAGGGGCAAAGCAAAGGTGATGTAGGGCAGAATAAGCCCGGGCCAGGTATCGAAAAGCCCGATCCAGCGTTCGATTTCGAACAACGGCGTCACCAAAGAGATCGCCGGGAACATGGTAATCAGCAGGGTCGAACCAATCAGCAGTCGCTTGCCGGGAAAGTTCAGCCGGGCGATCGCATAGGCCGCCATCGCGCCCAGCAGCACCGCGATACCGGTGGCGATCAACGCGATCCCGATGGAGTTGATCAGCGCCGAGGCGAACAAGTCGCCACGGAAGATACCGCGATAGTTTTCCAGTGTCACCGCCGACGGAATCAGCTTGCCGTCCTTGACAGTTGACGTTGGCTTGAGCGACAGGCTGAGAATCCAGAGCACCGGCAGCAGGGCGTACACCACGACCGAGGTATTGATGACGGCCCATATCGCCGTGCGCCGTGCGCCCGTCAACTCAGCGTCCATCTACGTCACCACCCGGTGCCGCGGCACCGAATACCTTGATGAAGATCAGCGCGATGACGCCGACGCATGCAAAGATCAGCACGCTGATCGCCGAGCCCAGTCCAACGTCGAAGCCTTCGAAAAGGTTGTCGTAGCCCAGGATCGACACCGATCCGGTGTTGTTGTTGCCCTCGGTCAGCACGTAGATGTTGTCGAAGATGCGGAAGGCGTCCAGGGTCCGGAATAGCAGCGCGACCACGACCGCCGGCTTGATGATCGGCAACATGATTCTGGTCAGCCGCCGCCAGGCACTGGCCCCGTCAACCTGCGCAGCTTTCAGCAAATCCTCTGGAACCAGCGCTAATCCGGCGAGCAACAACAGGGACATGAACGGCGTCGTCTTCCAGACTTCGGCGATGACGACAATGCCCAACGACGGAATCTGCTCGGTGAGCGGCGCGCTGCCTTGTGGCAGCAGGTTGGCCAGATAGCCGGTGCCCGGCGTCCAGGCGTAGTACCAACTGTAGGAAGCGACCACCGTCACGATGCCGTACGGCACCAGCACCGCGGTGCGAACCAGGCCCCTGCCGAACAGGGTGTGGTGCATCGCCAGCGCCAGCGCCAGGCCCAGCACGAACTCGATCGACACCGAAACCACGGTGATGGCCAGCGTCACCGCCAGCGCCGTCCACCAATACCGGTCGGTCAGGACCGTTTGGTAATTGCCCAGTCCAATGAACCTGGTGTCGTTCGGGGTGGCTAAGTTGTTGTGCTGCAGACTCAGCCAGATGGAGTAGGCGATCGGATAAGCCGTCACCGCCACCATGAGCGTTGCCGCCGGCGCGACGAGGATGAAGGCCAGTCGCTGCTCGGGCGGACGGTTCCAGAGTCGGGGCACCGTGGTATTCACGGCAATAGCCCTTTACCGTCGATGGCCTTGCGCACCTGCGTGGTCAGTTCGTCGGCCGTGCGCTCGGGGTCGATGTCGGTGATGGGGCTCAATGTGGTCGCCAGCCGGATCCCCACCGCCTGGTAGGCCGGCGTCACGGGACGCACCGCGGCATCGGTCAACTGCTGGCGAATGATGGTGTACATCGGATACTTCGCCTGGAATTGCGGGTCGGAGTACAGCGACGTCCGCACCGCGGGCAGACCGCCGTCGATCGAAATGTACTTCTGATTCTGCAGGCTGCGCAGGCATCTGATCGCTTCGAACGCTTCAGCTTTATGACGGCTCGTGCTGGCCACCGCCAGGTTCAGCCCCCCGATCGTCACCTTGGCCGGCCGGCCCGGCACCACAGGCGGGTAAGGCGCGAAGCCGAACACCGACAGGGCGGCCTGATACGCGATGCCGAACTGCTCGTCGTTGGGCACGAAAGTCCCGAACTGGTTGACGCTGCCGGCCAGCGCCGGATTGCGGTTGAGCGGAAGGAAGTTCACACCACCCTTGACCGCGTTCTGAAGCATCGACGCCAGCACATACGGCCAGTTGACTTCCAGTGCGGCTCTGCCCTGTTCGACGGCCAGCCGCGCCGTGCTCTCGTCGGTGCGGGTGATCGACGGGTCGGCTCCCGGCGCGGTGGCCACCGACTTGAGGATTCGCAGCGCGTTGACGGTGGCGGCCCGGTGCGCAGGAGTGTCGGTCAGGGTGACGTGCTGGCCGTCTTCGGAGAGCACCTGGCCGCCGGCGCTGACCAGCAGCGTGTTGAACCACACCACCAAACCCTCGCCCTGATTGGCCTGCACGGCGATCCAGCTGGGCTGTCCGGCGGCGTGCAAGCGGGCCGCCTCGGCGACCATGCCATTCCAGTCGTGCGGCGGTTGATGCACCAAATCTGATCGATACCAAAGCAATTGGGTGTTGGTGGTGAGGGGCGCGCCGTAGAGTTTGTGCTTCCAGCCGGCGGTCGCAAGCGGACCCGGCAAAGTGTCGACGGCTACGTCGGCCTCCGCCCGTCCGGCCGGATCGTCGGAGAGCGGCAGCACCCAGCCCGCTTCGGCGAACTCCGCGGTCCAGATGACGTCCAGCGACATCACGTCCAGCGTGCGGTCATGACCGGCGAGCCGGCGGGCGTATTGCAGCCGTTGCGCACCAGGGGCTCTGGGAAGACTGACGTGTGCGACGGTGTATCGGCCACCGGAGTCTTGACTGCAGCGCCGGGCAACTTCGGCGAACGTCGCCCCATCGGCCGCCGGGGAGTAGAAGGTGATCACCAGCCCGGTGTTCACCGCCCCGCAAGCCGGCAGCATCGACACGACAGTCAGAATCGCCAGCACGACGGCGCCCACTCGGCGCACGCGTGCCCGGCGACTCACCACCAATTCATCCGGCCGTCAGATCGCCAGGCGCGCAAGTAAATCCCGGGCCTTCTCCGCGTTCTGCGGATCGCAGAGTACGTCGTAACGGCCGGCGACCAACTGCATGGTCGAGCTGAAATCCCTGGTGCCACGTGCCATTGCATACGGAACAGCGGATGTGATCAAGCCAAAGAACACCCCGGCGACCAACCCGGTCGCCAGCGCACCCCACGGGTTCGGGCTGAAGAAGCCGAGCACCAACCCGATGAACAGCCCGAGCCAGGCCGCGCTGAGCACACCGCCACCGAGCACCTTGGGCCATGACAGCCGGCCGGTAACCCGTTCCACCTGCATCAGGTCGACGCCGACTATGGTCACCTGCTGCACCGGGAACTGCTGCTCGGATAGGTAGTCCACGGAGCGTTGCGCCTCGGCATAGGTGGGATAAGAGCCCACCGGCCAGCCCTTGGGCGGAGTCGGCAACTGCGGCACCCCGCGGCGCCCGGAGGCCGCGCCCGTGGGCGTCGCACCGGGGACTTGGCCAGGCTGGAACGGACTAGTCATTTCGGCTCATTCTCCTCTGCCGAGACCATAGTTTCACCTCGGCCCTCCCACCCTATCGAGGCAGCCTGCAGGCTAGGTTGAACACCATGACAGCTCCCGGCGGCGCCAGCGGCGAGGATGCCGCTGAGCCACACCCGGCCGGTGGGCAGCACCCGCAGCAGCCGGGTTGGGCAGGGCCCTGGGATTACCCGGCATCACCGCCACCAGCCGACTATCCGCCCCCGCCGTACTCGCCCGACGTTCCACTCGACTACCCACCGGGCACCCCGCCCTTCGGATACCAGCAGCCCGGCCATGGCGGCTCGGCCTACCCGCCGGGCCCGCCGCAATTCGGTGGCCCGCCACCCGGCTACGGCGCTGCGCCCTATCCCGGCGGCTATTACCCGGCGCCGGGGTATAAGGGCGATTACTGGTCCGCGGAGGTCGCGGCACCCGGGACAAACGGGATGGCGATCGCGTCGCTGATCGCGTCGTTTACCGGCCTGTTCTGCTGCATCGGCGGAATCGCGGCCATCGTGCTGGGCATTATCGCGATCGACCAGATCAAGCGGACGCGCCAGGACGGCTACGGCACGGCCGTCGCCGGCATTGTGATCGGCGTCGCGACCCTGATCGTGGGTCTGATCGTCATGATTTTTGCGGTGCATTCGCATTAGCGGGGCTCACCAGAGCGGGTTCGCTGCCGTCACGCGCCTAGCTGCCTAGGCTCTTTCCCATGGCATCGGTCAACAGGGTGTACATCGCGCGGCTGGCGCGGATGTTGGTGTTGGGGCCAATGGGCGAGAACTTCGGGCGTATCCGCGATGTCGTGATCAGCATCAGCATTGTTCGCCAGCAACCGCGGGTGTTGGGGCTGGTTGTCGACTTGGCGACCCGCCGCAGCATCTTCATCCCGATTTTGCGGGTCGCCGCGATCGAGCCCAACGCGGTGACGCTCAACACAGGAAGCGTGTCCCTGCGTCACTTCGAACAGCGTCCGGGCGAGGTCCTGGCGATCGGACAGATTCTCGACACCCCGGTCGCGGTCAACGACCCGCAACTACCGGAGCTGGTCGGCCGCGATGTCGTGATCACCGACCTGGGCATCGAGCAATCCCGGACCCGAGACTGGCTGGTGACCAGGATCGCCGTGCGCAGTCACCGTCGACTCCGACGGCGCGGGCCTGCCCACGTGGTCGACTGGCAGAGCGTGCACGGATTGACGCCGTCGGCATTGGCGATGCCCGGTCAGGCGGTGGCCCAGCTGCTCAACCAATTCGAGGGACGCCGCGCCGTCGACGTAGCGGACGCTATCCGTGGGCTGCCGGCCAAGCGGCGCACCGAGGTGTTCCGGGCCCTGACCGACGAGCGGCTGGCCGACATCCTGCAGGAGTTGCCGGAGTCGGACCAGGCCGATGCGCTGTCGCAGCTGGGCACCGAACGCGCCGCCGACGTGCTCGAGGAGATGGACCCCGACGACGCCGCCGACCTGCTCGGCGAGCTGAATCCCACGGATGCCGAGCTGTTGTTGGCCCGGATGGACCCCGACGAATCCGCCCCGGTACGAAGGCTTTTGAAGCACTCCCCCGACACCGCTGGCGGCTTGATGACGTCGGATCCGGTGGTGCTGACCGCGGACACCACGGTCGCCGAGGCCCTCGCGCTGGTCCGCAATCCCGACCTCACGCCGGCACTGTCGTCGATGGTGTTCGTGGCACGACCGCCGACGGCCACGCCCACCGGGCGGTACCTGGGCTGCGTTCCGCTGCAGCGGCTGCTTCGCGAACCGCCGAGCGAGCTGATTGGCGGGATCGTCGACAGTGACCTGCTCACCCTGAGCCCGGAGACCACACTGGCGGCTGTGACCCGCTACTTCGCCGCCTACAACCTGGTATGCGGACCCGTCGTGGATGCCGCGAGCCACCTGCTGGGCGCGGTCACCGTGGATGACCTGCTGGATCACCTACTGCCGCACGACTGGCGCGCGGCAGCCCAAGAGGTGAGCGCCGGCATCGCGCGCGCCGAAGCAACTGAGGGGGCCTCGTGAGCAAACCGGCGGCACCGCGGCGGCTGTACACCCCGCGGACATCGCGTGGGATCTCACTGCGCTTTGATCCCGAGACGGTCGGGCAGAGCACCGAGGCCATCGCGCGGTTCTTCGGTACCGGCCGTTACCTGCTGATACAGACCCTCATCGTGATCGTGTGGATCGCGATCAACCTGATCGCGGCCGAATGGCGGTTCGACCCGTACCCGTTCATTCTGCTGAATCTGGCCTTCTCGACACAGGCCGCCTATGCCGCGCCGCTGATCCTGCTGGCCCAGAACCGTCAAGAGAACCGGGACCAGGTCACACTCGAAGAAGATCGTCGTCGCGCCGCACAGACCAAGGCCGACACCGAGTACCTGTCCCGTGAGCTGGCCGCCCTGCGGCTGGCCATCGGCGAAGTCGTCACCCGTGAATACCTGCGCGATGAGCTGGAGGAACTGCGCGCCTTGCTGACCGGTCTGGACGTGCAGATCCCGGCGGACGAACGCCCGGCACGCCGGTGAGGGCGTACTGCTGACCAGTAAGAGATCCACGTGAATACCGGATCCACCATTGCGCCACTCCCGTCACAAGAGTTATGTATGGTGATCTAGTTCACGATGCTAAGAAGAGGTTTCCGGCAGCTCACAGGGTTTCTGACGGCCCAAATACTTAGGACGGTGGAGTGCGCATAGGGGGTCGTTCGGGTGCACACCCGGTCGTCGCGTCGGTGCGGAAGCGGAGGCTTCCGGTAAGTCGGGCACAGGCATTCAGCGTGGCGGTGATCAGTCCGCTGGTGTTCGCGGGTGCCGTCGGCGCCACGCCCGAGCCGATACGCGGACACGGAAAGAGCCCCATCCCGTCGGTGCACGCCGTGATCACCCCGGTCGCCGCCGTGTCCCCGACCGTCCCCGACCTGTCCGGACCGGTAGTCATCGCCATCGACCGGGCACCGACCGCCTTCCACGTCGCGGCGGGCGCCGCGTCCGCACCGCCACCGCCGAGAGTGGTGAGTGCACCTGGCGCGCTCGGCATTCCGATGATGGCGCTGTCCGCCTATCGCAACGCCGAACAGAAAATGGCCTTCTCCGACCCAGCCTGCGGCGTCAGCTGGAACCTGCTGGCCGGCATCGGGCGCATCGAGTCCGGCCACGCCGGCGGCGGCGCCGTCGACGCCCGCGGCACCGCAGTCAACCCGATCTACGGTCCCGCGCTGGACGGCACGCTGCCCGGCAACGAGGTGATCATCTCCAGCAGCGCCGGCAACCGCGTCACCTACGCCCGCGCGATGGGGCCGATGCAGTTCTTGCCCGGCACCTGGGCCCGCTACGCCGCCGACGGCGATGGCGATGGCATTGCCGACCCACAGAACCTGTTCGACTCCACGCTGACGGCGGCCCGCTACCTGTGCAGCGGCGGGCTGAATCTGCGCGACCCGGCACAGGTCATGGCCGCGATCCTGCGCTACAACAACTCGGCTGCCTACGCACAGAACGTGCTGGGTTGGGCCGCGGCCTACGCCACCGGCGTGGTCCCGGTCGACCTGCCCCCAATCACCGGACCACCGCCGCCGCTCGGCAATGCACACGACGAGCATCCAGAGGGACTCGGACCCGGCCTGCCGATCAACATGATCGGCTTGCCCCAGGACGACCCGATGGCACGGATGCCGCTGATCGACCTGACCGGCCAGCCTGCCCAGGTCAGCCCGACGCAGCCGATGTTCCCCTGGATGACGCCGCCCAGCCCGCCGGTGTCACAGGGGCACACGCCCGGGTGCACGGTGATCTGCATCAGCTCGCAAACCCCGCCGCAGGGCGCACCCGGCATGCCGCCGCAGCCGTTCGGACCGTTGGCTCCGCCGCCACAGCCGTTCGGACCGCCGGCCCCGCCGCCACAGCCGTTCGGACCGCTCGCCCCGCCACAGCAGCCGTTTGGGCCGCCGGCGCCGGCGCCGGCTCCGCCCGGCTGACGCCTGCCAGTCGCTCGGTTGCCGAGCCGCCTACACTCGGCGGTGATGTCTCGTCATGACTCCGCTGGTTCGCAAGCCGACCTCAACGCTGCTATCCGCACCGCACTGGGCAAGGTGATCGACCCCGAATTGCGGCGTCCCATCACCGAACTCGGGATGGTCAAGGGCATCGACGTGGAGCCCGACGGCGGCGTACACGTCGGGATCTACCTGACCACCGAGGCCTGCCCGAAGAAGGCCGAAATCAGTGAGCGCGTCCGCGAGGCCGTCGCCGACGTGCCCGGCACCGGGGCGGTGAAAGTCAGCCTGGACGTGATGAACGACGAGCAGCGCACCGAGCTGCGCAAGCAGCTGCGCGGCGACGCTCGCGAGCCCGTCATCCCGTTCGCCCAGCCCAGCTCGCTGACCCGGGTCTATGCGGTTGCGTCCGGCAAGGGCGGCGTCGGCAAGTCCAGCGTCACCGTCAACCTGGCTGCGGCGATGGCGACCCGTGGCCTGTCGGTCGGCGTGCTCGATGCCGACATCCACGGCCACTCCATCCCCCGGATGATGGGCACCACCGACCGGCCCACCCAGGTGGAGTCGATGATCCTGCCGCCGATCGCGCATGAGGTGAAGGTCATTTCGATCGCCCAGTTCACCGAGGGCAACACCCCGGTGGTGTGGCGCGGACCGATGCTGCACCGGGCGTTGCAGCAGTTCCTGGCCGACGTCTACTGGGGCGATCTGGATGTGCTGCTGCTCGATCTGCCACCCGGGACCGGTGATATCGCCATCTCGGTGGCTCAGCTGATTCCCAACGCGGAAATCCTGGTCGTGACCACGCCGCAGCTGGCCGCCGCCGAGGTCGCCGAGCGGGCCGGCAGCATCGCGCTGCAAACCCGCCAGCGCATCGTCGGCGTCGTCGAGAACATGTCGGGGCTCGTCCTGCCGGACGGCTCGACCATGCAGGTATTCGGCGAGGGAGGCGGCGAGCAGGTGGCCGAGCGACTGTCCCGGGCGGTCGGCGCCGATGTGCCGCTGCTGGGGCAGATCCCACTGGACCCGGCGCTGGTCGCGGCCGGCGATTCGGGCGTACCGATCGTGCTGAGCGCACCCGATTCGCCGGTGGCCAAGGAGCTGCGCGGTGTCGCCGACAAGCTGTCGGCGCGAAAGCGTGGGTTGGCAGGCGTGTCGCTCGGGCTCGACCCGACCCGACACTGAGATTCAGGTCGCGTCGGAGTCGAACGGCGCCGGGCCGTGCTGGGGGGTCCCTAGCGCCGGGCTGCCAGTCGGCCCCACCGCCGGCCCGGCCGACGGCTGCGGCGGCGTTCCATTGACCGGCCGCTCGAAATTGCCGGTGAGGAACGAATCGTCGCCGTCCAGCAGGTGCTTGGTCAGCGCCGCGCGCGGCGTCATCCCGCGCAGTTTCTGCAGCTCGCTCAGCGGGGCACGCAGGTCGTCGAACTCGGGCCCGAGATCCTGGCGCAGCTGGCTGCTCATCCCACTGAGGTAGTCACGCGCCTGCCGAAGCGAGGTTGACGTCCAACGGATCGCCCCCGGAAGCCGCTCCGGCCCGAGGATCACCAGCCCGACCACCACGAGGACCAGGATGTGCTCCCAGCTCAGGTTCCCGAACATCTACCCGCTATCGGGGTCGGGTTTGACGGTCAAAGTGACGTTGCGACCATCGCGGACCACCTGTATCGGCGAGTCCTGCCCGATCGTCAGCTGTCGCACGGCGACGACGAACTCGTCGGAGTCGGCGACCTTACGGCTACCGACCTTGACGATGACGTCGTTCTCCAGGATTCCGCCCTTCTGCGCGGGACTGCCTGCCTTGACGTTGGCGACCTGAGCGCCGGCGGCAATCGAGTTGCTCACCGACCGGGTGCTGACGCCCAGCGTCGGGTGCACGATCTTTCCGTCTTTGATCAGCGTCTGCGCCACCGACTTGACCTCGTTGACCGGGATCGCGAAACCTAGCCCACTTGCACTGTCGGACAACGACTTTCCTGCGGTGTCGATGCCGATCACCTGAGAATCCATGTCGATCAACGGACCACCGGAGTTGCCGTGGTTGATCGAGGCGTCCGTCTGCAGGGCGTCGATGACGGTGTCGGTGTCGGACCCCTCCCCCGACAGCGGGACCGGGCGGTGCAGCGCGCTGATGATGCCGTGCGTCACGGTGCTGCGCAGGCCCAGCGGCGCACCCGCCGCGATCACCTCGTCGCCGACGCGCACCTTGTCGGAGTCGCCGAGCCGCGCCACGCTCAGGTTGTCGACGTTGTCGACCTTGAGCACGGCCAGGTCGGTCTTGGGGTCGCGGCCAACCAGGTTGGCGGGCACTTCCTTACCGTCGTTGAACACCACGGTCGTCTTGAACTGACTGGGGTTGTTTGCGGCCTCGGAGATCACGTGGTTGTTGGTGACGATGTAGCCGCGGCCGTCGATGACGACGCCGGAACCCTGCATGCCTTCCTGGTCACTCTTCGATTCGATGGTCACCACCGAATTGGCAGTCGCGGCAGCCACTTTGGCGAAGCGGCCGGCCGGTTCTTCGGTATTGCCGTTGGTCGACAGCGTCACCTTCGAGGTGGTGAACGCGTCGACGACCTCGGCCGTCTTGCGACCGATCAGCCCGCCGATGGCACCGACGGCCAGCGCGATGGCGAGCAGTACCGCCAGCGCGCGGTAGGAGACCTTGCTGCCGAACAGGACGTCGCGCACACCGAGCTTGCCGCCATATCCCGACGGAGCGTGCGACGCGGCCCGGGCGACGGCCGGAGTCCCCAGCGCCGCCGCGGCACCGGGGTCCCGCCACGGGTCGTCGGGCTCGTCTTCGTCGAAGCCGTTCTGCTCGGCGGCCAGCGCGCTGGCGTCGACGGGATGGCGCTGCAGTGACTCGCCGCCGCCGACCGGCTTGCTGAACGCCTCTTCTAACACCGGGTCGCGGCGTTGATCGTGCGGACTGAACTCGGTCTGTTCCTGGTACTTCGAGGGACGCACTCGCTCGGCGACAAAGGATCCCTGCAGCCCGTCCGGGCGGCTGAACGCTTGACGCGAGGCGGGGTCGACCGGTGGCCGGGAAATCGGGCGCGGCGCCAGGCGGTTGCCTCCGTTGTTGCCGCTGTCGTTGCCTTGGTCGGAGGTCACGTTACCCCTTTTGAATCCTCTACTTGAATGCTCGAAACAGGCCTCGCACAGGGCCCCGGTCCAGGGCAAGCACCAGGCACGGCGTTATTCGTGTCCACCCTAGTATCCACGGTTGCTGATCGGCCGCCCTGAACGCACGAACTGGGGCACCCCGGGTGCTACCGGCGCTTGCGCTGGTCGCGGATATTGCGCTCAGCGAAACCGTCGGGTGCCTGCGATGGCGTGTCGTCGGGCGGGTAGTGCGGAATCTCCGACAGCATTCCGAGCAGTGTGCTGGGGATGCGGATCGGATGGGAGTCACGCAGCGCGCTGCGCGCCCGGCTCTGATCCTCGACTTCGGCCGCGCATTGCGGGCACAGCGAGAGGTGGTGGGCAGCCCGCAAGTGCGCGTTCATCCGAAGCTCACCGTCTACAAACGCGGCGATCGCCTCGACGGACAGATGTTCGGTCGAACCGAATTGGCGGGGAGCGCCGACCGGGGCATCACTTTGGGAGGCGAACTGCGCGGGGAGCCAGGAGAACGCACGACGGAACACATGTCCCCGGTCGGCCATCACCAGTTCCTTTCGCTGCCACGTACCCCTCGAATGTAGCGCGACAACGTGCCGAGCACCGCTATGCATCCCGCGAAATCGCATGATTATCGGCCCGTGAGCCGCGGTGCAAAACCGGCCTAAGCCGATTTGGCGTGAACTTCCGGCTCGGAGTGTGCGGCCAGGTAGTCGCGCAGCGCCTGACGTCCGCGGTGTATCCGGCTGCGGACGGTGCCCAGCTTGACGCCCAGCGTGGCGCCGATCTCCTCGTAGGACAGGCCTTCGATGTCGCACAGCACCACCGCGGCACGAAACTCCGGCGGCAGCGAATCGAGCGCGGCCTGCAGGTCGGGCCCCAGGCGCGCGTCGTGGTAGATCTGCTCGGGGTTGGGCTCGTCGGCCGGCACCCGGTCGTAGTCGTCCGGCAGCGCTTCCATCCGGATGCGCGCGCGCCGGCGCACCATGTCAAGGAACAGATTCGTGGTGATGCGGTGTAGCCAGCCCTCGAAGGTGCCGGGCTGGTAGTTCTGCACCGACCGAAAGACCCGGATGAAGGTCTCCTGGGTCAGGTCCTCGGCGTCTTGCTGGTTACCCGACAGCCGGTAGGCCAACCGGTAGACCCGGTCGGCGTGCTGACGCACCAACTCGTCCCAGGACGGCATCGTCGTCTTGTCCCCGGTCGCGTCGAATACGGCCGTCCCCTGCGGCCCTTCCGCCGGCTCGACCCATTCGTCGTCGCGACATTCCTGAGCGTGAGACATAGTGCTCGGGCTTAAGAGAGTGGTGTTGATCGAATCCTCCGAAGTATTTGCCCTGCCGAGTAGCGGCAGTTCGTCATCGCCGGCAACGCGAAGTTGCCAATCCGTATTCCCCATCCAACGTCCTCCACGTTCCATACCGACACCGTCGCGTATCGGCGTATGCGCGGTATAGGAGCAATCTGAGGTTTGGCTGAGAAACCATATCGTTACCTGGCATACGCAGGGCGGATCGGTAGTGGAGTGACTTAGGCCGCGCCGGCCTTCCCGGGCGTGTCGGAAACGGGCCGGCTCAGGCGCGCCTGCCGGACCGCGCCCCGGCATGGAATACGCTGCGGGCATGGACGGCAGCGACGAAGAAACCCCCGGCCAGGCGGCCCCCAGTCGGGCCGAATCGCTCTCCGCGCATGCGGAGGGATCGATATCAGAGGACGCAATCCTGGCGGCTGCCCGCGAACGCTCCGTCGACATCGGTGCCCGGGCGGTCACACCCGCAGTCGGCGCGCTGCTGAGTCTGCTGACCAAGCTCAGCGGCGGCAAAGCGGTCGCGGAGGTCGGAACCGGTGCCGGGGTCAGCGGCCTGTGGTTGCTGTCGGGGATGAGTGACGACGGCGTACTGACCACGATCGACATCGAGCCCGAATATCTGCGGATGGCCAAGCAAGCCTTTTCCGAGGCCGGCATCGGCCCGTCGCGCACCCGGCTGATCAGCGGGCGCGCTCAAGAAGTGCTCACCCGCCTCGCCGACGAGTCCTATGACCTGGTGTTCGTCGACGCCGACCCGATCGACCAGCCCGATTACGTCGTCGAGGGCGTGCGGCTGCTTCGATCCGGCGGGATCATCGTCGTGCACGGCTCGGCGCTGGGCGGTCGGGCCGGTGATCCCGCGGCGCGCGACACCGAGGTGGTTGCGGTCCGCGAGGCCGCCCGTCTGATCGCCGAGGATGAGCGCCTAACCCCCGCGCTGGTGCCGCTCGGCGACGGCGTGTTGGCCGCGGTGCGCGACTAGCCGACCAGGCACGCTCGGCGCCGCCGTGCGGTGCTGGCGTGGCCGGACGCGCCAACTGATCCCTCGCGCTGATTTCATTTCCATACCCCTTCCCGGGTGTCCCCTTGACCTTCGGCTGAACGCGCGTTTAGTCTCCTAAACATGCGTTCAGCCGACCTGACCGCCGCCGCCCGAATTCGCGAAGCGGCGATCGAGCAGTTCGCCCAGCACGGGTTCGCCGTCGGGCTGCGCACCATCGCCGAGGCCGCGGGCGTCAGCGCGGCACTGGTCATTCATCACTTCGGCTCCAAGGAAGGCCTGCGCAAGGCGTGCGACGACTTCGTCGCCGAGGAGATCCGCGACAGCAAGTCGGAGGCGCTCACATCCAACGACCCGGCCAGTTGGCTGGGGCAGATGGCGGAGATCGAGTCCTATGCGGCGCTGACGGGCTACGTGGTGCGCAGCCTGCAGACCGGCGGAGAGCTGGCGATGATGTTGTGGCAGAGAATGATTGACAATGCCGAGGAATACTTTGCCGACGGCGTGCGCGCCGGAACGATCAAGCCGAGCCGCGATCCGAAGGCCAGGGCCAAATTTCTGGCCATCACTTCAGGCGGCGGCCTGCTGCTCTATATCCAAATGCATCCAACCCCAACAGATTTGCGGGCAGTCCTTCGCGACTACGCCCGCGATATGGTGCTGCCCGCGCTGGAAATCTACACCGACGGATTGATGGCGGACAGCAACATGTACGACGCGTTCCTGGCCGCAGAAGATCAAGGAGGATCACATGCCAGCTGATATCGCACCCATCGAAATCCGGAACCTCACCAAGACCTTCGGTGCGGTGCGGGCGTTGGACGGCCTCGAGCTGACGGTGCGTCAAGGTGAAGTACACGGCTTTCTGGGCCCCAACGGCGCCGGCAAGTCCACCACCATCCGCGTGCTGTTGGGCCTGGTGAAAGCCGACAGCGGAAGCGCGCGGCTGCTGGGTGGCGACCCGTGGACCGATGCCGTCGAATTACACCGCCAAATTGCTTATGTTCCAGGAGATGTGACACTCTGGCCGTCACTGTCCGGCGGCGAGACGATCGATCTGCTGGCCCGCATGCGCGGCGGTATCGACGACACGCGTCGCGCGGAGCTGATCGAGCGCTTCGACCTCGACCCGACCAAGAAGTCGCGCACCTACTCCAAGGGCAACCGGCAAAAGGTCTCGCTGATTTCCGCGTTCTCGTCGCAGGCCAGCCTGTTGCTGCTGGACGAGCCCAGCAGCGGACTGGACCCGTTGATGGAGAACGTCTTTCAGCAGTGTGTCGCCGAGGCTCGCGACCGTGGCGTGACGGTGCTGCTGTCCAGCCACATCTTGGCCGAAACGGAAGCGCTCTGCCAAACGGTGACCATCATCCGGGCCGGCAAAACCATCGAGAGCGGTTCGCTGGACTCGATGCGGCATCTGAGCCGAACCTCCATCAAGGCCGAAATGACTGGTGATCCGGGCGATCTCACCCGAATCAAGGGAGTCGAGGACATCAGCGTGGAGGGCAACACGCTGCGGGCCCAGGTCGACAGCGATAGCCTCGGGGAACTCATCCGGGTGCTGGGCGACGCCGGCGTGCGCAGCCTGATCAGCCAGCCACCGACGCTCGAGGAGCTTTTCCTGCGTCACTACGACACCGGGCGGACCGACAAGAAGGTCTCGGCATAATGAGCACCGCAATCATGGATCGACCGGGACACTTTGCCCCGCAACGTAGTTCGAATTTCACCGCAACGCTGGGGATGTTGCGGCTCTATCTGCGCCGCGATCGGGTCTCGCTGCCGTTATGGGTCCTGCTGCTGTCGCTGCCGTTGGCGACGGTCTACGTCGGATCGATCGAGAAGGTCTACCCCACCCAAGCCGCCCGCGCCGGGTTCGCGGCGTCGATCATGGCCAGCCCGGCCCAACGCGCGCTCTACGGACAGGTCTACAACGACAGCCTTGGCGCGGTGGGTATTTGGAAGGCCGGGATGTTCCACGTGCTGATCGCGGTCGCCGTCATTCTCACGGTGATCCGGCATACCCGCGCCGACGAGGAGAGCGGCCGGACCGAACTGGTGGACTCGACCGGGGTCGGACGGTACGCCAGTCTCACCGCGGCGCTGATCCTGTCGTTCGGGGCCTCGATTGCCACCGGCGCGATCGGCGCGACGGGATTGTTCGCCACCAACGTCGCCCAGGGCGGATCGCTGGCGTTCGGCGCCGCACTGGCCGGCACCGGCATGGTGTTCACAGCGGTGACCGCGGTGACCGCGCAGCTGTCGGCGAGCGCACGGTTCGCCCGGGGCACCGCCTTCTCCGTGCTGGGGGCCGCGTTCACGCTGCGCGCCATCGGTGATGCCAGCTCCGGCACGCTGTCCTGGCTTTCGCCGCTGGGGTGGTCGCTGCAGGTGCGGCCGTACGCGGGTGATCACTGGTGGGTGCTGCTGCTGCACCTGGTCACCGCGGCCGTACTCACCGTTATGGCATACCGGCTGCTCGCCGGGCGCGACGTCGGCGCCGGGCTGGTCGCCGAGCGTGCCGGCCCACCCACCGCGTCGCCGGGACTGCGCAACGTCTTCGGGCTGGCGTGGCGGCTGGATCGCGGCGCACTGCTGCTGTGGACGGTGGGTCTGAGCCTGTATGGCCTGGTGATGGGCAGCGTGGCGCAAGGCATCGGTGACGAGATCGGCGACGGTGTGGCGCGCGACATCGTCGCGCGGATGGGCGGCACCACTGCTTTGGAGGAGGCCTTCCTCGCGGTGGCATTCGCGATGATGGGCATGGTGGCTTCCGCCTTCGCCATCTCGCTCACGCTGCGACTGCACCAGGAAGAAGCCGGCCTGCGAGCCGAGACGACGCTGGCCGGAGCGGTCTCGAAAATGCATTGGCTAGCAAGCCATTTGGTGTTCGCCCTGCTCGGCTCCGCGGTGGCAATGCTGCTCGCCGGGGCGACCGGCGGGCTCGTCTACGGCGTCGCGGCCGGCGACGTCGGCGGCAAGTTGGCGATCGTTGTCGGCACCGCGGCCGTCCAGTTGCCGGCCGTCTGGTTGGCAACGGCCGTGACGGTCGGATTGTTCGGTCTCGCGCCACGGTTCGCCCCGGTGGCGTGGGGCGTGCTGATCGGGTTCATCGCCTTGTATCTGATCGGTTCGTTGGCGGGTTTCCCGCAGTGGGTGCTTGATCTCGAGCCCTTCGCGCATGTTCCGCGGGTCGGCGGCAGCTTCACCGCAGTGCCCCTCCTGTGGCTGCTGGCCGTCGATGCGGCATTGATCACGTTGGGCGCCATGGCATTCCGGTGGCGGGATCTGCGCTCATGAACACCGCTGTTCGCGCGACCGCGTCATCGGTCATCGGGATGGCCATAATCTGCTTGCTGCTGTTCCTCCCGGCCGGCACGCTCGACTATTGGCAGGCATGGCTTTTCGTCGCCACTTTCGTCGCGGTGACGGTCTTCCCGACTGTCTACCTGGCCCGGACGAACCCCGCTGCGCTGCAGCGCCGCATGCACGGCGGTCCACTCGCCGAAGGCAGGACCCTGCAGAAGGTGGTCATCACTGGCGCGTTTGCGAGTCTGACCGCGATGCTGGTCTTCAGTGCCTACGACCACCGGATGCACTGGTCGTCAGTGCCCGGCTGGGTGTCGGTGCTCGGTGATGTCCTAGTCGCGATCGGCCTCGGTATCGCCATGGTGGTGGTCATCCAGAATTCCTACGCGGCAGCCACGGTCACGGTGGAATCGGGCCAGACGCTGGTATCCGCCGGGGTCTACAAGCTGGTGCGACACCCGATGTACGCCGGCAACTTCGTCATGATGATCGGCATCCCGCTTGCGCTCGGCTCGTATTGGGGACTTTTATTCGTCATCCCGGGGCAGGCGGTGATCGTCTTGCGCATCCTCGACGAAGAGAAACTGCTGACCGAACAATTGCCCGGCTACCGCGAGTATGCGCAGCAGGTGCGATACCGACTGCTGCCCTACGTCTGGTAGCGCGATTACAACCAGACACCCTTGCCCACCGCGACCACGCCGCCCGCACTGATCGCGAAGCGTTCCCGGTCCTTTTCCAGATCCACCCCGACCATTTCGCCGGGTCCGATCACGACGTTTTTGTCCAAGATCGCGTGGCGTACCACGGCGCCTCGGCCGACCCGGGTGCCCGGCATGATCACGCTGCCCTCGACGATCGCCCCGTCGTCGACCACCACGTTCGACGACAGCACCGAGTTGCGCACCGAGGCTGCCGAGATGATGCTGCCCGCGCCGACCACCGACTCCTGGGCCGAGCCGCCGTTGACGAACTTCGCCGGCGCCAGGTTCTCGGTCGCGCCGCGAATCGGCCAGCGCCGGTTGTACAGGTTGAAGACCGGGTGCACCGACACCAGGTCCATGTGCGCGTCGTAGAACGCGTCCAGCGTCCCGACGTCGCGCCAGTAGGCCCGGTCGCGGTCGGTGGCACCGGGCACCTCGTTGTCGTTGAAGTCGTAGACAGCGGCCAGCCCGTCGTCCACCAAACGCGGAATGATGTCGCCACCCATGTCGTGATCGGAGTGGTCGTCGTCAGCGTCGGCACGAATCGCGTCGACGAGCACCTTGGTGGTGAAGATGTAGTTGCCCATCGAGACGAATGTGGTATCCGGGTCGTCGGGTGTGCCCGGCGGCTCCAGCGGCTTCTCGACGAAGCTGTGGATCTGGCCGGACTCGTCGCAGTCGATACAGCCGAATGCGGAGGCCTCGGCCCGCGGAACCCGGATGCCGGCCACCGTCGCGCCGGCTCCGCTGTCGATGTGGAAGCGGACCATCTGCTCTGGGTCCATCCGGTACACGTGGTCGGCACCGAAAACCACTATGTAGTCGGGATCTTCGTCGTAGATCAGGTTGAGCGACTGATAAATCGCGTCGGCGGAGCCGGTGTACCAGCGCGGGCCGAGGCGCTGCTGCGCGGGCACCGGGGTGATGTACTCCCCGGCCAGACCCGACAACCGCCAGTTCTGCGAAATGTGACGGTCGAGTGAATGCGACTTGTATTGCGTGAGAACGCAGATCCGCAGATAGCGGGCATTGACCAGGTTGGAAAGCACAAAGTCGATCAGCCGATAGGCGCCGCCGAAGGGAACTGCGGGCTTGGCCCGGTCCGCGGTCAGCGGATACAGCCGCTTGCCCTCACCGCCGGCCAGGACGATGCCCAGCACGTGTGGTGCTTCCCTCATGGCTCCAAACCTATCGGCCGTCGCGAACCGCTGCCAGGGGGAATCCCCCCGGCCGGTGTTCTGACGGGCTGTCCGTCAAGGTATTTGGCAAACGTGATGCGCCGCTCACCGTAATCGATCGTGGTGCCCGGCGCGCGGCGGCGTCGCCGAATCACCAGCCGCTTTCCCATCCGACTCGCGGGCGGTGTCACGCGCGAACTACGGTGCGGTGTATGCGGGTGGCGATGATGACTCGGGAGTACCCACCAGACGTGTACGGGGGAGCAGGCGTCCACGTCACCGAGCTCGTCGCCCAGCTGCGCCGACTGTGCACGGTCGACGTGCACTGCATGGGTGCACCCCGCCCGGGCGCCATTGCGCACGAGCCCGACCCCCGCTTGCTCGATGCCAACGCCGCGCTGTCCACCCTGTCCGCGGACCTGGTGATGGCCGAAGCCGCGGCGCAGGCCACGGTCGTGCATTCGCACACCTGGTACTCCGGCATGGCCGGGCACCTGACCGCGATGCTCTACGACATTCCCCACATTCTGACCGCGCACTCGCTGGAACCGCTGCGGCCGTGGAAGGCCGAACAACTCGGCGGTGGCTACCGGGTGTCGACGTGGGTGGAGCGCACCGCGGTGCTGGCGGCCGACGCCGTCATCGCGGTGAGCGCCGGAATGCGCGAGGACGTGCTGCGGGTCTACCCCACTCTGGATCCAAGCCAGGTGCACGTCGTCCGCAATGGCGTCGACAGCGACGTCTGGTTCCCGGCCGGGCCGGCGCAGACCGGCTCGGTGCTCGCCGAGCTCGGCGTCGACCCGAATCGGCCGATGGTGGCATTCGTCGGGCGGATCACCCGGCAGAAGGGCGTTGGCCACCTGGTGGCCGCCGCACACCAGTTCAGCCCGGATGTGCAACTGGTGCTGTGCGCGGGCGCCCCCGACACCCCGGAGATCGCCGACGAAGTACGTACCGCGGTCGAAGAACTCGCCCGTACCCGCACCGGAGTGTTCTGGATTCGGGAAATGCTTCCCGTCGGGGAGCTACGCGAAATACTCTCGGCGGCGACAGTTTTCGTGTGCTCGTCGGTATACGAGCCGCTGGGAATCGTGAACCTGGAGGCGATGGCCTGTGCCACCGCGGTGGTGGCCTCCGATGTCGGCGGGATACCGGAGGTGGTCGTCGACGGAGTCACCGGCTCGCTGGTGCACTACAACGCCGACGACCCGATCGGATATCAGACGGGATTGGCAAATGCAGTCAATGAACTCGTCGCGGACCCGGCGAAAGCCGAGCGCTACGGGGACGCCGGACGCCGGCGGTGCATAGAGGAATTCTCCTGGGCGCACGTCGCCGAGCAGACCCTGGAGATCTACCGGAAGGTGTGTTCGTAGTTGCCGACACCTTCGGTGTGGCGGACTTAGCTGGTGACGCCCTTGAGTTCGTCGCCCAGAGCAGCGGCTTCGTCGGGTGTTAACTCGACGACGAGACGGCCACCACCTTCAAGTGGTACCCGCATTACGATGCCGCGCCCCTCCTTAGTTGCTTCCAGAGGACCGTCTCCGGTCCGGGGCTTCATCGCCGCCATCGAGTGCTCCCTCCAGATTCGAGTTGGCTCGTCCACGCGAGCCTGGACGGCGGCGAGCTAGCCCCGCCAGCAGACTTCCAGCCATACCCGACATTGAACTGCCAATTCACCCCTCCATTGTTCACTATTAGGGTCACTAAATGCACAAGACCCGTCCCTAGCGCCTTCTCGAGCGCTGCCGCCCTGGTTTGCCGGGCCGGATCGCCCGGGCCCTCACCTGGGCGAGGGGACCCAGCAATCGCGGATGTGGTCGTCGACCATTCCGGTCGCCTGCATCAGCGCGTAGGCGGTGGTCGGGCCGACGAAGCGGAATCCGCGCTGTTTGAGTTCCTTAGCCATGGCCTTGGATTCGGCTGTGGTGGAAGGAATTTGGGATAGGTCGGCCGGACGGGGCCGCGCCGGCGGCGCGAACGACCACAGCAGGTCGGACAGGTCTTCCGATGTTCCCAACTCGGCCACCGCGCGTGCGTTGGCTATCGTCGCGTCAATCTTCGCCCGGTTGCGGACGATGCCCGCGTCGGCCATCAGCCGTTGCACATCAGCGTCGCTAAAGCGAGCAACTTTCTCGATGTCGAACCCGCAGAAGGCGCTCCGGAAATTCTCCCTTTTGCGCAGGATCGTCAACCACGACAGGCCGCTCTGAAACGCCTCCAGGCTCATCCGCTCGAACAGCGCCACCCGGCCGCGCAACGGGCGGCCCCACTCCTCATCGTGATAGTCGCGGTACAGGTCGAAGTCGGGTCCGGGCTTACCCACCGCCCAGCTGCAGCGAATCCGCCCGTCATCGGTCACGCCAGATCCTCGCTATGGGCCGCATCCTCGCTTTTCACCGCGTCGACGACATCGCCTGCTTCGTGGGCGGCCGGGGCGGCGTCGACCGCCGCAAGCTGACCCCGCAGCGCCTCGAGCTCGCGGGCCAGCCGGTCCAGCACCCAGTCCACCTCGCTGGTCTTGTAGCCGCGCAGCACCTGGGTGAACTTGACCGCGTCGACGTCGGTGCCCGTGACGCCGTATGCGGGCAGCACCGTCGCCGTCGTTCCCCGCGGCAAGGGCGGCAACTGCTCGCCGCGTCCGAACAGCAGGCTTGCCGCACCGAACAGCACGATCGCCACCAGCACCAACACCACGAGGTAGAGCAAAACCAACGCCACGGAATCGATAGTGCCCTATGCCGCCGACAGGACAGCGAGCGTGGGTCCTATCGGGGCCTAACCCCGTTCATCGGCGGCCGGTCGGCCAGCGACACCGGCGAGGTGTGCGATGTGTACCCGTCGGCATCGGCGACGAACTGGGTCAGTCCGACGCCGGAGTCGGGAATTCCGCACCGCGACAGCAGGGTCGCGATGACCTGGCGGCTCATCGCGCCCAGCTCGCCCAGCGGCCGGTTGCGGTGCGCCCGCACGCCGAGATTGACCTGGGCGATCGCGTCCAGGCCCAACCGGTCAAAGGTGTCGACCAGCAGCCCGATCTCCACGCCGTAGCCCGGCGCGAACGGCAGCGAGGTCAGCAGTTCGCGGCTGGCCGCGTATTCGCCGCCCAGTGGCTGCAGCACGCAGCCGAGTTCCGGTCGCAGCGCCGCCAGCAACGGCCGGGCCACCAGCTCGGTGACCCGCCCGCCGCCGGTCGGTGCCACGCCGCTGCCCGCATCGCAGCCGTCGCCGACCTCGCTGACCTTCAGGGGCCGCCGGTAGAAGCTCTTGACGAGGTGAATACCGTCGCCAAGCAGCAGCGGGCCGACCAGCCAGGGCACGAACATCGGGTGCGGGTCAACCAGGTCGGAGTCGACGAACACCACGATGTCGCCGCTGGTAACCGCCAGCGAGCGCCACAGCGCCTCGCCCTTGCCGGGCCGGGTCGGCACCTCGGGCAGGGCCTGTTCCCGGCTGACCACCCGGGCCCCGGCCGCGATGGCCCGGATCTCGGTGTCGTCGGTGGAGCCAGAGTCCAGCACGACCAGCTCGTCGACCAACCCGTCAACCAGCGGTGAAATGCTGTTCACCACCGACGCGACGGTCTCTTCCTCGTCGAGTGCCGGCAGCACCACCGAAATGGTGCGACCCGCCTTGGCTTCCGCTAGCTGTGCCAGGGTCGCGCCGGGACGACTCGAGCTGCAGTCTGATAGCCAAATGTCACCGGGCCGGGCCGCGATGGCACCGCGGGCGAGCAGCTCCGACGCCGTCATGCGAGTCCTCTCACGGTGCGCGTCGGCGGGCGGGTGCCCTGGATCGAGGCCACCATCTCCAGCACCCGCCGGGTGGCCGCGACCTGGTGTACCCGGAACATCCGCACGCCGGCGGCGGCCGCCAGCGCGGTGGCAGCCAGGGTTCCCTCGAGACGTTCGGTCAATTCCACCCCCAGAGTCTCCCCGACGAAGTCCTTGTTGCTCAAAGCCATCAGCACGGGCCACCCGGTATTAACAAGTTCGCTCACGTGGCGCAACAGGACCAGCCCGTGAAAGGTGTTCTTGCCGAAATCGTGCGCCGGGTCGATCAGTATCCCCTCGGCTGCCACCCCGGCCGCGACCGCCCGCTCGGCAGCACCGGTGACCTGGCGAATCACGTCGTCAACCACGCCACGGGTGGTGGTGCCGAAGCTCACCCGGAACGGGCGCGTGCGCGGCTGCGCGCCGCCGGTGTGCGAACACACCAGGCCGACGCCCAGCTCCGCGGCGACCTCTGGCAAGGCCGGGTCGACGCCGGCCCAGGTGTCGTTGATCAAGTCGGCGCCGGCCGCGCAGGCCAGTCTGGCCACCTCGGAGCGCCACGTGTCGACGCTGATCAGCTGGTCCGGATAGGCGCCGCGCAGCCATTCGATGAACGGCACCAGCCGGGCAATCTCCATGTTCGCGTCGACATTGTCGCCCGGGCCCGCCTTGACGCCGCCCAAGTCGATGACGTCGGCGCCATCCTCGACGGCCTTATGCACCGCGGCCCGGGCGGCGTCATCGCTGAAGGTCGCACCCTTGTCGTAGAACGAGTCGGGTGTGCGGTTGACGATCGCCATGACCAACGCGCGATCCGCGGCGACGGGTCGGCCGCACAGAGTTGACTGCACCCGTCCATAGTGCCCGGTCACCGCGGGGGCTTCAGCCTTGCGGTCGCTTACCGGCTCGAGCTAGATTGGCCGGCGCGCTCCCCCAAGGCCTCAGCCTTGAGGTCGCTTACCGGCCGCCACCTCATCGGGGTATCCGTTGTAGAACGGCACATAGCCCTCGTCACGCCCGGCCAGCACGTACAACGGGTCCTTCACGTCCGGGCCGTAGGCCTGCTCGCGCAGCTCCACCTTGCGGCTCTTGAACGTCGTGGTGTGCTCCAGCGTCTTGACCACCCGCACGAACAGCGGCAGCGCGTAGGCGGGCAGCTGGGAGTACACCGCGCGGCCCAGCGCCTTGCCGTCGAACTGAGCGCCTTCGCGCAACTGAACCGCGGCCATCCCGGCGCGTCCGCCGGTGCGGGGCACCTCGACGCCGAACACCGTGCACTCCTCGACGGCCTTGTCCGACGCCAGCGCCGCCTCGACCTGGGTGGTGGCGACGTTCTCCCCCTTCCACCGGAAGGTGTCGCCGAGCCGGTCGACGAACGCGGCGTGCCGCATGCCCTGCGGGCTCATCACGTCGCCGGAATTGAAATAGCAGTCGCCGTCACGAAAAGCGTTGCGCACCAACTTCTTTTCGCTCGACGATTTGTCGGTGTAGCCGTCGAACGGCTACAGCCGGTTGACCGGGCTGAGCAGCAGACCGGGTTGACCGGCCGGCACCCGGCGCACCCGGCCGTTGTCGTCGCGCCGCGGAGCACCGGTGTCGGGGTCGTATTCCACGTACACCAGCGGCATCGGCGCGATACCCGTCGACCCGGGCACGTTGAAGATGTTGATAAAGGCCGTGTTGCCCTCGCTGGAGGCATAGAACTCGCACACCCGCGTGATGCCGAACCGCTTGGTGAATTCCTTCCAGATCTCCGGACGCAATCCGTTGCCGGCGATCACACGCACCTGGTGCTTGCGGTCGGTGTCCTTGGCCGGCTGGTTGAGCAGATAGCGGCAGATCTCGCCGATGTAGATGAAGGCCGTGGCCCGGCTCTCGATGACTTCGTCCCAGAACCGGGACGCCGAAAACGACTTGCCCAGCGCCAGCGTCGCCCCGGAGTTGATCACCGACGACAGCGCGACCGTCAGCGCGTTGTTGTGGTACAGCGGCAGGCAGCTGTACAGGGTGTCGGAGCTCTTCAGTCGCAGCCCCAGCCCGCCGAACGCCGCGAGCGCTTTGAGCCAGCGCAGATGCGTCATCACGCTGGCCTTGGGGAAGCCGGTGGTGCCCGACGTGAAGATATAGAAGGCAGTGTCTCGGGCCTGGACGGCCGCCACCGAATCCGGGTTGGTGGCCGGCGCGCCCGCCGCGAAGCGATCCAGATCTTCGATGGTCAGGGTGCTGGCGGTGCCCACCGAACCGGACTCGGCGACGGCGCTGACCAAGTCGGTCTCTGCGATCAGCACCTTGGCGTCGAGCAGGCCCAGGCTGTGCGCCAGCACCTCGCCGCGCTGGTGGTAATTGAGCATGCCGGCGACAGCGCCGCACTTGACGGTGGCCAGCATCGCCAGCACGGTCTGGGGCGAGTTGCGCAGCATGATCGCGACGACGTCGCCGTGGCCGACGCCGCGCGCGGCCAGTACTGCGGCGTACCGGTTGGCGGCCGCGTTGGCCTCGCGGTAGGTCAGCTGCTGGTCGCTGAACTTGAGGAAAGCCTTGTCGCCGTAGCGAGCAGCCCGCTCCTGGAAGACGCTGCCGATCGACTTGTTGGAGTTGGGCTGGGCGAACAGCCCGGTCAGCGTGCCACGCACTATCACCGGCAGGTCGGCCAGTACGCCCGGCAGCCCGGACGCGATATCGGTCAGGCCGATCCGTCTACGTGTTCCCCTGGCGTGGTCGGACACGTGCTCCCTCGATTCCCCTAGACGCAGCCAACCTCAGTCAGGGGCGCACGCCTCGATTGCGGCACCCACCTTATCGACCAGCACCAGCCGGTCCATCGCTACCTGCGAGATGTAGCGGCTATCGAGCAATCCGTTCAACCACAGCCACAGGCCCTCGTAATGCCCCCACGAGTCCAGCATCACCACGGGCTTGTCGTGCATACCCAGATAGCCCGTCGTCCACGCCTCGAACAGCTCGTCGAGGGTGCCGATACCGCCAGGCAGCACGATGAACGCGTCGGCGCGGTCCTCCATGATCCGCTTCCGTTCGCGCATCGTGTCAGTGACGATCAGCTCGTCGGCATTTTTGTCGGCGAGCTCGCGCCGGACCAACTGTTCGGGGATCGCGCCGACAGTCCGGCCGCCGCGTGCGCGCGCCGCACTGGCCACCGCTCCCATCGCCGAAACGTGGCCGCCACCCCACACCAAAGTCCAGCCCCGCTCGGCTATCGCTTCGCCGAGTTCGCCAGCCAGGTCAAGCAATTCGGGATGCGTCGGTCCCGACGCGCAGTACACACAAACCGCCCAATCGGTCGGGGACTTGCCTTGCCGCCGCATAACCGCCAAAGGTAGACCAAAGCCCCCCGGGTCGGGCACGTATCGGGCATTCGTGCTAGCTAGTCACCAGCGGGCCACCGCGCCGCAATAAAATTCGGCGATGCCGATTCGATGGAACGTCCCGCAGCACGCGTCCACCCTGGAACAGCTGGATGCAGCCCTGGGTGACGGGACGCTGCGCGGCGCCGTGGTGCTCGGTCCCGACGGTGTCGGTAAGTCCACGCTGGCGCGGTTGGCCGCCGAGCATTTCGGTAGCCGGCACCCGGACACTTTCATCCGATGGGTCACCGGAACCCCAACCGAACGGGTGGTCCCGTTCGGGGCTTTCAGCCACGTCGTCGATATCGCCGACATCGGAAAGCCGGCCGCGTTGTTGCGGGCGGCTCGGGCGTCGCTGAGCCGCGACCGGCAGGGCGATCTGCTGCTGATCGTGGACGACGCCCACGACCTGGACATCCTGTCGGCAACGCTCGTCTACCAGCTGGCGCTGGCCGGCACCGCCCGAATGATCGTCACCGCCCGTGCGGACGCGGCACCCGAAGCCATCGCCGCGCTGTGGACCGACGGTCTGCTCGACCGCATCGACGTCGACGCGCCCGGCGAGGCCACCAGCCCCGCGGAGGTGGACACCTTCATCACCGAGTTGCCTGCCGCGGCGCGGGCGGTGCTCGACTACCTCGCCGTCGAGGAGCCGCTGTCGCTGGCCGATCTCACCATGCTGGCCGGCGACGGCGCGGTCGCCGAGGCCCAGGAGTGGGGCGCGGCGGAAACCCGGGTGCGCGATGAGCGAGCAAACGATCCGGTGGTGTACACCGCTCACCCGCTGTTCTCCGAACGCGCGCGTGCCGCGCTGGGCGCCGACGGTGCCCGACAGCGGCGTACCGAGTTGGTCACGCTGCAGTCCCAGCAGCCAATGGATCACCTCAGCGACCGGCTGCGGCTGGCGTCCCTGGCCCTGGACAGCGATGCCCCGCAGCCGGTGGCCGACGTCGTCGACGCCGCACAACAGGCGCTGCGGCTCGGCGATCTCACCCTCGGCGAGCGACTGGCGCGCTCCGCGACGGATCGCTCCGACGCACTGGCGGCGCGGCTGCCGCTGGCGAATTCCCTGGCGTTCCAGGGCCGCGGCAGGGAGGCGGAGGCGCTGCTGGCCGCGGTCGACTCCGCGGCGTTGTCCGAAGCAGAGCTGATGAGCTGGACGCTGCTGCGGGCGGCCAATCAGTTCTTCATGCTCAGCGAGCCGGAGCGGGCCACCGCGTTCCTGCAGACCATCCGCAATCGCGTCCCCGATGTCGGCCCGCGCCTCACGCTCGACGCGCTGAGCTCAACCTTCGCGATGAACGCGGGCAACATCGAGCGGGCGGTCGAGATCGCGCATGCCGTGCTGGCCTCGCCGGCCGCCGACGACCAGGCGGTGGCCTGGGCGGCCAGTGCGGCCACGCTGTGCTCGGCACGCCAGGGCCGGTTCGCCGACGTCGAGCCGGCCGCGCAGCGCGCGCTGGGCGCCGAGCACCCGGGGCTGCTGCGGTTCACGGTCGGCCTGGGCGAGACCACGACCCTGCTGATGGCGGGTCGGCTCGATACCGCGACCGAACTCGCCCAGCAGTTCACCGATTTCGCCGAACTGCAGCAGCCGGGCCGCGCGATCGGCGAGGTGCTGCTAGCGCACGTGCTGATCGCCGCCGGCAGATTCGGTGAAGCCACCGCCCTGCTGGGCCCGGCGGCGACCGCGCTGGAACGCACCGGCTATTCGTGGGGTCCGCTGTCGCTGA
Source organism: Mycobacterium montefiorense (assembly GCF_025823255.1). NCBI lineage: Bacteria > Bacillati > Actinomycetota > Actinomycetes > Mycobacteriales > Mycobacteriaceae > Mycobacterium > Mycobacterium montefiorense. Next base: position 269,948 of record NZ_JACKVL010000007.1, on the reverse strand, counting down.
TGCTGCTGGCCACCGCGCTGGCCCAGCAGGGCGATATCGCTGGTGCGGCAAAAGCCTTGAGCAGGGCGGAATCTCGGCATGGAACCAAGTCGGCGCTGTTCAGTCCCGAGCTGGGTGTGGCGCGGGCCTGGCGGCTGGCCGCCGAGCGCGACTCGCACGGGGCGATCGCCGCGGTCCGCGACGCGGCGCGGATGGCCGAACGCCGCGGGCAGTCGGCGGTGGCGCTGCGCGTCTGGCACGAGGCCGTCCGCCTGGGCGACATCCGCGCGGTGGATCCGCTGGCCCGGCTCTGCGACGAGGTGGACTGCGCGCTGGGACGGCTTGCCCTGGCTCATGCCAAAGCGTTGGCGACCGGCGACGGGGCGGCACTGGGCGCGGTGGCCGAGGAGCTGACGGCGGCGGGTTTGCATGCCGCGGCCGTCACTGCGGCCGCGCAGGCGCAGCAGGGCGGTTAGCCGCCCAGGTAGGGCCGCAGCATGTCCACCGCGGCGGTGATCGCGGCGACGGGTACCCGCTCGTCGCGGGCGTGGGCCAGGTTGGGGTCACCGGGTCCGAAGTTAACCGCCGGGATGCCCAATGCGGCGAACCGGGCTACGTCGGTCCAGCCGTATTTCGCCCGAACCTGTCCACCGGCCGCCTCGACCAGAGCCTTGGCGGCGGGCTGCGACAGGCCGGGTAGCGCGCCGGCCGCGCCGTCCGTCTGCTCGATGCGCACGTCGATCCCGTCGAACACCTCGTGCACGTGCCGCAGCGCCTGGGCCGGCGACCGGTCGGGCGCAAACCGGTAGTTGACCGTGAGGCAGGCGGCGTCGGGAATGACGTTGCCCGCGACCCCGCCGTCGACGCGCACTGCCGACAGGCCTTCGCGGTACTCACAGCCGTCGATGTCGACGGTGCGAGCCTGGTATCGGGCCAACCGGTCGAGCACCTCACCGAGCTTGTGAATTGCGTTGTCGCCCAACCAGGAGCGAGCCGAGTGTGCGCGAGTTCCACTGGCGCTGAGCATGACTCGCAGCGTGCCCTGGCAGCCGGCTTCGATGAAGCCTCCGGTAGGCTCGCCCAGGATCGCGACGTCGGCGGCCAGCCAGTCCGGCAGCTCGCGCTCAATGCGGCCCAAACCGTTTGCGGCAGCGTCGATTTCCTCGCAGTCGTACATCACCAGCGTCAGGTCGTGCACCGGTTCGGTCACGGTGGCGGCCAGATGCAGGAAGACGGCGTCGCCGGACTTCATGTCGGAGGTGCCGCAGCCGTACAGCACGTCGCCCTCGGGGCCGCTCGAGCGGCGGCTGGGCAGGTTTTCGGCTACCGGGACGGTGTCGAGATGACCCGCCAGCAGCACCCGCGACGGCAGGTTGCGCCGGGTACGCGCCAGCACGGCGTCGCCGTTGCGGATGATCTCGAAACCGGAAGTCTGGGCCCGCAGCGCGGCCTCCACCTCGTCGGCGATGCGCGCTTCGTGCCTCGACTCGCTAGGGATGTCGACCAGCGCCGCGGTCAACATGATCGGATCCCCATGCAAGTCCAGCACGCAACCAGCGTAGTGGTCGGCGAGCTGGGGGCACCTCCCGCTTGCCGGGGGAACGCAGAATCACGCTTGCGGCCACGTTGGGGTGCGATTCTGCGTCTGCTCGGCGTAGGAAGTAACCTGACCGCCGTGACTGGAGCTGCAGGTATCGGGTTGGCGACGCTGGCCTCCGACGGATCGATCCTCGACACTTGGTTTCCCTCACCGGAACTGACGGAATCGGACGCCAGCGCCACGTCGCGCCTGGCGCTGTCCGACGTTCCGCCGGAACTGGCCGCACTGGTGGGACGAGACGACGATCGCAACACCGAGACCGTCGCCGTTCGCACGGTCATCGGCTCACTCGACGAGGTGGCCGCCGACGCCTACGACGCCTACCTGCGGCTGCACTTACTGTCTCACCGACTGGTCGCGCCGCAGGGGCTGAACGCCGGCGGCTTGTTCGGGGTATTGACCAATGTGGTGTGGACTAATCACGGACCGTGCGCGGTCGAGGGCTTCGAGGCGGTTCGGGCACGGCTGCGCCGCAAGGGACAGGTGAGTGTTTACGGCGTCGACAAGTTCCCGCGGATGGTCGACTACGTGATGCCGACCGGGGTCCGCATCGCCGACGCCGACCGGGTGCGCCTCGGCGCGCACCTGGCGGCCGGCACCACCGTGATGCATGAGGGTTTCGTCAACTACAACGCCGGCACCTTGGGCACCTCGATGGTGGAAGGGCGCATCTCGGCCGGGGTGGTGGTCGGCGACGGCTCCGACATCGGCGGCGGTGCCTCGATCATGGGCACGCTGTCCGGCGGCGGCACCGAAGTCATATCGATCGGCAAGCGGTGTCTGCTCGGCGCCAATGCCGGCTTGGGCATCTCGCTGGGTGACGACTGCGTCGTCGAGGCCGGCCTGTATATCACCGCGGGTACCAAAGTCCTCACGCCCGAGAGCAAAACGATGAAGGCACTCGAACTCTCCGGCGGCAATAACCTGTTGTTCCGCCGCAATTCGGTGAGCGGGGCCGTGGAAGTGGTGGCCCGCGGCGGTCAGGGCATCGCCCTCAACCAGGAGCTGCACGCCAACTGAGCCAGTGCCTACAGCTGGGTGCCGTGGGTTTCGGGCAGCAGGTAGGTGCAGACCAGGCTGGTCAGCGCGAGCGCGCCGAGCATTGCACCGATCGACCAACTGCCGTAGGTCGTCAGCAGGGTTCCGGCGATCAGCGGCGGCAGGGCCCCACCGAGGACGCCGGCCAGGTTGATCGAAAGCGCCGAGCCGCTGTAGCGGTAGCGGGTGGCGAAAAGCTCCGGAATGAAGGCTGCCGTCGGCCCGCTGCCGAACCCGGTGACCGCGAAGGTGCCGGCGATCGCGACCGCGTACAGCGACCGATTGCCGGTGTCGATCAGCGGAATCACCACGAACGCCCACGGCACCGAGGCCGCCCAGCCCATCAACATGATCCGGCGCCGGCCGAGCCGATCGCACATGCTGGCCGAGATCACCACGGACACGATGCTCATCACGCCGCTGAGCACGCCGACCGACCAGATGAAGCTGCGGGTGTAGCCCAAGTGGGTGTGGGCGTACATCGCCAGATAGGTGTTGCCCATGTAGCAGAACGCCATGGTGCCCAGCACGCTGCCAGCAGCGAGAAAAATCTCCCGCCCCTGCAGGCGAAACACCTCGGTCAGCGGCGCTTTGGGCACCAGGTTGCGGGATTTCTCCTCGGCGAACACCGGAGTCTCGTCAATGTTGAGTCGCACGTACAGGGCCAGCGCGATCAAGACCGAGCTGATCAGAAACGGCACCCGCCATCCCCACTGCAGGAACTCGGGGCTGTATTCGCCGATGGTGACGTTCACGCCCAGAAAGGTCAGGCTGCTCAGCACTCCGGCGATGCCGCCGCCGAGCAGGGTGAACATGCCGTACAGGCCACGGCGGCCACCGGGTGCGTACTCGGCGCTCAGCAACGCCGACCCGGCCCATTCGCCGCCCACCGCGAACCCCTGCAGCAGCCGCAGTCCCATTAGGAGCAACGGCGCGGCCATCCCGATGGATGCGGTGGTGGGAACCAGGCCCACGCCCACAGTGGCCACGGCCATGACCATCAGCGTGGAAACCAGCGTCTTCTTGCGGCCCAGCCGGTCACCGAAGTAGCCGAAAACGGCCGCACCGATGGGCCGGGACAAAAACGCTGTGGCGAATGTCCCCATCGAGGCGACCATCGCGACGCCGGGAGTGAGGCTCGGGAAGAACACGGCGGGAAACACCAGCGCTGCCGCGGTGCCGTAGATCAGGAAGTCGTAGAACTCGATTGCCGAGCCGACCAGGCACGAGACCGCAACACGCGTCATCGGTGTGGCGCGCGGTTTGTCAGCGATCGTCGTCACAAGGTCCGCTGGGCGGATCGACTCACCCATGGCACATTCCTAACTGTCCCCTTGGTGTGTTTGCCTGCATGTCACAAACGAAATTAGGCGAAGGGGTGGACTCTTGCTCGTCCGAAAGCCTGTCAATATCCTGCGTGTCACTCAAAGTTCCAGCTGACAAGCCATTCTGTGACCGGTTTGTTACCCGGCCGGTATGACGCCCCCTAAACCTGCTTACCAGAAATGGCTCGGTGTCTCATCCCTCGGACAGCAGCTGCTTTTTGACGACCTTGCCCATCGCATTGCGTGGCAACGCCTCCACCAGGCGGACCTCACGCGGTCGCTTGTGTATCGAAAGGTCTTGGGCGACAAAGTTAATCAGTTCGTCGGTGTTGAGATCGGACGAGCCGACCACGAATGCGACGATCCGTTGGCCCAGGTCGTCGTCGGGCATGCCGACAACGGCCGCTTCCTGCACACCCGGATGCCCGAGCAGCGACGTTTCGATTTCCCCCGCGCCTATCCGATATCCGCCCGACTTGATCAGGTCAACCGATTCGCGGCCCACGATGCGATGCATGCCGTCGGCACCGATGACCGCGACGTCGCCGGTGCGGTACCAACCATCGGCATCGAAGGACTCGGCGGTGGCGTCCGGCCGATTCAGGTAGCCGTCGAACATCGTCGCGCCACGAACCTGAAGCTTTCCGACGGTCTCCCCGTCGTGCGCGACGAGTTCGCCGGCGTCGTCGAGCAATCTGGTCTCGATGCCGGCCAGTGGCAGGCCGACCCAGCCGGGGCGGCGCTCGCCGTCGGCTCGCGTCGACACCGTGATCAACGACTCCGAGGCGCCGTAGCGCTCGATGGGCCGGTGCCCGGTGAGTTGTTCCAGCCGGTCGAACACCGGCACCGGCAGCGCGGCGCTCCCGGACACCAATAGCCGCGCTCCTCGTAGCGTCTCGGCGGCCGCCTGATCGGCGACCACGCGCGACCACACCGTCGGCACCGCGAAATACAGCGTGCCACCGAATTCCGAACGGGCCTGGGCGTAGCCCGCCGGTGTCGGTTTTCCGGTGTGCACGAAGCGATTTCCGACCCGCAACGACCCGAGCAGGCCGAGCACCAACCCGTGGATGTGGAACAGCGGCAAGCCGTGCACCAGCACGTCGTCTGGTGTCCACTGCCACGCCTGCGCCAGTGCGTCCAGATCGGCGGCGATCGCGGAGCGGCTCACCACCACACCCTTGGGCAGACCCGTGGTGCCCGAGGTGTAGATGACCATGGCGGTGGCCTCGGGCGGCGGCTCGGGATAGCGGTGCCAGGAGCGGGCGTGCGATCGGACCGGGATGTGCCCCAGACCCTCTAGGTCGTCCGGCTCCGGTCCCAACCAGGCGTGCGCGCCGGAGTCGGTCAGCATGTGCCGGCGTTCGGCCACCCCGACGTCGGAGGGCACCGGGACGAACGGGACGCCGGCGATCAAGCAGCCGGTGACCGCCAGCACGGTCGAGACGGTTGGGGTGGCCAGGATCGCAACCAGGCCCGCGCCGCCGACGCGTTCCGCCACCGACGTCGCACCACCGACCAGGTCGCTGCGACTCAATACAGCGCCGTCGATCCTGACCGCATCAGGGATGTCGGTCGCGGTAACAGCGGCGGGGTTCAGCGATGCCAGCAGCACGTCAGCACACTACCTAGACAATCCGGCAACGCGGCGTCAGGCCTGCTCGTCCCAGATTTTCGTCAGTGTGGAGAGGATCTCTTCGCCGCGGCCCAACCCGGCGAGATGGCTTTCACCCGGCAGCACGAACAGCTCGCAGTCGGGCAGCAGGGACACCACGTGCTCGCCGTGCGCGAAGGGCACGATGTGGTCGTGGTCGCCGTGCCACCAGCGGACCGGGACCCTGACCTCGTCGAGCCGGAATCCCCAGTCGCGGGTGAACAGGATGACGTCGTTGAAGGGGGCCGCCAGCTGCTTGCGGCTGCCGTTGAGCAGGTCGTCGAGGAACATGGCGCCGAACTCGGGCCGGGTGAGCAGGCGCCGATCAGCTTCGGGCGAGATCGCGGCATACAGAGACAGGGCGGTGTTCGCGACCGGGCGGATCGAGCGGACCAGCAGGCTGGCGCCGATCCGCAACGGATCACCGCCCAGCTGCAGCAGCGGTGCCACCCGCTTGCCCAGGTTCATCAGGCCGCTGGTGATGCCTTCGTCACCGAGGAACGGCGCGACGCCGCCGAGAATCCCGGCCGCCACCACCCGATCGGGCAGCCGCGCGGCTGACGCGAGAGCGTACGGACCGCCGCCGGACAGGCCGATGACGGCCATTTTGTCGATGCCCAGAATGTCCGCAATCGTGCGCAGGTCGTCGGCGAAGGCGGCGATGTTCTGGTACCGGTGCGGCGTCGACGAGCCGATCCCGGGGCGGTCCAGGCCGATCAGCCGGATGCCGTGCTCTTCGGCGTAGACGCGGGCCTCGGTCGGAATCTGACGGCGGGCGCCCGGAGTGCCGTGCAGCCAGAACACCGCTCGCCCCTGCGGGTCACCGAATTTGGCGAACCCGATTTGGCGGTCTACGCCGACCGCGACGTTTCCTTCTAGTTTGGGGCGGGCGATTTCGAAGGCCATGCCAGCAGCTTGGCACGTCAGGTGTCGCCCACGGAAGGCGCATCGGCCCGGGCGGGCTAGGCGCCCAGCACCCGCTCGCCAATAACCCGTTCGTTCCGCAGGGTCGCCAGCTCGTCGTCGGAAAGGCCGAGACCGCGCAGCACCTCGTCGTTGTGCTGCCCGAGGGTGGGCGGGGCGCTGCGGTGGTGGCGGTCCGGCCCGGGGGTGATGCGAAACGGCCAGCCGGGATAGCGGTGGCCGCCGGTGATCGGGTGTTCGAACTCTTCGTAGTATCCGCGCGCGTCGAGCTGGCCGCCGATCAGCCCGGGGTCATACATCTGCTCGCCGGTGATCACCTGCTCAGCCGGAATGCCTTGTGCTCGAAGGGTTTCGACGATAGTGCCCGGCTGCTGGGTGCTGGTCCAGCCGGCGACCAGCTCGTCGAAGACGTCGTGGTCGAGCGTCGCATCGTCGGGGATGGACAATGCGACCCACACACCGTCCTCGGCGGTCGGATACACCCCCTGCAGGTAACCGCGCCGCCGATTCCCTTCGCGTTGCTGCACAACACCGTTCATCGAATACTCGATCACCGGCTCGGCGGTCACGCACGCGGCGACCTCGATCTGGGCGACCTCGACCAGCTGACCCTCACCGGTACGGCGCCGGTGCTCGAGTGCGGCCAACAGCGCGACGCCGGCGTGCACACCGACGACGGGATCGGCGGGCCCTTGCGGGTTGCAGGGCGGCCCGTCTGGGTATCCGGTGACCGCCGACATCCCGGCTGTCTGCTCGAAGTTCAACGCCCACCCGACGTAGTCGCGCCAAGGGCCGTGCAAGCCGAAACCCGGCATCCGGACGAAGATCACGTCGGGCTTCAGCGCCGCCAGGGATTCGTAGTCCAGACCGAACTGCTCCACCACTCGCGGTGAGAAGTTCTCCAAGACGACGTCAGCCTGCGCGGCCAGCCGCTTGGCGATCTCTAGGCCGCGCACCGACGTCAGGTCCAGGGTCAGGTCTTTCTTGTTGAGGTTGGTGGCCTGCCATAGCCCGCTGCGCTCGTACCAGTCGTCGCCCTCGAAGGGAAACGCGCCCGAGTAGCGGAATCCGTCGGGCCGCTGCATGGACTCCACCTTGACGATGTCGGCCCCGAACGCACCCAGGTAACAGGTCAGATAGGCTCCCGCCCAGAAGGTAGTCAGGTCAAGGACTTTCAGTCCCGCGAACGGAAGGGTTCCCGACGTCCGAGGGGGCACCGGATGCTGCCGTACCACCGGGCCTTTAGTGAACCGGAACGGCGCCCCGGGGCGTTGGAATCCCCCGCCATCAACGAAGAACTCGCGCTTGGCGTATTGCGGACATTCCAGCACGGTGGCGCCGTCGTTGACCGGAGCGGCCGGAATGCGTAACGCCTGGCTCAGGTCGACGATCTGCGCGACGGTTTGCTGCGCGAGCAACGGCTCTGCGCGAGCGTAGAATTCGGCGCGCTCGGGGCCGCCCATCATGATCGCGATCTGCTGCTCGGCGAACTCCGACAGGCCGAGCATCGCGCACACGTCGAGCCAATGCTGGCCCGTCAGACAGTTGATCCCCACCCAGCCGTCGGCGGCGCGAACGACGCCCAGCATCGGGGCCCCGCGAGCGTTGGTGGGCAAGCCGAGACTTCGCATCTTCTGCGCCATCAGCATTGGATACGGCAGCGTCGACAGCAGCGACTCGAGTTCGGAAACGTCGACTTCCCGAACCCGGCCCGCGGGCTGCAGTCGCAGCGCGGTCAAAGCGCCCAACGCGCCATAGGCGCCCGCGACGTATTCGGCGATGCGGGCGCCCACCTGCACCGGCGGCCGGTCGGGGTCGCGGGCGCTGACCCAGCCCGACGCCGCCTGCAGGGTCAGCGACGTGGCCGGCCGGCCCCGCCACGGCCCAGACTGCCCGAATGCGGATATGCGGAGCAACAACAGGTTCGGGTTGATCTTGCCCAGGGTGTCGTTGTCGAATCCCCAACCTTCCAGCGTTCCGGGTCCGAGATTCTCGACCAGCAGGTCCGCATGCGCGATCAGCTCACTGGCATCGTCCAGAGTCGTGACGCGCTTGCCGGCATTCAGGTACTCGAACAAGCCGCCGCATTGTCGGTCGGCAACGCCGCCGGAGAAGGGCCCCCAATGCCGCAGCGGATCCCCTTCGGGCGGCTCGATTTTGGTGACCTCGGCGCCCAGGTCGGCAAGTTGCTTGGTGGCGTAGGGGCCTGAGATTTCGGTGGCGATTTCGACGACGGGCAGCCCCGCGAGGGGTCCCGTCACCCGGGAACCCCGATGGCCATCGGTTCCATGTACTGGTGTAACCCGACGATGCCACCGCCCTCACGCCCCAGCCCGCTGAGTTTGAAGCCGCCGAACGGCGCGCCGCCCGGACTGATGCCGTTGACCGCGACCTGGCCGCTACGGATGCGGCGCGCGATCCCGACAGCACGGTCCACGTCGCCGCCCCACACCGCACCGGAAAGCCCGTACTGCGAGTTGTTCGCGATCGCGACCGCGTCGTCGTCGTCGCGGTAGCGCAGCACCGTCAACACCGGACCGAATACTTCTTCCTGGGCGATGGCCGAATCCTGTTGCACGTCAGTCAGAATCGTCGGCTCGAAGTAGAAGCCGGCATCGAGGCCGGGCGGGCGGCGGCCACCGGTCGCCAGTTTCGCTCCGTCGCCCAGCGCCCGCGAGACGTGGTCCTCGACGCGATTGCGCTGCGCCCAACTGATCAGCGGTCCCATCTGCACGTCCGGATCGGTGGGGTCGCCGACCTTGACGTTGCGGGCCAGCGCCACCAGCCGGTCGACGACATCGTCGTGCAGCGAATCGGGAAGCAGCAGCCGGCTGTGCAGGATGCACGCCTGACCAGCGTGCAGCGAACAGCAGTCGAACAGCATCTTTTCCAGCATTTCGTCGGTGACTTGCGTGTCGTCGAGGACGATGCTCGCCGACTTGCCGCCCAACTCCAGCAGGATCCGCTTCATCGTGTCCGCGGCGGCGGACATCACCTCGCGACCGACGACCGAGCTGCCGGTGAAGCTCACCATGTCGATGCGCTGGTCGGTGGTCAGCAACTTGGCCGCCTCGACGCCCGACGGCGTGACCACGTTGACCACCCCGGGCGGGATGTCGGTGTGCTCGTCGATGAGTCGCGCCAGCGCCAAACCGGCCAGCGGTGTCAACGGCGAGGGCTTGAGTACGACGGTATTGCCTGCCGCCAGAGCATGATTGAGCTTCATCACGTTCAAACAGTGCGGGAAGTTCCACGGTGTCAACACCGATACCACACCCAACGGCGCGTGCCGCAGCAACGTGGTTCCGGCGCTGATACCAGTGACCTCTTGGTCGGTCAGCTGGGTAGCGAGCTGGGCGGCATGCATGGACATGAACCCGGCGCCGTCGATCTGCATCATCCGCTCATTGGCGATGCAGCCCCATTCCAGCTGGGATAGCGCGAAGAACTCGTCGGCATGCTTGGTCAGCGCCTCGCCCAACTGGTTCAGGCACCCGGCGCGCTGCTCGGCGCTCATGGTTCCCCACGGTCCGCTGTCGAAAGCCCGGCGCGCGGCCGCGATCGCGTCGCCAACCTGGCTGACGCTCGCGTCGGGAGCGGTAGCGATGGTCTGCTCACTGGCCGGCGAGATGTCGTCGAAGCGACCATCGTCCGGCGCTACCCAGTGGCCATCGATGTAGAGCTGGTAAGTGTCGACAAGAGTTCCCGGAGTTGGTAGCTCGGTCATCTGCATCCTCACCCGAAAGTCGGTCACCTAAACACCTGGTGTACACGCCAGCACCTATGGCGTCAATCACCGATCCCCTGAATTCCGGGCTATTGCACCGCGTTGCGTGCGTATTGACAGGGTTGGGCAGCCCAGAGTAGACACGACCTCGCAGGACACATTAAGGCAATCTGTCGGATGGCGATCCTGCCGAAGCCCTAGGGAGGCATGGCCGTGCAGACCACCTTTGAACTGCACTCCCCCGACTTCTATGCGGGCGATCCCTACCCGGCGTACCGGGAACTGCGTGCGACGTCGCCGGTGTGCTGGAACGACGTCACCAACTTCTGGGCGCTGCTCAAGTACGAGGACATCCGCTTCGTGTCGAGTAACCCGGCCCTGTTCACCTCCACGCAGGGCGTCACCATCCCCGATCCGCATCTACCCAACCCGGTGCAGCAAGGCAGTCTCATCTTCACCGATCCGCCGCGCCACCGGCAGATGCGCAAGCTGATCAACTCGGGATTCACCAGGCGCCGGGTATCGGTGCTCGAGCCGAAGATCCGCGAGATCGTGGCGGGCATCCTCGACGGCATCGAGCCGGGTTCGGTGCACGAGTTCGCCGAACAGATCGCGGCTCCGCTGCCCACCCGCCTGATCGCCGAACTCATCGGCGCCCTGCCGGACGACTGGGAGCAATTCCGGGCCTGGTCGGATGCGGCCACCGGAACGGCCGATCCGGAGATCGAGCTCGACCCGTTGGTCGCGGCCGGGCAGCTCTACGAGTACTTCCAGCAGCTGATCGCCGCCCGGCGCATCCAACCACGCGACGACTTGCTGTCGGTGCTGGCCGGCGCCGAGATCGATGACCAGCGGCTCACCGACGAAGACCTGCTCAACTTCGCGTTCCTGCTGCTGGTCGCCGGAAACGAAACCACCCGCAATCTGATCGCGCTGGGCACGCTGGCGCTGATCGCACATCCCGACCAGCGCCGGTTACTCGTCGAGGACCCGGCGCTGATCCCACTCGCCGTCGAAGAGATGCTGCGGTGGAACAGTCCGATGGTCCACATGGCCCGCACCGCCACTGCCGACGTCGAGATTCGTGGTCGGCGGATCGCCGCAGGCGAGGTGGTGGTGATGTTGTACGGATCGGCCAACCGGGACGAGGACGTATTCGGTTCCGACTCAGAGGAATTCAAAGTGACCCGGCATCCGAATCCGCACATCGCGTTCGGCTGCGGCGAACATTCGTGCATCGGTGCGCAATTGGCGCGCCTGGAGGCGACGGTGATGTTCGACGAGTTGCTGCGGCGCTTCCCCGCCATCGAACTGGTGGGTGAGGTCGACCGAATGCGCGCCACGATGGTGCCCGGAGTGAAACGCATGCCGGTGCGGCTTGGGACGGGCGGCTGAGCGATGCAACTCGAGTACACCCCCGAGCAGGAGCAGTTGCGCACCGAGTTCCGCAGCAAGCTGGAACAGGTGATGACACCCGAGCGCACCGACGCGATCAAGGACCGCATCGAGGGCGGTCCCCAGGTGCGGGAGTGCGTCCGCGCTCTGGCCGCGGCCGACCTGCTCGGCGTCGGCTGGCCCAAAGAATATGGCGGACGGGGTTTCTCGGCGATCGAGCAATTCATCTTCTCCGAAGAGGCGCGCCGGGTCGACGCTCCGATCCCGCTGGTGACGCTCGGCACCGTCGGGCCGACCCTGATGCAGTGCGGCACCGAGGTGCAGAAGCAGAAGTTTCTGCCGTCAATTCTCGACGGCAGCGTCGAGTTCGCGATCGGCTATTCCGAGCCCGGCGCCGGAAGCGACCTGGCGTCGGTACGCACCACCGCGGTTCGCAACGGCGACGAGTACGTGATCAACGGGCAGAAGATGTTCACCAGCGGCGCCGCCTACGCCGACTACATCTGGCTCGCCGCACGTACCGATCCGAATGCCAAGAAGCACAAGGGGATTTCCATCCTCATCGTGCCCACCTCGTCGCCCGGCTTCTCTTGGCAGCCGCTGCACACCATGCCGGGCATCTCCACCTTCTACACGTTCTACGACGACGTGCGAGTCCCGGCGAGCGCCCTGGTGGGCGGCGAGAATCAGGGCTGGCAACTGATCACCACGCAGCTGAACTTCGAACGCGCGGCGCTGGGCAATCTCGGTGCGCTCGAGCCGCTGTTCGAAAAGACATTGGAGTGGGCACGTCGCACTCCGCTCGACGACGGGCGCGTCATCGACCAGCCGTGGGTTCAGCAGGTGCTGGCCCGGGTCGAGGCGCAGGTCGCCGCGTACAAGTTGATCAATCTGCGGGTCAATGCGGCGATGACCAAGGGCGTGCTCAATATGGGCGAAGCCTCGGCCGCGAAGGTGTTCGGGACCGAACTCACCCAGCAGGTCGCCCGTCAATTGCTGGAAGTGCTCGACCACAACGGATTACGCCGCGGCAACGATGCGCCACTGCGGGGGGCGTGCGAATCCGCGTACCGGTTCGCGGTCATCAATACGTTCGGCGGGGGCGCCAACGAAATTCAACGTGACATCATCGCCATGGCGGGATTGGGCATGCCACGGGCACCTCGTGACCTTCGGGCCACGGAAAAGTCAGGAGGATCCATCCAGTGACCGACCAAGATCCCGAGTTCCGCACCAAGTTGCGGTGGCTCGTCAACCAGCCCACCGGGGGCAGCGGAAAGCCAACCCTTGCACCGGATCCGGTGAATCAGCCGATGATCCGGCATTGGGCTTACGCGCTCGACGACATGAACCCGGTCTACCTCGACCCGGAGTTCGCGGCCGCGTCGCGGTTCGGCGGCATCGTGTCACCGCCGGTCATGCTTCAAACGTGGACGATGCCGTCACCTAAGCTGGAGGGCATCGGCGAGCGCGGCGGCGCCCCGATGGAGATCAAGGACAACCCCACGGCCTTCCTGGACGAAGCCGGCTACAGCAGCACGGTGGCGACCAACTCGGAGTTCGAGATCGAACGCTATCCCGCACTCGGCGACGTGATCAGCGCGACGTCGGTGTTCGAGGAAGTCTCCGACGAGAAGAAGACGGCGAAGGGATCCGGATTCTTCTTGACCTGGGTGATCACCTACACCGACCAGAACGGCGAAGTGCTGGGCCGCCAGCGATTCCGGGTGCTGCGCTTCAAGCCGGAGAACTCATGACCGCCAGACTGGCACCGGCGATCAGTCCGGACACCGAGTTCTTCTGGAACGGGCTGCGCGAGCACAAGCTGCTGATCCAGCGCTGCAAGGGGTGCGCAACGCTGCGCAATCCGGCGCGGCCGATGTGTCCGGGCTGCCGTTCCCTGGATTGGGAGCCCATCGAGTCCTGCGGCCGCGGCACCGTCTACAGCTACGTAATGCCGCACGAACCCAAGTTTCCGTTCTTCGAGTATCCCTACATCGTGGTGCTGGTGGAGCTTGCCGAGGGGGTGCGGTTGGTGTCGAACCTGTGCGAAATCGACCCGGCGGACGTCACGGTCGGGATGCCGGTCGAGGTTATTTACCAAGCCTTCGACAACGACCTTGTGCTGCATCAGTTCCGGCCGAGCAGCTAGGTAATGCCGCATGGACTTCACCTTCACCGAAGAGCAAGAGACCATCAGCAAGCTGGCCCGCGATCTCTTTGACCGCCGCGCCACCCCTGAGCGGCTCACCGAACTCGAAGCCGGCCAGACCCGTTACGACGCCGCACTCTGGAAAGAACTCGCGTCCGTCGACCTGCTCGGCACCGGGTTGCCGGAATCGTCGGGCGGCAATGGCGGCGGCTTCGTGGAACTCGGCGTGCTGCTGGCCGAGGTCGGATGGAGCGTCGCGCCGGTGCCGGCCTACGCGACCCTGGTGCTGGGCGCGGATCCCATTGCCCGGCACGGAACTCGCGAGCAGCAACAACGATTCCTGCCCGACGTCATCGCCGGAACCCGCATCCTGACCGCGGGGCTACAAGAACCCGGCCGCTCCAACCCGATGAGCCCCGTCACCAAGGCCCGCCGCGACGGCCAGAACTGGCGGCTCGAGGGGATCAAGGAACTGGTGCCGGCCGCCCAGCTCGCCGATACCGTCGTGGTGCCCGCCAGCACCGACGACGGCCAGGCGAGCCTGTTCCTGCTGCCATGTGACGCATCCGGTGTTGAGGTCCGGCCGGTGGCGACCACCAACCGCGAACCGCACGCCGACGTATTCCTCGATGGTGCAACTGTTTCCGCGGCCGACCGGCTCGACGGCGGAATAGAATCGCTCTACACCCGCGCGTTGGTCGGGCTGTGCGCGATCCAGCTCGGTGTGGCCGAGCGGGCTTTGCGATTCGCCGCGGAATACACCAGCGGACGTGAGCAATTCGGCCGTCCGATCGGCAGCTTCCAGGCCGTGCAACAGCGACTGGCCGACGCCTTCATCGACGTCGAAGCGATCCGATGGACCACCTGGCATGCGGCCTGGCTGATCGCCAACGGACGTCCCGCGCAGCGGGCTGCGCGCATCGCGAAGTTCTGGGCCGCCGACGCCGGCGCGCGCGTTGCCTCCACTACTCAACATGTGCACGGCGGGATCGGGATCGACGTCACCTATCCCCTGCACCGCTATTTCCTCTGGGCCAAGCACAACGAGCTCACTCAAGGCTGCGCCACCGCGCAGCTGGCCGCTATCGGCAGCACCTATCAAGAAGGAAACCGATGACGACGACCGCAAACCGCACCACCACCCTGAAGTGGGCCGACATCAATGTCGGTGACGAGGCCACCCCGCTCGAAATCCCGATCACCACAACGATGATCGTTGCCGGCGCGATCGCGTCGCGTGACTTCATGCCGGTGCACCACGATGTTGAATACGCCAAGAAGCAGGGATCGCCCAACCTGTTCATGAACATCCTGACCACCAACGGATATTGCGTGCGCTTCCTGACCGACTGGGCCGGCCCCGAAGCGATGGTCAAGAATCTCTCGATCCGGCTTGGCGTGCCGTGTTTTCCCGATGATCCGCTGCGCTTCACCGGGAGCGTGACCGGCAAGACCGAAGGGACGGGCGGCGAGAACTTCGTCGAGGTCACCTTCAGGGGCTCCAACAGCCTTGGCGACCATGTCTCGGGTACCGCGATCCTCAGCCTGCTCGACGGAGCCTTGGAAAGGGGTGGAGCGTGAGCGCCCTACCCGGCAGCTGCGCGATCGCCGGAATTGGTCAGACCGAGTTCTCCAAGGAATCCGGGCGCAGTGAACTGCAATTGGCGTGCGAAGCGGTCAGCGCCGCGCTCGACGATGCCGGCCTGGCCCCCAGTGACGTCGACGGCATGGTCACCTTCACGATGGACTCCAGCGACGAGATCGATATCGCCCGCAACGTGGGCATCGGCGATCTCAGCTTCTTCTCCCGGGTGCATCACGGCGGCGGCGCGGCGTCCGGCACGGTCGTGCACGCGGCCATGGCCGTCGCGAGTGGCGTCGCCGATGTGGTGGTGTGCTGGCGGGCCTTTAACGAACGCTCCGGGTTCCGGTTCGGCGGCAGCGGACGCACCAGTGCGGAGACCCCGTTGTTCATGGCGCACTACGCGCCATTCGGATTGCTCACTCCCGCAGCGTGGGTCGCGATGCACGCGCAGCGCTACATGTCGACCTATGGCGTCACCAACGAGGACTTCGGCCGCATCGCGGTCGTCGACCGCAAGCACGCCGCTACCAACCCCGACGCGTGGTTCTACCAGCGGCCGATCACGTTGGAAGACCATCAGAATTCCCGCTGGATCGTCGAACCCGTACTGCGACTGCTGGATTGCTGTCAGGAGAGCGACGGCGGAGTCGCGCTGGTGGTGACCAGCGCCGAACGCGCTCGCGACCTGAGGCAGCCGCCGGCGATCATCAGTGCGGCCGCCCAGGGCGCGGCGGCCAACGGCGAAATGATGACCAGCTATTACCGCAACGACATCACCGGGCTCCCGGAGATGGGCGTGGTCGCCGACCGGCTGTGGCGTGACTCCGGCCTCAAGCCCCAAGACATCCAAACCGCCTTCATCTATGACCATTTCACGCCTTTCGTATTCACCCAGCTCGAAGAACTCGGGTTCTGCGGACGTGGCGAAGCCAAAGACTTCGCCACCGTCGAACGGCTCTCGCTAGGCGGGGAATTCCCGATCAACACCAATGGCGGACTGCTCGGCGAGGCCTACATCCACGGGATGAACGGCATCACCGAAGGCGTGCGCCAGATTCGCGGAACGTCACATAACCAGGTCGACAATGTCGAACACGTGTTGGTCACCTCCGGAACCGGAGTGCCGACCAGTGGCCTGATTCTCGCGCCGGCCGGGTAAGCGCGTCGTAGAAGGGAGGACACCATGACGGCTTCCGAGTTGACTCACGCGGCCGATACCCGCGAGCTCATCGTCGAGTCCGCGTTCTGGTGTTTCGGCAAGCAGGGTTTGCAGAAGGCGACGATCGTCGACATCGCCAAGCGGGCCGGGGTGTCCCGCAGCACCATCTACGAGTACTTTTCCGACAAGGCCGCCATCGTCGAGGCGTGCGCCGAGCATGCGTCCGAGTGGTTCTATCGCGAGATGTCCATGGCGATGGATAGGGGCGGCACGCTTGAGGACAAGCTTTGTGCAGCAGCGGTATTCGTGATGCAGGCGCGACGGGTGATGGCCTCCGAGGAGTACTTCGACGAAGACGCGATCAGTCTGCTGCTGACCAAGGATGCGGCCGTACTGCTGCGCGAATGCGTGGACTTTCTGGCGCCCTATCTGTCCGCCGCGAAGCTGACCGGTGAGGTCCGCAAGGACCTGGACGTCGAAGCCGCGGGTGAATGGTTCGCGCGAATCCTGTTCTCGCTGTTCAGCACACCGTCGCCGATCCGGGACATGGACAACCCCGACGTCGTCACCGAATTCGTGTGCGCGCACGTGGTGCGCGGGTTCGCCAGCGAACGTCCGCGGCCGCGACGCGCTCAGTAGCGTTGGGCCGGTCGCCGTTCACCCGCCGCGTCCAGTGTGCGTTAACGGCTTTTAGTGTGCGTCTACGGCGGCGTCACGCCGACAACCGGCACCCTGAACGCACACTCAACGCCGACGGCGCACACTCAGTGGCCCGCCAGCGCCCGCAGGAAGAAGGTCAGGTTGGCGGGGCGTTCGGCCAGCCTGCGCATGAAGTATCCGTACCACTGCGTGCCGAAGGGCACATACGTCCGCACCTGATTGCCGGCGTCGGCCAGTCGGCGCTGTTCGTCGTCGCGGATGCCGTACAGCATCTGGTACTCGAAACCGTCAGTGCAGCGCCCTGATTGACTGACCATGGCCGGTACCGCCTCGATGATCGCGGGGTCGTGCGAGGCGATCATCGGATAACCCGTCCCTGCCATCAACGCCCGAAGGCAGGTCAGATACGACTCGGTGACCTCGTCGCGGTCCCGGTAGGCCACTGAGGCCGGCTCGTCGTACGCACCTTTGCACAGCCGGATCCGGGCTCCCGAGGCGGCGAATTCCTCGCAGTCGCCCAGCGTGCGCCTCAGATAGGCCTGCAAAACGGTTCCTAGCCAAGGAAATTCGGCCCGCAGATCGCGCACGATGGACAGCGTCGAATCGGTCGTGGTGTGGTTCTCGGCGTCCACCGTTACCCACACGCCGGCCCGCCCGGCGGCATCGCAGATGGACCACGCGTTTTCCCGGGCGATCTTCTCGCCGTCGCGCTCCAGCGATTGCCCCAGCGCCGACAACTTGACCGACACCTCCAGCGGCCGGACATCTCCGCCGACGGCATCGCCGAGACGGCCCAGGTTCTCGATCAGTTCCAGGTAGGTCTGCGCGGCAGCATCGGCGTCGTCGGCATCACAGACGTCCTCGCCCAGATAGTCCACGCTGACCAGGCGGCTCGACGCACGCAGGGCCACAACACTATTGAGCGCGCAGTCGATCGTTTCGCCCGGGACGAAGCGGCGCACCACCCTACGGGTGACCGGCAGCCCTTCGGCGGCGCGGCGCAATCCGTGGCGCCGGCTGGCGGCCATTATGGCCGGCCGAAGCGTGTTGGCGAACACGCCGGCCATCAGTCGGACCCCATGTGCGGATAGGTGTACCGCGCGGCCGGGACGAACGTCTCCTTGATGGTGCGTGCCGAGGTCCAGCGAAGCAGATTCAGCACCGAACCGGCCTTATCGTTGGTCCCCGAACCGCGGGAACCGCCGAACGGCTGGCGCCCGACGACCGCCCCGGTCGGCTTGTCGTTGACGTAGAAGTTCCCGGCCGCGAATCGCAACCGGTCCTGCGCGGTGAGTACGGCCCGGCGGTCGTCGGCGATCACCGCGCCGGTCAACGCGTAACGCGACCCGGTGTCGATCACGTCGAGGATGCGTTCGTAGGAATCGTCGGGGTAGACGTGCACCGACAGCAGCGGGCCGAAGTACTCGGTCGAGAAAGACTCGTCGGTAGGGTCGTCGGACAGCAGAACGGTTGGGCGGACGAAATAGCCGACGCTGTCGTCGTATTCGCCGCCGGCCGCGATGGTGACGCCGCGTGCGCCCTTGGCCCGCTCGATGGCGTGGACGTTCTTGGTGAACGCCCGGCGGTCGATCAGTGCGCCGCCGTAGTTGGTCAGGTCGGTGATGTCGCCGTAGCTCAGCGCGGCCGCCGCGCCCAGGAAGTCGTCACCCATGTGCTGCCAGACCGAATGCGGGATGAATGCCCGCGAAGCCGCCGAGCACTTCTGGCCCTGGTAGTCGAACGCCCCGCGAATCAGCGCCGTGCACAACACATCCGGGCGCGCCGAGGCGTGTGCGACCACGAAGTCCTTGCCACCGGTCTCGCCGACCAGCCGCGGATAGCTATGGTAGCGGCCGATGTTGGTGCCCACCTGCTGCCACAGATGCTGGAAGGTGGCCGTCGATCCGGTGAAGTGGATGCCGGCCAGCCGCGGATCGGCCAGTGCCACATCGGAAACCGCGAGGCCGTCGCCGGTGACCAGGTTAATCACGCCGGGCGGAAGGCCGGCGGCCTCGAGCAGCTGCAGGGTCAGGTATGCCGACAGGGTCTGGGTGATCGACGGCTTCCACACCACGGTGTTGCCCATCAGCGCGGGTGCCGTCGGCAGGTTGCCGGCGATCGAGGTGAAGTTGAACGGCGTGATCGCGTAGACGAAGCCGTCCAGCGGGCGGTACTCGCTGCGGTTCCATTCGCCCGGCCCGCTGACTGGCTGTTGCGCCATGATCTGACGGGCGAAGGCCACGTTGAACCGCCAGAAATCGATCTGCTCGCACGGGGAATCGATCTCGGCCTGGTAAACGGACTTGGACTGGCCGAGCATCGTCGCGGCGGCGATCTTCTCCCGCCACGGACCCGCCAGCAGGTCGGCGGCCCGCAGGAACACGGCGGCGCGCTCGTCGAAAGGCATTGCCGACCAGTCCTTCTTCGCGGCCATCGCGGCTTCGATGGCCGCGACCGCGTCGGCGTGCCCGGCGTTGGTCAGGGTGCCCAGCGTGGCGGCGTGCCGGTGCGGCTGGACGACATCGATGCGTTCACCGTCCCCCATTCGGTGCGAACCGGCGATGACATGCGGGAGGTCGATCGGATGATCCGCCAGCTCGGCCAGTTCGACGTGCAGGCGGGCGCGTTCGGGAGAGTGCGAGGCGTAGTCGTGGACCGGCTCGTTGACCGGTGTCGGCACCTGGGTGATCGCATCCATGCTGCCAGGATCCTCGGCACCGCCCCTCATACTGTTAGCTGATCGGATAAGATCATCCGGGCTTTGTAGTAGAATCGGACAACATGCGGGTGCCTGGGGTTGGACTGGGCCAGCTGCTGTTGGCGCTGGATGCGACGCTGGTCAGCCTGGTGGACGCCCCGCGCGGCCTGGACCTGCCGGTGGGGTCGGCGGCGCTGATCGATTCCGACGACGTCCGTCTGGGCCTGGCGGCGGCCGCCGGGTTGGCCGACGTGTTCTTTCTGCTCGGCGTCAGCGACGACGAGGCGCTGCGATGGATCGACAAGCAGGCTCGCGAGCGCGCCCCGGTGGCGATCTTCGCCAAGGAGCCGTCGACCGCACTGGTGATCAAGGCCGTCGCGGTGGGGTCGGCGGTGGTGGCCGTGGAACCGCAGGCCCGCTGGGAGCGGATCTATCAATTGGTCAACCACGTCTTGGAGCACCACGGCGATCGGGCCGATCCGATGGACGACTCCGGCACCGACCTGTTCGGCTTGGCGCAGTCACTGGCTGACCGCATCCACGGCATGGTCAGCATCGAAAACGCGCAGTCGCACGTGCTCGCCTACTCGGCCTCCAACGACGAGGCCGACGAGCTGCGCCGGCTGTCCATCCTGGGCCGGGCCGGGCCGCCCGAACATCTCGAGTGGATCGGCCAGTGGGGCATCTTCGACGCGCTGCGGGCCAGCGGCGAGGTGGTCCGCGTCGACGAACGTCCGGAGTTGCGCCTGCGGCCGAGGCTGGCGATCGGCATCTATCAGCCGCCGGCCGGGCCGCGGCGACCGCCGGTGTTCGCCGGCACTATCTGGGTGCAGCAGGGGTCGGCGCCGCTGGCCGACGACGCCGAGGAGATATTGCGCGGCGCGGCGGTGCTGGCCGCCCGGATCATGTTCCGGCTGGCGGCCCGGCCATCGACGCATGCGCGACGGGTGCAGCAACTGCTCGGCCTCACCGACGGCGAACCGGCCGACGTGGCGGGGATCGCCCGCGAACTGGGCCTGGCCACTGACGGTACCGCCGCGCTGATCGCCTGGGACGCGAAGGACGCCGGTCCCCGTCACCCGCGGCTGACCGACGTTTTAGCGTTGAGCGCCAGCGCTTTTCGCCGAGACTCCCAGGTAGCCTCGGATGGCGCGCGCATCTATGTGTTGCTGCCCCAGACCTCGGCGGCCCGGTCGGTCACCTCGTGGGTCCGCGGCACGATCAACGCATTGCGCACCGAACTCGGAGTTGAGCTGCGGGCCGCCATCGCCGCGCCGGTCGCCGGTTTGGCCGGCGTTGCCGCGGCGCGCAGCGAGGTCGATCGCGTGCTCGATAGCGCTGAGCGACACCCGATTTCGATCGGACAAGTGACCTCGCTGGCCGAGGCACGCACTACCGTCCTGCTCGACGAGATCGTCACGTTGGTCGGATCCGACGAGCGGTTGGTCGATCCCCGGATACGCGACCTGCGGACCCGCGACCCGGTGCTGGCCGAGACTCTTCGGGTCTACCTGGATAGCTTCGGCGACTTCGCGGCGGCCGCGCAGTGGCTGCAGGTCCATCCCAACACGGTTCGCTATCGCGTGCGCCGGATCGAGAAGCGGCTGTCGACCTCACTGGGTGATCCCGAGGTGCGGCTGCTGTTTTCCCTGGGGCTGCGGCTGCTGGAACGCTCGGCGTGATCCGCGCTTCCTCTCGCCCGATTCGGCCCTCGTTCGCTTGGGCGCAACGGATGCGACAATGTCACCCGTAAGGTGATGACGATGTAGGAAGCCGGTGCGAATCCGGCGCGGTCCCGCCACTGTCATCGGGGAGCGACCCTCAACTGCCACGACCAGCAGGCCGGAAGGCGAGGCGAGCAGCGATCCGAGAGCCAGGACACTCGCGTCATTGCGTCCTGCTACCCGGGGCGGAGTACCCCGAGAGAGCTGTCAAACGTAGATGTCACGTTCTGCATGGGTGGACTTTGTCGTCCCCACCCGCCATTTGATCATTCCCGCAAGGGTTTTCGTTATAACGCAGGGCGCCGACCGATGACCGCGCCGATCTGGATGGCCGAACCTCCGGAGGTGCATTCGGCGCTGCTCAGCAGCGGGCCAGGGCCCGGCCCCTTGCTGGCCGTCGCGTTGACGTGGGGCGCATTGAGCGTCGAATATGCGCAGACGGCGGCCGAGCTGACCGCACTGTTGGGCGCTGTGCAGGCCGGAACCTGGGACGGCCCGACGGCCGCGACATACGTGGACGCGCACGCACCCTATCTGGCCTGGTTGGAACAGGCCAGCGCCGTCAGCGCGGCAATCGCGGCCGAGCACGAACTCACGGCCACCGCCTACACGGCGGCATTGGCGACGATGCCGTCCCTGCCGGAGCTGGCCGCCAACCACGCGACCCACGGCGCCCTGACGGCAACCAACTTCTTCGGCCTCAACACCATTCCGATCGCGCTGAACGAAGCCGACTATGCGCGCATGTGGGTCCAGGCCGCCACCGTAATGAGCACCTACCAGGGTGTTGCGACAGCAGCGGTGGCCGCCGCACCGGAAATCGAACCGGCGCCACAGGTCATGGCGGCCGACACGCCGGCGGCCGCGTCGTCCCTACCGCCCAATCGGCAGAGCCAGATCCTGGAATGGTTGGACCGGATCGGGTTCGGCGACTTCTACAGGAAGTTCATCCAGCCGCTCATAGATTTGCTGAAGGACAACCCGTTCTTTCGGGCCCTGTTCTCCGGATTCAACCCGTGGCGGCCCGTCCTCGGCAATCCGCTGAGCTTCCTCAGCCCTTTCAACATCGCGTTTGCGCTCGGCTATCCGATGGATTTCGGATCGTACTTCGCCTTTCTGGCGCAGACCTTTTCGTTCATCGCGGCCGACCTGGCGGCGGCGTTCGCGTCGGGCAATCCGGCGACCATCTTCTGGACTCTGTTGTTCGCCGCCATCGAAGCCATCGGCACGATCATCACCGACACCATCGCATTGCTCAAGACGTTGCTCGAACAGACGCTGGTGCTGATCCCGATCATCCTGCCGCTCCTGACTGTGTCCATGGTGCCGTTGGCGCTCCCCGCGCTGGCGGGCGGCTTGGCGGCCTTGACGGGTTTGGCAGGGCTGCCCGCCATCCCGGTGGTGCCGATCGTCGTGGCCCCCGCATTCGTCCCGGCGGCACTGGCACCCACCCCGCCTCCGCCGCCGGCTCCGGCTCCGGCCCCCGCGTCCGCCCCAGCTCCGGCGCCTGCGGCGGCCCCCGCGCCCCCGACCCCGGGCGCCCCGCCATCGGCACCACCCGTCACCACCATCGAAGGGCTGTCCTACCTGCTCGGTGGCCTGACCGCGGACGCCAAGCGGGCGGCAACCGCCGACGCCAGTGCGAGGAAGGCGGCCAAGCCGGGCATCGTGGCGGCAGTTGTGGTGGCACAGCCCGACGAACGGACTCCGGATCGGCGCCGTCGCCGGGCGAAGGCCAAACAACTCGGCCGCGGCTATGAATACCTGGACCTGGAGTCAGGGCCGTCGCCGGTGGCTGCGGATCGCGCCCTCCGGAACCCGGGCTTCTCCGGCACCAGGCCCACCGAGACCGCCACGGCGCCAGCCGGATTAACGGTGCTGGAAGACGATGCGTTCGGCGGCGGCCCGCGCATGCCGATGATGCCGGGCACGTGGGACCCCGACTCCTAGAACCGCACCGGCCGTCGGGCGCCCGTCGATTGCCATAACTCGTCGGATACCGGGTCTTGACCTGCGCTTTGCGGAGTGCGATTGTCCAACATTGACGGTAATGAAGAGTCGGCTGTGGGGGGCCTGGCTAAAAGGGGGGATCATGAGCCGTTCCATCATTGTGGGCATCTGCACGGCGATCACGAATGTATCTGCAGCCGTTGCCATTACGGCAGCAATACCCACCGAAGCGCCGGTGAACGCAGCGCCGGGTACGCCGATGTCGCTCAACCGGTTTGCGACCGATCTGCCCACCGGTCCAGACGACCCCCGATGCCTGCAGAATCCCGGGTACGCCGCGTGTATGGGCGGTCCGTATTGGGTGGGGCCACCCGCACCTCCCGCACCGCCCGGACCTCCCACCGGCCCACTGGATCCGCAATGCATGTCCATGCCCGCGGATGCGGCGTGCGTGGGAAGCCCGTACCTTCCGCCGCCACCCATCGCTGCGCCGCCGCCACCGCCGGTAGTCGAGCCGCCACTAGAACCCATCGCGCCGCCACCGATCGCACCGCCGATGGAACCGATTGCCCCTCCCCCGGAATCGCCGGGGCACATCTAGTTTTGGCCAATCCCCAAGTGCACGTGGCGTTTTCGCTGTGGCCCGGAAGTACGTCGCTCAGGACGCGTCACGCGACATGTCGCGTAGGCGCTCGAGCGTGAGTAGCGACATGCGCGTCGACAGGGCCGGCAACAGCCGGTCCAGATACCACAACGCCCGCCACCAGGCGGGCAGAATGATGATCGCGTCGCCGCGTAACACGGCGCGAAGCGCGCGCTCGGCGAACTTATCGGGCGCCATCGGCCGGGCCAGCTCCCAGAATTTGAGGAGTTCCTCGTCGCTGACACCGTGATACCGCCCGTACTGGCCGCCGGTGAGGATCGGAGTCCGAATCGCGCCCGGACACAGCACCGACACCCGCACGCCGTGGCGGGCAGCCTCCACCCGCAGCGCCTTCGAAAGCCCGACGACGGCGTGTTTGGTCGCGGTGTAGCTTCCGGTGCCGGGAGCGGCGAGCAGACCGGCCATCGAGGCGGTGTTCACGATATGGCCCGAGCGCTGCCGGATCATTACCGGATACACCGCTTGGATGCCATAGGCGACGCCGCGCAGGTTGACGTCGAAAACGTCGTTCCAGTCATCCAGGGTGTACGAGTCGATCTCACCGCCAACGCCGATGCCGGCGTTGTTGAACAGGTAGTCGATCTGCCCGGATTCCCGCGCCGCCTCCGCCACGGCGCGTTCGAACGCCGGGTAACTGCGGACATCGAGCTCGATCGCGTGCGCCTTGCCGCCGTCCCGGCGCAGGACCTGCGCCAACTCCTGCGCCGCGCCCAGCTGGCGATCGGCGATCCACACCTCCGCGCCCCCGTCGACCAACTTGGTGGCCAGCGCGGCGCCGATGCCGGAGGCGCCGCCGGTGACGAACGCGATCTTCCCGGACACGCTCGATGCCATTGCGCCAGGATAGTGCTCCCCAGCAAACTTCACGAGCACCAGGCGAATTCGGTTTGTAGTTATGCTCAGCGTGAACGTAAATCTGCGTGTTGCAGCGGATTTCCCTCCGGCTAGGCTTTGCTGGTGGCAGTGAATTCGTCGTCATATTTGGTGCTGGCATCCCAGCGCAGCGGTAGCACGCTGCTCGTCGAATCGCTGCGCGCGACCGGCGTGGCCGGCGAGCCGCAGGAATTCTTTCAGTATCTGCCCACCACCAGCCAGGCACCGCAGCCGCGCGAGTGGTTTGACGGCCTGCAGGACGAGTCGGTGCTGCGGTTGCTCGATCCGCTAGATGTCGGAAAGCCGGACCTCGCGCCGCCGGAGATCTGGCGAGACTACATCCGCACCGTCGGCAGGACACCGAACGGCATCTGGGGCGGCAAGCTGATGTGGAATCAGACGCCGCTGCTGCTGGAGCGCGCCGGCGGGCTGCCGAATCGGTCGGGCGACGGCCTGCTGTCCGCGATCCGCGACGTCGTCGGCGAGGAGCCACTGCTGGTCTACGTCTATCGGCCCGATGTGGTCTCGCAGGCGGTCTCGTTCTGGCGCGCGGTGCAGACCCGGGTCTGGCGCGGGCGGCCCGACCCGGTCCGCGATGCGCGTGCCACCTATCACGCGGGAGCCATCGCGCACGTCATCACCATGCTGCGTGCCCAGGAACAAGGCTGGCGAAACTGGTTTGCCGAAGAGGACGTAAAGCCGATGGAGATTCCGTATCCGGTGTTGTGGCGCAACCTGACTCAGGTGGTGGGCACCATCCTCGAAGCACTCGGCCTCGACCCGCAGCTGGCGCCCCAACCGGTGCTCGAGCGTCAAGCCGACCAGCGTTCCGATGACTGGGTGGACCGCTACCGGACCGAGGCGCAACGAGAGGGGCTACCGACATGACCACCACGACCGAAACCCGGGTCGACGAATTGCGGGTGCTGGAAGCAGAAGCGGTACACATCATCCGCGAGGTCGTCGCCGAACTCGAGCGGCCCGTCCTGTTGTTCTCGGCCGGCAAGGACTCGATCGTGCTACTCCGATTGGCGGAGAAGGCTTTTCGACCACTACCGCTGCCGTTTCCGGTGATGCATGTCGACACTGGTCACAACTTCGACGAGGTCATCGAGTTTCGTGACCGCCGGGTCACCGGCGAAGGACACAAGCTGATCGTCGCGTCGGTTCAGGAGTCCATCGACAATGGCCGGGTCCCCGATCCCGGACCTGGCGCCTCGCGCAACCGGGCACAGACACGCACCCTGCTCGACGCGCTGGAGGCCGGTGAATTCGACGCCGCCTTCGGCGGTGCCCGCCGCGACGAGGAGCGGGCCCGCGCCAAAGAACGCATCCTCAGCTTCCGCGATGAATTCGGTCAGTGGGATCCCCGCGCGCAGCGCCCAGAGCCCTGGTCGCTGTACAACGGCCGGATCAAGAAGGGCGAACAGGTGCGGGTGTTCCCGCTGAGCAACTGGACCGAACTGGACGTCTGGCGCTACATCGAGTTGGAAGACCTTGAGATACCGTCGATTTACTACGCCCACGAGCGCGAGGTGTTCGAGCGCGACGGCATCCTGCTGGCGGTGTCGGAGTACGCCAACCCGGTCGACGACGAATCGGCCGCCTTGGAATGGGTGCGCTACCGCACGGTCGGTGACCTGACCATTACCGGGGCGGTGCGTTCGCGGGCGACCGACATCGCCCGGGTGATCACCGAGATCTCGGCCGCGACAGTGTCAGAGCGTGGCGAAACGCGGGCCGACGACCGCACGTCGGCCGCCGCGATGGAAGACCGCAAGCGAGAGGGCTACTTCTGATGACAGCCACCGAGAATGCCTCAAAGACCTTGCCCGCCAAGGGCATCACGCGTCAGCTGCTGCGCATCGCCACCGCGGGGTCGGTCGACGACGGCAAGAGCACCCTGATCGGGAGGCTGCTGCACGACACCGACAGCTTGCCGCTGGATCACCTGGAAGCCGTGACCGACGAGGAGGGCATCGCCGATCTCGCGGCCCTGTCGGACGGCCTGCGCGCCGAGCGTGAACAGGGCATCACGATCGACGTCGCATACCGGTTCTTCTCCACCGCCGCCCGCAGCTACATCCTGGCCGATACTCCCGGCCACGAGCGCTACACCCGCAACATGTTCACCGGCGCCTCCAACGCCCACGTGGCCATCCTGCTGGTCGACGCGCGCGCCGGGGTGCTGCGGCAAACCCGCCGCCACGCCCGTATCGCAAAGTTATTAGGCATCAAGCACTTTGTCGCGACGGTCAACAAGATCGACCTGATCGACTTCGACCAGGCCGGGTTCGCCGACGTAGCGGACCAGCTGCGGCAGTTGGCGGCGCGCCTGGGCGAGGTGGACATCACCGTGATCCCGCTCGCGGCCAAGCACGGCGACAACGTCGTGCACCGCTCCGATCGCACGCCGTGGTACCGCGGCCCGACCCTGCTGGAGTATCTGGAGAGCATCGAACTGGCCGCGCCGAACGCCGAGCCGTCGCGACTGCGCCTGCCGGTGCAATGGGTGTCGCGTCCGACCGCCGACGTGCGACGGCGCTACACCGGGCGGCTGGCGGCGGGCACGCTGTCCGTGGGGGACCCGGTGATCTCGTTGCCCGCCGGCACCCGCTCGACGGTGACCGCGCTGGACACCCTCGACGACGAGCGCACCACAGGTGTTGCACCGCTGTCGGTTTCGATAGAGCTGTCCGACGACATCGACGTGGGCCGCGGTGACGTCCTGGTCAGCGGCGCCGACGACGCCGTCCTGCCGGTGGCCGCCCGGGAACTGGACGCGACCGTGTGCTGGTTCGTCGACACCCCACTGCGGGCCGGCGACCGGCTGGCGCTCAAACAAACCAGCAAGACCGTGCGGGCCACCGTGCAAGAACTGCAATCGCGGCTGGACCCCGAGACGCTCGACGAGCTCGATCAGCCAGTTGAGCTGGTACTCAACGACATCGGCACCGTGACCCTGCGGACCAGCTCAGTCGTCATCGCCGACAGCTACACCGACAATCGCGACAGTGGCGCATTCATCCTGATCGACGAGACCACCAACGACACCGTCGGCGCCGGCACCATCATCGAGGCTCGAGAGGTCAAGCCGGGCAGCCACCCGCGCACCGACATCCGCTGGCATCCCTCGGCGCTCGACCGCAGCCATCGTTGGCATGCCACCGGACAGGCCGGGGCGACGATCTGGTTCACCGGCCTGCCCGCATCCGGCAAGTCGACCGTCGCGGTCGCCGTGGAGCGGGCACTCGTCGAATCCGGGCGAGTGGCCTATCTGCTGGACGGCGACAACCTGCGCCATGGCCTGTCGGACGATTTGGGCTTCTCCCCCGGTGACCGAACCGAAAACATCAGGCGCGTTGGCCATTTGACTCGACTGCTGGCCGACGCGGGCGTGGTCGCGTTGGCCTCGCTGGTGTCACCGCTGAAGTCGGACCGCGAGACCGCCCGGGCACTCAACGACGCCGCCAAGCTTCCGTTCATCGAGGTGCACGTCGCCACCTCACTGGCCGAGTGCGAAAAGCGTGACCCCAAAGGCCTTTACGCACGGGCGCGCAGGGGGGAGCTCAAGGGCCTGACCGGTGTCGACGCGCCTTACGAACCGCCGGAAAGCCCGGACCTGGTGCTCGACACCTCCGGCGCCGACATCGACGATCTGGCCGCCGCGGTCATCGCGTTACTCGACGAGCGCAGCCCACAACGGCCCGCTAGCTAGATTCAGCGCGATCCAATCACTTGGCCTGCGGCGCCGCTCAGGCAAACATGCGTGCGTGAGTGATTGGCGCGAGCGGGTCGGCTCGATATCGGTGGACTGGTGGGCGACGCTTGTCGCCGGTGTGGTCGCCGCTTTGGCGGTGGCCAGTGCGCTCCCGAAGATTCCGTGGTGATCGCATGAGCACCACTGGAATCCAGCCGCATGAAGCGCTGGACGAACCGACTTTTACCAGCAGGCAACCACTGGACTACGTGCCGGGTGTTTTGCTGCTGATCGCCGTAGGCCTGCTGGGCAAATACGCCCAGGTCTGGTCGAACACGCTGGCCAAACACGAACACTGGCGGGTGCCCGACATCGAATACGTGTTGTGGGCCATCGTGATTGGGCTGCTGATCACCAACACGGTCGACCTGCACCCGATATTTCGGCCAGGCGTACAGACCTACGAATTCTGGCTGAAGATCGGCATCGTGGTGCTGGGCGCGCGTTTCGTGGTCGGCGATATCGCGAAACTCGGTGCGATCAGCCTGGTCCAGATCCTGGTGGACATGACGGTCGCGGGAACCGTGATCATCGTCGTTGCGCGGGCTTTCGGGTTATCCGGCAAGCTTGGCTCGCTGCTGGCGATAGGCACCTCGGTTTGCGGTGTGTCGGCGATCGTGGCTGCCAAGGGCGCGATCCGGGCCCGCAACTCCGATGTCAGCTACGCGATCGCGGCCATCCTGGCGTTGGGCGCGGTGTCGCTGTTCGTACTGCCACCGCTGGGACATGCGATAGGGCTGACCGATCACGAATTCGGGCTGTGGGCAGGTCTTTCCGTGGACAACACCGCCGAGACCACCGCCACCGGTTACCTGTATTCCGAGCATGCCGGCAAGATCGCGGTGCTGGTCAAGTCGACCCGCAATGCGCTGATCGGATTTGTCGTCCTGGGTTTCGCGCTGTATTGGGCCGCGCGCGGACAGGCCGATGAGATCGCCCCCGGCGCAACAGCCAAGGCGGCGTTCATCTGGCAGAAGTTCCCGAAGTTCGTGCTCGGCTTCCTGGCGGTGTCGGCGATCGCGACCGCAGGCGGGCTGACGCTGGGGCAGACCGCAAACCTGGCGAACGTGTCGAAGTGGGCGTTTCTGCTCACCTTCGCCGGCGTCGGACTCAACACCGATTTCCGCCAGATCGCACGCACCGGATGGCGCCCACTCGTCGTGGCTGTGATAGGACTCACAGTCGTCGCGACGGTCTCGCTGGGCATCGTCACGCTGACGTCGCGCGTATTCCATTGGGGTGTAAGCATCTAGCGGGAGCATCTCGCGAGGCGCAACGCGCCGGCCTGCAGGGCAGACGGTAACGTGACGCTCATGCAGAACTCGTCCGTCGCTATCCTGCTGAGCGAATTCACCCGGTCGGACGCCTAGGCAGCCGAACCCTGACATGTGGATCACCCTGCTGGTAATGGCCTTCGCGATGAGCGTCGAGCCGTTCCGGATCGGCATGACGGTGCTGATGCTGAACCGGCCAAGACCGATGCTGCAATTGTTCGCGTTCTTGTGCGGCGGCTTCGCGATGGGCATGAGCGTGGGCCTGTCCGTCGTGTTCGGACTTCAACGCAGGCTGCTTAGCTCGTCGCACATCACGTTGCCGAAACTTCAGATACTGATCGGCGGGACGGCGATGCTCGTCGCCCTGGCCCTGAGCGCACAGGTCGTGCTCAGGGACAAGGTCGGGCGCTTCAAACCCCGAGCGACCGACGAGTTCGACGTCCGCGACCATCACGGCTTGGGTCGGTTTTCCCGACGGCTACTGCACGGCCGTTCACTGTGGGTGGCCGGGGTGGCCGGGCTTGGGATCGCGCTCCCATCGGTGGATTATCTGGCGGCGCTGGCCGCGATCGTGGCCTCCGGGACCGCCGCCATGACACAGTTCAGCGCGCTGCTGATGTTTCATGTGGTGGCGTTCGCGCTCGTGGAGATCCCGTTGCTGGCCTACCTGCTGGCCCCCCAGCAGACGCGCGCCTGGATGGTCGCACTGCAAATCTGGATCCGGTCGCGCCGGCGCGTCGAAGTCGCCAGCCTGCTGGCCGCGGCGGGCTGTGTGCTGGTGTTCATCGGCATGCGAAGTCTTTAAGCGCCCGCCGACGCCGTTGAACTCTGCCGGTCGCGGCGCACATACATTTCGGCGAGGAACTGCTCGACTGCCACCGCGGCGTGCGCCGCGCGGGCCGAGCCGAAAATATCGAACGCGTGCTGCGCCCACGGCAACTCGGCGTAGACCACCGGCTCGCGGCTGACCTCGCGAAGCCGGGCCGTGAAGCTACGGGCCTGGTCGATGGGGACCAATGAGTCGTTGATGCCGTGCAGCACGAAAAACGGTGGGGCATCCTGATGCACGTGGGCGATCGGCGAAGCCAACCGGAACGGCTCGGCGATATCCGTGCGGCTGAGCTTGAACACGTTCTTGGCCACCATCGCCGCCATCATCGGATGTATCGCGTCGCCGGTCGCGGTGAAGTCGTAGACGCCGTAGAACGGCACCGCCACATCCACCCGGGTGTCGGCGTCTTCAAAGCCAGGCTGGAACCGCGGGTCATTTCCGGTGAGCGCGGCCAGCGCGGTCAGGTGTCCGCCGGCCGAACCCCCGGTGACCGCAATCCAGTCCGGGTCGCCGCCGTAGCCGGCGATGTGCTCCTTCGTCCACGCGATCGCGCGCTTGACATCGACGATCTGGTCGGGCCAGGTGGAGCGCGGGCTGAGTCGGTAGTTGATTGCCACGCAGATCCAGCCCAATTCGGCCAAATGGCTCATCAACGGATGTGCCTGTCCGCGTTTGTTTCCCGTCATCCAGGCACCGCCGGGGATCTGCAGCAACACCGGGGCGCGCCCGTTGCGGTCGAGGTCGGGCCGTCGCCAGATGTCGAGATGGTTGCGCGATCCGCACTCGCCGTAGCTGATATCGCCGTCGTGCGTGTAGTCGCGGTAGATCCGTAGCATCCGGGCGGCGCCGGGCCTCTTCGCCGTCGCGCCGCCGGGCGCGGGCCGCTCCCACAGATCACCCGACTCGGTGCGGCGGTCGGTACCCAGTCCGGCGTCCAGCGCGGCGGTCAGCGGCTCGTTGGCTTGCTGCCCCAGATGACGCAACCCGAGAAGGCCAACGGCCGACACCGCCGACAGCAACCAGCTCAATCGCAGTGTGCGCGCGGGCAACCGGCGCGACAGCGCAGCCAGCGTGGTGAACTGGACACCGAGCATCGGCAGCGGTAACTCGGAGGCGAATACGCCGTAGGCGAACGCGAAAACGGAACCGTACCCGCCCTTGCTCAACGGCCGATATCCGTTGGCGGTGAATGCGACACTCACTATCGACGCCAATATGGCTCGCAGTCGTTTCACTGTCGTCCTTTCCGTGCAACGCCGGGGTGGCCGTCCACACGTTAATGCTCAGCTGGTGTTGGATTGCGGTGGCCCGGCCCGGCCGGCCTGTGCCGGGTCCTCCACGATGTGGTACATCGGGTCGACCATCGACATCGGCCGGTTGCCGCTCTGCCTGGGTTTGCCGGTGACGCGCAACAGCTGGCCCGGTTGAATGTCGGCTCCCCCGCGGCCGGATTGGAAGACCACGCTGATCTCGCCGCTGTGGTCGCCCACCACGATCGACCGAATGGTGCGCCTGCCTTTGCTGGTGTCCTCGACCTCGTTGACCCGCCCTTCGAAGGTGGCGCTACGCCCGGGAATCAGGCCCGCGACGGTAATCACCGAACGCGACGGGTCGGGATGCTCGTAGGCTTCGACCTTCTGGTCTTCGTCACGGGTGACCCATTCGCCGAATTTTTCGAGTTCGCGCGCGATCCTTTGCTCGAAGCGTTCCGGGTACGCTTCCTCGATCCGCGTTTGGACGTCGTAAGGGACGATCGTCGCCGCCGCATCCGGGATCATGCTGACCGCCCGGGAGATCTTGTCCGCGGTGCGGTCGTGAAGTAGTCGGCCCACCAACGGGTTATACGTGCGGCGTGGCAACAGCGCCGTCACATTGGTATCCCGGTGTTCGTCACGAGCCTTCGCGATAAACAGCTGTGCGGCCCGAATGACCCGCCGGTCCGGGCAGTCCACGACTCGCAACCTGGTGTCGAGTTCGAAGTGATCCCAGCGCTTTCGTATTTGCGCGGCATAGGCGGCGTCGACCATGAAGTGCACCGCGATCATTTCGTCGGCCCGCAGTCCCTTGCCGTAGCGCAGCGCTTCGATTACCGCGAGGTCGACCGAGTTCACGAACACGAACACCTTGTGCCGCGCGTACTTCACCAAATCGGGCCGGTCGGTGCGGAACATCTCAAGAATTGCGGCCTCAGCCCGATATTCCTGATTCAGCCGCATCAGCAGGAACACCAGTATCGGGAAGACGACGACTACCAGCCACGCCCCCTCGGTGAACTTCGCCACCGCGAAGATGCCGACCACGATGGTGGACAGGATTCCCGCGGACAGGTTGATCACCAACCGGGTGCGCCAGCCGGGTTCCCGCTTGGTCAGATGGTGTTTGGTCATGCCGTAGCCGGCCATCGAAAATCCGGTGAACACGCCGATCGCGTAGAACGGGACCAGCGCGTTGACCGAACCGCCGGTCGTCACAAGCAGAATCACCGATAGTGCGGTGAGCGCGATGATGCCGTTCGAAAACACCAGGCGGTGACCGCGTTTCATCAATTGCCGGGGCAGGAAGCGGTCTTCGGCGACGAAACTCGCCAGCGCCGGGAACCCGTTGAAGCTGGTGTTTGCACCGGTGAACAGAATGGCTGCCGTTGCCGTCTGGACCAGGATGTAGAAGACGTTGCCAACCGTGCCACCACCGAACACCGCGCGGGCAATCTGCGAAAGAACCGAGGGGTATTCGCTCTGGTACGGCGTCGCGTGCGTGGCGTACGCGAGATAGGCGACACCGGCGAGCAAGATTCCCAGCACGGTCGCCATCGCGGTGAGCACGCGACGTGCGTTGCGGCCCTGCGGCTTTCGAAAGACGTCGACCGTGTTGGAGATCGCCTCGACCCCGGTTAGCGAAGAACCGCCGTTCGCGAACGAGCGCAGCAAGGTCAGGAGCGTCGCCCCCATCACCAGGCCGTCACCATGATGTACGGGCACCGTTCCGGGCATTTGCGATGGGTCGTAGACCGGCAGATCGCCGATGATGACCCGCGCGATGCCCACCACGATCATCAAGCCGACCATCAGGATGAAGAAGTAGGTGGCAAACGCGAACTGCCATCCCGCCTCCCTCAACCCGCGCAGGTTCAAGAAGCAGATGAGCAGCACCACACCGACCGTGATTTGCAGGCTGTGCGGCCCCAACGCCGGGATGGCCGACACCACCGCCACCGTCCCGGCCGCCGACTGCACGGCGACCGTGACCACATAGTCGATCAACAACGCCGCAGCGGCGACCTGAGCGACCCGCGGCCCGAAATTCTCCCGCGCCACGATGTAGGACCCGCCCGCGCGGGTGTAAGCCATCACGACCTGCCGATACGACGCGGTCACCAGCACCAGAATCAGCAGGATGACGCCGGTCAACGGAAGCAGTAAGGCAAACGCCGCCAGCCCCGCCGCCGGCAGCAGTTCGATCAAAATCTGCTCCGGACCATAGGCGGTCGACGAGATCGCGTCGGGCGAAAGCGCGCCCAGCGCAACCGGATTCGATAGTTTCTCGCCTGCGAGCTCCTCAGTGATCAGCGGCTTTCCGAGAAAGATGCGCTTGGCGATCTCCTCAACCGACAGCGGGAGGCGCAGTTTGCTAGCCGAAGTTGTCACGACAACATTCCTTACCCCGAGCGGTTGGGTAATGCCTTCGATGCATTGTGCCGGTTGCGCGGGTCGACGGTAGCGGCGATGCGCGATTTCTCGCGATCAGGCCGTCCGCGACGCGCTGAGCCTTTGCACCGCGGCCTCGATGCGCTCGTCGGTGGCGGTCAGGGCGACGCGCACATGGCGCCCACCGCGCGGGCCGTAGAACTCTCCCGGTGCCACCAGGATGCCCTGGTTGGCCAACCACCCGACGGTGTCGCGCGACGGCTCGCCACGGGTAGCCCACAGATACAGCCCGGCCTCGGAATCGTCGATGACGAAACCCGCGGTGCGCAGGGCCGGCGCCAGGGCGGCCCGGCGTCGGGCGTAGCACTCGCGCTGCACCTTTTCGTGGTCGTCGTCGTCCAGAGCGGCCACCATGGCGGCCTGCACCGGTGTCGGCACGATCATGCCGGCGTGCTTGCGCACCGCCAGCAGCTCGGCGACCAGGCCCGGATCACCGGCGACGAAGCCGGCCCGGTACCCCGCCAGCGACGAGCTCTTCGACAGCGAATGCACGGCCAGCAATCCGGTGTGGTCACCGTCGCAGACGGCGGGGTGCAGCACCGACAACGGCTCCGCCTCCCAGGCAAGCCCCAGGTAGCACTCGTCGGACGCCACCACGACGCGGCGTTCCCGCGCCCACCCGACGACCTTGCGCAGATGCTCGAGGCCCAGCACACGTCCGGTCGGGTTGCCCGGCGAATTGAGGTAGACCAGCGCCGGCGACTGCGGCCCCAGTTGGGTCAACGAGTCCGCGCGGACGACCTGCGCACCGGCCAGCCGGGCGCCGACGTCATAGGTGGGGTAGGCGAGCTCGGGAACCACCACCACATCGGCGGGACCGAGGCCCAACAGAGTCGGTAGCCAGGCGATGAGTTCCTTGGTGCCGATCACCGGCAACACGGCGGACTCGGCGAGCCCGGTGACGCCGAAGCGGCGACCCAGGGCCGCGACCACGGATCCACGCAGC
This sequence comes from Mycobacterium montefiorense, assembly GCF_025823255.1. Classification (NCBI taxonomy): domain Bacteria; kingdom Bacillati; phylum Actinomycetota; class Actinomycetes; order Mycobacteriales; family Mycobacteriaceae; genus Mycobacterium; species Mycobacterium montefiorense. The sequence continues at coordinate 234,325 of NZ_JACKVL010000007.1, read as the reverse complement.
TCGGCAGTGCCGGCGGTCGCGGGATACCCGGGTGCGGAGCTAGCGGCCGCCAGCGCCTCTTGAATCACCGGCGCGACGGGATCTACCGGGGTCCCGACGGATAGGTCGACGACACCGTCCGGATGGGTGCTGGCCAGCGCTTTCGCGTCGGCCAGGGTGTCCCAGGGAAATTCCGGCAGGGACGCCGACACGGCAGGCCGGCCCCCCCTGGGCTCCTGCAGCACTGGTCCCCCTTAGTCTCCTTCGCCCTGCGGCGGCAGATCCTTGACCGCTTGCGGGTCATTCTCGGTCATCCCGACCTTGGCCGCACCACCGGGCGAACCCAGCTCAACGAAAAAGTCGGCGTTGATCTGTGTGTATTGGCTCCACTGTTCGGGCACGTCGTCTTCGTAATAGATCGCCTCGACGGGGCAGACCGGCTCGCAGGCCCCACAGTCCACGCACTCGTCGGGGTGGATGAAAAGCATCCGAGCGCCCTCATAAATGCAGTCGACGGGGCATTCTTCAATACACGCCTTGTCTTTGATGTCGACGCAGGGTTCGGCGATCGTGTACGTCACGGACGACTCCTCAACGTTTACTCGATGTAGTGCTCGTGTGGGCTGCTGTTAACTTCGCCGCGACGCATCCGGCCGCCAAAGCAAAGCTTTCGGTTACTGATACTAGACGTTGCACATACACGTCAACCAGTTGGCACGCCACGATGATTGCCGAGTTTCCATACGGGCAGTCTCGCAGCCGTGCAGGTCGCCGCATCGACTATTCGAACGCGGCGACGAGATCGGCGAGCAGTAATCACCCAGACGATTTCCGCCGTGTGACCAACGTCACCCCGGTGTTGGTTCTGTGGATAGTTACGTTCGGGGCCGGGGCTACGAATAAACGTGAAACAAAAGAACGCCCGCAGCGGCTGGTAGCCTCGTCCGAGACGGCAGCCATTAGGGCAGATCAGATAGCCGTCGTTGGCTTTGTAAATCCGGGGAAGGTGTCCAAGCATGATGACGCTGTCGTTAAGCAAACTGGCAGCCGCGGTCGGTGGTGCGGCAGTGGCGTTGAGCGCCGCGGCGGGGGTTGCTTCGGCAGACCCGCTGGATCCGATCATCAACACAACCTGCAGCTATCCGCAGGTGATGGCGGCACTCAACGCCAACGATCCGGCGACCGCCCAGGAATTGAACAGTTCGCCGTTCGCGCAGAACTACATCCGGCAGTTCCTCGCCGCTCCGCCGCCCAAGCGCCAGCAGATGGCTGCGCAGATCCAGGGCATGCCGGCCGCCGCGAAGTACTTCAACACGATCCAGCAAGTCGCGGTCGTCTGTAACAACTACTGAGCCCAACCGCTGGCGCAGTAAGCCTTGAGCAGTAGCCGCAGTCGGCCAAGCGTTGCGGGCCGGCGCGGCTGCGAATTCGCCACTGGGAGGCGTCAACAACTATGCAGCCAGTGGGCTGTAGTCGGTGGTGCGCTGGCGCGCCGGGCGACCGATCCCTTCGGCGATAGCGGCCAACTCCGCCACCGTCTTCGCCGACCCGTGTTCGGAGCCGGCCATCCGAGAGATGGTTTCCTCCATCAGCGTGCCGCCCAGGTCGTTGGCGCCGCCGTTGAGCATCACCTGGGTGCGCTCGGTTCCGAGCTTGACCCAGCTGGTCTGAATCGAAGAGATGCGGCCGTGCAACATGATTCGCGCCAACGCGTGCACCGCCCGATTGTCGCGGTGGGTGGGGCCCGGGCGGGCCGCACCGGCTAGATACAACGGTGAACTTTGATGCACGAACGGTAGTGGCACGAATTCGGTGAAGCCACCGGTGCGGTCCTGAATTTCGCGCAGCACATTGAGGTGGCCGACCCAGTGCCGTGGGCTGTCGACGTGTCCGTACATCATCGTCGACGACGACCGCAGGCCCACCTCGTGCGCGGTGGACACGATGTCGATCCACATCGAGGTGGGCAACTTGCCTTTGGTGAGCACCCAGCGCACTTCGTCGTCGAGGATCTCGGCGGCGGTGCCCGGGATGGTTCCCAGCCCGGCCTCGCGCAGGCTGATCAGCCACTCGCGAACGCTCAACCCACTCTTGGTCACGCCGTTGGCGATCTCCATCGGGGAAAAGGCGTGCACGTGCATCGACGGGACCCGGGCCTTGACGGCGCGGACCAGGTCGGCGTAGCCGGTGACGGGCAGCTCGGGGTCGATCCCGCCCTGCATGCACACCTCGGTCGCACCTTCGACGTGCGCCTCCCAGGCGCGGTCGGCCACCTCCTGCGCGGACAGCGAATACGCGTCGGCATCGCCCTTGCGTTGCGCGAAAGCACAGAACCGGCACCCGGTGTAGCAGATGTTGGTGAAGTTGATGTTGCGGTTCACCACGAACGTCACGTCGTCGCCGACTGTGTCGCGGCGCAGCGAATCTGCCAGCGCGGCAACCGCTTCCAGCGCTGGGCCATCCGCTGTAGCCAGGGCCAGGTACTCGTCGTCGGTGCAGCCGGCGGGGTCGCGCTCGGCCGAGCGCAGCGCGGCGAGCACGTCGGTATCGATACGCTCGGGGGCGTTGGCAGCCAGCTCGTGCACCCGCGCGCGGATCGATTCCCAATCACCGAACGCACTGTCGAGATCGCTGCGCGCCTCGCTGTTGCGGCCCTCGGTATCGATCGCCGCATTGAGATCGACCCGTCCGGTCGACTGTGCTTCGTCGGGTTCCTGCCAGGGCATCCCGGTGGGGTTGACGTCGCGAGCCAGGCCGGTCTCCGGATCAGCCAGCGCCACAACATGTCCCCGCACCCGCGGGTCGATCCACGCGGCACCCGCCTGGACGTACTTGGGCTGCGCGGTCAATCGCTGCACCAAGTCGAATCCCGCCTCGGCGGTCACGGCGGCCAGCTCGTCCAGAGCGGGCCAGGGCCGTTCGGGGTTGACGTGGTCGGGCGTCAGAGGTGACACCCCGCCCCAGTCGTCGACTCCGGCGGCGACCAGCGCCAGGCACTCTTCGCGGGACACCAGATTGGGCGGTGCCTGGATACGCATGCCGGGACCGAGCACTAACCGCGCTACCGCGATAGTCGCCAGGTAGTCCTCGATGCCGGTATCGGGGACACCCGCCATAGCGGTGTGTTGCTTGGCCCGGAAATTCTGCACGATGACTTCTTGAACATGACCGAATTCCTTGTGCGACTTGCGAATCGCATGCAACGTATCGGCCCGCTCGTCCAGCGTCTCCCCGATGCCGACCAGCAGGCCGGTGGTGAACGGAATCGACAGCCGGCCCGCATCGGTAAGCGCGCGCAGCCGCACCGCGGGGTCTTTGTCCGGGCTGCCGTAGTGCGCAAGCCCTTTCGTCTCGAAGAGCCGCCGCGACGTCGTCTCGAGCATCATGCCCATCGACGGCGCTACCGGCTTGAGCAGCGACATCTCCGACCAGCTCATCACGCCCGGATTCAGGTGCGGCAACAGCCCGGTTTCCTCCAGCACGCGGATCGCCATCGCGCGCACATAGGACAGCGTCGAGTCGTAACCGCGTTCACCGAGCCATTCGCGAGCCTGCGGCCAGCGGTCCTCCGGGCGATCGCCGAGAGTGAATAGCGCTTCCTTGCAAGCTAGTTCGCCGCCACGCCGGGCAATGTCGAGGATCTCGTCGGGCTCCAGATACATGCCGGCGCCCTGGGCGCGAAGTTTGCCCGGCACGGTGACGAACGTGCAGTAGTGGCAGCTGTCCCGGCAAAGATGAGTGACGGGGATGAATACCTTGCGCGAATACGTGATCGGCAGCCGGCCGTCTACGCCGCGCCGGCCCGCCGATTCCAGCCCCGCGTCGCGCACCCGTGCCGCGCTCGCGCACAAGTCGGCGAGGTCGGCACCGCGCGCGGTCATCGCCACGGCCGCCTCGCCGGCGTTCAGCGCAACGCCGTCACGAGCCCGGCGCAACACCCGCCGTAGCGCAGACGCGCTGGCCTTCGGCGGAATAACGGGATTTCCCAGAGCGGTGGGCTCCTGGCCCGGAGTCAGCGGCACCTTGGTGTAACTTCCCAACGATCGAATTTCATCCGCGCGTCCCAGTATCTAAATTTCGGCAACCCTATCCGGTGCCATATGCGCAACATTAGCGCCAGGCCGGTACTTGTCAGCCGTAGTGGTGGCCGTGCCGGAACATCACGATCACCGGCGGTGTCACCCCGAGCACGATCAGCAGCAGGGCGCCGTAGGCCATCAGACCACTACCTCCCAAAATGAGGTCGTCGGCGGGACCGCCCATGCTGATCACCGCCACCGTCAGCAGCCACGTCCACAGCGGCAGCGCCGCCCCCCGCGCCGAGCGGGTCCATCGGCTGGCTGCCCAGACCAGTGCGGCGTTGACCAACCCACTGATCAAACCGCTGATCGGAAACGGGATGGTGCCGATATAGACAGGCAGCAGCAGGGCCCCGGCTAACGCGGATAGGACCCCGTCGACGGCCAACAGCGCCAGCACCACGACGCGGATAGCGGGGTCCGTCGGGCCGCCATCCTCAATGGACACGGCGCGTGGCTTGGTTTCGGTCAGGTCGGGACGCTGTCGATGTTGGACATGATGGAGCCGATAACCCACTGCAAGCTGTCGAGTCGGTCCTGCCAATGCTGCAGGTTAGGGTCCAGGTCGGGGTCCATACGAATTCCTTCCGTGGCTGCCTGCATCGCAGCCTACCGCGCGGCGGACCCGCCGAGATCTAGTCCCGCGAGCAGATCGGTCTCCCAACCGCGCCCATCGCGATCCCCGGCGGAGCCGGCGACCAGAACGTAATGCTCGTCGCCAAGGATCGGCAGCGCCATGTTGTTCGACAGGGCACAGGCTCGCCCGGTCGGCCCGACGACCACCTGCGTGGCGTGCGCGCCGAGCGCGGCTACCTTGGCGGCCAGTGCATCTGGCGGTGTCGCCACGACGGCGTCGATCGACTCATCGGGATACCCGAAGTCGAATTCCTCTTGGGGCAGGATCGTCCACCCCGGCAGCAGATCGTCGCGGTCCAGGGCGTGCCAGGCGGTCAGGAATGCGTCGACCGCGAGCACCGTCCAGTAGAACTTCGGCACCGTCCACGGCTCGCCCGGGTAGTCGGCGCCGCCGGCCGCTTCGACCGCGGCGGTGGTGACGGCGTGGGCGCGGATGTGGTCGGGATGCCCGCATCCGCCGTTGGGGTCGTAGGTCACGACGACGTGCGGGCGCAGCCCGCGAATGATGGCGACCAGCTCCCCGACGGCCTCGCGCTCGTCGGCGTCGACGAATCGTTCGCGGCGCCGCTTGTTGTCGGTGCCCGCCATGCCCGAGTCGCGCCAGCGTCCCGCTCCGCCGAGATAGATCGGCGCACCGATGCCCAGCGCCTGCAATGCCGCGGTCAGTTCGCCGATCCGGTAGCCGCCGAGTTGGTCCGCGCGGTCGACCGCGAGCTCGGCCCAGCGGTCCCCGATAACCTCGCCCTCCTCGCCGAGAGTGCAGGTCACAACGCTCACTTGCGCCCCGCGGGCGGCGTAGTACGCGATCGTCGCGCCGTTGCTGAGGCTCTCGTCGTCGGGATGCGCGTGGACGAACAACAGCCGCGGAGTCTCAGGCATGGACGCACCCTACCCGCAGCCGAACCGGTAATCTCGGTCGTTGTGTTGCACCGAGGCGCACCAAATAGGAACGCCTACGGCTACTATCGAGAAATGCCGCAAGCCACTCAAGAAGCGCCGACTGGTATCCGCAGCCGCCGCCGCGGCGAGGTGCTCGAACGCGCGCTCTACGAGGCCACATTGGCCGAACTGGCCCAGGCCGGATACGGCGGGCTGACGATGGAGGGAATCGCGGCCCGCGCCCAAACCGGCAAAGCCGCGCTATACCGGCGCTGGTGCAGCAAGCACGACCTGGTGCACGCCGCGCTGGTGTTCGCGCTGCCGTCGCTCCCCGAACCAAGGTCCGGGCGGTCGGCGCGCGAAACTCTGCTGACGGTGTTCACCGCGCACCGCGACGTCTTGGCGGGCAAGACCGGTTTCCCCGGTCTGGACATCATTCACCAACTGCTGCACGAACCCGAGATGCGCGCCATCTTCGCCGACGCCGTGGTGAGCCCCCGGCTGAAGATCATCGATTCGATCCTGCAGGCCGCCGTCGAGGCCGGCGACATCGATCCGGCCACGCTGACCCCGCTGACCGCGCGCATCGGCCCGGCCCTGATCAACCAGCACTTCCTGCTCACCGGCGAACCACCGAATCGCCGCGAGCTGGCACTGGTCGTCGACACCGTGATCCCGCCGCGAGCGTCCCGCGACGACTGATCTCGCGGTTAGGGCCCGGTTTTCACCCATTGACCGGCGTCGCCGACGATGCCGACCGGCACCGCACCCGTGAGGCTGACGTTCTGCACGCTCGGGCCCGCACCGACGATCGTGGTGTCCTGCAGGATCGGCAACACCGTCGACATGTTCCACAGCCGCGGTTCCACCGCGGTGATCACGTCGTTGATGCTCTTGGTGCCGTTGAGAGCGGCATCGATGTTGGATTGGATGCTGCGATCGCAGATCCCGGTGAGGTTCGACGGCGCCTGCACCAGCGCGCCGGGGTCGGGCGGACGACTGGGCTCCGTCGGGGTGGGCGTCACCGGGGTGCCCGGCGGCGCGGCCGGTGAGGTCGAGGCGACGGGTGTGGTCGTCGGCGGCGCAGTGGCACTCGGTACGGTCGTCGCCTCCAAAGCGGGGCAGCCATAGCGCGATGCCAGCAGCGTCGCCAGGTTTCCACCGGCCTGATGCCAGCCGACGATGGCGTCCACCTGGTTGTTGTTCAGCGCGTCGCGATACAGCGTGACCGGATCCAGTGCCGCCACCGACGCAGCGATGCCGACGTTGCGCAACTGGTCGGCGGCGGTGTTGGCCACGGCCACCGAGGTCGGGTCGTTGGACGCCACCCCGATCACCAGCGACAGCTGCTTGCCGTCCTTGCTGATCCGGCCGCGAGTTGCTTCCGGCGGCCCGGTAGTCGGCGCAACGGTCGTCGACTCGGGCACCTGAGAGCTGTTCTCAACCTGATACCCGGCTGCCGAAAACAACGCCAGCGCAGCCTGTTTCGTCATCGCCGGCGGCGCGGTCGGTTCGTAGCCGGGGTCGCTGGGGGCGCGGATCTGAGCCTGGTCCAGCGAGATGGTGTTGTCGCTGCCGGCGCCCACCGCGGCGAGCAGGTCGACATCGAGCAATCCCAAAATCCCCTTGCGGACCGCGGTGTCGGCGAGCTTTGGCTGGTTGGCGCGCAGCGTGAGCTGCATGACCCGCGGCGTCATGATCCGGGCGGTCCGCACCTCGGGGATGGCCGACAGCTGCGCGAAAGACGCCGAGCCACCGTGCACCTGAGCGACCTGGGTATCGCCGTTGCGTACCGAGTCGGCAAGCGCCGCCGGCGCACCGGCACGACGGAACTGGATCAGGGCGGGCTTGGCGGGCGGCCCCCAATACCGGTCATTGCGTGCGATCAGGATCTCGTCGCGCTGCGGGTCGATATTTTCCACCCGGAATTGCCCGCCGGTGACCGTCAGCGACTTGACCAATCCGGCGGCGAAGCCGCCCGGCACATCCTTGACGATGTGCGCCGGCAGCAGATCGCTGAACAGTTCCTTCCACGCCGGATACGACCGCGCGAAGGTGACGACGGCCTGCTTGCCGCCCTCGAGCGACTGCACGCCGGTGATCAGGTCATAGCCGGCCGGGTCGACCACGCCAGGTTGGGTGACCATTTGATGCCACAGGTACCAGAAGTCGTCGGCACCGATGGGCGCGTTGTCGGTCCACTGCGCCTCGGGCCGGATCTTGTAGGTCACCGTGAACGGGTTCTGGTTGGTCACCTCGGCGGACACCAGCAGGGTCGGGTCCAGCTCCCAGCGTGAACCCGTGGCTGTGTTGGGATCGGGCACCGGCCGAAATGCGCTGGGCAACACCAGGGCACTGATCGCCGCGTTCACCGGAGACAAGTCGGACAGCAGATGTGGGTTGAACCCGGCGCCGATCGAGTCGATGCCCATGATGATCTGGGTGATGCGCTGCGGCGGCGGCGGCGTGTTGTGCGGAGTGTCGGTGCTCTGCGGTGCCGGCGGCGGGCTGACGGTGCAGGCCGCCACCGTCAGGCCCACCAGCGCGAGCAGCACGCCGGCCATCAGCAAAATGTGGCGGGCGCGGTGCAGCACGACCATCAGGGTATCGACCGCCCACCCGGCGGCAGCACGACCATCAGGGTATCGACCGCCCACCCGGCGGCTTCGCGAATCCTGCCCGCGTTGGGCAACAACAACCTAGCCCCGAGCCTTGGCTCGGGCCTTGCTGCGCGCCCGGGAAGTGGCGTCCAGCTCGACCTTGCGCACCCGCACGATCTCCGGAGTCACTTCGACACACTCGTCGACCGCGCAAAACTCCATCGCCTGCTCCAAGTCGAGTTCCAGCGGACGGGCCAACGTCTCGATGACGTCGGCCGTCGAGGACCGCATGTTGGTCAGCTTCTTCTCCCGGGTGATGTTGATGTCGAGATCCTCGGCGCGCGGGTTGATTCCGACGACCATGCCCTCGTAGGTGTCCTGGCCGGGCTCCACGAAGAACTGGCCGCGGTCGGCGAGCTGGATCATCGCGAACGGCGTGATGGCGCCGGACCGATCGGACACCAGCGAGCCGGTGTGCCGGGCCCGGATCTCGCCCGCCCACGGCCGGTAGCCGTCGAACACCGCGTTGGCGATGCCGGTACCGCGGGTCAGGGTGAGGAAGTCGGTACGGAATCCGATCAGGCCGCGGCTGGGCACGATGAAGTCCATCCGGACCCAGCCCGCCGCGTGGTTGGTCATCTCCTCCATACGGCCCTTGCGGCCGGCCATCAACTGGGTGATCGCGCCGACGAACTCCTCGGGGCAGTCGATCGTCATGGCCTCGAATGGCTCGTGCAGCTTGCCGTCGACGGTCTGCGTGACGACCTGCGGTTTGCCGACCGTGAGCTCGAAACCCTCGCGGCGCATCTGCTCGACGAGCACCGCCAGCGCCAGCTCACCGCGGCCTTGCACCTCCCATGCATCGGGCCGGTCGATCTCGACGACCTTGATGGAGACGTTGCCGACGAGTTCGGCGTCGAGTCGCGACTTCACCATGCGAGCGGTCAGCTTGTGGCCCTTCACCTTGCCCGCCAGCGGCGAGGTGTTGGTGCCGACGGTCACCGAGATGGCGGGCTCGTCGACCGTGATGCGCGGCAGCGCGTGCGCGTGATCGAGGTCGGCGAGGGTGTCGCCGATCATGATCTCCGGAATGCCCGCGACGGCGACGATGTCCCCGGCGATGGCCTCGTCGGTGGGCGTACGTTCGACGCCCTCGGTCACCAGCAGCTCGGTGATCTTCGCGTTCGTGATGACGGGATGGGAGTCCACCTCGCGCATCCAAGCGACCTGCTGCCCCTTACGGATCCGGCCCTTGTAGATGCGGATCAGCGCGAGTCGTCCGAGGAAGGCCGACGCGTCGAGGTTGGTCACCAGCGCCTGCAGCGGCGCCTCGGGATCGCCCTGCGGCGGCGGGATGTGCTCGAGCAGAACGTCGAACAGCGGATCGAGGTTGTCGCCCTCGGGGTTCTCGCCATTGGACGGCTCCGTCGTGCCGGCGATGCCGGCCCGGCCCGAGGCGTACAGCGTCGGCAGGCCCAGTGCGTCCTCGGCTGCCTTCTGTGCTTCCTCGTCGAGGTCGGATGCGACGTCGAGCAGCAGGTCGTGACTCTCCGAAACGACCTCGGAGATCCGGGCGTCCGGCCGGTCGGTCTTGTTGACGACCAGGATCACCGGCAGGTGCGCGGCCAGCGCCTTGCGCAGCACGAACCTGGTCTGCGGCAGCGGGCCCTCGGAGGCGTCGACCAGCAGCAGCACGCCGTCCACCATCGACAGCCCGCGCTCCACCTCGCCACCGAAGTCGGCGTGGCCCGGGGTGTCGATGACATTGATGACGGTCGTCGTGCCATCCGGGTGCTTGCGATGCACGGCCGTGTTCTTGGCCAGGATCGTGATGCCCTTTTCCTTCTCCAGGTCCCCGGAATCCATCAGGCGTTCGACCGCGTCATCGCCACGATGCGTCAATGCGCCGGACTGGCGCAGCATCGCATCGACGAGGGTGGTCTTGCCGTGGTCGACGTGAGCGACGATGGCGACATTGCGGAATGGCACGTCGGTGATTGTGGCAGCGGGGGCCCATCAATAGCGAACTGAGCACCTCAACGCTCTCAACACCCCTGCTAGGAGCTCGCGTCCTGAAGCGCCTGATTTCCACCCCGGCGTTTGGCCGCATACATCGCGTGGTCGGCGAGGACGACGAGCTTTTCGACGAGAGCGCCCCCGTCGCTCGTGTACAGCCGCTCCAATTCGGCGTTGGCGGTGCCGATGCTGGCCGTGATCCCGGACGGATGCCTGGCGATCGCCTCGCAGAGCAGTGCGGCAAGTGGCGCGACGTCGCCGGGCGTGCATGTCAGCGCGACGAGAAATTCCTCCCCACCGGCGCGGCACACGATGGCCTCGGCAGGAGCGTGATCGCGCAGTAGCCCGGCCACTACCTGTAAAAGGCGATCGCCGGCGGCATGACCGCTGGTGTCGTTGATGCGCTTGAAATCGTCGAGATCGGCCATCATCACCGCGAGATGAGTGTGCCCGGCAGGGTGGTCGGCCAGGCGGAGGCTGACCGATTCGGTGAACGCCCGTCGATTCAGCAAGCCGGTGAGCGGATCTTGCTCGGCGCGCTGCACATACGTTGCCATGGCCAGCGACATGCCCCAAATGATCAGCGGCACCGCGAAATTCGGATACCAGATCAGCCAGAACGCCGCGGCCGCGGTGGCCAGACCGGCTTCGTCGGCCAAGCGCAGCGCCGCCGTCATCGCGGCCACCGCGACGATGGCGGCGTTGAGCATTAGCAGACGTGGGCTATGAAACAGCGCGACGTAGGCTCCGGTGACCACCAGGGCCGCACACGCGAGCGCAGCGAACGTCGCACTGGGCTGGGCCACGCTCCAGCCGCCGGTTGACAACATGCCCGTGACCGCCGCGATGCGCGATTGGCGCCGCGTAGGCCAGTGCGTCAGCCAGAAGGCGACCGAACCGACGGCGAACACGACGACCAGCACGCCGATGATCGCGCTCGTCACGCTGGGCCGGCGCTGGGTGGCCAAGACAGTGAGCGGCACCCACACGGCAGACGCGGAGACGATCGCCAGGATCACCTGCGCCGATCGAATCAGGTCACGCTCGCGCAGAAAGGAGGTCACCCAATCGAACTGATCGGGCCGGCTCCACCACGATGTCAGCCGCGACATCGGTCAGACGACCTTCGCATCGCGGCCGGAATCCTCAGTAGTGACAAACGCTTCGCAACGTAGAAAACGGTAGGTCAAGGCATTCGCGGTGGCAACAGGGCGGAGCGGCCGCACCCTGCGTTTCGTCGTCCAGGACGCACGGTCAACGCCGACATCGCACGCTTGACGGCCTAAACGGGGCCGCTGCTACCAGCCGCGCCGGCGCGGTGCGGAACCGACCAATTGGTGCTTGTCCGCCACGTCGCGACTGCGGTAGACGATGTAGGGCCGGAACAGGTAGCCGATCGGCGCGCTGAACGCGTGTACCAGCCGGGTGAACGGCCACAATGCGAACAACGCGAGGGCGATGAACACGTGAATCTGGTAGTAGAACGCCGCGTGTGCCATCAGGTCCCCGCGGGGGTCGAGCATCCAGATCGACCGGAACCAGATCGATACTTTGCGCCGGTAGTCGTGCAGCTCGCCGAAGTGCGTGGCACCGGCCAGGGTGCAGCACATCCCCGCCACCAGTGCGCACGCCAGCACGACATACATCAGCTTGTCGTTTCGGGTGGTCGCCAGAAACACCGGCGCGTAGGTGCGCCGTCGGTAGATCAACAAGCCGATGCCGGTAATGGCCGCTATGCCGGCGGGTACACCGAGTAGCAGGGCTTGCAGGTGATAGAGGTGATCGCTCACCCCGAGCCACTCGGTCAGGGGTTCCGGAACGAACAGACCGATGACGTGGCCCATGATGACCATCAGGCTGCCGAAGTGGAACAGCGGGCTGCCGATCGACAGCAGCTTGGACTCGTAGATCTGTGACGAACGGGTGGTCCAGCCGAACTTGTCATACCGGTACCGCCACCAGGTGCCCACAGCCACGATCGCCAGCACGACGTACGGCGCGTCGTCCCAGAAGATCTCGAGCAATTTCATGTGCACGGCCGTCAGCCCCCGCTGGTGCGCTTCGGTGGAACGGTCAAGGTAAACGGTTGTAGCCCAACGGATTCCGCGGGCGGACCAGCCTTGGCAAGCCGCTCTGCACGGCGGGCCTCCTGGTTGGTCGCGACCGGCAGCGTCTCGCAGACCGCCGTGATGGTGTGCGCGTAGGGCGACCCGGTAGCCGTCAGGGCACCCGACAACACGTCGATTGGCACCCGGTGTTCGATCAGCAACCGCCGGCCGATCTCGGGGTCGACGGTAGCGGCGAATTCCAGCACGACGGGCAGATGATCCGGCGCCTCGCAGTGCGGCGGCTCCACACCCGCGCCGCGATAGGCGTTGGCGAACACCAGCATTTCGTTGCCGCGGTTACGGGTGTCCCCCGCGGTCCAATAGGTCAGATACATCGTGGCGCGCCGGCGCATGTCGAAGGTGTCAACATAGTTGGTCGCGGCGGCCATCGGCCCGAAAGCCCTTAGCGCCGTGACCGTCTGCCCAAGAAGCTCGACGGCCCGCCCGCTGAGGTGGCCCATCAGTTCGTCGACGGTGGCCAGTCGCGCGGTGTGCCCGTCGTCCGGATAGGCCAGCAGCAGGGACGCCGCCTGCCACACCAGCCGGTCACCGATCGCGCCGCGGCGTTCCCGGGACCGGGTCAGCAGCCTCATCGCCGCACCGAATCCGAGTCGGGGAATAGGCCGGCAGGCGCGCCGTGGCCGTCCCAGTTGAGCAGGTTAACCCGGGCACGGCGATGCCCACCGGGGGGCGGTTCCTGACCCTGCTGGCGTTGCCGGAGCGCGTGGAAGGTCTCCACGGCGACAGGCACCGGAGTTCCGCTGCCCTCGCCGAACGGACCGTGTTCATACATGCCCGGACCGTCGTCGTACGACAACGAGCAGCCCATCTCGTCCGGCTTGGACGGATCAAAAGCCGCGGCCGGCAGATCCGCCGCGTAGGACGTCGGAATGACATAGCGCTCTTCGTATTTCGCAATGGCCAGCAGCCGGTACATCTCGTAGATCTCTTCCTCGGTCATCCCGACCGAGTACGGAATGTGCGGTTGGGTTTCGCGGCCGAGGTTGATGTCACGCATATAGGACCGCATCGCGGCCAACCTCTTCAACACGCCCGCAACGACTTCGGTGTCACCCGCGGTGAACAACTCGGCCAAGTACTGGATCGGGATGCGCAGCGATTCCAGCGCGCCGAACAGATTGCCCAGGTCTTCGCGTCGTGACCGTCGTGGCTGACCGCATCGACCACCGGTGACAGCGGCGGGATGTACCAAACCATCGGCATGGTCCGGTATTCCGGGTGCAGCGGCAGGGCCACCCGGAAGGTGTTGATCAGGGCGTAGACCGGTGACTGCTGGGCCGCCTCGATCCACTCGTCCGCGATGCCCTCTGCCCGCGCGCCGGCGATCACCTCGGGGTCGTTGGGGTCCAACAGGATCTGACGCTGCGCCTCGTAGAGGTCGGCGTCGTTCTCCACCGATGCCGCCTCGAGTACCTTGTCGGCATCGTAGAGAACCAGCCCCAGGTATCGCAGCCGACCCACACAGGTCTCCGAGCACACGGTGGGCAGCCCGACCTCGATGCGCGGGTAGCACAGCGTGCACTTCTCGGCCTTGCCGGTCTTGTGGTTGAAATACACCTTCTTGTAAGGACATCCGGACACGCACATCCGCCAGCCGCGACAGCGGTCCTGGTCGACGAGCACGATGCCGTCCTCGGTGCGTTTGTACATCGCCCCCGACGGGCACGAGGCCACGCAGGAAGGGTTCAGGCAGTGCTCGCAGATCCGCGGCAGGTAGAACATGAAGGTCTCTTCGAGCTTCAGCTTGATCTCTTCGCTGACCTTCTTCAAAATCGGGTCGTTGGGCACGATCTCGGGTGAGCCGGCCAGGTTGTCGTCCCAGTTCGATCCCCACGAAACCTTCATCTGCTCGCCGCTGATCAGGCTGCGCGGCGCGGCCGTCGGGAAGGTGTCTCCGGCCGGCGCCTGGGTCAGGTTTTCGTAGTCGTAGGTCCACGGCTCGTAGTAGTCGCCGATGGTGGGCAGTCTGGGGTTGGCAAAAATCCGCAGCAACTTCTGCAGGCGCCCGCCATCGCGCAGCCGCAGCCGGCCCTTCTTGTCGCGAATCCACCCGCCGCGCCAACGGTCCTGGTCCTCATAGGTGCGCGGATAGCCCACCCCGGGCCGGGTTTCGACGTTGTTGAACCACACGTACTCGGTCCCGGAGCGGTTGGTCCAGGCCTGTTTGCAGGTCACCGAGCAGGTGTGGCAGCCGATGCACTTGTCGAGGTTCATCACCATCGCCATTTGCGCCATGACCTTCATAGTTGATCTCGCTCCGCAAGGGTCGGTCGGGCTATCAATACGTCACGTCCTGGCTGCGGCGGCGCACCACGGTCACCTCGTCGCGCTGGTTACCGGTAGGACCCAGGTAGTTGAACGCGAATGCGTGCTGGCCATAGCCACCGGCCAAGTGGCTGGGCTTGATTCGCACCCGAGTCAGCGCGTTGTGGTTGCCGCCGCGCTTGTTGTTGGTCTCGGTGCGTGGCGTGTCGATCGTGCGTTCTTGCACGTGGTAGACGAACACCACGCCGTCGGGCATGCGGTGCGAGACGATCGCCCTGCACACATAGATGCCGTTGGCATTCACCGCCTCGATCCAATCATTGTCGCTTACTTGAATTTTCGCGGCATCCCCGGGACTCATCCACATGGTCGGACCACCGCGGGACAACGACAACATGTACAGGTTGTCCTGGTAGGTCGAGTGGAAGGACCACTTCGAATGCGGCGTCAAATACCTTACGGTGAGCCCAATTCCGTCGTATCCAAGCTCGGGCTGGTTGAACAGCCGCGCCATGTCCAGCGGTGGCCGGTACACGGGCAGCTGTTCGCCAAGCTCCTCGACCCAGTCGTGGGCAAGGTAGAAGTCCATTCGCCCGGTAAGTGTGTGGAATGGTTTGAGGTGTTCGATATTGATCGTGAACGGGGCGTAGCGACGGCCGCCTGTCTCGCTGCCGGACCACTCCGGGCTGGTGATCACCGGGACCGGCCGCGTCTGGGTGTCGGCGTAGGTGATGCGCCGTTCCTCGCTGCCCTCGGCCAGATGCGCCAGCCGTTGCCCGGTGCGCTTCTCCAGCTCCAGGAAACCCTCGACCGCCAGCCGGCCATTGCAGGTACCGGACAGGGTGAGAATCACGTCGGCCATCCGCTTGGCCGTGGTGATCGCCGGACGACCAGCGGCCACACCGGAATTCATCACCCCGAACTTGGCGGCCAGCTCGCTGACCTCGCGGAAGGGATGCACGGTGTAGCCCTTGACGGTCACGCCGAACTTGTCCACCAGCGGCCCCAGGGTCACCCACTTGTCGTAGATCGCGGTGTAGTCGCGCTCCACCACGGTGAGCTTGCCCATCGTCCGGCCGGGCACCGGGACCTCGTCGCCTTGCAGCCAATCACGCTGTACGCCATCCGGATACGCCATCGCGTCCGGGGTGTCATGCTGCAGCGCGGTCAGCACCACATCGCGGCGGGTTCCCAGATGGCGCTGCGCCATCGCGCTGAACGCGCGTGCGATGGCGGCGAATGCATCGAAGTCCGAACGAGTTTCCCACGGCGGGTCGATCGCCGGGCTGAACGCGTGCACGTACGGGTGCATGTCGGTGCTGGACAGGTCGTTCTTCTCGTACCAGGTGGCGGCGGGCAACACCACGTCGGACACCAACGTCGTCGACGTCATCCGGAAATCGATCGACATCATCAGGTCGAGTTTGCCCTCGGGAATTTCGGTGTCCCAGTTGACGTCTTGAGGCCGTACGCCCTCCGCCGGCGGCTCGGACTGGACGTTGGAGTCCGTGCCCAGCAGATGCTTCAGAAAATACTCGCCGCCCTTGCCCGAGGAGCCGATCAGGTTCGAGCGCCAGACGGTGAGTACCCGCGGCCAGTTGACCGGATTGTCGGGATCGGCGATCGAGAGTTTCAGCTTGCGCTGGGCGAGTTGTTCGGTGACATAGTCGGATACGTCGCGCCCGTCGGCTTCCGCCTCGTCGGCCACGTCGAGACTGGATCGACGGACTCCAGCCCATCGCCGACGCGGATGCCAGCAGGTCGACCGTGTGCTTGTCCTCGAACTTGCCGGTGCCCAGTGGGCTGGCCAGCTTGTCCGCGCCGTAGCCGTCATAGCGCCATTGGTCGGTGTGCACATACCAGTAGGAGGCGCCGGGTACCTGGCGCGGCGGGCGCGACCAGTCGCTGGCGTTCGCCATGGTCTGCCAGCCGGTCAGTGGACGCACCTTCTCCTGGCCGACGTAGTGTGCCCACCCGCCGCCGTTGCGTCCCATCGATCCGGTCAGCATCAACAGCGCCAAAACCGAGCGGTAGATCACGTCGCTGTGGAACCAATGGCAGATGCCACCGCCCATGATGACCATCGACCGGCCGCCGGATTCCTCTGCGTTGCGGGCAAATTCCTTGGCGATCCGGATCGCCTGTGCCGCCGGAACACCGGTGATGGATTCCTGCCATGCCGGGGTGTTCTGCTGAGTGGGGTCGTCATAGCCGGTGGGCCATTCGCCGGGCAGGCCGTCGCGCCGGACCGAGTAATGCGCCAGCATCAGGTCGAACACCGTGCACACCAGATGCTTGCCGACCCGGCGCACGGGTATCCCGCGGCGCGCTGTTTCGCCGTGGCCGTCGATCGTGTCGAAGCTGGGCAGATCGACCGGTGCGCAGTCGTATTCGCCTGCTGCCCGTGCGACGCTGAGCGCCGGTATCAACGAACCCAGGTCGAGGTTCCACTTTCCGACGCCGTCTTCGCCGTAGCGGAACCCCAGCGATCCGTGTGGCACGACGACCTTGTCGGTAACCTCGTCGAGCAGCGCGGGTTTGAACGCCGAGTTCTCGACTTCCTCGCCGATATCGGCTGCGGTAAGGAACTTTCCCGGCACCATCGCGTCGCCGCGCTGGTCGAGCTTGATCAAAAACGGCAGATCGGTGTAGCGGCGGACGTAATCTACAAAGAACGGAACATGGTTACGCACATAGCATTCCGTCAAAATAACGTGGCCCATCGCCATGGCGAGCGCGGCGTCCGTACCGGCGGCGCAACGCATCCACTCGTCCGCGAACTTGGTGTTATCGGCGTAATCCGGGCTCACCACAACAACTTTGGAGCCACGGTAGCGCGCTTCGGCCATCCAGTGAGCATCCGGGGTTCGGGTGATCGGGACGTTGGAACCCCACATCATCAGATACGACGCGTCCCACCAATCGCCGGATTCGGGCACATCGGTCTGGTCGCCGAACACCTGCGGCGACGCTACCGGCAGGTCGGCGTACCAGTCATAGAACGACGTCATCACGCCACCCAGCAGGGAAACGAACCGCGAGCCCGCGGCATGGCTGACCATCGACATCGCCGGGATCGGCGTGAAGCCGGCAACGCGGTCCGGACCGTAGGTCTTGATGGTGTGCACGTGGGCCGCCGCGATCATCTCGCTGGCCTCGGCCCAAGTCACCCGGACCAGCCCGCCCTTGCCGCGGGCCTGCTGGTAGCGACGCCGGCGCTCGGGATCGGCCTGGATGTCGGCCCAGGCCAGCACGGGATCACTCAGCCGGGCTTTGGCCTCGCGGTACATCTCGACCAGCACGCCGCGGGCATACGGATAGCGCACTCGGGTGGGCGAATAGCTGTACCAGGAGAACGAGGCACCCCGGGGGCACCCCCGCGGCTCGTATTCGGGCCGGTCCGGGCCGACGGAGGGATAGTCGGTCTGCTGGGTCTCCCAGGTGATGATCCCGTCCTTGACGTAGATCTTCCACGAGCACGATCCGGTGCAATTGACGCCGTGCGTCGAGCGAACCACCTTGTCGTGGCTCCATCGATCGCGGTAAAACACATCGCCTTCACGCCCGCCGCGCCGGGTGACGGTGCGCATATCCGCCGAGAACTCACCGGGCGTGAAGAATCGCCCACTGCGTTCCAGTAGCTCCTCGAGCGCCCCACCGACGTGTGGTGTCGCAGTCAAGCGTTAATCCTCCCTAACTCAATGACGCGGCGTCGCGGCGCCGGGTTCGAATTCCCCGACCCCGATCGCGATGTGTTGGAGAGTTCTCGGCTGCTCGCCCCCGCAGCCTTTGGTCAGTGTCCGCGCCATCAACCTGAGAGTTGTGCGTCGAGGACGGTCGGGCCCCGGCGTGAAAGCCGTGCCCCACCGCCCTGACCACCTTCGGGATAGCTAACTGCATGCACAACGAGGTTAAGGGTTTGGTGACGCTTGTACCTTCCAGTTTCACGCGTGTCCGCTGCAATAGAACTGAATGTTGACTGCGGAAAGACTGTGGACTTATCGAGAAGCGGCTCAAAGAGCTTGGGCCAGGTCTTTTAACCATTCGCGATCGGCGGGCACCCAGTCGACCCCGGGCAATTCGGACGCCGTCACCCAGCGCAGCGCCCGATGATCGTGCGGATGGGGTTCACCGGCGGCCAGGCGCACCAGGTAGGCCCGCAGCGTCGTCGTGTCGTTCAGCGAAATATCGTCGCCGAGACGATCCCCCACCACGACGTCGCCGATCTGGACGCCCAACTCCTCGGCCAGCTCGCGGGCCAGGGCCGCGCGCTCGGTTTCGCCGGGCGCGACTTTCCCGCCCGGCAGTTCCCAGCGGCCGGCCAACTCCGGTGGCCGGACGCGCTGCGCGACCAAGACGGTGGAGCCGCGGATGACGGCGCCGGCGACGACGATCTGGGTCGGCATGGCCGGGTCAGCCCGCCACTGCGCCCCGCACCGCTTCGACGAACGCGCGCAGGTCGCGCTCGCGATCACCGAAGCGCAGCGGCCAGTGCGTCAGCCGCAAGTCCGTGACGCCTGCTTTCGCCAGCGCCTCCGCGTCGGCGGCGACGGTAGCCAGATCCGGCCCGTCGTCGGCGTCGGCCTTCACCCGAAGTGAGCCGGTGACGCCGAAACCTTGCGGGTCGCCGCCGGCGCGTTCGACCGCCTCCCGCATTCGCCCGATGCCGTCGGCGATGTCGCGGGCGTCCTGACCCCAAGGGATCCAATACTTTCCGAATCGCGCGAGCCGGCGCGCGACGGCACGATTGACCGTGCCGCTCACCCAGATCGGCACCCCGCCGGGCTGCAGGGGTTTGGGCATCTGGTGGATCCGATGGAAGGTCAACTCCGGCGACGCGTAGCTGACTTCGTTCTCACGCCACAATCGGGTGCACACCTCGAGCGTCTGGTCCAGGATGGCCCCGCGCTTGTCGAAATCCACTCCGGCCACGTCGTACTCTTCGCGTTGCCAGCCGACGCCCACCCCCAGATCGACGCGACCTCCGGATAAAACATCAAGCGTGGCAACGGTTTTCGCGAGAACAGCGGCCGGACGTAGCGCGGCGAGCAGGATGTTGGTGCCCAACCGGATGCGCTCGGTGCGTGCCGCGAGGTAAGTCAGCACCGTGAGCGGCTCCAGCCAGGGCCCGTCCGGGCCGGTGGGCTGGCGACCGCCGGCAGTCCCCCCTACCCCGGGGTCGGCGTACGCGTCCATGTGCATGCCGAACGCGATGTGCTCGGAGACCAGCACGCGGTCGAACCCGCAGCTCTGAAGCAGGTGTGCCCAGTCGGTGAGGTGCTCCCAGCTGCCCGGCGCCTCGGCCGCAAAGGAGGGGATTCCCATCGAGAGCTGTATCGGGGCCATGCGGCAGGTTAACCGATCGCCACCAGCGGTTCGCCAAGGGCATCGACGGCGAGCGAAGCGCACACCGAGAGGTGACCGAATTTATTTGCGGTGCAATAGGTTCTGCTACTTGCGCAGCGTGAACTGGTTGACATCGATGTAGCCGTCCCGGAATGCATCGGCGCAACCGGTCAGGTACCTCATGTATCGCTGGTAGACCTCTTCGGATTGAATCCTGATGGCCTCACTTCGGCGCTCCTGCAATGCCGCGGCCCAGAGGTCCAGCGTTCTCGCGTAATGCAGGCGCAGCGATTGCCGCCGCACCAAGTTGAATCCCATCTTCGAGGCGTGGAACTCCACCATCTCGATCGCCGGCAACTGGCCGCCGGGGAAGATCTCGCGGCCGATGAAATCGTTGAAGCTTGTCTGCTCCTCGGTCATCGGCAAGCCGTGTTCCATGATCTGCGCCGCGGTCAGCATGGTGATCGTGTGCACCATCATCACCCCGTCATCGGGCAAGGTGCGGTAGGCCATCGCGAAGAAATCGTCGTACCGGTCATAGCCGAAGTGCTCGAAAGCACCGATGGAGACGATCCGGTCGGCCCGCTCGTCGAATTCTTCCCAGCCGTGCAACAACACCCGCCTGCTGCGTGCGGTGTCGAGTGCGTCGAAGGTTTTCTGCACGTGCGCGGCCTGGTGTTTGGACAGCGTCAGCCCGACGACGTTCACGTCGTACTTCTCGATCGCGCGGCGCGCCGTCGCGCCCCAGCCACAGCCGACGTCCAACAGCGTCATACCGGGCCGCAGCCCCAGCTTGCCCAGCGACAGGTCGATCTTGCGGAACTGCGCCTCTTCGAGGCTGATGTCTCGCAGCCGATCGAAGTAGGCGCAGCTGTAGGTCATGGTGGGGTCAAGGAACAGCCGGAAGAAGTCGTCAGACAAGTCGTAATGTGCCTGGACGTCTTCGAAGTGCGGCGTCAGATTCTCGCTCATGGCGGCCTTGCGCCTCCCTACTCCGGGGCCATTCATTGTTTCACGAGGTGGCCGCGCAAACTGGTTCACTCTGGCTTCCCAAAATCGGCGCTCTGAAACCACGGGGCACCGATGCGGCATCCGGCGGTACGTTGGGCTCATGGCTGTTTTAACAGACGAGCAAGTCGACGCCGCACTGCCCGATCTCGACGGCTGGGAGCACAGCGACGGGGCCTTGCGCCGCTCGATCAAATTCGACAGCTTCCTGGCCGGCATTGATGCGGTGCGCCGGGTGGGTGAGCACGCCGAAAGCAAGGATCATCATCCCGACATCGATATTCGTTGGCGGACAGTGACTTTCGCGCTGGTTACACATTCCGAGGGCGGCATCACGCGCAACGACGTTGAGATGGCCCGCGACATCAACGGGATCGTCGCGGGCTAGCCCAGCGACGACGCGGTGCGCGCTTGCGGCTGCTGAACCGGCGCCGAGTCGCACCCGGCAGCCCGACGGCCGGATGCCGCGATGACAATCAGCGTTGCCATTGCCGCCACGATGTAGACCAGCGCAGCCCAGGCCAGATACCAGGGCCGGCTGATCTGCCAGATGTTCGGCTGAGCGAACAGCAGCAGCCACGGCACGCCGACGATGGTGAGCGCGAGCCAACCCCAGCCCGCTATCCGCATGCCGGCTCGCTGGCGCAATGGGCCGTGAATCAGCCACATCATCAACGGCACCAGCCATACCCAATGGTGGGTCCACGAAATGGGTGACATCAGCAGTCCGAACATCTCGACCACCAGCAACTTGCCGAGCCGATCCGAGGAGTCCACCGCGCGCCACGCCAGGACGGCCAGCACCGCGGTGACGGCGATCGCGCCCAGGACCAGCGGAGAAAAGCCGGCGTCGTAACCCAGGATCCGGGAGATGCCGCCCCGCCAGGATTGGTTGATCGACGTCGCGATGGGACCCACCCGGCGCGCGTCGCCAAGTAGATCGGTGAAGTAGTAGCGAGTCTGATCACCGACGATCAACGCCGACAGCGCGACGGTGGCAAAGAAAACCACCGCCGAAAACGCTGCCGCGGCGAACCGCCGGACGCCGACGAGGTAGACACCCGCGATGGCCGGGGTCAATTTGATCCCTGAGGCCACGCCGACCAACAGCCCAGTCAGCCACCAGCGCGTGGTGTAGATCGCCCAGAGCACGCCCAGCATCAGGAAGACGTTGATCTGCCCGTAGTCGAAGTTGTTGCGCAGCGGCTCAATCCACATGGTGATCGCCGTCCACGCCATCGCGACACGCTGATCGGTGCCGCGCTGGACACCGAGTAAGCGCTGGCTGATCCGCACCGAGCCGTACAACGCGGCGATCATGGCGACCTGCCACAGAAAACCCACCAGGCCGAACGGGAGCAGATGCAACGGGTAGAAGACGACCGCCGCGAACGGCGGATAGGTGAATGGCAGCGGGAAGTCCGGCGTGTGCTCGCTGTAGACGAAGTTGTACAGGGTGCCGGGATGGTCGATAGCGGCCGCACCGCCGAGATATACGTGCAGGTCGACAAAGTTCGTGCCGTTGGGCGTCAGGTACGTCAAGCCGAGCCGCGCGGCGATGCTCACGACCAACAACAACGGCGCTGCGGAGCCGATCAGACTCGCCAGCCGCCGGGAGGCGGGTGCCGCCGGGGCGGCCGGATTGGTGTCTACCCGCCTGACTTTAGCGATGCGGCTGGTGCCATGGCGTTCTCCGTCGCCACCGCCGTCTGACCTGCCGTGACCTGCCGTTGCGGACTTCGCCGTCGATCCCCGGTTCGGGGTGGCCCAGCAACCGTCTGGTCACCGCCACCGCTCGTATCGGTAACGATCAAATAAATGCCACACGTGTCACTTGAGTCCCACCAGCATCACAGTAGCTTTTGGGCCTGTCACCTGTTGTCGATCCCTTGGGGGAGCAATGCCAACCATCTGGACTTACGCGAAAGCCGCCGCCGTCGTCGTCGGTTCGTCCGCCGCCCTACTCACCGGCGGTATCGCCCACGCCGACCCGGTGCCGGCGATGCCCGACCCGGTGCAGAACATCCCGCAGCAGCTGATCGCCTCGGCGGCCAACGCTCCGCAGATTCTGCAAAACCTCGCCACCGCGCTCGGCGCTCAGCCGCCGGCCGCGCCGGCCCAGCCCGGCATCACCTTCCCGGGCCTGGCCTCGGCCGCACAGCCCGCGGCGGCTGCCCCGGCGGGTATCCCGTCCATTCCGGGACTCACGCCGGCCGCAACCGCGCCGACCGCCCCCACGGCGGCCAGCCCGACAATCCCCGGACTGGGCTCGATCCCCGGACTGGCGCAGTCGACACCGGCGGCCCCCGCCGCTCCGGCGAGTTCCGGAATCCCCGGGCTGGGCTCGATGATCCCGGGCTTGTCGACGCCGACGGCACCTGCCGCCGCCGCGCCGGCCACGTCACCGCTGTCCCAGGTGGCGAATGTCAACATGCCGGCGCTGCCCAGCCTGCCCGGCCTGCCCGGCCTGCCGCTGAGTGTGCCGCCGAAACTGTCGCTTCCGGGCGACCTGCCGGCACTGGCCACGGGCGCCGTCCCGGGGACGCCGGCCGCACCCGCCGCAGCCGCGCCGGCTCCGTCGCTGTTCTCGGCCCTGCCCTGATCAGTCTGCTAAACGGCTAACCCACCACCGAAGGACCGGAGGACATCGTGGCAAGCACTTGGAATCTGTCCAGAGGTTTCGCCGCTGTCGTCGTGGCATCGGCTGCCGCGTTCGGGCTCTGCCCGAACGCGGCCGCCGACCCGGCGGCACCGCAGCCGACACCGCCGCAACCCAGCCCCGCCCAGGGGCTACCGGGCCTGCCCGCGTTGTCGCAGTTGAGCCCGATCATCCAGCAAGCGGCAAGCGACCCCGGCCAAGCGACCCAACTGCTGATGGCCGCCGCGCAAGCGTTCGCCCACAACCCGTCCGCGCCCACCGAATCGAAGAATGTGGCCGCGACGGTGAACCAGTTCGTACAGGAGCCGGGCGCCCCGATTCCGGGCGCGCCGGCTCCGGCGCCGGGCGCCGCGCCGGCCGAGCACGTGCCCGCGGTCGGCGTCGTACCGGGGGCCCAGGCACATCTGCCGACGGGCATCGACCCGGCACGTGCCGCGGGTCCGGCCCCGATTGCCGCTCCTGCGGCTAATCCGCCGGCGGCCACGCCGCCTGCCGCACCGGCACCCCACGGGATCGCTCCGGGTGCGGCACCCGGCCACGCCCCGTCCGCACCGGACGCGGCACTTCCTCCGGTAGCCGCACCGGCAGCTGCGCCCGTCCCGGGCCCGGACCCCGCCCCGGCCGCTGCACCCGCACCAGCACCAAACCCGGCTCCGGCACCGGGCGCCCCCGCGGCGGCGGGTCCGGATTTCGGCCCCGGCGCCCCGATTACGCAAGACTTCATGTATCCCTCGATCGGCAGCAATTGCCTCGCGGACGGCAGTAGCGCGATAGCTGCCGCACTGTCGGTGGCCGGCCCGGCCACAATTCCGCTGCCAGGCCCGCAGGCCGGCCAGACCGCCTACGTGTTCACCGCGGTCGGCACACCCGGACCGGCCGAGGTGCAGAAGCTGCCGCTGAATGTCACCTGGGTGAACCTGACCACCGGCAAGTCGGGCACCTTGACGCTCAAGCCACGCACCGACATCAATCCCGAGGGGCCGACGACATTGACCGGAATCGCCGACACGGGTTCGGGCAGCATCATGTCGACGATCTTCGGTCAGGTCACGACCAAAGAGAAGCAGTGCCAGTTCCTGCCCACCATCGGCTCGACCGTGGTGCCCTAGAAGCCAACCAACCCCTCCCCTAGCGCGAGCGCGCGTGTCCCGCACGGCACGCGCGCTCGCCTATGTGCGGGGGTGTTAGTCGGTACGCCATGAACGGAATTGCGTCGCGGTCGTATTCCAGACCCGGATGAAAGCTGGACAGGTGAGACTGAGTCAGCTCGACCAGCTCGTCCTCATCTTTGCCGACGATGGCTTCTCCGCACGGACACGTTAGGTGTGTCTTCACGTTGCCGCCCTTCCCTTCTGGTGACCTACTACTTAGCCGCCTTGGCTGCCGCTTTCATCTGCTTCTTGTATGAACGCACTTCACCCATCGATTGGGCGTCGACGATGTCGGCAACGGAGATGTGGGTGCCGGCCTTGCCGAACTGCCCAGCGGCCGCGCGCCAGCCTTTCGGTGTGACGCCGTACTGCTTACCCAGCAATGCCAGGAAGATCTGCGCCTTCACCTCGCCGAAACCGGGCAGCGACTTGATTCGCCGCAGCAGCTCGCTGCCGTCGGGGTCGCCGGCGGTCCACAACCCGGCGGCGTCGCCGTCGTAGCGATCCACGACGATCTGGGCCAAGGTCTGGATACGTTTGGCCATTGATCCCGGAAAGCGGTGTATCGCAGGCTTTTCCGAGCACAGGGCAGCGAACTTGTCGGGGTCGTATGCGGCGATCTCAGCTGCATCGAAGCTGCCGATGCGGTCCGCGATCTTCTTCGGCCCCGAGAAGGCGGTCTCGAAAGGCACCTGCTGATCGAGAACCATCCCGATGAGCAGGGCCAGCGGATCCTTGTCCAGCAGCGCGTCGGCCTCTGGATCTTGAGCGAGCCAAAGTTTCACTGTCAACGACCAACCTTCCGCTGAACACCCAAAGACCGATGACCTATGTGATCGACAGACTACCTACCGGAAAGGCGGTAGCGACCAGCGGATAACCGCCGAGTTATCGTGACCTGGTGGTAGACGAGGCCAAATTGGCACTGATGCTGGACCGCGACGAACTGCACGCGCTCGTCGCCGCCTATTGCCGGGCCGTCGACCGTGCCGACTATGAAACGCTTCGCAGCCTCTACCACCCCGAGGCGACCGACGCGCACGGCTCATTCTCGTCGGGCGGCGTCGAACAGTTCATCGCGCAGCTACAGGCGGCGGAGCCGTATGTACGTGTCTCCCAACACAACATCACCACCACGAACTTCGTAGTCGAGGGGGACGGCGCCCGCGGCGAGATCTACTGCCTGGTGTTTCACACCTTCGCCGGTCCAGAACACGACATCGACGTCGTCATCGGCGGCCGGTACCTGGACACCTACATCCGCCACGACGGCCGCTGGAAGTTCCTCCAGCGCACGATCATCGCGGATTGGGCATACCAAAACGATCCGTCTCAGCTCGACTTCGAGCATCCCAGCACCCGGGGAAGCCTGCGTGGAAAGCCGGGCCAAGCAGACCCTTCGGTCAGCCTATTGCGCTCGCGCCAAAGCTAGCCGAAAAGCCGGTTATACCAACGGGTTTAGCCGCCGCTCTTGCGACGGAATTCCCGACGGCTGCCCGCGGCTCCATGCGCGCGAGACTGCTTGCCGCCACCATCTTTGTGGTCGGATCCGCCCGCAGAGTTGGACATCTTGCGTTCCAGGGCCTCGCGAAACTTGCGCTTGTTCTCGTCCTCTGCCCCCGAAGCGTCCTGCTTGGAGTTCGATTCAGCCATACCGGCAAGCCTAGCCCGACTACCGCTTGCCCGGAGGCATGCCATAGAGGTGGGAGATCGGCAGCGTCAGCACCACTCGCCGATCGGTGACCATCGCGTCGCGGTACTCGTCCCAATCCGGATGCTCACCGGCGATGTTGCGATACAACGCAATCAGCGCTTCGACGGTGTCGTCGTCGGGCGCGGCGGCCGGGGGCGTCAGTTCCGCCGTGCCCTCGGCGACGGCATAGGACCAGCCGTCGTCGGAGTCGACTAGCACCGAAGCCCGCGGGTCCCGGCGCAGATTGCGAGTTTTGGCCCGCGGCTCGGTGATCGATACCCGAATCACCAACTCACGCGGGTCGAAGTGATAGCTCACGTTTGACAGTTGCGGCCGCCCGTCGCGCTTGATCGTGGCCAGCACCCCGAGGGAGTTCCCTTTAATCAGTGCCAGCAGCTTGTCGTCTAATCAGTGCCAGCAGCTTGTCGTCGAAGACTTGGCGTCCCATCCCCAGAGACTACGTCGTTCTGGTGCAATCGGATGATGATCAAGTACGCCCTGTTCCTGCGCGGCGTCAACGTCGGCGGCATCAATCTCAAAATGGCCGAAGTCACGGCGGCCCTCACCGACGCGGGGTTCACAGCCGTGCGCACCATCCTGGCCAGTGGCAACGTGGCGCTGGAGTCGTCGGCCAAGACGGCCGGGGTGCGCAAGAAGGCCGAGGCCACCTTGCGCGAGAGGTTCGGTTACGACGCGTGGGTGCTGGCCTATGACGTCGAGGCGGTGCGCGCCATCCTCGACGCCTACCCGTTCGAGCCCGAGGTCGACGGCTATCAGTCCTATGTCACGTTCGTCGCCGCACCAGACGGTGGCGCCGCGGTGCTCGAAGAGCTCGCCGCGCTGGCCGATAAAGCCGGCCCCGACGAGAAGATCAGCCGCGGCGACGGCGTCATCTACTGGCAGGTGCCCAAGGGCAGCACGCTGGACAGCACGATCGGCAAGACGATGGGCAAGGCGCGGTACAAGTCGTCGACCACGACACGCAACCTGCGCACTCTGGCCAAACTGCTGCGCTGATGTCCACGGGCAAACATCGGTAAGGTTTGGCTCGATGGCTCCCGCTCAAGATCCCGAGAAAGACAAGGTCTCCCTGGACGGCGTTTCCGAGACCGCCCTGCTGACGCTGAATGCGCGGGCACAAGAAGCACGCCGCCCCGAACCCCTGATCGTCGATCCGACGGCGATCGCGCTGGCCGATTCGATCGACTACGACTTCGCGAAGTTCGGCAGGCCGCGCCAGGACATCGCGCTGCGCGCACGGCTCTTCGACACCCAGACCGCGTCTTATCTGGCTGCGCGCCCGACTGCCACGGTCGCTGCGTTGGCCGAGGGCCTGCAAACCAGTTTCTGGCGGCTGGATGCTGTCCTTCCGGACGCTCAATTCCGTTGGCTGACAGTCGATTTACCCGAGGTTGTCGATGTTCGAGCCCGGCTGCTGCCGACCTCGCCGCGGGTGTCGGTGTGCGCGCAGTCGGCCCTGGACTACAGCTGGATGGACTCGGTGGACCCGGCCGACGGCGTGTTAATCACCGCCGAGGGGCTGCTGA
Source organism: Mycobacterium montefiorense (assembly GCF_025823255.1). Taxonomy (NCBI): domain Bacteria; kingdom Bacillati; phylum Actinomycetota; class Actinomycetes; order Mycobacteriales; family Mycobacteriaceae; genus Mycobacterium; species Mycobacterium montefiorense. The sequence goes on along the minus strand of NZ_JACKVL010000007.1, from coordinate 206,338 downwards.
TGTATCTACAACCCGAGCAGTCGATGGGGTTGATTACCCAGTGCGCCAAAAGATTTCCCGGCGGCGCGATGATGTTCGACCTGCCCCCCACTTGGGTGTCCCGGGTGAGCCGGCGCGGCACGCGAACCTCGCGACGCTACAAGGGGCCGCCGTTGCCGTTCAGCCTGTCGGTTGCCCAGGTGGCTGACCTGGTGCACAGCGTGCCGGGTGTCCGGGCGGTGCACGATTTGCGGCTACCACCGGGACGCGGTCGCGCCTTCAACGCCGCGGTGTCGATGATCTATCGCGCCCGTGTTTTCAGAGCGCTGCGGCCATGCCTAACGCTGCTCGAATTCGGCTAGCGCGGATCCTCGTCGGGCACCGCCTCGATGTAGCGCAGCGCATCTGCCTTCCCCAGCCCGAGTCCGCGCGCGACATGGACGTACTCGCGGGCCGCGGCCGCCATCGCCGCGTCGGTCGGGTCGTAGCGGGCAATGAAAGTGCCGAAGCGACCACGGGTTTCGACAATGGCCGCAGTCTCTAGCTCACGATATGCACGCGCCACTGTATTGACGGCCACTCCGAGTTGCCCGGCCAGGTCGCGGACCGTGGGCAAACGGCTGCCGGGCGCCAAAGCGCCTTCTCGCACACCATCGATGACCTGCGTCCGGAGCTGGTCGAACAACGGCCGGCCGCCCTTGAGGTCGACCCGTAGCCATTCGCCCAGCTCCACGTATCCAGTATTACCCAACCACCGCTATGTTTGTGGGCATGCGAGTGACGGTGCTTAGCGGCGCGGGGATCTCCGCAGAGAGCGGGGTGCCAACATTTCGCGACGACAAGAACGGATTGTGGGCCCGTTTCGACCCCTACGAGCTGTCCAGCACCCAGGGCTGGCTCGACAATCCCGAGCGGGTGTGGGGCTGGTATTTGTGGCGGCATTATCTGGTGGGCACCGTCGAACCTAATGACGGGCACCGGGCCATCGCCGCGTGGCAAGACTACGCCGACGTCAGCGTCATCACCCAGAACGTCGACGACTTGCACGAACGCGCAGGCAGTGCGCCCGTGCACCATCTACACGGCAGCCTTTTCGAATTCCGTTGTGCGAGTTGCGATATAGCTTACAGCGAGACTCTGCCCGAGATGCCCGAACCGGCACTCGAGGTGCAACCGCCGCTGTGCCCGGAGTGCGGCGGCCTGATCCGGCCCGACATCGTTTGGTTCGGCGAGCAGCTGCCCGAAGGACCCTGGCAGCAGGCGGTCGAGGCGACCCAGGCGGCCGACGTGATGGTGGTGGTGGGGACCTCGGCGATCGTCTATCCGGCCGCTGGCCTCGCCGATCTTGCGGTGTCGCGCGGCACCGTCGTGATCGAGGTCAATCCCGAGCCCACGCCGCTGTCCGGCAGCGCCACCATCAGCATCCGCGAGTCGGCGAGTCAGGCGTTGCCGGGGTTGCTACAGCGGCTGCCGGCTCTGCTTAAGTAACTCCCCGGCGCGCGCGCCCCAGCAGCAGCTCCGACACCGGCATGGGCGACCAGGCGGGCAGCGTCCACTCCCGCCGGGACGTGTGCACCTCGAATCCGGCGTCGACGATCGCGCGTTCGGTATCGCGATGGGTGTGGCAGTTACCCAGGAACCGCGGCCACACCGTCGCATCGGCAAACCGTTGCAGCCGGCCCCGGATACCGGGGCTGGCCACGTGCTCAAGAAAGCGCAACTCCCCGCCCGGCCGCAGCAAGGCGTACAGCCGCCGCAGCACCGCCGCGGGGTCGCGCACCGAGCACAGCACCAGCGAGCACACCACCGCGTCGAACGACTCCCCGCCGCTGAACCCCTCCACGGTCTCGTTGGTCAAGACAATCGGAACAGGCGCCGCGAGGGCGGCAGCGCGGGCGCGGACCGCCAGTCGGCACTCGGGCTCCACGGCAATTACCTGCTCGACGGAAGCGGGGTAGTTCGGAAAATTCGTTCCGACACCCGCACCGACTTCCAGCACCCGGCCCGACAAGCCGGCTAGGTTCTCCCGTCGCAGGGCCCGAACCGCCGGGGCTTCGTGAGCGGCCGCGACCGGCCACACACGCGCGAAAAACGGGTTGTCAAGCGTCGCTGTCGCCGCTGCTGTCATTCCCCCACCTATCTGACTCACAACGGACCTCAGCATAAAGCTCCGCGACGCCCGTGACTGACGATCCGCAACATGGCTATCGATACCGCAACGCGGCGTGAGCCCTATTCAACCGATTTTCGTCACCGGCTCGGCAATCGGGTGCCCATTGTGCTGCACCGGGATCGTGATCGGCTCAATCGGCAAGGCGCGTTCGGCCGGTTCCTCGCTGATGCCGAATCGTTCGTGCAGCCACACCAACGGCTTGGGCGCCCACCAGTTCCAGCGGCCCATCACATGCATGAATGCCGGGACCACGACCATCCGCACCAGGGTCGCGTCGGCGAACACGGCCAGCGTCAGGCCGAGACCGAACATGCGCATGAACGACACGTGCGCGGCGATCAGCGCGGCGAACGACATCGACATGACCAGCGCGGCCGCGGTGATCACCCGGCCGGTGCGCGCCACGCCGTGCGCCACCGCCTCGTCGTTGGCGGCGTGCGCCGGTTTGGCGGTCGAGTTCGCCGGCCGATACTGCAGCCAGTACTCACGGATCCGGGAGAGCAGGAACACCTCGTAGTCCATCGACAAGCCGAACGCGATGCAGAACAACAGCACCGGCATGTTCGCCACCAGGGTGCCGCTCGGCGTCGTTCCCAACGCGCCGAGGTGGCCGTCCTGGAAGATCCACACCAGCGCGCCGAACGCCGCGGTCAGCGAGAGCATGTTGCACATCAGCGCCTTCACCGGCAGCACCACGCTGCCGGTGAGCAGGAACAGCAAGATGAAGGTGATCACAGCCATCACGCCCAGCACCGCCGGAAGTCGATCCATCACCGCATCGACACTGTCGCGGTTAACCTGCGCGACGCCGGCCATCTCAACCGAGCGGCCGGCCGGCCGGCCCGGGCACCTGATGCAAACGTCTGAGTTGCGTGTCGAACGCCGGTGAAAACAGCGGCGCCGTGCTGCTGACGGTCAAGAACGCGCTGCCGTCAGCCAGCCCGGTGGCTCCCGCGGGCGGCCCGACCGGGTTTCCGCCGACGAACGTCGCGCTCGGCGCCGATACCGCCGACACGTCAGGCACCCGCGACAACGCCGCGGCATAGGCGTCGAGGCCCGCCGGGCTGACGCCGCGCGCATCCGGGATGACGACGGGCACCGACGTCGCGGAATCGTGCGCGAAATTGGTGCGCATCTGGTCGCCGACCTGGTGCGCCGACGCGGATCGCGGCAGCACCCGGTCATCGGGGAAGCCCCACGTCACCCGCAGGAACGGCAGGCCGAGCAGCACCAGCAGCGCGACGACGGTCAGACCGACCGGCAGCCAGTGGCGCATCACGAACTTGCTCGACCGGTACCAGAACATTCCCCCGAGATCGGGAGGTGCCCCCAGCTCAACCGGCTTGCGCACGGGATCGGGGCGGCCCAGCATCCGTCGCAGCAGCCGGCGCACGTCCAGCGAGTCCAGCCGCGGGCCCAGCAGCACGATCGCGGCCGGGGTCAGCACGATGGATGCGGTCGCGACGAACGCGACGGTGGCGACCCCGGCGTAGGCGAACGACTTAAGGAAGTACATCGGGAACAGCGCGGTGGCCGACATCGACAACGCGACGGTGATCGCGGAAAACAGCACCGTACGCCCGGACGTGGCCATGGTCCGGATCAGCGCCTCGTGCCGGTCGCGGCCCTCGGCCAGCTCGTCACGGTAGCGGCTGACGATCAGCAGCGTGTAGTCGATCGCCAGTGCCAGGCCCATCGCGGTGCTCAGGTTCAGCGCGAAGATCGACACTTCAGTGGTGTAGGTGATGAGTCGCAACACCGACATGGAGCCGACGACGGCCAGCGCGCCCAGCGCCATCGGCAACGCCGCCGCCAGCAGCCCACCGAACACCCAGATCAACACCAGGAAGCCAACACCAGGAAGCTCAGCGGCAGCGCGATCATCTCCATGACCAAGAGGTCGTCTTGGTTCTGGGTGTTGATTTGGGCGTATTCCATCGCCGACCCGCCGGCGCGGACGGTGACGCCGTCACGGTCGTGCACCAGCCGATCCGACAGGGCTTGGGCGTTTTTCTGCGCATCGTTTTCCCCGCCCTTGAGGTTGATCACGATCAACCCGGACTTGCCGTCCTTACTTATCAGGTCGGCGGCGGCCTGCGGCGGCGCCGACCAGGGGGAAGTCACGTTGTACACCAACGGCGAGTGCTGCAGCCGGTCGACGAGATCGGTGCCCACCTTGCGGGCCGCTTCGCTGTTGGCGCCCGCGGGTGCGGTCACCAGGATCAGCATCTTCTGACCGCTCTGCCCGAACTTGTCGGCCAGCACCGCGATGGCGCATGCGGACTCCGAGTTCGGGTCCTGGAAACCGCCGGGGGCCAAGGTCTTGGCGACCGGGATACCGAAGACCGCTGCGGCGATGAAAACCAGCACCCCGACCGCGATGATTCGGCGCGGAGCGGCGATGGCCAGCCGAGCGATCCGTGGCAGCATCTGTGCTTCCTCCCCCGGTGGCAGTCCCGCGGGGGCGCCCACCATATGCGCGGCAACCTAGCCGCGGTAAGTGACAGGTGTCAAACGATTCCAACACGAGCTACGGGGTACGAGCCCAATTGGTTCGATGCGGTTTCAAACTCGCGAACAGTAAGAGTCTGGCTAGAAAAGTGGGCGGTAACTAAGCCGCTCATGGGCCAAATCCGGCGCTACACCTCAGACGAACCTACTGGCGAGTAAATTGCCACCATTTTCCGAATCGTGACTCAAAGAATCCTTAATGGTTGCTCTTAGGCTCAGTGTCATGTGGATCGACGACTCAAGCGCAGACGTCATCAAGGTTGACTTCGAGGCCCTCTACCACGGCGACGTGCTGGTGGAAGGTGAGACCTCCGAGCAGCTTGAAGACTGGCACCCGCTTCCTAACGCGAGCTGACCATCATGAGCTTGCTTGCACGGCTACTTATGGCCGAACCCCAAGTCTCCCGTTGGTTCCGTAGATCTCACTGATCTTTCTGCCAGCACAAACCCCCGCCATCGCGGGGGTTTTTGTGTTTGGACCTTAGGTCGCGCTCAGCGAGGCGCCATGCGGATCGCGCCATCGAGGCGGATGACCTCGCCGTTGAGCATCGGGTTTTCCACGATGTGCACGGCCAGCGCGCCGTACTCGTCGGGGTCACCCAGCCGGGCCGGGTGCGGCACCTGCTTACCCAGCGATGCTTGCGCCTCCTCGGGCAACGAGCCCAGCAGCGGAGTCTTGAACAACCCCGGCGCGATGGTCACCACGCGGATGAACTCGCGCGACAGGTCGCGCGCGATTGGAAGTGTCATGCCGACGACGCCGCCCTTGGACGCCGAGTAGGCAGCCTGGCCGATCTGGCCTTCGAACGCGGCGACCGAGGCGGTGTTGATGATGACGCCACGCTCTGGGCTTGTTTCGGGGCCGACCGGCTCGGCCTTGGCGATGCGCTCAGCAGCCAGCCGCAGCACGTTGAACGTACCGATCAGGTTGACCTCGACTACCTTCTTGAACTGCTCCAGCGGGAACGGGCCGTCCTTGGACAGCGTCTTGATGGCGTTGCCGATGCCCGCGCAGTTGACGTTGATTCGCACCGTGCCCATCGACTCCGCGGCGTCCAGCGCGGCGCCGACGGCGGCCTCGTCGGTGACGTCGGCTTCGACGAAGCGCGCACGCTCACCCAGCTCGCGGACTGCGTCTTCGCCACGCAGGTCGATCACGACCACCTGGGCACCGCGGTCGAGCAGTCGCTTGGTGGTGGCCAGGCCCAGACCTGAGGCACCCCCGGTGACGACGGCGACGGCGTCTTTGATCTCCATGCGAGTCCTTTCGAGTCTTGCCGACCAACTTGTTGGTTGGGGACTATACCCAGTCGTTGAGCACAGCCGCGACGTCGGTCACCGGCGCCGCGGGGCGCGGTGTGCCCGGCGCGGTGCGGGAGAACCGCGGCGCCGGAAGCGGTTGTAGACCGCCGTTGACCTCGTAAAAGGTATTGCGCTCGGTGATGTGCGGCTCGGTCTGCACCTCGCCGAACGCGAGGATCGGCGTCACACACGCGTCGGACTCGGCGAACACCTTGGCCCAGTGGTCGCGGTCTTGACTGGCGAACTTTTCGGTGAGCACCGCTCTCAGTTCGGTCCAGCGGCTGACGTCGTTCTGCCCGGGCAGATCGGCGCCTTCCAGGCCCAGCCCGGTCAGCATGGCCGCGTAGAACTGCGGCTCGATGGCCCCGACCGCCACATAGCGGCCGTCGGCGCACTCGTAGGTGTCGTAGTAGGGAGCGCCGCCGTCGAGCAGGTTGGTGCCGCGCGCGTCGGTCCACATCCCCGAGGCGCGCATCTGCCACATCATCTGGACCAGCACGCTGGAGCCGTCCACCATCGCGGCATCAACGACCTGACCCTTACCGGAGCTCTGCCGCTCCCACAGCGCGGACAGGATGCCAAGCAACAGGAACATCGAACCGCCGCCGAAGTCACCGACGAGGTTCAGCGGTGGGACTGGCCGTTCGTTCACCCGGCCGATGGAGTGCAAGATGCCGTTCAGCGAGATGTAGTTGATGTCGTGGCCCGCCTGCTGGCTGCGCGGTCCGGTCTGACCCCAGCCGGTCATCCGGGCGTAGACCAGCCCCTCGTTCACCTTCGCGCAGTCCTGCGGACCCAGACCGAGTCGCTCGGTGACGCCGGGGCGGTAGCCCTCGATCAGCACGTCGGCCTTGGCGATCAGTTTGAGGACGGTCTCGCGCCCTTCGTCGGACTTGAGATCGGCGGTCACCACCCGCCGGTTGCGCATCATGGCGTCCTTGGCGACACCGCCGGGGCCGGACGATGGGCGATCGATGCGCACCACGTCGGCACCCAGATCTCCCAGAATCATTGCGGCATGGGGGCCCGGCCCGATGCCGGCCAGCTCCACTACCCGTAATCCACCCAGCGGTCCCGCCATGATGCACCGACCTTTCGTCTGCTCTGACGCGCGTAAACCCGGTCGTTGGCATCTTCGCAGCCGCGCTCGACGGCCGCGCACCCCGGTCGCTTACCCGGTGGTTAAGGTGGGCCCCATGCCGGAATCCGCGCTCGACACACAGACATCCGTGGCAGGTCTTGACGTCACGCTTTCCGACGGTGTGCTGTCGGTGACCATTGACCGGCCGGACAGCCTGAACTCGGTGACCGCGCCGGTGTTGACCGGGATCGCCGACGCGATGGAAAGCGCGGCCACCGATCCGCGCGTCAAAGTGGTGCGCTTGGGCGGCGCGGGTCGCGGCTTCTGCTCGGGTGCGGGCATGAGTGCTGACGACCTCGCCAACGGCGGGCCGGGCACCGAGATCATCGCGGAGGTCAACCGCGCCATCCGGGCGATCACCGCATCGCCGCGGCCGGTCGTCGCGATTGTGCAGGGACCCGCGGCAGGCGTCGGTGTTTCCCTGGCGCTGGCATGTGACGTTGTATTGGCTTCTGACAAAGCATTTTTTATGCTTGCCTTCACCAAGATCGGATTGATGCCCGACGGCGGCGCCTCGGCGTTGGTCGCCGCGGCGATCGGCCGGATCCGCGCCATGCGGATGGCACTCCTGGCGGAGCGGTTGCCGGCCGCCGAGGCGTTGTCCGCGGGCCTGGTCAGCGCGGTCTACCCGGCCGAGGAGTTCGACGCGGAGGTCGACAAGGTGATCTCGGCGTTGTTGGCGGGTCCCGCCGTGGCCTACGCCAAGACCAAGGACTCGATCAACGCGGCCACATTGACCGAATTGGACGCGGCCCTGGAGCGCGAATTCCACGGCCAGGCCGCGCTGTTGAGATCGCACGACTTCGCCGAGGGCGCAACGGCATTCCAACAGCACCGCACGCCGAACTTCACCGACCGCTAATACGGTTAGCGGCCACCGAACCGGCAATCCTTCTTTGCATCAGTTGCGAATAACTGACATGCAGAGAGGGATTCAATGGTGGGACAGCTGCGCTGTCTGGTGACCGGTGCGACCGGCTACATCGGTGCTCGATTGGTGCCGCGCTTGCTCGACGAAGGTCACCGCGTGCGCGCCCTGGCGCGAAACCCGGGCAAGTTGGCCGACGTGCCATGGCGCGAGCGGGTCGAGGTGGCGCGCGGCGACCTGGCCGACGTTGACTCGCTGATCGCAGCATTCGCTCACATGGACGTCGTCTACTACCTGGTCCACTCGATGGGGACGTCGAAGGATTTCGCCGCCGAGGAGAGTCGCTCGGTCCGCCACGTCGTGACGGCCGCGCGTCGCACCGGGGTGCGGCGGGTGGTGTACCTGTCCGGGTTGCATCCCGAAGGCAGCGGGCTCTAGCCACACCTCGAGTCGCGCCGGGCCGTGGGTGAAGCGCTGATCGATTCGGGAATCGAGACGGTGGTGCTGCAGGCCGGTGTGGTGATCGGCTCGGGGTCGGCGTCGTTCGAGATGATCCGGCACCTCACCGAGCGGCTACCGGTGATGACCACACCGAAGTGGGTACACAACCGGATCCAGCCCATCGCGGTTCGCGACGCGCTGCACTACCTGGTCGCCGCGGCATCGGCTGAGGTGCCCGGCACACAGCGAGCACGCACCTGGGATATCGGCGGACCCGACGTGCTGGAGTACGGCGACATGATGCGGGTCTACGCCGACGTCGCCGGCTTGCATCGGCGCTACATCTTCGTGCTGCCGTTTCTGACACCGTCGATCGCCAGCCTGTGGGTGGGGACAGTGACCCCGATTCCATCCGGCTTAGCGCGCCCGCTGATCGAATCGCTGGAATGCGATGCGGTGATGGGTAATTCGGACATCGATACCATCATCGACCCGCCGCCGGGCGGGCTCACCCCCTACCGCCGCGCCGTGTCGCTGGCACTCAATCGGGGGGCGCAGGGACTGCCGGACGCCGGCCGGCCCTCGTTGCAGCGGGAACCGGCAGAACCGCTGCCCAGCGACCCGGACTGGGCGGGCGAAGTCGTCTACACCGACCTGCGGATCGCGTCGACAGCCGCAGGCCCCGAACAAGTCTGGGCGGCCGCGTGCAACGCCGCCAACAACGACGCACGTTGGCAGGTGGCGGAGTGCAAGCCCGGAACGACGCTGCGACTGTGTTCCCGCAGACGCACCCGGGGAACGGCGTGGCTGGAAATGACGGTCACGCCGCAAGACGGCGGCAGCAGGTACACACAGCGGGCGATCTTTGTGCCGGCTGGACTGCGGGGGCGCCTGTACTGGTTCTTGGCGCGGCCGCTGCACATCGTCGCACTGGCCGCGCTGGCCCGCAACGTGATTGGCACCAGCGAGTAGCCGGCGTGTCTAGACGCCGAACATCGGCGGCAGCACCAGCACCATGATCAGGCCCCAGAAAAAGTGGGTCAGCATCGGAGCCAGGATCCCGCCGCTGGCCCGGCGCTCCAGCGCGCACACAGTGCCGAGGATGACTGCGGCAAAGCCGAGCATCGGGTTGCCGCTGGCCAACGTCACGCACAGGTACAGCAAGGTTGAAATCGCCACTGGCGCAAGGCGACCCAACGCGGTGTACAACGCTCCGCGGAAGAACACCTCCTCGGCGACACCGTTAATCAGGGTAATCACCACGACCAGCCAAAACGATCCCTGATGCGCGTACTGCAGCACCCGGGCGATCAAGGACGCAACGGCCGGGATCTCGCGGGCAGCCAGGCCGCCGAGCACGAAAATACCGCCGAGCAGCAGGCCGATGGCCGTGCCGCTGATCACCGGGCGCTGATTGCGGCCGCGCCAGTTGATACCGCCCAGATGCAGCGGCCCGGACAGGAATGCACCGGCGAACCAGACGGCGGCCAACACCAGGGTCAGCCAATAGAAGTTGGAATCGCCGGCCGCACGCCGCAACGAAAAGCCAAGCACCGCAGCGCCGATCACCACTGTAAGAGTGACGACGACGCGGCGTCGTCGCACCACCGAGGGCGGTTCATGGTGTGGCACAGCAAAATTGGTGACGGCTCGACGCAGTTCGGAGTACACGCTGGTGTGGTACGGGCGGGTTGCTTGGCTCATGCCGGACGTACCTTCGGAGTGAGGGTGAGCACGATGTCGAGGCCGGTTCGCAGCGCTCCAGCGACCGGGCCGGGAACCATGTTGACCAGCTTCAGGGTGGGTCGTGCGATCGGCGGGGTGATCATCCTGGCAAGCCGCCGGATGTGCAGGGCGTCCCCGCCGGCCCATCCTGGATCGGTATCGGCGAGATGATGCGGATCGGCCAGCGCATTGACGGGCCGGGGGCTGCCGTTCGACGTCAATGCCCGGCAGATGGCGTCCTCGACGCTCAGCAGGCCGCCGCGCGGGTCGGGTACCCGACCACGTAGGCCGCTGGCAGAGGCCACCATCGGGTGATCCAGCGACTCCACCAGATCGCCGGCCAATCCCATGGGCACCGGCAGCGCGAGCCCGGTGACCAGCGACGCCAGCGAAGTGTCGACTCTGCCGACCGGCAATGCGGCGTGCCACCTGCCCGAGACGCGCGCATACGTCTTGAGCAGGTCCCGGTAGGACGTGGTGTCCGGGCCGCAGATGTCATAGGCGCCCGCGGGCACCCGCCCGGGGTTCGCCACCGCGAGCAGGTAGTGCAGCACGTCGCGAATGGAGATCGGATCGATCGGATTGTCCATCCAGCTCGGAGCCGGGATCAGCGGGAAACGGTCGCCGACGTAGCGCATCATCTCGAACGACGTGGACCCGGCGCCGATGATCACCGCCGCCCCCAGCCACACCAGTTCCGGTCCGTCGGGGATCGTCAGGGCCTCGGCCACCTCGGCCCGGCTGGCCAGATGGTCGGACAACTCCCCACCCGCGGGCACGAAGCCGCCCAGGTAGACGATGCGCCGCACCCCGGCATCCCTGGCGGCGGCCGCGACGTTGGCGGCCGAGGCCTGGTCGGCGTCGCGAAAGTCGGGCTGCCCGATCGCGTGCACCAGGTAATAGACCACGTCAACCGGGCCCGCGGCGTCCATCGCCGCCTGCGCCGACACGGGGTCACAGGCATCGAGTTCGACCGGTGCGACGTGGCCATACCAACCGAAGCGCTTGAGCCGCTCGGGGTTTCGGGTGGCGGCTACCACCTGGTGTTGGTTCGCAAGCAACGCCGTGACCAGACGCGATCCCACATAGCCACTGGCACCGGTGACCAGAATTCGCATACCCCTGACCCTATCCCGCAAGGGGCGCGTCTAAACCAGAACGCCGTTGAACCAATCGAGTTAGGGCACCGTAACTAAAAGCATGGAGGACATCAGAGGGGGGTAATTCCGCACGCCTGGCGTTGCAGACCGTGGCCAGTGCGGATCCGTCAGTAGCAGCGGTTGCCGTGGAGTTCCCGCAGAACTATCACCGGCAAGACGCGCTCATCGACAGGTTAAGCGGCGTCCTTGGCGAACATTTTCGGCGCTTTGCCATGACCAGCGGGGTCGATCAACGGCATCTCGCGGTGTCGATGGATCGAATGGAGCAGCTGAGCGGCTTCACCGAGGCAAACGAGGCCTACCTCGAGGTAGCACTCGATCTGGGTGAGCGGGCCCTGCTCACGGCACTTGACGAAGCCAAGGTGAAGCCGTCGGACGTCGACATCGTCTTCTCGACGACCGTCACCGGGCTGGCCGTACCCTCGATCGAGGCGCGACTGGCGGGGCGGGTCGGACTGCGCGAAGACGTCAAGCGCGTCCCAATGTTCGGCCTGGGCTGCGTGGCAGGCGCGGCAGGTGTGGCCCGCATGCATGATTATCTGCGTGCCTTCCCCGACCAGGTGGCCGCGTTGCTGGCCGTCGAACTGTGCACATTGACGATCCAGCGCAACGACCATTCGATAGCCAATCTCGTTGCCACCAGCTTGTTCGGCGTCGGCGCCGCCGCCGTGATCGCGCGCGGCGCCGACCACCTGGACACCCAAAGTAGGGGGCCCAGGGTGTTGGCCACCCGGAGCAGGCTGTATCCGGACACCGAAGACGTTATGGGCTGGAAAATCGGCAGTGAGGGCTTCCAGATCGTCTTGTCGGCCGACGTGGTGAACGTCGCGCAGAAATACCTCGGTAACGACGTCCGCAAGTTCCTCGCCGACCATGGGCTGACACCGCAGGACATCTCGGCGTGGGTTTGCCACCCCGGTGGGCCCGCGGTCATCGAAGCGGTCGAAGAAGTGCTGGAACTGCCCGGCAACGCCCTTGATCGAACCCGAAACTCGCTGCGCGACAACGGCAACTTGTCGTCGGTGTCGGTGCTGGACGTGCTTGCGGCCAACCTGGCGGATCCGCCATCAGCTGGTTCGCTTGGCCTCATGATCGCGATGGGTCCGGCTTTCTGCGCCGAGCTCGTTCTGCTGGCCTGGTAGCCCCGGAAGCCTGATACGCGAGATAGTGGTGACATGTACTACCTGCTGATTCTGGCGGTCGGGCTCGAGCGCGTCGCGGAGCTGGTGCTGTCCAAGCGGAATGCGCAATGGTCTCTTACCCAGGGCGCCAAGGAGTTTGGCCGGCCGCACTACATCGTGATGGTCCTCATTCACACCGCTCTACTGGTCGGCTGCGTGGTGGAACCGTGGGCATTGCACCGGCCGTTCATTCCGTGGCTGGGCTGGCCGATGCTGGCGATCGCGGCGGCCAGTCAGGTACTGCGCTGGTGGTGCATCCGAACCCTGGGCCGGCGGTGGAACACCAGGGTGATCGTGTTGCCGGAGGCGCCCCTGGTGAACCAGGGGCCCTACCGGTGGCTGCACCACCCGAACTATGTTGCAGTGGTGGCCGAAGGGTTCGCATTACCGCTGGTACACACGGCGTGGCTGACGGCGGCGACGTTCACCGTCGCCAACGCGATCCTGCTCAGTGTGCGCATCCGGGTGGAGAACTCCGCGTTGGGCTACACATGAGCAGGTACGACACCGACTTGCTGATCGTCGGCGGCGGCCCGGGTGGGCTCGCCACGGCATTGCAGGCCCGCAGGCACGGGCTGTCGGTGATCGTGGCCGAGCCGCGCGAGGATCCGATCGACAAGGCGTGCGGCGAGGGCCTGATGCCCGGGGGCCTCGCCGAACTGACGTCGCTCGGCGTCGACCCCGCCGGCATGCCGTTTCGCGGAATCGCCTACGTCAGCGAGCAGCGCCGCGCCGAGGCCCTGTTTCGCGCCGGTCCGGGCCGCGGTGTGCGGCGGACTACCCTGCATGCGGCGCTAGAAGCACGCGCCAAAGAGCAAGACACCGAATGGATTCGGACCAAGGTGACCAGCGTCGAGCAGGACGCGCATGGCGTGACCGCCGCCGGCATCCGAGCGAAGTTCTTGGTGGGGGCCGACGGACTGCACTCGACAGTACGGCGGTGCGCCGGCATCAAGGCCACGGCCGGGAAACCGCGACGGTACGGCGTGCGTTGGCATTTCACGGTGCCAGCGTGGTCGGAGTTCGTCGAGGTGTACTGGTCCCGGTGGGGAGAGGCGTACGTGACGCCGGTCGAGCCGGATCTGGTCGGCGTGGCGATCCTGTCTCAGGGGCGCCCCGAGCTGGGCTGGTTTCCGCGGCTGGCCCGCCACCTCGAGGGCGCGAGCCGTGGGCACGCGCGCGGCTGCGGCCCACTGCGGCAGGTCGTCTCGCGCCGCGTCGCGGGCCGGGTGCTGCTAGTGGGCTACGAGGACGCGCTGACCGGCGAAGGAGTCAGCCTGGCCGTCAAACAGGCCGGGGCGGTCCTCGACGCCATCGTCAATGACACACCGGCGGCATATGAGGCGGCGTGGCACCGGGTTACCCGCAATTACCGCCTACTGACCCGGGCCGTCGTGTTGGCCAGCACGCCACGAATGACGCGACCTGCGATAGTGCCGGCGTGTGAACGCCTACCCGGTGTGTTCGGCTTCGGGGTCAACATCCTGGCGAGCTAGCGCTAACGCGCCTTCCAGACCGGCTCCCGCTTCTCGGCGAACGCCAATGGCCCTTCCTTGGCGTCCTCGGATCTGATCAGGGTGCGCATCTCGTGCACGGTGCGCTCCCAGCCCACCTCGTCGCCGGTGATCAAGCCGTCGTCGACGCCAGTAGCGATGCGCTTGCTGGCCTGCACCGACAGCGGCGCGTTCACGGTGACGCGGGCCGCCATCGCCAGCGCGGCGTCCAGCACGGAGCCTTCCTTGACGACCTGGTTGACCAGGCCCCATTCCCAGGCGTCGGACGCCGTCATCGGTTCACCGGTCAACAGCAGTTCCATCGCCACCTTGCGGGGCAGCTGATCGACGATGCGAAAGACACCGCCGGCAGCGGCGATCAATCCGCGTTTGACCTCGGGCAGACCGAATTTGGCCAGCTCGTGGGCGACGATCAGGTCGCTGGCCAGCGCCAGCTCGGTGCCGCCACCCAGCGCGGTGCCGTTGACCGCGGCGATGGTGGGCTTGTCGATGAAGTGGCGCACGTAACCGGCAAAGCCCCAGTCGGCGTGGTCGGGGTGATACAAGTTCTCCCGGCGAGCGATCGCCTTGAGATCGGCTCCGGCGCAAAACGATTTGTCGCCGGAGCCGGTGATCACCACTGCCCGCACGTCCGCGTCGTGCTGCGCTTCTTCCAGCGCATCCCCGACGCCGATGCTGACGGCTGCGTTGATCGCGTTGCGCGCTTCGGGCCGGTTGATGGTTATCACCATCACGTTGCCCCGGCGCTCGACCAGCACCGCCGGTGCGGCGCCGTCAGCGTCCGTCACAGCAGCTCCACAATGGTGGCGTTGGCCTGGCCACCACCCTCACACATCGTCTGCAGGCCGTAGCGAATTCCCTTGTCCCGCATGTGGTACAGCAGCGTGGTCATGATCCGCGCCCCGGAGCCGCCGAGTGGGTGGCCGAGTGCGATCGCGCCGCCGTTGGGGTTGAGCTTCGTCTCGTCGGCGCCGATGTCTTTCAGCCAGGCGAGCGGAACCGGCGCGAACGCCTCGTTGACCTCGTACGCACCGATGTCGTCGATGCTCAGCCCGGACCGCTGCAGCACTTTCTGGGTGGCCGGGATGGGCGCGGTCAGCATGATGACCGGGTCGGCTCCGGCCAGGGTTGCGGTGTGCACCTTGGCAATTGGCTTGAGCCCCAGGTCCTTGGCCTTCTCCGCGGACATGAACAGCAGCGCGGCCGCGCCGTCGGAGATCTGCGAGGAGTTGCCAGCGTGGATCACGCCGTCCTCCTTGAACGCCGGCTTCAACGAGGCCATCTTCTCCATCGGCGTGCCGCGGCGGATGCCTTCGTCCTTGAGCACGACGTTGCCGTCGGAATCCTTGATGCCCACGATCTGGTCGTCAAAAGCGCCGGAATCCTGTGCAGTAGCGGCCTTTTCGTGGGAATCGAGGGAGAACTGGTCGAGCGCCGTACGGTCGAGTCCCCACTGCTCGGCGATCATCTCGGCGCCCAGGCCCTGGTTGGGAATCTTGCCGTCGTAGCGGGAGATGAATTCCTCGGGGTAGGGCCGGCCGCCGTTGGCCAGTGAGGCCCCCATCGGGGTGCGCGACATCGACTCCACGCCGCCGGCGACGACCACGTCGTAGTGGCCGGCCACCACGCCGGCCGCGGCGAAGTGGATGGACTGCTGGCTGGATCCGCACTGGCGATCGACGGTCACGCCCGGGACGGTCTCCGGCCACCCCGCGGTCAGCAGCGCGGTGCGGCCGATGTCGAGGGCTTGCTCGCCGGCCTGCATCACGCAGCCCCAGATAACGTCGTCAACGATTACGGGATCGATACCGGCCCTGGTAACCAGTCCGTTGAGCACCTGCGCGGACAGCTCGGCGGGGTGCACCCCGGATAGTCCGCCGTTGCGCTTGCCGATTGGCGAGCGCACGGCTTCGACGATGACAGCTTCAGGCATGGTGATGTCTCCTTTGACTCCGGTCTTGCCTCGATTGTCAACCAAGGGGTTGGGCGGCCTAGTGCCGGGGTGGTATCGGAGATGTGCGCGGACCGGGCGTCACAGTGGTCACACCGATCCCGCACGGTGGGGCTTGCTAATTCGTTGACGCACTGCCGGCGATGAGTGTGTGCGCGTTGGGTGCCGACACGCCGACGGAGTCGGCGCTAAGCGCACACGCGACGCCCTGGTCGCACGGGCGTCGACAGCGGCCGGTCTAACCGACCGCGCCTGCCTCGATCGCCGCGGCCCAGCCGCCGTAGCCACTGATGTCGGTGCCGGCAGCGGCGACCGCTGCGTCGCAGCCGAACGCGGTGCACCAGGTGCCGTCGGCCAGTTCGACCTTGCCGAGCTGCATCGGCGCCGGCAGCGCAGCCAGGAACGTACCGAGCGCGGCCGGCGAAAGCAGCCAACGGTGCCCCGTCAGCGCCGTGCCGACTGTTCCGTCGGGTGTTCGGGTCACCGCCGGCTTGGGCAGGTCGCCATCCAGCACTGCCATCCGGTAGCGCGGCGCGGTAGTCGCCGCACCGGCGAAACTGGCACCGAGGTCAGTGAGCTGGTGCGCCAGCGGGCCGGCACGCAAATGTGCACCGAAGACCACCAGCTCGACGTTGCGGGCAACGGCCAACGGCCAGCTAGCTTCTGACAACGCGTCGCCAGTCAAACTTGCCGCGATGTCCAGCGCCACGGCATCGTCGAAGGCCCGCCCCAGCACCGTCACGCCGAACTGCGCTTCGCCCGCCGTACCCGCGGGTACGGCGACCGCACACATGTCGAAGAGATTGCAGAAGTTGGTGTAGGTCCCCATTCGTGCATTGACCCCGATCGGGTCTGCCGCAACTTCGGCTATCGACGGATGCATCGGGGCGGTCGGCACCAACAGCGCGTCGGCCCCGTCTAACGATGCCATGGCGCGGCGGTACAGCCGCTGGACTTCCCGACGGTCTTGAAGCAGCCGATGAGCAGGGATGTCGCGGGCGCCGCCAATAATCCGCTGGACCGCCGAATCAAGCGATGCGTCGGGATGATGGTCGATGAATTCCCCTACGGCATCATATCTTTCGCTGACAAGTGCGCCATCGTAAAGAAGCCGGGCCGCCGCCAAGAACGGTGTCATGTCGATGGCACGGATGCGTGCGCCCGCGTCTGCCAGTGCGGCGGCAGCGTTCTCGAACGCCGCACGCCAGTGCTCGTCCAGCTCGGGGAGCTCATTGGGCACGGCGACAACCGGGTTCGGCGGCGCCGCCAGCCGGGTATCCGCCGGCCAACTTCGTCCCGGCGCACCCGCTGCCATCACCGCCATGGCACGATTGGCCAAAGCCATCTCGCGCGCGAATACCGTTAGACAGTCGTATGATTCGCATGCCGGCACGACGCCGTCGGTGCTGATGACACCAACCGTCGGTTTGATTGCCACCAGGCCCTGCAATGCTGCGGGCACCCGGCCAGAACCAGCCGTATCGGTGCCGACCCCGATATCTGCCTCCTGGCAGGCGACCGCGACGGCGGAGCCCGAACTGGAGCCACCGCTGACATGGCTTGGCCGTCGACTATCGGGCACAACGCCATACGGCGAACGCGTCCCCACCAGCCCGGTAGCGAACTGGTCGAGATTGGTCTTGCCGATCACCACCCCGCCGGCCGCCCTCAGCGCCGCCACCGCCGGTGCATCACGGTCAGGCTGATATGCGAACTCGGGACAGGCGGCGGTGGTGGGCAAGCCTTGCACATCGATATTGTCCTTGACCGCCAACCGCATCCCTGCCAGTGTTCCTCGGCTCGAACGGCTTTGGGCCAGCTCCGTGACAAGCTCGGCGTCCGGACGTCGGCAGATCCACACGCTCATGGTTTCGATCGATTCCCTTCAGGAGGCCCGGTTGAATTCCCCGGCGAGGTGCCAAGCTTCGCGTTCGGCGTTGAACGCCATAGCTTGCCGCCGGCGGAACTCGGCGATGCTGTCGTCGTTGTCTTTGAGAAAATGGCGATAGTCAGCCAGCGAGAACTCACCGCTGGTGATGTCGACCTGGCCGCGTCCGGCAGACATGTCCGCGCGCAGTTCCAAGAGTTCCTCGGCGCCCACCGGAAAGAAGCTGATTTGGTCGAAATACCTCAGTAGCCAAGGTGTTCCGGGCTCGAACGAGGCGGCTTCGTCGGGATGACGATGGTTCCACACCTGGGTGGTGCGTCCCACGAGCTGGTAACCGCCGGGCCCCTCCATCCCATAAACGCAGAGGTATGCGCCACCGATGCCAACGGCGTTCTGCGGTGTCCAGGTGCGCGCAGGGTTGTACTTCGTTGTCACCAGCCGATGCCGAGGATCCAACGGCGTGGCCACCGGTGCGCCCAGGTAAACATCCCCCAGCCCCAGAACCAGGTAGTTGGCGTCGAAGACGATGTCGTGCACCTGCGAGTGGTCATCCAGACCGTTGATGCGCCTGGTGAATTCGATGTTCCACGGACACCACGGCGCGTCGGCACGCACACCGTGCATGTATCGCTGGATCGCCTCGTGGGTGGCCGGATCGTCCCACGACAGGGGTAGCCGAACCGACCGACTCGATACTACGAGCTCGTGCCATGGCGGGAGAGATTCGTCCACTTCGGCCACCAGTTCAGTCACTTCGGCACAGGACAGCTGATCGGGAGCGAATTGGATCTGTAGTGACCGCACCCCGGGGGTCAGTTCCAGCACACCGGTGACGTTGCGCGCCCGGATCTGTTCATAGAGCACTTGAACCCGTGCCCGCATCGCCAAATCCAGTGCCATCAGGCCGTATTCGACGAGTACCCCGCCGTCGCCGGCGCGCCGCAATGTAACAGCGGTACCGTCGCCGGCCGTGTAGCGCTGAAGCACACCGTCGTCGCGGTCACCGGATGTCGAGATGACCAGCGGCAGTGACGCCCGTCTGCACGTAGCAAGCGACCGCAATGACGGTGCCCGATCGGCTCGCACCGGCACGAACCGCACGGCGTCCCCAGGCGCCATCTGGCCGAGCTTCCACCGGTCGCCGTTCACCACCGTCACCGGGCACACGAACCCACCGAGGCTGGGTCCGTCGGGCCCCAGCAGGATCGGTGTATCGCCGGTGAAATCCAATGCTCCAATGCAGTACGCGGTGTCGTGGATGTTCGACGGGTGCAGGCCCGCCTCGCCCCCGTCGAGACGAGCCCACTGTGGTTTCGGGCCGACCAAGCGAACGCCGGTTCGGTCGGAGTTGAAGTGCACGGTGTAATCGGTGCTGATCAGTTCGTGGATGTCGGAGCGGGTGAAGAACTCGGGCGCCGCGTGCGGGCCCTCGGTCACCGCCAGCTCCCATCGGTTGCCGATACTGGGCTGGGTCTCATTGGGAGCGCGCGTGGCGTTGTGGCGTTCGCCGTTCGTCACCTCTGGCCCGCCGGCGGCGCTCAGTTCGTCCCCGTCCCGCAGCGAGCGCCCTTGGTGACCACCAAAGGCACCCAGCGTGAATGTCGCGGCGCTGCCCAGATACTCCGATGCACAAATGCCGCCTGCAACAAGGACATAGCACCGCATACCGGGCCCAGTGACCATGCCGATATCCAGCACACCCCCCGCGGGCACGCACACCGACCGCCATTGCGGAGCCGGATTCCCGTCGATGGTGACCGGCGCCGCGGCCCCCGTCACACACACCCACGTCGCTGTTGAAAAGCGCAGCGATGGACCGGCTTTGGTACATTCCAGGCCCGCCGCCCCCTCGGGGTTTCCGATTACCCGGTTTCCGATCCGGAACGACAGGTCGTCCATCGGACCGGAGGGCGGCACACCGACATGCCAAAACCCGGTACGTCCGGGCCAGTCCTGCACGGTGGTCAGCATGCCGGACCGCAGCACCTCGATGTGTGTCACGGACGCGAAATCACCATTCGTACGGGTGTCGGGTTGAAGCCGTTGCACGGATTGTTGATCTGCGGACAGTTCGACACCAACACCAGCGTGTCGATCACCGCACGGACGGTGAGGCTCTTGCCAGGCGCTGACAAGCCGTCGACGATACCCAGCGTGCCGTCTGCTTCGACTGGAACGTTCATGAACCAGTTGATGTTTGGGACGATGTCGCGCTTGCCCAGGCCCCATTTAGCGCCTTCGATCAGGAAGTTCTCGGCACAGGCGTGTTGGTGCACGGTGTGATGGCCGTAGCGCAATGTGTTCGATTCTTGCGAACAGGCTCCCGCAAGTGTGTCGTGATTGCCGACATCATCGGCGACGACCTCCATCAACGCGGTGCCGTCCGCGGTGCGCAGCACCGAGCCAGTGGTCAAGTAGATGTTGCGTTGCGCCGCCACCGTGGCTTGAGCGCTGTAACGCTGGGTGTGGTCATCGGCGGCGTACAGCAGGCAATCCACCGCCTGATTTCCTTCCAGGTCAACGATTTCCAGCTGTTGGCCGGCATGGACGATCGCCGACCAGGGCGCGCAGGGCGCCACGATCTCGTCAACGACGATCTTCGACTGCACAGTGGTTGTCATCGGGCGACCTCCGATCCGGTGGCCGCCAACCAGGCCGCGTCGCTATTGAACAATGCACGCAGGTATTCGGGATCGTCATTGACCGGCGCTGTCAGCTCCTCGCCCGCTTTCCAACCCAGGACATCCAGCGCGGTAACCGACGGATCTGGGTCTAGTGGGTGAGCGGCGTTGACGAGTATCAGCACCACCGGCAGGTGAATCAAGAGATCGATTGCCGCCCCAGGGCCGGTGGAACCCGTGAATTCGAGTGCGCCGCAACCAGGATCGACGTGAACGCCCTGGAAGAACGATGCCGACGCCGCCACGTCCCGTATGTCGAGGCCGTGCTTGATGGCGCCTAACTGCAACAGCTGACGTCCGGCCTGCGTGGGCCCGCACAGCATGTCGTGGCGGCCCGAGGAGTCGGCAACCACAGTTGCCAGCAGCCGGCCCTGATCGGATAGCAGCGGATGGCCCGCGCGTAGGTAGGCATGCCACGGCACCTTCATGGTGTCGGCGACATTCAACCGCTCCCAGGGCGCCTCGGCGCGATACAGCAGCACATGTGCGCACGC
Organism: Mycobacterium montefiorense; assembly: GCF_025823255.1. NCBI lineage: Bacteria > Bacillati > Actinomycetota > Actinomycetes > Mycobacteriales > Mycobacteriaceae > Mycobacterium > Mycobacterium montefiorense. The sequence continues at coordinate 185,329 of NZ_JACKVL010000007.1, read as the reverse complement.
GCCACCGTCGGGGTCGGCCAGCCGGACGCGGCTGCCCCTGGCGAGGACCTTGGTGGCGTAACCGTTCACCGGAATCGACTCGGCCCAAAACAGCCGCGAGCACTCGATGTCCGGCGGGGTCGTCGGTATTCGCATCGTCGCTTGCTGCGCCTGGGCACGCGCGTGCAATCTGGCACCGCCGGTCGAATCGGTGCTCGCGGGTGTGCTCATCGCGGTCTCCTTATCTGGCGGCGCGGCTGTCCACTTGCAATTCGATTGCATGAGCGCGATCCCTGATTTTCTATCACATGATAGAAATATCTGCATCCGGCTGCCAAATTTTCACCGGGTTGGGAGAATGTGGCATGCGCAATGACAGGCGTGGGCGTCCCAGACTGGTGGTATCGCATCGGCCGGAACTGACCGCCAGGGACGAAATTCTTGACGCGGCCGCCGAATTGTTCACGACAGTCGGGTATGCCTCCACCTCGACGCGACGCATCGCGGAAGCCGTCGGCATCAGGCAGGCGTCGCTCTATCACTACTTCACCACCAAGGACGACATCATTGACGCGTTGCTCACCGGTACCGTGGACGAGTCGCTGCGGCTGGCGAGGGAACTACTTGGCGAGGCCGGACCGGGCGCACCGCGGCTGCACGCCCTGGTGGTCGGTGATACTTCTCAATTGTGCGGCAGCCGATGGAATCTCGGTGCCCTCTATCTACTTCCGGAGCTGCGCGCCGGCCGTTTCGGCACATTCCGTCGGCGCCGCAGCGCGCTGCGGGCCCGCTACCGCGAGCTCTCGGGCGCCGTCGTCGCCGAGAGCAACGGGCCGCCAGAAACTGATGACCTGCCGTTTCGTTTGGTTGAGTCAGTCATCAACCAACGCTTGGACGACGGTGTCTGCCCGCCCGATCACCCTTGGGTCATCGCCGAGAGCGCACTGCGATTGCTGGGCCACACCGGTGATTTCGCACAGCTGCGCAGGCTGACCGCCGAACGACTGCAGTCATCATTGCCGCTGAACTAGGAGCCGGGTGCGCGAACTCGGCAGCAGCTGCATGACGGCCCGGCAGGCTAGACCGTAAAGTGCTGGGTCACAGCACTTTACGGTCTAGCCGACGGGATAACCGACCGTCTTGATCTCGGTGTACTGGTCGAACCCGGCCACGCCGTTCTGGCGGCCCACCCCGCTGTCCTTGTATCCGCCGAATGGTGCGTCGGCGCCATACGGAGCGCCGCCGTTGACGCCCATGAAGCCGGCCTTGATCCTGCGGGCCACCGCCAGCGAATGCTCCAGCGATCCCGACATCACGTTGCCGGCCAAGCCGTAGACGCTGTCGTTGGCGATTCGGATCGCGTCCTCTTCGTCGTCGAACGGGATGACCGACAACACCGGGCCGAAGATCTCCTCTTGGGCGATGGTCATCTTGTTGTCGACGTTGGTGAAAAGCGTTGGCCTGACGAAGTATCCCTTGTCGAAACCGGTGGGCGCATCGGGGCCGCCGACGAGTGCCGTGGCGCCCTCCTCGACACCCTTGCGGATGTAGCCCATCACGCGATCGCGCTGCTTCTCCGAGATCACCGGGCCGCACAGCGTTCCCGCGTCCTGCGGGTCACCGCATGTGACGTTCTCATAGATGCCCTTGAGGATCGCCACACCCTCCTCGTAACGAGACCGGGGCAACAGCATCCGGGTGGGGTTCGCGCAACCCTGCCCGGCGTGCATGCACGGGGCGATGCCGATCGCGCAGGCCAACCCGAAGTCGGCGTCCTCCAAAACGATGGTGGCCGACTTGCCGCCGAGTTCGAGGAACAGCCGCTTCATGGTGGCCGCGCCCTTTTCCATAATCCGCTTGCCGACCACCGTAGACCCGGTGAACGAAATCAGGTCGACCTTGGGTGACAGCGTAAGCTCTTCGCCCACAAAGTGATCCGACGCGGTGACGACGTTGACCACGCCGGCGGGGATATCGGTTTTCTCGGCGATCAGCCGGCCCAGCCGGGTCGCGTTGAACGGGGTGTTGGGCGCCGGCTTGAGCACGACGGTGTTGCCCGTTCCCAGTGCCTGGCCGAGCTTGTTGAGAGTGACCTCGAACGGGAAGTTCCACGGCACGATGGCGCCGACCACGCCCACCGGCTCCCGCCAAACCTTGATGGAGGTGTTCGCACCGGTGAGGCTGATGACTCGATCGCCGAGATCGGTTTCCCAGGCGTACTCGTCGATCAACCTGGCCGGGTACTTCAGTCCGTCGGCCAGCGGGGCATCCAACTGAGGCCCGAACGTGATGGCCCGGGGCGAACCAACTTCGAGGATGAGCTCCTCGCGCAGCTCTTCCTTCTCCTCCTCGATCGCGTCGTGCAGCTGCAACAGGGAGCGCTTACGCAACTCGCGATTGGTCGACCAGTCGCTCTCGTCGAAGGCCCGCCGGGCGGCGTCGATGGCCCGGAGCATGTCTTCCTTCGAGGCGTCGGCGACCTCACCGAGGGGCTCCTCGGTCGCCGGGTTGATGTTGGTGAAGGTGCCGGCCTGGCCATCGACGAGCTTCCCGTCGATCATCATCTTCGGCTCGAACCGGACCTTTACAGTGTCAGCCATATTTGTTCAGCTCTCTTCAAACTCGTTCTCGTGTGACTCGTCCCAACGGAGAGCCTTACTGGAAACTAGCCGATTGGCAACATGCAACGCGCAGGCAGCCACGAAAATGGGCGTGACGTGCGATTACCGCACGTGCGATTGGCGCCATGGCCGCCCTACTTCTGGGCATCGAACAGCACCGGTACCGACGTCGGCGACCGGAATACCTGTCCACGGATGTGTGGGTCGTTCCCGTCGGGATCCAGCCGGAGATTCGGCAGCCGGTCCAACAAAAGGTTGATCGCGGTCCGCATCTCGAGCCGCGCCAGGTGCATGCCGAGGCAGACGTGCACGCCGTGCCCCCAGCCCAGATTTGCCCGAGCCTCGCGGTGAATGTCGAACGTGTTCGGGTCGGGATATCGCTCTTCTTGCCGATTTGCCGAACCGAGCATCGGCATCACCGTCGCCCCGGCCGGGATGGCCACGCCACCGAGTTCGGTGTCGCGCGTCGCCACCCGGGTAATGGTCAACAGCGGTGATTCCCAGCGCACCCCCTCCTCGATAGCCTGCGGCAGCAGTGACCGGTCGGCACGGATGGCCGCCAACTGCGCGGGATCTGACAGCAGCGCCAGCAGCAGGCTGCCCAGCGACCGATAGGTCGTCTCGACGCCGGCGGGCAGCAGCAACCGTAGGAACGAGAAAATCTCTTCATCCGCGAGCTTTTGCCCGTCGATCTCGGCCGCCGCGAGCGCGCTGATCAAGTCATCCTTCGGCTCGGCCCTGCGGGCCTGCAGGATCGGCGCGAAGTATTCGCACAGGGCAGCCGAGGCCGCCAGGCCGCGTTCGGGGTTCATCAGCCAACTCAGCAGCGAAATCGACCATCTCTGGAACTGCGGGAAGTCCTGTTCCGGCAAGCCAAGCAGCCCGGCGATGATCTGGCTCGGGTAGTCAAAGGTGAACTCCTTCACCAGATCTGCCTTGCCATTGGGTGCGAACTTGTCGATCAGGCCATTCGCTACCCGCCCGACCAACTCGTCCTGCCAGCGTGCCAAAGACTTCTGCGTGAACGCCTTGGAGACCAAGGAACGCAGCCGCCCGTGGATGGGCTCGTCCATACCGAGCATCACGCCTTCACCGAGTACGGGACCGAACGCGGCAATCACCGCCGACGACGAGAAAGTCTCGTTGTCGCGCAGCATCTGCTGGATGTCCTCGTGCCGATACACGATGAACATCGGCAGCGATTCCTCGTGCGGAAGCGCGCCGGACGTCTCAAGTCGCTGCACGGGTTCCTCGTTGCGTATCCGCGCCAATTCGGTGTACGGGTCACGCACGTCACCGGATATCGCGTCGTCGAAGGAGCCGAAATCCTCCAGGTCGTCGAATAGCTGTTCCATTATTTTCCCTCACTCCCCTGTTGGCGCTTCGCCGCCAGCGCCGCCAAGCGCTGCAGCACCGGCTGCGGAAGAACGCGTGCGGCAAGCGCCATCACCTTCTGGGTGAGAGTCAACGGCCATGCCCCACCCCGCATCGAACCCTGTTTGGGTATGCCCAAGACGATCCGCGACATGTGGTGCATTCCTGAAGACGGCAGAATCCGGTTGAATGTCAGCAACATTGACGCATCCGGCCCGACACCGCGGCGGCGGAACGGCGCCTCGTCAGCCAGCGCCCTGACCAGTCCGTCGGTGAAGCGTTCGGGGGGCCGAGCCATCTTCATCGCGAACCGTCCGCGGCTGTTCATGGTGTTGTGCAGTCGGGCGTAAGGGCCCTCGAAATTGCGATCATCGACGGTGCCCGCGTCGGTGATGATTTCGGTGTCGTAGGTGCCGGACACCAAGACGGTGACACCCAGACCGAAGGGCGCGATCTCGCATGCCATCGACTCGCCCCAGCGCTCCAACGCGCCCTTGGCCGCCGAATAGGGCGCGGTGGCCGGCTGGCCGCGCACCCCGGCCGTGCTGGCGACCAGCACAATGCGGCCCTGACCCGCCGCGCGCATGGACGGCAACAGGGCCTTGGTGAGTTCGACCGGTCCCAGCACGCTGGTGGCGAACATGCGCTGCCACAGCGCCATATCCGTCTCCTCCACCATTCCGGCCGCGGAGATCCCGGCGTTGTGCACCAGCGCGTACGGTGCGCCGATGGCTTCCTCGAGTGCCTTGGCGGCCAGGGAAATCGACACGGAGTCGGTGAGATCGAGCTGCACACCGATCAGCCGGTCGTCATCGTCGGTGGCTCCAGTCGCCTGCCGCAGCAGCCGAAGTCCAAGGTCGGGTGTACGCATCGCCGCGACCACCCGCCACCCCTCGCGATAGAGGCGCACGGCCGAGGCGAATCCCAGCCCGCGAGACGCGCCGGTGATCACAACCGCGTGTGGTTCAGCCATTCTTGCTCGCGGTCGCGCAGGCGCCCTGGCCCGGCGGCGGGTCTAGGTGAGGCCGGCCGTTCGGCTCGCCGCTCGCCCAGGTCGACCAGATGCCGACCGAGTAGGGGCCCTGAGCGCCCGCCTTCTCGTAAAATCCTTGCGGGTCATAAACTTTAGCTTCTGGATACGGCCACGGGCAGGCGACCGATGTCGCCGCATGGCTAACCTTGATGGCCCAGAACCAGGCGCCGTAAGCGAAGTACGACACGTTCATGATGGCGAACATCACCAGGAAAGTGCCGAGCACCGGACGTCTGGGCAGGATCTTGGCCTTCGCAGTCAGCTTCTCGGCCACCGACTTTCCGGTGTCATCGCGATAGCAGAGGATCGCGGCGGGCACCATCACAAAGGTGACCGAGAACGACTCCCAGATCAGCGGGAACTGGAACGTGGTGCCGGTGAAGACCGAGCCCCAGGGAATCACCTGGGAGTAGATGTACATGCCGGCGTGCACGAGCTGGATCTCCAGCCATGCGTCGAAGACGAAGCCGATCACACAGGCCAGCAGGCCCAGGCTCCACAACGGATGTCGCGACACGAACGATTGCGGCCCGTATTTAGCCTGCAGTTTGCGCAGGATCCAGATCGCCGGGAAGTACGGACCGAAATAGAAAGTGACGTAGCCGAATACGACGAACGGCTCGACGGTCGGCGACAGCGATACCAACGGCCAGGACTCCGGCCAGTGAATGAGGTCGGGGTTGTACACCGCGAACGGCGACCAGTTCATGATCGGGTCCTGCCACACGATCAACGTGGTGCACAGGAACATCAGCATGACCGGGCTGCCCGGGTTGCGGCGCCAGCCCCGGATGAACACCACCAGCAGCACCAGCAGCATGATGCACGTTGAGATATGCAGGAAGGTGATGTAGTCCAGGCCGAAGATGAACTTCACCGGCCGCGGCCGGCCCTGCACATTTGGATTGGCGACGCGCGGGTCAAGAGCGACACGACAATTCGCGATGAAGAAGAGCGCGAACGCCGCCAGCGCGGCGCCGGCGATCCAGCCGCCCCAACTCCGCTTTGCGCCCGGCTGCGTGGGTTTGTCGTTTGTCGTCAGTGGTGTGGACTGTTCTGTGGACATCAGTCTTCCTCTCCGAAGCGATCCACCAGGTGTGAGTTGATTCCGTCGGCATCGAGAGTCCGGGCCACCAGGTAGCCGGCGCCCATCCAGGCGCGACGGGTCCATTTGCCGAACGACACACGAGTTCCGGGCGCGCCCGAGGCGGCGGGCATCATCTTGACCCGCTCCAGCGCCTCCTTGACGCCGCGCGGACTCAACGGGTGAGCGTCGGTGAAGGCCCGCACGAGGGTGGCGGCGACGTCGTGGTTGACGACGGTCACGCAGAACTCTGGGCGACTGCCGTTGTACTTCTTGGCGTAGCTGTCGAGGAAGTCCTGGCCGATCTGGTTCGCCTCGTCGTACTGGTCGACACCGGTCCAGCCCAGAAACGCGTTCCACATGATTGGGTTAACCCATGCGTTCTGCCATGCGGTGGTGGTGAAACGGGGCGGGTCCCAACCAAGGGCCTCCAGGGCCGGGTTGATGAAGACGATTCCGAATCCGAAGCCCAGGTGCACGATCGCCTCGGCCTTTGCCTCATGGAGCGTCTGGACCGCGGCGTTGATGTCCTGAGCCGTCTGCGCGATCGCGACTTCGGCGACGATGCGAATGCCCCTGCGCCGACAGGCACTTCGCAGGTTCTTCAGGTAGCTCTCGCCAATGAGGCTCTGCTCGACCAGCACTCCGATCTCGGCGAGTCCGCGTTTGGCGATGAGGTCCGCCAGGAAGATCGGCTCATCGGTCATCGATCCCTGCGGGAAGGCGAAGGTCCACTCGCCTAGCCAGTCGTCGGTGCCGGTCACGGCGATGGCCGGCACCTTGAATCGTTCCTCGATCGCTTCCCGCACCGGCACGCAGTTATCGGTGATGTGCGGCCCGAAGACCACCAGGCAGCCCTCGTCGACCAGCTCGCCATACGCATCGATCACCGCCTTCACCGAACCCTTGGGCAGACCCTCCACCTCGCGATAGATCATTTGCACGGGACGGTCCATCAGGCCCTGGGCCATCGCCTCCTCGAATATGAGGTCGAAAGTCTGGGTGAAGGAGGCGAAGAGATCCTCGGGAAAGCCCGGCGGCAGGGTGAAGTCCATCAAGTAGCCGACCTTGATCGGCTCAGCGCTGCTTTCGTAGGACATCTGACCTCCCGGGTGACCCGCTCACTCGCAACGATCCATCGCTGACCTAATATTTGTTCAGACCGTAGCGGCGTCGCCGTGCAGCGTCAAACATCTAGGCGCCTTCGCCCAGGTAGACCTCGACCATCTCGCCCAGCGCCCGGCCGACCGCCATATCGTCGGTGAGCGGCCCGGCGATCGCGGCTTTCGCCGCCTCTTGCTTGGTCAGGCCCTCGGCGACCAGCCGGCCCGCCGCGATCAAAACGCGGGTCGACGCGACCTCGCGCAGGCCACCGGTTTCCAAGCGGCGGATGGCTTGACCGAAACGCACCAGCTCGGCCGCGGTCGCGGCATCCACACCCGCTTCGTGCGTGACGATTCCCTCTTCGACATCGGCTGCGGGAAAACCGAATTCGATGGCGACCATGCGCTGCCGCGTTGAATCCTTGAGGTCCTTGAGCACGCTCTGGTAGCCGGGGTTGTAGGACACCACCAGACCGAATCCGGGCGCCGCGTCCAGCGTGATGCCCAACCGCTCGATCGGCAGCTGCCGCCGGTGGTCGGCGAGCGGGTGCAGCACCACGGTCGTATCCTGGCGGGCTTCCACGACTTCGTCCAGGTAGCAGATCGCACCCTCGCGGACCGCCCGGGTCAGCGGACCGTCCACCCACACAGTCTCGTCGCCGCGCAGCAGATAACGGCCGACCAGGTCCGCCGTGGTGAGGTCGTCGTGACAGGAAACCGTGATCAACGGCCGGCCAAGTTCGTGGGCCATCGCCTCGACGAAGCGGGTCTTGCCGCAACCGGTCGGCCCTTTCAACACGAGCGCCAGACCCTGGCGGTAAGCGGCCTTGAAGATGGCCTCTTCGCCGCCGACCGCCTGGTAGTAGGGCCGTACCCGCGCGGTGCCGGGTTCCGGGTCAGGATTCGCACCGTTGCGGCACACGATCCCGGACTCGTTGGTCATAACGTTCCTTCTGCCGATGCATTGCAGCCTAACCGGAACAGATGTTTGTTTCAAGTGCGATCACGTGGGGCTTTGCAGTCGATGCCCGTACACGAACCGCGTTCGGGGACATGACATCAGCGCAGATTGGCCGTGGTCAGGCGCCCACCCTCCGCCGAACCTCGGCCGAGCGCAGCGCGGAGCGGAACAGCGGCCCGATCACGCCGCCGAGCTGATCCGGGCGCGCGATCGTGGCGTGCGCGGTGCTGCCGAACACCCGCCGAAGCGATGCGACATCCGTGCCCGCACCGATGGTCAGGCAGAGGCAGCCGGTCCCCTGCCGGCGCGCCTCGGTCAGCGCGCGGCGCGCGTCCGCGGCACCGTAGGCCCGCTCGTATCCGTGGTCGTAGGCCAGGCCGTCGGAGAGCACCACCAGCAGCCGCCGTGAGGTACCGCCGCGAGTCTCCAGCACCGACGAGCCGTGCCGGATAGCGGCGCCCAGCCGCGAATAGGCGCCGGGCTCAAGGCTGTTCAGCCGCCGGATGATGCGGGCGTCGAGATGGTCGTCGAACCGCTTGACGGGCACCATGGTTACCGCCGAGCGGCCCTGCGAGTAATAGGCGTAGAGACAGACCCGGTCACCCAGATCGTGCAATGCGACGGTCAGGTTGGCAACAGCAGCGCGCTGCTGTTCGTGCACCGTGCGCCCGACTGTTCCCGGCTCGGCCGCCGACCCCGACACGTCGAGAAGCAACAACACCGACAGGTCGCGCCGGCGCCGCAAGCTGTCGAGGTACACCGACTCGTCGGGCACCGATCCGGCCCGCACCTCGACGCGGGCTTCGACCGCGGCGTCGATGTCGATGTCGTCGCCCTGCGACTGACGGCGGCGGCGGTGCAGCCCCATGCCGAGTCGCGACAGCGGTCGTCGCAATCCAATGGCATCGTCGATCGCTTGAGTTGCCGAGGCTTTGATCTCCGGCTCGACCTCGCGCACCGTGCACCAGGCGGGCCGGTAGCGCTCGCGGGTGACGTCCCATTCCGGATACCGCACGCCGTCCGCCGCGGCTTCGGAGTCGTTGATGTCCTCGCTCGAGGTCGAGGCCAGCGACGACACGGCGTGCAAACCGCGCTTCGCGGAGTTCGTGCGATGCGTCGGGGCATCGGCCCCCGGCGGTCCACCGCCGCTACCGGTCTTACGCGCCGAGGACAACATCTTCTTCAGCCACTTGCCAATGAAGCCGCCGCCCCCGACCGGGCTGGTGAACAGATCCGGGTTGTCGGTGTCGTCGACCTCGCCATCGTCGAGCTCTTCCAGCTCGTGTGCGCCGCGGCCGCGCGGGACATGTTGCGGAGGTTCTTCTTGTTTGGTGGCGCGGGCGCAGGCGGCCATCACCTTGGCCACGCGGATCACGCCGAACGCGGGTGCCGGGTCGTCAAGCGGCGCCCGGCTTCCCGCGATCTCCAGCGACGCGGCGGGTGAGGCGCTGCGACCGGCGACGTCCGTGTTACCCAACCAAACCAAAATGGTTGGCAGTAAAGGCGCATTGGCGACCAGGGCGCGGTGGCCTTCGATCGCCAGATAGCGCTTGGCCAGCCGCGGGTGACGAACCAACGACCCCACCACGTCGGGGGCCAGGCTGCCGGCGGCGATCATCGACGCTTGGACGGCTACCGCCTCGAGTCTGCTGCGCGCGCCCACGGCGGCATCGACATAAATCGTCTGGCCATCCGTCCAGGCCGGTTCTCCAGGCGCTAACTCGGACACCGCGACGGCCCGCCCTGCCAGCGCGGACGCGAGCATGCCCATCGCCTGCAATCGCTCGGCACGTGCGTCGTCCCCCACGCAACCTCCGACTTGTTGACCAAATATCTGTTCCACCGTAAAGTCCGGCGTCACACCAGTCAAACAGCCGTCGGTTAATCGGGAGCACATCATGATTGACTTCACCGGCCAGGTGGCTGCGGTTACCGGGGCCGGCCGCGGGCTCGGCCGCCTCTACGCGCTGGACCTGGCGCGCCGCGGCGCCGCGGTGGTTGTTAACGACCTCGGCGGCTCGATGCACGGTGATGGTGCCGACACGAAGATCGCGGACGACGTGGTCGACGAGATCACCCAAGCGGGTGGTCGCGCGGTCGCCTCCTACGACTCGGTGGACAGCCCGGCGGGCGGCCAGGCGATCGTCGATGCCGCCGTTGACACATTCGGGCGCCTGGACGCCGTCGTCAGCAATGCCGGCATTTTCGGCAGCGTGGCATTCGAAGATCTGTCGGTCGACGAGTGGACGCGAATGCTGCGTGTCCATCTGGACGGCGCGTTTTTCCTGTCCCAGCCCGCCTATCGGGTGATGAAGAAAAGCGGCGGCGGGCGGTTCGTGTTCATCTCGTCGTCGGCCGGCATCTTCGGCCAGCCGATGGAGGCTCACTACGCCGCGGCCAAGGCCGGTCTGGTGGGGTTGACGAATGTGATCGCGATCGAAGGCGAAGCGCACGGAATACTCGCGAATGCCGTTATGCCCACCGGCTTTTCGCGAATGGTCACCGAGACGGTCGGTGACGAGAAGTTCCTCGCCGAATCCGGATTCATGCAGGCGATTCGGCCCGAGCTGGTGGTGGGGTTGGTGACGTTTCTCGCCAGTCGCGCCTGCACGTTCACCCACCGCAATTATTCGGCCGCCGCCGGACGGTATGCGCGGATATTCGTCGGACTGAGCCAGGGCTGGCTGGCGGACACCGAGAGCGAACCCACGGCAGAAGACATTGAGGCACATCTCGAGCAAATGTCGGCGACCGAGCGATTCACAGTGCCCGGCTCGATCGTCGACGAGGTGCTCGAAGTCTGCGAGCGACGCGGCGTCAGCGCGATGCCGGACAACGCCGAGGTCGCATTCCCCGAGCCGCAATCGCGATAGACGTCATTGACCAAGAAATTGCTCCACCGTAAAGTCCGGCTAAGTCGCAGTTAGCCACGATCAGAGTCAAGGAAAAGTGGACTTCTCCTATCCGCCGGAGCCCGAACAGTTCCGCGCCGAGCTGCGCGACTGGCTGTCCGCGAACCTGACCGACGAATTGGTGGCGGCCCGCCGGAACCTGGGGCGCGACGACGCGACATTCGAGATGATGCGTGCCTGGAGCCGCACGATGGCCGACGCGGGATGGGCCGCCGTCTCTTGGCCCCGCGAATACGGTGGCCGCGGGGCGACGGTTCTCGAGCAACTCGTCTACACTGAGGAGACCACCCGCGCGCGGGCTCCCATGCCGCTCAACGTCATTGGGATGAACAACATCGCCCCCGCGATCATGCAGTACGGCACCGAAGACCAGAAGAAGACGCTGTTGCGCCGGATGATGCGGGCCGACGACATCTGGTGCCAGGGAATGTCGGAACCCGAAGCGGGATCCGATCTGGCATCGCTGCGCACCCGGGCGGTGCGAGACGGGAACGACTTCGTCGTCAACGGCCAGAAGATCTGGACCTCGCTGGGGCATCGGGCGCACTGGTGCCAGCTGTATGTGCGCACCGATCCCGACGCCCCAAAGCACCAGGGGATCTCCTGTCTGATCGTCGACATGTCGCTGCCGGGCATCGAGGTCCGCCCGCTCGTCACACTCAACGGCGACACCGATTTCGCCGAGGTGTTCCTTCACGACGTGCGGGTGCCGGCCGACGCATTGCTCGGACCGCTGAACGGCGGTTGGCAGGTGGCCACCACCACGCTCAGCCACGAGCGCGCCGGGGCCGCACGGCTGTACGCCGAAATGCAGGCGCGGCTGGAAGAACTCGTCGACGACATGGCCGCGCAGACCGACGCACTCCAAGATCCCGTGACGCTGCGGCGCCTCGGCGAAATCGCGGTCCGCATCAAGTATCTCGAGGTGCTGTGCCAGAGCTCGATCTCGGCGACGCTGCACGGCGGTTCAGAAATAACAGCGTTCGGATCGGCCAGCCTCGCCAAGACCGTGTGGGGGGAGATCGGACAGGACATGGCCGCGCTGGCCTTCGATGTGCTGGGCACCCACGGCAGCAATCCCGCGTGGGCGAACTACCGCCTCACGTCGCGCTCGCTGACCATCGCGGGCGGCACGACACAGATCAACAAGAACATCACCGCGCAACGCGTACTCGGATTGCCGCGCAAATGAACCTCGAACTCACCGACGAACAAGTCGCGCTGCGCGACACCACGCGCCGTTTTCTTGCTGACAAGGCACCGATTTCGGGTCACGTGCGCGAGCTGCTCGACGATCCGACCGGAGTCGACGACGCGGTCTGGCGCGGCCTGGCCGACCTCGGCACCACCGGGCTGTTGGTTCCGGAGGAGCACGGCGGAGCCGGGATGACGATGGTCGAAGCCGGCGTGGTGGCCGAGGAACTCGGCGCCGCGCTGCATCCGGGTCCATGGTTGTCCACTGCGGTCGCCGCGCCGCGCGCGCTGACACGAATCTGCGATAACGACAGTGCGGCACCAATTCTGGCCGGCATCGCCGAGGGAACGACGATCGCCACCGTCAGCTTCCTGGGCTTCGAGAATGCCGCGGTCGACGCGGCCGGCGACGGCGTCGTCCTGCGCGGCGAACTCGGCGATGTGGCCGATGTCGCGGCTGCCGATGTCCTGCTGATGCTGGCCGAAGATGCGAGGGGCACCGCACTTTTCGCTGTGCACACCGACTCCCCCGGGTTCTGGGCGCAGCCCGAGCGCGGTATCGATGCGACCCGTAAACAGTTTCGCGTCCGGCTCGACGGCACCCCCGCCCAGCGGCTGGCTACGGCTACGCCGGCTGACGTGACGGCGGTGATCGACGATCTGCTGATCGCCACTGCCGCCGACGCGCTCGGCGCGGCACGGGCCGTGATGCACCTCGCCGTCGAATACGCAAAAGTCAGAAAGCAATTCGGTCAGATCATCGGATCGTTTCAGGCGATTCAGCATCTGTGCGTCGATATGTACGAGACGGTCGAACTGGCCCGCAGCGGTGTTCTGCACGCGTTGTGGGCCGCGGACGCCGAAGTGCCGGCCGACGAACGCCATGTTGCCGCGCTGCGGGCCAAGGCGTTCGCCGGTCGACTGGCCACCGTGGGCGACACCGCCATCCAGGTGTTCGGCGGTATCGGCTACACCTGGGAGCACGACGCGCATCTCTACCTCAAGCGCCTGCTGAGCTGGAGCGCATTTCTCGGCGGACCCGATGGATATCTGACCGAACTCGGTGCGCGCCTTGCCAAGAGAGATCACTGATGGATATCGAATACCTGCTGACCGCCACCCGTTCCGCGCGCAAGACCCTCGACCTCGACGCGCCGGTGGACCTGGCGGATATTCGCGAGTGCTTGCGCATCGGCCTGCAAGCCGCCAACGGCTCGAATTCACAGGCCTGGCGTTGGCTGGTAGTCGCCGACCGACGCTGCGGGAAAAGATCGCCGAGTTGTACCGCGATGCCTATCGGAAGCGGGTCGGCGGTCAGTTGCTCGCCGACATGTTGCCGGGCGGCACGCCAGAGGGCCGGCTGATGTCTTCAACAGAGTGGCTGGTCGAGAACATGGCTAAGGTGCCGCTGCTGGTAATCCCAAGCTATCAGCCCTACTTGCCGCGCATCGACGGCGACGAGTCGTTTCACCTGGCAACCTTGTACGGTTCGATCTTCCCCGCGGTGTGGAACTTTCAGCTGGCCTTGCACACCCGCGGCTACGGCACCTGCGTGACAACCCTGCACCTGCACCATGAAGACGAGGCGCGGCAATTGCTCGGGATCCCGCCGACTTACGTCCAGGGCGCGCTGCTGCCGGTGGGCAGGCTGCGGTCCGGGCACAACTTCTCCCCCGCCCCGCGGCGGCCGCTCGACGAGGTGATTGCGGTGGACAGTTGGGACGGTCCCGCGCTCTAGGGCTTTAGAATGGCTCTGTCACCGCTGTTAGCAGCGCATTTGAGCCGGTTTCGAATCGGGCAATCTGATAGCCTTTAACAAAGATTTGGTTCGGCAGGAGGACGAATGCGTAGGTTTGCCCGGTCGCAGTCCTCTCGATGTGCGCACCGTTAGCCATGGCCAAAGCCGAGACCTTGGCTAAGGGCAAGCGGGCGCTGGCCGATCGTCTGGATCAGGCCGACGACTCCGGGACGCGCCGCACCGAGATTCTGCAGACCGCGGCCACTTTGATCGCATCCTCGGGATTGCGAACCTCGTTGCAGGAGATCGCCGACGCGGCGGGGATTCTGCCCGGAAGCCTGTATCACCATTTCGAATCCAAAGAAGCGATCCTGATCGAGCTGATCCGCCGCTATCAGGACGACCTGAACCGCATCGGGGAAAACGCCCAGGCGCGATTGGACGACGCCGGATCGCGGCCGGCTGCCGAGAAAATCATCGAGCTGGGGTCGGCGGTCGCCAACTGCGCCGTACACCATCGGGCCGCCCTGCAGATGTCGTTCTACGAGGGCCCGAGCGCGGACCCCGAATTGATGAACCTGACCCGGCAGCAGTCCGTGGCGGTTCAAGAGGCCATGGTGCAAACGCTGCGCGCCGGCAGGTGGACCGGCTACATCAAGCCCGACATCGATCTACCCACACTGGCCGATCGCATCTCTCAGACCATGCTGCAGGTCGGGCTCGACGTCATGCGGCACAACTCTGCACCCGACCAGGTGGCCGAGCTGCTGTGCCGAATCATCTTGCAAGGGCTGGCGGCCCGGCCCCCCACCGACTCGGCACTGGATCGCTCCAACGCCTTCGCGGCCGCCAGCGCCGTCATCGAGTCGTGGGCCGACGACAGCGACGCCGACCCCAGCGACAAGACCGCCCATGTCCGTGCGGTGGCCCGTACCGAATTCGGCCGCAAAGGCTATGAAGCCACCACGATCCGTGACATCGCGTCGGCGTCGGGTCTTGGCACCGGCACCGTCTATCGGGTGATCGGATCCAAGGACGAGCTTCTCGACTCGATCATGGAATCGTTCGGGCAGAAGGTCGAGGCGGGGTGGGTCAGCGTGCTGCGCTCGGATGCCACGCCCATCGAGAAGCTGGATGCGCTGAGCTGGATCAACGTCAACGCGCTGGACCGATTCTCCGACGAATTCCGGATCCAGCTGGCGTGGATGCGGCAATCGCCGCCGACCGCGAATCCGGGCTGGTCGTATCCAACACGGCTGCGGCAGATGAAAACGCTGCTCTCCGAAGGTATCCGCGCCGGCGAGATTCGCATCGACACTCCGTCGGCCGCGATGCTGGCACGCTGCGTCATCGGGCTGCAGTGGATACCGGAGAACATCCTGCGTGCGGTCGGGAAGCGGGCGGCGCTGGTGCACACCCGTGACACCGTCTTGCGCGGTGCCGCCGTTCGCGGCAAGTAAGCCCGTCTACTTAATCCCGACCCGGGTATTGAACCAAATAACTGTTACCCATACAGTTGAGCAGTTAGAACCGCGTTGGCATTATCCGAGAAGGGGATTTCCATGACCATTGTCGATCGGTTGCGCTACGACGGCAAGCGCGCTCTCGTTGTCGGTGGCGCGACTGGCATGGGCGCCGCGGCGGCCAAATCAGCGGCTGAGCTCGGCGCCGAAGTCATCGTGATGGATTACGCACCGGTGAGCTATGACGTCGCCAAGTCCATCCAGGTGGACCTGCGCGACACCGCGTCCATCGATGCCGCGCTCGAGCAACTCGACGGTCCGGTCCACGCCGTGTTCTCGGCGGCCGGCATCGCCGACGGCACGACGGACCTGATGGCTATCAACTTCCTCGGCCACCGGCATCTGATCGAGCGCCTGCTCGAGCGCAACCAGCTGCCCTCCGGCTCGGCGATCTGCTTCATCTCCTCGGTCGCCGGCATGGGCTGGGAGAACGACCTGGACCTGCTGACCGAGTTCCTGGCCACGCCGGACTTCGCGTCGGCCCAGGAGTGGGTCAAGGCGCACGAGGCCGAAGGCATCATCCACTACGGCTTTTCCAAGAAGGTCGTCAACGCCTACGTGGCGACCCAGGGCTATCCGCTGCTGAAGAAGGGCATCCGGATCAACGCGATCTGCCCGGGTCCCACCGACACGCCGCTGGCCCAGTCCAACGCCGACCTGTGGCTCACCTTCGCGCAGGACTACCGCGACGAGACCGGCTCCAAAGTGCACACGCCCGAGCAGATGGGCGACGTGATGGCGTTCCTGAACAGCGCCGCCGCCTTCGGCATCAGCGGGATCACGCTGCTGGTCGACTACGGGCACACGATGGCGTCGCTGACCAACGCCTATCCGCCGGGAAAGCCGATCATCGACATCATCATGGGGCGGGTCAAGCTCTAGGGCCGGTGGCCTCGAGCTGGAACGGCTGCATCGACAAGTAAGCATCCGCCGCGCACCAGCGCGCCGCGAGGAATCTCTCGTCTTGCCAATCGGAGAGTTCTCCGGTAGCTTCCGACTCAGCTACCGGAGAACTCTCCGTTAATGCATTCGGGAGGAGTGGACCTTGCAATACATCAAGCTCGGCACATCGGGACTCGACGTGTCTCCCATTGCGATTGGCGCCATGACCTACGGCGATCCCCGGCGCGGGCATCCCGTGTGGTCACTGCCCGAAGACCAGTCTCGACCCCTGATCAGATACGCAATCGAAGCCGGGATCAACTTTTCGACACCGCGAACATGTACTCGCAGGGAAGCAGCGAAGAGATCCTTGGGCGCGCGCTGCGCGACTTCGCCAGCCGCGACGACGTCGTTGTCGCGACCAAGTTGAGACACGCAATGCGTTCGGGACCGAACGGTAAAGGCTTGAGCCGCAAAGCAATCATGACCGAGATCGACCATTCACTGCGCAGACTGGGTGTCGACTACATCGACCTTTACCAGATTCACCGCAATGATCACACCACGCCGTTGGAGGAAACTCTCGAGGCACTTCATGATCTGGTCAAGGCCGGCAAGGTCCGCTATCTCGGGGCGTCATCGATGCCGGCATGGGAGTTTTCCAAAGCCCTGCACCTGCAGCGCAACAACGGCTGGGCGAGATTCGTCTCGATGCAGGATCACTACAATTTGTTGGCTCGCGAGGAGGAGCGCGAGATGATCCCACTCTGCCTCGACGAGGGCGTGGGCGCCATTGTCTGGAGTCCGTTGGCGCGCGGAAGGCTGGCACGATCCTGGGGTGACGTGAAAGCCACCGCACGGTCGTCGAACGACGGATTTGCCGACTTGCTTTATGCCACTGCCGATAACAGCTCCGACAAAGCCATCGTTGATGCGGTCGGCGCTGTCGCCGAGGCGCACGGCATCAGTCGCGCCCAGGTGGCACTCGCCTGGCTGCACGCCAAACCCGTGGTGACAGCACCCATTGTCGGAGCGAGCAGTGTCGGTCAGATCGACGAGGCGATTGCCTCCCTCGACGTCGACCTCACGGCAGCCGAAATGCAGATGCTGCAGGCACCGTACACACCGCGCTACGACTTCCAGGGCATGTCAGACGATGCGCAGTTGCAGGCGGTGATCGCGCATGTACCCCAATTAACCACCGCTGTATAGCGATTCGTAGGCAAGAATCGCAAGGCGGTCCGACATCGCCCGGCGGTGGACGTGCACGGTAGACCGGCGAGCATCTCGTCGTGCACATGAACGTATTCCGACCACACGGCGTATCGAATTCAGCAATTGCGCTGCTTTATACGTTGGCCTGCTTGTCTCACGCGTTCCACTCGAAGGGAACAAGTCATTGCGTTATGTGCTGAAACCCGACGATATCCCGGCGGCATGGTTCAACGTGGCGTCCTGCCTACCCGCACCACTGGCAATACCGAAACACCCGGTCCTCGATCGAGGAGTCGACCGCGACGATCTTGGCGCGATCTTTCCTGCTGCGCTGATCGAGCAAGAGATGTCCGCCGACCCCTGGGTCGACGTGCCAGGCGAAATACTCGACATCTTAAGACTCTGGCGTCCAACGCCATTGGTGCGTGCGGTGCGTCTGGAACGAGCTCTTCAGACGCCGGCCCGGATCTACTTCAAAGACGAGTCGGTCTCACCCACCGGTTCCCACAAGGCCAACACGGCAGTCGCCCAGGCGTACTACAACAAAGCCGAAGGTATTCGACGGCTCACCACCGAAACCGGTGCCGGACAATGGGGTAGCGCGTTGTCGATGGCTTGCCAGCTATTCGACCTGGATTGCCGCGTCTTCATGGTGGCCGCGTCGCACCAGCAGAAGCCGTATCGCCGCGTCCTGATGGAGACTTGGGGCGCCGAGGTGATTGCCAGCCCGTCTACCACAACCGAGGCAGGCAGATCAGTCCGACAAAGCCATCCTGACAGCCCCGGTTCGCTCGGGATCGCGATCAGTGAAGCCGTCGAAGAGGCGGTTGGCCGCTCGGATACTCACTACGCGCTCGGTTCCGTGCTGAACCATGTGCTGCTTCATCAGACCGTCATCGGATTGGAAGCCAGAGAACAACTGCAGCTCGCGGGCGAGGGCAGCCCGGATATCGTCATCGGCGCATGCGGCGGCGGCTCGAACTTCGCGGGTCTGGCTCTGCCGTTTCTGCAATCACGCCCCGGTGCAGCGAGCAGGCCTCGCCTGATAGCCATCGAACCGCGATCCTGCCCGTCATTGACAGCAGGCCAGCTGCGGTACGAATCCGGCGACACCGCGGGTCTGACACCGCGGATGTGGATGTACACGATCGGGCGCGAATTTGTGCCCCCCGCTACCCACGCCGGAGGACTGCGCTATCACGGCGCCGCGCCGATCCTGTCAAATCTCTTGCAACACCAGTGGATCGAGGCCGTTGCGTACCCGCAGCGGTCCGTGCTCGAAGCCGCCGTGAGGTTCGCACGCACCGAGGGCATGGTCCCGGCACCGGAGACCGCGCACGCCATCAAAGGCGTGATCGAAGCAGCGCTGGCAGCGCGGCGCGCGCAGCAGGAACCCGTCATCTTGTTCAACTACTCGGGGCATGGCCTACTCGACTTGGCGGCCTATGACGATTACTTCCACGACCGGCTGTCCGACGACTGATTGCGGTCTTACCCGAGACGGTCTCCACCTATGCTCGGTCTGCAACAGAGAGTGTCCTTGACCAAGGAGGTATCGGTCCGTGGCAGACGACGCTGTCGCCGGGATCCGCGCCGACGCCCTGCGCAATCGAGAGCACATCATTGAAGTTGCGCACGACGCCTTCGCCGCGTCGGGAACGACCTCGCTCAATGAGATCGCCAAACGAGCAGGCGTCGGTGCGGGAACGCTGTATCGCCATTTCCCCACCCGGGAAGCGTTGATCCTCGCGGTATACCGTCACGACGTCCAGCGACTTGTGGGTTCGGTGCCCAAGTTGCTGCAGGCTCACCCGCCGTTGGATGCGTTGCGTTTGTGGTTCCAGAAATTGGCAGATTACGTTCGCCTCAAACACGGTCTGGGCGACGCACTGCACAGTGCAGCGCTACAGGACGCGATCGACGAAACGTATACCCCGGTTGTCGCTGCAGTCGGCCAGCTGGTCGATGCCTGCATTACCGACGGGTCCCTTCGGCCGGACCTCGATCCCGCAGATGTTCTGCTGCTGATGGGTTTTCTGTGGCGGGTCGCAGACGGAGCAGAGGGAAAGCGGCAAGCCAAACGGATAATGGGCCTCGCAATCGAGGGACTGCGGAGCAGCTGACCGGGCCGCCGCGGGGGTTCTGACGCGTACGGTCGGGGTATGGCTCGAATCCTCGTCATCGGCGGCCACGGCAAGGTTGCGCTGCAGCTCGCCCGCATCCTGACCGAACGCGGCGACGAGGTCAGTTCGGTCTTCCGCAATCCCGACCATTCCGACGAGGTCGCCGCCACCGGCGCCAAACCGGTGGTGGCCGACATCGAGCAGCTCGATACGAATGCCCTGGCCGATCTGTTGACCGGGCACGACGCCGTCGTCTTCGCGGCCGGAGCGGGCGGCGGCGATCCGGCGCGAACGTATGCCGTCGACCGTGATGCCGCAATCCGGGTGATCGACGCCGCCGGGCAGGCGGGCATCAACCGGTTCGTGATGGTGTCGTACTTCGGCGCGGGGCCGGATCACGGCGTGCCGCAGGGCGATCCGTTCTTCGCCTACGCGGAGGCCAAGGCCGCCGCCGATGCCCACTTGCGGGCCAGCGAACTGGACTGGACGGTGTTGGGTCCCGGCAGGCTCACCCTGGAGCCGGCGACCGGTCGCATCGTCGCCGGCCAGGGCAAGGGCGAGGTATCCCGCGCCGATGTCGCGCTCGTGGTGGCTGCCGCCCTTGCCAACGATTCGACCCTGCGGCGGACCATCGAATTCAACAACGGGGACATCCCGATCGCAGTGGCGTTGGCGGGCTGACTAAACTACTCCTCGCAGCTGGTCTGCTTGCGCCGCACCCGCGGCGCCGGCATCGAACGAAGCAACGTGAGTAACGCTTCGTAAGAGGGAACCCGGTGAGAATCCGGGACTGTCCCGCAACGGTATGCAGGAACGACCGCCGTCAGAGTTTCTGGCAAGCACTGGTCTTACGACTGGGAAGCGACGGCCACTAGGAGCACCACCCGGTGCGCGCCTGCAAGTCCGGAGACCTGCCAGCTGTGCCGGGCGCGCCGCGCCCGGCGGCTCATCGCCTCGTGGAATGGGCGCTAGGCTGCAGCCGTTGCGATACGTGCACAGGGTGCGCACCGCTACCGGATCGGCTGCATGTCCGCCGGCGGTGACCTCCACGCCGATTGAAGGACGAATATCGTGACCCCTCAAGCATTCACAGCGACAGTTGTCGGCTCTCCGCGCATCGGCCCGAAACGGGAACTCAAACGCGCGACCGAGGGCTACTGGGCAGGACGCACCAGCCGAGCCGACCTCGAAAACATTGCCGCCACCTTGCGGCGCGACACCTGGAAGCGCCTGGCCGACGCGGGCCTGGACTCGGTGCCGGTGAACACCTTCTCCTACTACGACCAGATGCTCGACACCGCGGTCATGCTGGGCGCATTGCCGGCTCGCGCCGCGCAGGTTCCCGACGAGCTGGACCGCTACTTCGCCGCGGCGCGCGGCAACAAAGACGTCGCGCCGCTGGAAATGACCAAGTGGTTCGACACCAACTACCACTACATCGTTCCCGAGATCGAGCCTGCGACGAAGTTCTCGCTGAATCCGGACAAGGTGCTCTCCGAGCTCAAAGAGGCTCAAGGGCAGGGAATTCCAGCGCGTCCAGTCGTGATCGGCCCGGTCACCTTCCTGTTGCTGAGCAAGGGCGTCAACGGTGGCGGCGCGCCGATCGAGCGGCTGCAGGAGCTGCTACCGATTTACTCCGAGCTGCTGTCGCTGCTGGCCGACAACGGCGCGCAGTGGGTACAGATCGACGAGCCGGCTCTGGTCACCGACATCTCCCCCGATGCCCCCGCGCTGGCCAAAGCCGTGTACAACGCGCTGGGCAAGGTGAGCAACCGGCCCGCCATTTACGTCGCCACCTACTTCGGTGATCCCGGCGACTCATTGGGAGCGCTGGCCCGCACACCCGTCGAGGCGATCGGCGTCGACCTGGTTTACGGTGCCGACACCGCGATCGCCGCGGTGCCCGAGCTGGCCAACAAGACACTGGTGGCCGGTGTCGTCGATGGACGCAACATCTGGCGCACCGATTTGCAGGCGGCGCTGAGCAAGCTGGCGACGCTACTGGGTTCGGCGGCCAACGTCGCCGTCTCGACGTCGTGCTCGACGCTGCACGTGCCGTACTCGCTGGAACCGGAGACCGGCCTCGACGACGCGCTGCGCAGTTGGCTGGCGTTCGGTCAGGAGAAGGTCGCCGAGGTGGTGGCGCTGTCCCGAGCGCTGCATGAGGGCCGCGACGCGGTCGCCGAGGAGATCGAGGCCTCCAACGCCGCGGCGGCCTCCCGGAAGAAGGATCCGCGGCTGCACAATGACAAGCTCCGGGCTCGCATCGACTCGATCGTGACGTCCGGTACGCACCGCGGCGACGCCGCGCAGCGGCGCACCAGCCAGGAAGAGCGGCTGCACCTGCCGCCGCTGCCGACCACCACGATCGGCTCGTTCCCGCAGACCGTAGAGATCCGCAAGGCCCGCGCCGCGCTGGTCGCCGGTGAGATCGACGAGGCCGAATACGACCGCAGGATGAAGCAGGAGATCTCCGACGTCATCAAGCTGCAGGAAGGCCTCGGCATCGATGTGCTGGTGCACGGCGAGCCGGAGCGCAACGACATGGTGCAGTACTTCGCCGAGCAGCTGGACGGATTCTTCGCCACCAAGAACGGCTGGGTGCAGTCCTACGGCAGCCGCTGCGTGCGGCCGCCGGTCCTTTTCGGTGACGTGATCCGCGAGCAGCCGATGACGGTGGAATGGGCCAAGTACGCGCAGTCCCTGACCGAAAAGCCGGTCAAGGGCATGCTGACCGGCCCGGTCACGATCCTGGCCTGGTCGTTCGTCCGCGACGACCAGCCGTTGGCCGACACCGCCAACCAGGTGGCGCTGGACATCCGCGACGAGACGGTGGATCTGCAGTCCGCCGGCATCGCGGTGATCCAGGTCGACGAGCCCGCACTGCGCGAGCTGCTGCCACTGCGTCGCGCTGATCAGGACGAGTACCTGAGCTGGGCGGTCGGGTCGTTCCGGCTGGCCACTTCCGGCGTCGATGACTCGACCCAGATCCACACGCACCTGTGCTATTCGGAGTTCGGCGAGGTGATCGGAGCCATCGCGGACCTGGACGCCGATGTCACGTCGATCGAGGCGGCTCGCTCACACATGGAGGTGCTGGACGACCTGAACTCGGTCGGCTTCGCCAACAGTGTTGGCCCGGGCGTCTACGACATCCACTCGCCGCGGGTGCCGAGCACCGGCGAGATGGCCGAGTCGCTGCGGGCGGCGCTGCGGGCCGTTCCGGCGGAGCGGCTGTGGGTCAACCCCGACTGCGGGTTGAAGACGCGCAACACCGACGAGGTGAACGCCTCGCTGCAGAACATGGTTGCCGCCGCGCAGGAAGTCCGCGCGGGGGTCTAAGCGGTTTACTCCGCTTGCTCGGACAGCACCTGGACCGGCACATCGTCGGCCCAGGGCTGCCGGGTGACCATGTCCGAGACTTTGACGATGCCGCGCTCGAACTCGCCTGTCGCGGCGTCCACCAGCCGATAGGACTGGGTCTGGCGGTGGATCGGCTGAGCGTCGAGTAGCACGACCCGCACTTCGCCAGGCAGGAAGCCGCAGCGCTGCTGCATCGCGGCGATCAACTGCTCGTTGTGCATATGGCCGTCGCCGAAATTCCATCCGATCGCGGTGCTGCAGATCCGCTCCCCGTCGGTGATGACGTAGTCGTCCTCGTTGCCGTCGGCCATCGCGCGATGCGCGAGTGTGAACAGCGCGCGGCCGTGAGTGTTCATGGCGCGGAACGCATATCCGAGATACATCGGGATCTGGGCGCGCTCTTTGCCGTACACCTTCTCCAGCTGGGCAGCGGGCATGCTGGCGATCGAGACGATGTTGTGGTTGATCTTCTTATCCGCTGATCCCTTGATGCACCACAGCGTGGTGTCCCAATTGCCGGCGTAGTACCGCATGCCGGGCAGGAACGAGATCTTGCGCGGAAACAGGTTGCCCGCGATCACGATCCCGGCAATGAACGCGATGAAAATCCCCACCGGGACAGGGTTTTTCAGGTCGGCCAGCCCGGTGTGAGCGTGGCCGACAAACAGCGCGAACACGCCGAAGATCATGAACACGTTCCACTCCAGCGGCACCCCCATCGGGATGGCCGACAGGATGCCGAAGTGGAAGAGCACCATGATTGCCGCGGGAACCGCGGTCCACCAGCCGCCGTGCCCGACGAATAGCGCAATGGGCACACACATTTCGACGAAGGTGCTCACGTGGGCGAAGATCCGCGACAGCCGTCCGGGCCGCAGATCGTCGGGAAACTTCTCGAAGAACAGCCGCTTGATGAAGCGTGGCCGGAAGACCGGGTTGTTGGACATCATCGTCGACATCACGAACGGAAAGTGTTTGTTCAGCTTGGACGTCGCCGCGCCCATCCAGATCACCAGGAACACCAGTTTGGCGGCGATGATCATGTCGACGCCGCCGAACAGGAACGTCACCGCCAGCGTCGCGTAGACCTCCCCGCGGGCGGCTAGAAAGATCACCTTGTCGCGCAATCCCAGCACCGCGAGCAGCACCAGGATCAGCACGATCCGCCAGGTGGGTATCAACCCGACCTGGGCGCCCAGTTCCGGCACCGGGCCGGTGCCGTCGGCAAACAGGGTCAGGAAGGTCAACAGCAGAAGCAGCCCGTACAGCGCGTTGTCCACCAGCGTGCGGGCCGTGCCCTTGGTCCCCGGGACGCGCTTGGGCCACGGGGGCAACCGAATGGTGTCGGGCCGCAGCCAATACAGGATCGAACCCAACGGCGGATTGACCCGGTTGTTCAGCGGCCCAAACCCACAGCCAAGCCCGATCACCTCGAAGAGCATCGTGTAAAGCACGACCTTCTCGAACACGATCGGCTCGGAGTACCACGACATGACGTGGGTGAACGCCAGCCCGCGGGTGGTCGGCACCGCCAACAGCCACGCGAACAGGATGTAGAGCAAGATCTTGCCGACGTAGAACAGGTGCAGGACGACCGGCGTTCCGAAGCCCACTTCGGCCCAGTGCCGGGCCATCGGCCGGATCTTCTCGCTGCGGCTGAGCTTGCTCCACTCGTCGATGTCGACCTGCGGCAGTTCGGGTTGGAGGAATCCCATTGCCACAGACTAGAACGCGTTCTAGCGCAACGTGCCGAGGGCCGCGGATGACATCCTTTGCCCGCAAGTTCTCCGCCGGATAGCGTGATGGCTTGACACCTGCTTAGGAGATGTCCATCGTGAGCAGATTTCGGTTCCTGGTATCGGCCGCCGCATTGGCGGCCTTTATCGCCGCCGGCTTCGGCGTCGGCACCGCGCACGGCGACGCGCCCGCCGTCGGGGATTCGTGCACGGCGTTGCACGCCACCACCCAGGACGCCAATGGCCGCACCATGTGGTGCAATCCGACCATGACCGGCAACCACAACCTGGTCTGGCAATACGGCGGCCCGGCGGACTAGCCGGCTTACCTGAAGGCCAGTGCCCGCTGCTGGGGCCCCGAGTAGGCACTCAACGGGCGGATCAAGGAGTTCGACGCGGCCTGCTCCATGATGTGAGCGGTCCACCCGGTGATCCTGCTCATCACGAAGATCGGCGTGAAGCAGGCGATGTCGAATCCCATCAGGTAGTACGCCGGACCGGTCGGGAAGTCGAGATTGGGCTTGATTCCGGTCGCGTCAAACATCTCGGCTTCCAGGATGTTGTACATGTCCAGCCAGCGCTGCCCATCGCGCGTCGCGGCGACCCGGCTCAACGCCTCCTTCATTGTCGGCACCCGGGAGTCACCGTTCTTGTAGACCCGGTGGCCGAATCCCATCACCTTTTCTTTGCGGGTGAGCTTGCCGCGCAACCATTCTCGGGCGTTGCGCGGATCGCCGATCTCGATCATGTCATGCATGACCGCCTCGTTGGCGCCGCCGTGCAGCGCGCCCTTGAGCGCACCGATGGCACCGGTGACCGCGCTGTAGATGTCGGACTGCGTCGACGTCACCACCCGTGCGGCGAACGTGGAGGCGTTGAAACCGTGTTCGGCGTACAGGATCATCGACTGCTCGAATGCCTTCACGACTTCGGGTTCGGGCACCTTGCCGAAGCACATCTGCAGAAAGTTCTCGGAGTATCCCAACCCGCTGTGTGGCGGGATCGGCTCCAGCCCACGGCGCCGTCGCATGTCGACCGCGACGATGGTGGGCAACACCGCCAGCATGCGCAGCGACTTGGCCCGGTTCGCCGAATCGTCGTCCTCGTCGGGATCCTCGGCACCCAAAAAGCTGATCGCCGTGCGTACCACGTCCATCGGGTGGCAGTTGTCGGGGAGCTTGGTCAACAGCGACAGCATCGACCGGTCGATCCGCCGGCTGGCGCGTTCCCGCTGGCTGAACAGCGCCAGCTCCGAGTCGGTCGGGAGCTCACCGCGCCAAAGCAGGAACGCGACTTGCTCGAAACTGCACTGCGCGGCCAAATCCTGGACCGCGTATCCCCGGTAGGTCAGCGAATTGGTCTCCGGCACCACCTTTGAGATCGCGGTGGTGTCCACCACCACGCCGGCTAGGCCCTTTTTGATTTCAGCGGTCGGCGCGGTCATGGTTAGTTCCCTTCGACGGCGAAGTTGTAGATGTCGGAATCGAATTGGTTGTAGTCGGAATAGCGCAGCAGCTCGTAGAGCCGGCTGCGGTGCTGCATTCGCTCCAGCAGGCTGGATTGTGTTCCGGTGTCCGCGATTTCACGAAGGCCAGACTCGACGGCTTGCATGGCCAGACGCAGGGTGGTCACCGGGTAGATGACCACGTTGTAGCCGATGTCGGACAACTGCTTGGCGGTCAAGAGCTCTGACTTGCCAAACTCGGTCATATTAGCGAGCAACGGCGTGTCCACCGCGGCGCGAAACTGCTCGAAATCGGCTGGCGTACGCAGGGCTTCGGTGAAGATCAGATCGGCGCCGGCGTCGGCGTAGGCCTTGGCGCGGTCGATCGCCGAGGGAATTCCTTCGATACCCGCGGCGTCGGTGCGGGCGCAGATGATGAAATCGGGGTCCCGCCGGGCGGATACCGCGGCGCGCAGACGTTTGACCATCTCACTCGCCGGCACCACGGCTTTGCCATCGAGGTGCCCACATCGCTTCGGATTTTCCTGGTCCTCCAGGTGGCAGCCCGCCAGTCCGGCATCCTCCAGGACGGTCACCGTGCGTGCGGCGCTCATCGGTTCGCCGAAGCCGGTGTCGGCGTCGATCAACGTGGGCAGGTCCGTCGCCCCGGCGATCTGGGCGCCGCGCGCGCCGACTTCGGTCAGGGTGGTCAGGCCGATATCGGGCAGTCCGAGATCCGCGGAGAGCACCGCGCCCGACACGTACACGCCGTCGAACCCGATCTCGGCGACCAGCTTGGCAACCAGCGGCGAGAATGCACCTGGAAATCGTTGCAGCCGACCACTTTGCAGCGCGGTGCGAAGCTGTGCTCGCTTCTGTGCCGCGGGAACAGCGCTGCCGATCAGCCCGCTCATCAGAAGATCCCCGGCCCAATCTTGGGCGCCCGGTCGAGCACCAGCGGACCGACCGTGATGTTGAGCGCGCCCAGAGCACCGGCCTGCAGTTGCGGAAGGGCTTCCACCGCCGACAGGAATCGCTGCTGCTCGGCGTCGGCGACCACACCGTCGGCCAGGTCGGTGAACTTCCCGACGTACTGCTTGCGCTCAAATGGCCTGGCCCCCAACGGGTGCGCGTCGGCGACGGCCAGCTCGTCGACGATTACCTCCCCGCTCTTCAGCGTCACTTCGGCGCGGGCGCCGAACGCCTTCTCGGCGGGATCGGCCGAGTGATAGCGGCGAGTCCACTCGGGGTCTTCGACCGTGGAGATCTTGTGCCAGAGCTCGACGGTGTCGGGCCGGTGTGCCCGCTCGGGCGCGTAGGACCGTTCGTGGTGCCAGGTGCCGCCCTGCAGCGCGACCGCGAAGATGTACGGCAGCGAGTGGTCCAGCGTCTCCCGCGATGCGTCCGGGTCGAACTTCTGCGGGTCGCCGGATCCGGTGCCGATCACATAGTGGGTGTGGTGGCTGGTGTGCAGCACTATCGTCGCGATCTGGCCCAGGTCGCCGATGCGCTCGCGCAGCCGCCGGGCCAGGTCGATCGGCGCCTGGCTCTGGTACTCCGCCGAGTGCTCCTTGGTGTAGGTGTCCAGAATGGCCCGCTTCGGTTCGCCCGGCTCCGGCAACGGCACCTGGTAAGTGCGCTCGGGACCGCCTAGCAGCCAGGCGATTACGCCGTCCTCGCCCTCCCAGATGGGCGCCGGAGCACCTTCCCCGCGCATCGCCCGGTCAACCGCCTCGATAGCGATCTTGCCGGCGAATGCCGGTGCGAAGGCCTTCCAGCTGGAGATCAGGCCTTTGCGGGACTGACGGGTGGCCGTGGTCAGGTGCAGTGCCTGCCCGACCGCCTGATAGATCACCTCGGGGTCGAGCTTCAGCATGGTCCCGAGGCCGGCGGCCACCGAGGGGCCAAGGTGGGCGACGTGGTCGATCTTGAACTCGTGCAGCGAGATCCCTTTGACCAGATCGACCTGGACCTGGTAGGCCGTTGCCAGACCGCGAATTAGATCGGCACCGCCGATATCGAGGTGCTGTGCCACGGCCACCAGTGCGGGGATGTTGTCTCCCGGATGCGAGTACTCGGCGGCCAGGAACGTGTCGTGGAAGTCCAACTCGCGTACCGCGACGCCATTGGCCCATGCCGCCCACTCCGGCGAGTAGTCGCCTTCGACGCCGAAGACCTTCGCGCCCCGCGCCGAAGCCGGATGCGCCAGCGCCTGGACCCGGGCGGTGGTCACCGGACGACGGGTCAGCGAGGCAGCCGAAACCGCGGCGTTGTCGATAATGCGATTGATCACCATCGCTTCGGTCTCCGCGGGCACGGCGACCGGATCTGCAGCGACCTCGGCAATCTTGAAAGCCAGGTGCTCGCTGCGGGGGAAGTCGTCGGCGCTGCGCCGGGTTCGAACGTCATGAATGCGCATAAACCGCACATTACGCAACCAATGAAACGGGGTAAATCCCCTAAAAGAGCGTAATTTTGTGTCCTTATCCGCATGATTTTGCAAATCTTGTGAAAGACAGTGCGCGTACGCTGTTACGGGTGGCGAAGACGTTCGCTGGTGCGCGGCTGCGACGGCTCCGCGAGGAGCACGGGCTAACTCAGGTCGCGCTGGCGCGCGCCCTGGGATTGTCGACCAGTTACGTCAACCAGCTGGAAAACGACCAGCGTCCGATTACGGTGCCGGTGCTGCTGACACTCACCGAACGCTTCGACCTACCGACCCAATACTTCGCGCCGGAGTCCGATGCCCGCCTGGTCGCGGATCTGCGCGAAATCTTCGCCGACGGGCCCGCGACGGCCGGACAAATCGAAGAGCTGGTAGCCCGGATGCCCGAGGTCGGCCAGACGCTGGTCAACCTGCAGCGGCGGCTACACGATGCCACATCCGACCTCGAAGCCCTACACGGTCGTGCCAACGCCGAAATACCGACGGGCCCCCCGCAGCCGATGCCATTCGAAGAGGTTCGGGACTTCTTCTACGACCGCAAAAATTACATCGGTGATCTCGATGTCGCGGCCGAGCAGTTGTTCAACCAAAACCGTTTGCAGACAGGCGGACTCGACAGCCAGCTGGCAGAGCTCGTTCGCGAAGAACTCGGCATCACCGTGGTCATCGACGACGGTCAGGTCCTGAATCCCAACTCCAAGCGCCTGTTTCGGGCCGAGTCGAAAACCCTATATCTGGCCCGGTGGCTCCATCCCGGCCAGCGCGCCTTTCAGTTGGCAACTCAGATCGCGTTGCTCACCCAGGCCGAGTTGATCGGCAGCATCATCGCCGGCGACGACCAGCTCAGCGACGATGCGCGGGGCGTGGCTCGCATCGGCCTGGCTAACTACTTCGCCGGTGCCCTGCTGTTGCCCTACCAACGGTTTCTGGCAGCCGCCGAGGGCATGCGCTACGACATCGACCAGCTGGCAAGACGTTTCGAGGTCGGCTTTGAAACCGTCTGCCATCGGTTGTCCACCCTGCAACGCCCGAGCGCGCGCGGGATCCCGTTTATCTTCGTCCGGACCGACAGCGCGGGGAACATCTCTAAACGTCAGTCCGCCACGGCTTTTCATTTCTCGCGGGTGGGCGGCAACTGCCCACTATGGGTGGTTCATCACGCCTTCTCCCGGCCCGGCCAGTTCATGACACAGATCGCTCAAATGCCGGACGGGCGCACGTATTTCTGGATTGCGCGCACCACCACGACGGAGCCCAGCCGATACCTGGGCCCGGACAAGAGCTTTGCGATCGGGCTCGGCTGCGACGTGGCGCACGCCGAGAAACTGATCTACTCGGTCGGTATCGACCGCACCGGTACCGAGGCGATCGTGCCGATCGGTGCCGGCTGCAAGATCTGTGACCGGCCCGCCTGCCCACAACGCGCCTTTCCGTATCTGGGCCATCGGGTGCACGTGGACCCGCACTCCAGCACCGATCTGCCCTATCCGCCGGTGATCACACCGTCATAGCGGCATCGAACGCCGGCCGATTTGACCTCATGCATGAATTCCGCGCGAACGGACAGCCATGATCTCGCGATCGGTGTAGTTTGCTGCTCAGCACCCAAATGCAACCGAGGAGCCGATCGTGGCGGACGTCGATTATTGCGTGGTCGGAGCGGGTTTCGCGGGTTTGACGGCCGCCTTCCGGTTGAAGCAAGCGGGCCACTCGGTGGCCTTGCTGGAAGCTCGTGACCGGGTAGGTGGTCGCACCTTCACCGAAACCTTCCCGGACGGAACGTGGGTCGATCGCGGCGGCGCGTGGATCGGGCCGGGCCACGATCGCATCTACGCGCTGATGAGCGAGTTCGGCGTGCCGGAGTACAAGCAGCACAACGACGGCGACGCGATGATGATCGTCGGCGGCAAGAAGCACCGTTACGGCGGTACCATCCCGTGGACCGTGAGCCCGTGGGCGGTCGCCAACCTCGGACTCGGTTTGGCCGCCATCGAGAAGATGTGTAAGGAGATTCCGCGCGAAGCCCCGTGGGAGGCGAAGAAGGCCGCCGAGTGGGACCGCATCAGCATCGGGGAATGGATCCACAAGAAGACCGCGTCCAAGGAAGCCGCCGAGATGCTGGACATGGCCTTCGCCGGCCTCTACACCTCGGCAGGGTCGGAGACGTCGTTGCTGTGGGGGCTGCTGCAGACGGCCTCCGCCGGCGGGCTCACGTTCGCGATTTCGGGTAAGGGTGGCTCGCAGGATGCCCGCCCCGTCGGTGGGATGGGCGCGCTGCACCGCCCGATGGTGGCCGAACTCGGTGACGCGCTGCACCTTTCGCAGCCGGTCCGGCAGATCACCCAGGATGCCGACGGCGTGACGGTCAGCGCGGCCGATCTGACGGTGCGAGCGCGCCGAGTCGTTGTCGCGATCCCGCTGGCGATCGCCACCTCGATCCTCTATGAGCCCGCGCTGCCGGTGGACCGGGCTTTTCTGCACCAGCGCGTTCCCAGCGGCGCGGTCATCAAGACCTCGATCTTTTACGACGAGCCGTTCTGGCGCGCCGACGGATTCTCCGGCCAGTCCGCCGCGCCTGGATCCCCGGCCACCCTGACTATCGACGCCTGCACCAACACCGCGGACCCGGGCATCATGTGCATCATCACCGAGGGACCCGCGGCGCGCCGGCTGACCTACCTCGACGCGGACGAACAAAAGTCGATCCTGATCGGCGAGCTTGTCGATCGGTTCGGCAGTAAGGCCAAATCTCCGCGCGAATTCCATCTGCAGAACTGGACCGTCGAGCGCTACTCCGGTGGCGGGATGATCGGCCACACCGCGCCCGGCGTGCTGACCGAGTACGGCTACACCCTGCGCGAACCCTGCGGCCGCATCCATTGGGCAGGCACCGAGAGCTCGGCGGTCATGTGCGGGTGGATCGACGGAGCGATCCGCTCCGGCGAGCGGGCGGCGGCCGAGGTGACGGCGGCCGAAACCGCCGCGGTGGCCTAGCGCCCCGAGAAGCTAGCCGGCTTGCTTGGCTGGCGGCCGGTAGAAGATCAGCAGCAGGCCGAGCGCGCCCGCGAGACCGAGCCCCACCGAGATCAGCAGCCCGTTCCAGCCGATCAGCGGGTCGTTGATCCCGAAGATCGCCCAGTCCAGGCTGAGCCGGCCGGGTCCCAGCGTCGCCACCGCGATCGCGGACAACGCCAGGACCAGGTTGTACTCCCAACCCTCCTTGACGATGAAGAACCCGTTGTGGCGGTGCACGGTCCACGCCGCGACCAGCATCAGCGAGACAAAGCCCGCGGCGGGAATCGGCGTCAGCAGCCCCGCGGCCAGGCCCAGCCCCGCGGCGATTTCGGTGGTGGCGGCCACGGTGGCGTGGAACTTGCCCGGCTTCATGCCGATGCTCTCGAACCATCGCGCGGTGCCCGGTATCCGGCCGCCGCCAAAGAACTTGTTGTAGCCGTGTGCGGCCAATGTCACGCCCAGCACCAGCCGCAGGATGAGTAATCCGACGTCATAGGGAGTCATACGTGCAAACCTAGATCATCGGGCGGATCGGATAACAGCAGTGGTGAGCGGCTGCGTCAGGCGATTCGTGTGGGAATATAGCGGGCGTTCCCGCGTTTGCCGGCAACTAGCTGAACCAGGAGGGGGTGCACCACGGCGCGTATCGCACGAGGCAACAGCACCCCCGAAAGCAGCTCGATCGGGCATGCGGCCACCTCCACCGACCACACCGTGGTGTTGCTGAACGGCGAAACGGACCATCCGCGGCAGATCCTGGGCAACAAGGGCCACGGCATCGAAGTCATGCACCGGCACGACTTGCCGGTGCCGCCCGCGTTCTGCATCACCACCGAGGTGGGCCTGCGGTGTCTGACCGAGCCCGCCGCGACGCTGGACGCGATCTGGCACGACGTGCTCGACCGAATGAAATGGCTGGAGGGCGAAACCTCACGCACCTTCGGCCGCGGGCCGCGTCCGCTGCTGGTCAGCGTTCGCTCGGGGGCCACCCTGTCGATGCCCGGCATGATGGACACGATCCTGAACCTGGGTCTCAACGACAACGTCGAACAGGCGCTGGCCGCGTCTGGAACCAAGAAGTTCGCCGAAGACACCCGGCTGCGGTTCACCGGTATGTATCACCGCATCGTCGGCGGCCAGTCGCCATCCGTTCCGGACGACGCGTACGCGCAGCTTCGCGCGGGCATCGAGGCCGTGTTCGCGTCGTGGAACTCGCCGCGCGCGGTTGCCTACCGCGACCACTACGGCCTCGACGATGGTGGCGGCACCGCCGTGGTTGTGCAGGCCATGGTTTTCGGCAACCTGGGCCCCAATTCCGGTGCCGGAGCATTCTTCTCACGCAATCCGATCACCGGCGCCAATGAGCCTTTCGGGGAATGGCTGCCGGGCGGCCAGGGCGACGACGTGGTCTCTGGATTGGTCGACGTGGAACCGATCGCCGCCCTGCGCGACGAGCAACCGGCGGTCTACGACGAGCTGATGGATGTCGCCCGCACTTTGGAACGACTCGGGTCCGATGTGCAAGAGATCGAGTTCACCGTGCAAGACGGCAAACTCTGGCTGCTGCAGACACGGGCGGCCGAACGCTCGGCGCAGGCGGCGGTGCGGCTGGCGCTGCAACTGCATCACGAGGGGCTCATCGACGCCGCCGAGACGCTGCGCCGGGTGACCGCGACACACGTCAAGGCTCTGCTACTGCCGGCGCTGCAGCCGGAAATACGTTTGGCCGCACCGCTTTTGGCAAAAGGATTGCCGGCCTGCCCGGGCGTCGTCTCGGGTAAGGCCTACACGCAGGTGGACGAGGCGCTGGATGCCGCCGACCGGGGTGAGCAGGTCATCCTGGTTCGCGACCACACCCGGCCCGAAGACGTCCTGGGCATGCTGGCCGCCCACGGCATCGTCACCGAGGTCGGCGGCGCCGCCAGCCACGCTGCGGTGGTCAGTCGCGAACTCGGCAGGGTCGCGGTGGTGGGATGCGGCAACGGAGTCGCCGCAACGCTGGCCGGTAAGCAGATCACCGTCGACGGCTACGAAGGTGAAGTGCGCGAAGGCAATCTGGCCCCGTCCTCGTGGTCGGAGAACGATACGCCCGAGCTTCGCGAACTCGCCGACATCGCGCGGCGAATCAGCCCGCTGCGCGCACACGCCGACGGCGACCACCCGCCACTTGACGATACTTCCGATGCCGCGGTGCGCGCCGCGCTGGACAGCGGGCGTACCGACGTGCTCTCGGCCTCCCCGCTGATCGTCATGCTGGCCGCGCTGCGACTGACCACCCAGACCACCCCGTGACTGAATTGGCTGTGCTGCAGGCAATTCGGCTCAAGGGTCGGGTGACGCCGACCGACCTCGCCGCCACCCTCAATGAAGACGTTGGCGACGTCACCGAGACGCTGACAACGTCGGGCTTGCTGGTCGGCGGGGCGACGTTGCGGATCAGCCCCAGCGGCCGCGACCGGCTGAACGAACTGCTCGCCCAGGAGCGCGAGGGCGTTGACCCGGCCGCGGTGGCGGCCGCCTACGACGACTTCCGAAGCGTGAACCACGATTTCAAGGCTCTGGTAACCGACTGGCAGCTCAAGGGCGGTCCCGGGAGCCCGCCCAATGCGCACGACGACGCCGAATACGACGCGGCGGTACTGGCCCGCCTCGACCGGGTGCACGCCAGGGTGTTGCCGATCATTGCCGCGACCGGCGCCCAACTGCCCCGGCTGAACGCCTATGCAACCAAACTTGTTGCAGCACTTGGAAAAATCAAGGGCGGCGACAGCTCCTGGCTGACCCGACCGCTGATCGATTCGTATCACACGGTGTGGTTCGAAATGCACGAGGAGCTGATCGGCGCCGTCGGCCTCACCCGCGAGGAGGCGGCCAGGTCCGGCGACGCGCAATAACTTAAAGCGCGGCGTCGAGGCGTGCCAGATAAGCGTCGATGTCGGCATCAGGAAAGGCAGATTCGGCCGCGTGCACGCTGATCGCGATCGTCTCGCCGATGCCGTGCACCCCGTGAGTGAGAGCCATCGCCGATGACAGCGCCGGATAGGTGGCCGTCAGCACGACCGGAACTCCCCCGAAATGCAGATCAGCGGGACCGCGATTATTGCTGGAGACCACGGTATTGCCCAGCACCTGCGCAGGCCGGACATCGGGGTCGAACAGCGACACACCCCACCGCAACAATGCGGCGGGCATCGTCGCGAATGCCCGGTCGGTGGCGCTGACAGCCGGATGCGCGAACCGGCGTCGACCATTTGCCAGGTCGCTAGCGATCCGGTGCTGTCGCTCATCGCGGTCAAGCCGTGGGTAGAGCCCGACAACGACATTTCCGAAGTGGTTATTCGCTGGTGGTACACCGGGTTTGGCCATCGGTACTTCTGCGGCCAATGAATCGGCTGCATCGCCGAGCAGACCCGACAGCGCCGTAGACACCGCGGCCAGTACCGCAACGGTGACGGTCGGACCCGACAATTGCGACCGGTGCCGCACCAGCGTGCGTACCGCGCGGGCGCCAACCGGACGGGCGTTCGTGGACAGCGGTGGCCGGTACCCGAGCCCCGGCGCCAGCAGCCCCGCGCGAGTATCGCGAACCAGCCGGCGATGAGTGCGGGCGGCGTCGACCGCGCGCCAGGGCAGAAAACCCCTCGGTGGCTGCTGCACCTCGGGCACCGGGACTGCTCGTCCGAACAGCCACGCCGCCAACGCCGCCGAACGACCGCCGTCGGCCAGTGCATGCGGGACCTGCATCACCGCGACGCTGCCTGGGCCTTGGATGCCCGGAATGTCGAAAACCGGTGTGAATACGTGGACCCGCCAGGACATCCGGCGCATGTCCAACTGGTCGTCGGCGAGGCGGACCACCGCCTGCAGGAATCCGTTCCAACTGCGATCAGCCAGCGGGCTGTGCACCACCCAATCAGGTCCGACCGCCGCCGGCACCCACCGCGGATACCTGAGCGCACCCGGGTCGCTGACCCGCAGCGCTAAATCCGGGCAGGCACGGGCCCGACGGCAAACCTGCTCCATGGCGCGCTCGAGATCGGCTGGCTCGCCGGCGAATGCGTAGACCATGAAGTCGTCATTGGGGACTTTGGCCGTCATCCAGTAGAACTGCGCATCGACGGCCGCCATTCGGCGCGCAGCCATGAGGTCAGCCGGGTGAGCCGGCGAACGCGAGCACCCGCTCGGCAACTTTCTCGGGCTGTTCAAGCTGCAGGAAATGCCCGGCATGCTCGACGATGGCCACCTCGCTACCGGCGGGCAGCACCTTTTCGGTCCAGTGCGCGAACGCCGGAGTCATACAACCGTCGTCGCGGCCATGCAGATACAAGGTGGGCAGGATGGGTGCCTGGGTCCACAGCTCGTTGAGTTCGGCGTAGCGCTGCGGCGGCTTGGTGTTGCGCAGCGTGGCCCGGTAGGTCCCCAGCGCCGCCCGCCAGCTTTCGGGCGTTCCGATCGCGGCGTCGACGTGGCGCAGATCCTCGTCGGCCCCGCGATAGCCCGGCGACCATCGCCGCCACAACAACGGCAGTATCCAGGGCCCGGAACGCTCTGGCAGCAAAGGTAATTGGAAGTAGAACATGTACCAGCTGCGCAACAGCTGACGCGACAACTGGCGGGCCAGCCGGCCCCGCTCGCTCGCCTGGCCGCGGAATGCGGCAGACACCGGCACCGACATGACCACGGCTTTGGCGAACGGGCTGTTGGGCATCGCGGCCAAGCCGGTGGCCGCCAGTGCGCCCCAGTCATGACCGATCACCACGTCGCGGTCGGTCCCTCCGGCCGCCGCGCGCACGCGCAGCGCGTCGTCCATGATCGCGCCGACGTGATAGCTGCCGTCGTCGGGAATCGACGACGGGGCGTATCCGCGCATGAACGGTGCGACGACCCGCCAACCCGATGCGGCAAGCAGTGGGGCCATCTTGCGCCAGCCGTAGGCGGTGTCGGGGAAGCCGTGGAGACACAAGGCGATCGGGGCGTCGGGCGGGCCCCAGGTCAGCGCCTTGAGGTCGCCGGGAGGCCCCGGCACGTCGATCCACCGCGGCTCGGTCACACGGACCAACCTAACGCGTACGGGTCCAGACCGCACCGACGGACCGCAGGAATCTCTAAACCGTCACGGCATCAAGGGTTTTCGCTCGATGCATCCGCCGCCGCCCGCTCGAGCTCAGCGACCACGATCTTGCGCATGCCGTACATCGCCCGGGTGGCGGCCGTCGCGCGGGCCGGATCGGGATGGCTCACCAGGTCGTAGAGCCTGGCCGGGATTACCTGCCAACGCAGCCCGTAGCGGTCCTTGCACCAGCCGCATGGCAACTCCTCACCACCGTCGGTCAGCCGGTTCCAGTAGTAATCGACCTCGTCCTGGTCTTGGCAGTCGATCGTGAAGGAAACCGCCTCGCTGAACGGGAACTGCGGACCGCCGTTGATCCCGATGAACCGGTTGCCGTCCAGCACAAACGTGCCCGATAGCACCGAGCCGGGCTCGCCGGGACCGGCGTCGGTGCTGCGGTTGAGGTCCTGGATTCGCGAGTTCGGGAACACCGAGGCGTAGAATGTCACCGCCTCCTCGAAGTTGTGGTCAAACCACAGCGAGGGAGTGATCGATGGCATGGGCGCCTCCTTTCCTGTTTGGGTACCTGCCGAGGTCGTCTCACGGTCAGACCCCACCAAGCGCCAGAAATCATCGGAGCACTATGTAACGTCAGTTCGATGAGCACCGTGAGCAGCAGTCCCCAGACGGTCAAGTTCGCTGGTGTGGGCGGTATTGGCCTGGTCGCCGACGAATGGAACCGCGACGTCGCCATCGCGGGCCGACCGTCGATTCTGATGTTGCACGGCGGCGGCCAAAACCGGTTCTCCTGGAAGAACACCGGTCAATTCCTGGCCGACGAGGGTTACCACGTCGTCGCACTCGACAGCCGCGGCCATGGCGACAGTGACCGAGCGCCCGGCGCGGACTACGCGATCGAAACCCTGATGGCCGACGTCTTGCACATCCGCGACGCTATCGGCCATCCCGTGGTGCTGATCGGCGCCAGCATGGGTGGGCTGACGGGCATCCTGGTGGCCGACGCCGCGGGCCCGGACAGGGTGACCGGATTGGTGCTGGTCGACGTGGTGCCGCGGTATGAGAAGAACGGCAGCGCGCGCATCCGGGACTTCATGTTGACCAACCTGCACGGTTTCGGCTCGCTCGAAGAAGCAGCCGAGGCAGTGTCGGCCTACCTGCCGCACCGCAGTAAACCGCGCAGTCCCGAGGGGTTGAGAAAGAACCTTCGGCTGCGTGACGGCCGGTGGTACTGGCACTGGGATCCGGCGTTCATGACGGCACCCGGGGATGACCCGGATTTGCGGACGGACAACTTCGAGCATGCGGCCAAGCATCTGCAGATCCCGATCCTGTTGATCCGCGGCAAACTCTCCGACGTTGTCAGCCCCGAGGGCGTGCGGCATTTCCTGGACACGGTGCCGCGCGCCGAGTTCGTCGAATTGTCCGACGCCGGGCACACCGCCGCCGGCGATGACAACGACGCGTTCACCGACGCCGTGGTGGACTTCGTCAGGCGAGTGACCGCTAGTTAGCCGGTTTCTCGGCGTGTCCGCCGAACTGCTTGCGCATCGCCGACAGTGCCTTGTTGGCGAAGTCGTCGAGGCTGCGCGAGGCGAAGCGGGATTGCAGCGCGGTCGTTAAGACCGGTGCGGGAACTCCCTCGTCGATCGCCGCGATCGCGGTCCATCGACCCTCGCCCGAGTCCGAGACCCGTCCGGAGAACTCGTGCAGGTCGGGCGATTCGTGCAGCGCGATCGCCGTCAGATCCAGCAGCCAGGACCCCACGACGCTGCCCCGACGCCACACCTCGGCGACATCGGGAATGTCGATGTTGTAGCGGTAACACTCGGGGTTGGACAGCGGCGCGGTTTCGGCGTCGCCCTTTTCGACGCGCGTACCGATGTCGGCGTTGCGCAGAATGTTGAGCCCTTCGGCCAGCGACGCCATCATTCCGTACTCGATTCCGTTGTGCACCATCTTCACGAAGTGCCCGGCCCCGGCCGGCCCGCAGTGCAGATAGCCCTTCTCCGGTTGCGCGACCTCGCCCTCGCGGCCCGGCGTGCGCGGGGCCGCGTCAACACCGGGCGCGATGGTGGCGAACAGCGGCTCGGCGTGATCGAAGGATTCCTGGTCGCCGCCGATCATCAGGCAGTAGCCACGCTCTCGACCCCACACCCCGCCGCTGGTGCCGCAGTCCATGAGGTGAATCCCCTTCTCGGCCAAGAATTTTGAGTGTTTGAGATCGTCGCGGTAGTAGGAGTTGCCGCCGTCGATCACGATGTCCCCAGGCTCGAGCGTCTTACCCAGCTCCTCGATCACTGACGTGGTGATGTCGCCCGCAGGCACCATCACCCAGACCACCCGCGGCGCGGTCATCTTCTCCTTCAGCTCGGCAACCGAAAAGGCCCCTGTCATTCCCGCCTCACCGGCCAGCGCCTTGACGGCTTCCTGGTCGTGGTCGTACACCACGCCCTCATGTCCGCCGCTGACCACGCGGCGAATGATGTTCGCACCCATCCGGCCCAGGCCGATCATTCCGAGCTGCATTATTTTCCGGTCTCCTTACTGTCCCGACTGCGTTTTTGGAGGGAACCACGGGTCTTGCCAGTGGCGATGACCACGTACCAGCGACTGGACGGCCTCGGGCCCCCAGGACCCCGGCTCGTAAGGGTGGATTTCGCTCGGCTTGTCGAGCAGCGGCTGGACGATGCGCCAGGTCTCTTCGATGCTGTCCTCTCGGGCGAAAAGCTGCCGATCGCCGGTCAGCGCGGCATGCAGGAGCAGTTCGTAGGGCCCCTCAGCTTCACCCAGGTCCGTGGCGAACAACGAATCGAGGTGTACGTCGTGCCAATCGCCCTGGACTTGAGCGGACAACTGCAGACGCATGCCCGGTTCCGGGTCGATGCGCAACACGATCTGATTCGGCTCGGCCGACCTGCGGTGGGGCAGGAAGGCCAATTGCGGAACCCGGCGCAGAAACAGCCGCACCTCGGTGACCTTCTCCGGCAGCTCCTTACCGGCCCGCAGGAAGATCGGCACCCCGGACCAGCGCCAGTTGTCGATCTCGGTCCGCAGCGCGACGAAAGTCTCGGTCTGCGAGTCCTTTGCCACTCCGGCAACGTCGGTGTAGCCGTTGTACTGACCCCGTACGCAACGCTTGGGGTCTAGCGGCGGCATGGCGCGGAACACCTCGGACTTTTTGTCGTTGAGGTCGTCGGCGCTGCCACCGACCGGCGGTTCCATAGCCATCACAGCAAGCACCTGCAGCAGATGGTTCTGCACCACGTCGCGCAGGGTGCCGACCTTGTCGTAGAACTTGCCGCGGTCCTCGACGCCGAAGTTCTCGGCCATCGTGATGTGAATCTCGGAAACGCTCTGGCGATCCCACAACGCGGCCAGCGCCTGGTTGGCGAACCGGAGGCATTCAAGTTCCACCACGGGCTGCTTGCCCAAGAAGTGGTCCACCCGCAGGATCTGGTCTTCGTCGAGCACCGCGTGTAATCGCTCGTTGAGCTCGCACGCCGATTCCAGGTCATGGCCGAACGGCTTTTCCACTGCGACGCGTGCGCGCTGCACGAGTCCTTCCCGCGCGAGGTTCTCGACGATCGGGGCGAACAATGCGGGCGGCATTTCGAGGTAGTACAGCGGGCGGTAATCCGAACCGATCACCTCGGCCAGCCGGTGGTAGAGCTCGCGCTCGGTGACATCGCCGTGCATGTAGTCCAACCGATTCGCCAGCCGATCGAACACCTCGTCGTCGATCTTCTCCCCGGCTTCATTGATGGCGCCCCGCGCCCGCTCGACCAACTCCTCGACGCTGATGTCGTCGCTAGCGACACCCAGGATCGGGCAGTCCAGCAGGTTGCGGCGCTCGAGCCGATACAACGCCCGGAACGTCATCTT
Source organism: Mycobacterium montefiorense (assembly GCF_025823255.1). NCBI lineage: Bacteria > Bacillati > Actinomycetota > Actinomycetes > Mycobacteriales > Mycobacteriaceae > Mycobacterium > Mycobacterium montefiorense. Next base: position 144,630 of record NZ_JACKVL010000007.1, on the reverse strand, counting down.
GCGGGCCAGATCGCCGGTGATCCCGAAGATCACCAGCAGGTTGGACGAATCACCACCGTCGTCGGCCAAGACCGAACCTCCCAAAAGTCACCTGATCGGAGCACTTGAGATGCACTACCCGGGGGTGTTCGCACTCAACCCTAGACACTGCTTATAGGGCCGACAACCGGAAGCCATCGCGCACTTTGCAAGGATGCGTGACGTGGGTGATGTACTGCATATCGCGGTCTACGTCCTGGCCGGCGTTGCCGTGATCGAGGCCTGCGCACTCGCCGTGTTGTGGCGGTTGCTCGACCGTAGCCGCCAGGAGGCCGAGGAGCTAAGGCAGCGTGTCGACACCCGCAATTGGCTGATCTCCGGTGGCCGTGAGGCGGTCAAGACGGTGTGGAACACCGCCAGCGTGATGCGTAAGGAGGGCTTTGGCGCGGCCATGCGCAGCTCCATCGAAGACCTCGCCGACTGGGCCGAGGTCGAGCGCCCCGACCTGGCCCGGGTAACGCCGGACGGCCGGGTGGTGATTTTGTTCTCCGACATCGAGGAGTCCACCGCGCTCAACGAGCGGATCGGCGACCGCGCCTGGGTCAGGTTGATCAGCTCGCACGACAACCTCGTTTCCGGGCTGGTGAAGCGTCGATCCGGCCACGTGGTCAAGAGTCAGGGCGACGGTTTCATGATCGCCTTTGCGCGGGCCGAGCAAGCGGTGCGCTGTGGCATCGACCTTCAGTACGAACTGCACAAGGATGCAAAACGTAAGCGGCACGAGGAGATTCGGGTGCGGATCGGCATCCACATGGGCCGCTCGGTGCGCCGCGGCGATGACCTGTTCGGCCGCAACGTCGCCATGGCGGCGCGGGTCGCGGCGCAGGCCGTCGGCGGAGAGATCCTGGTGAGCCAACCGGTGCGAGACGCGCTGAGCGACTGTGACGACATCTGGTTCGACGAAGGCCGCAGCGTCGAGTTGAAAGGATTTTCGGGCGACTATCGGTTGTTTGCGGTTCAGACCGAATCCGACGCCGACCTGGACTGACCATCCTGCGCATCCGACTCGGCCAGCCGCTGGTGCAGTCGGGAGCGGATCTCGTCGGGGGTGTAGGCGCGCCGTTTCCGTTGGTCACGCACGACGAGCGCGCCCCCGGCGACGACACCGGCGACGCCGGCCAGGCCGATCCACTTCCAAATGCTGCGCATAATTGACACGCTATTACCGCCATGGACACGGCGAAACCCCAAGCGACGAGCGGACTTCAATGCTGACCCTGGAACAAGCGCTGAACGAGACCCGGACCGGCGACCTCTGGCTGTTCCGCGGGGGTTCGGGACCCGACCGTGCCATTCAGACGTTGACGAACAGCCCGGTGAACCACGTCGGCATGACGGTGGCCATCGACGACCTCCCACCGCTGATCTGGCATGCCGAATTGGGCGACAAGCTCGTCGACCTATGGACCGGAACGAACCACCGTGGCGTGCAGCTCAACGATCTCCGCCAGGCCGTCGTGCAGTGGAGTGAGCGCTACCACCAGCGCTTCTGGCTGCGCCAGCTGATGCCGCACGCCACCCGCGAACAAGAAGACAAACTGCTGCGGGTGATCGCCCGGATGGACGGCACCGCGTTTCCGACCACCGCGCGCCTCACTGGACGGTGGTTGCGTGGCCGGCTCCCCACCGCTTACGACTGGACAAAGGGAATCCCCTTCGTAGACAAGAAGGTTCGAGAGTCCACCCAACGGCGCAAAGAACGTCAGCGCGTCGGCTTGGAAACCGCGTACTGCGCCGAGACGGTGGGCATCACTTATGAGGAAATGGGCTTGGTCAGTACCGAGAAGTACGCGAACTGGTTTGACCCGGGCACGTTCTGGAGCGGCGATACGCTTCCGCTGGCACCTGGGTACGCACTAGGCGAAGAAATCGAGGTGTCCATCGGCTAGTCGACGGACATCTCCCCCATCTTCGACCAGCCCGTCGCGTCGATCGTCTGACTGATGATCTTGGGCGTGGACTTCAGCGCCTGCGGCATCTCCTGGATGGCCCGCTTGAAGTGATCGCTGTTGACGTGGACGCCCCCGGCGTCGCCGTCAACGAATGCCTCGACGAGGACGTACTCTGCCGGGTTGTCCAGGCTGCGCGACCATTCGAACCACAGGTTGCCCGCTTCGGCGCGGGTGGCCGCGGTGAACGAGGCGACCAGGTCCGGCCAGCGGTCGGTCCAGTCGGGTTTGGTTTCGAACTTGACGACGATGAAGATCATTGCGGTCCCCGCTTTGCTCGCAGCTCCGAATGCGCCTGCCTGCCCGATCAGCGACGGGCAGCGCCAGGATATACGGCCCGTTGCGGCCCCAGGCTCCTCGTTGTGACGGGAGTGGCACTGCGGGACAGTGAGGCTCCTGTTTCAGGGGAATACAGCAAAGTCCGCCTAAGCGTCGTAATGGACGCGTAGGCGGACTTTTCACTGGAACTTCATTATTTGAATTTGCGGTGCCACACGGTGACTTGTGATGCAGGCCACAACGAAGTGGTTTTCTCGACTACTTCACTTGCGCCAGGCGCGCAATGCAATCCGGGTGATTCGCGCCGCGATTCGATCTCCGAAATTAGATAACATGTCGAAATCCAATTCTTTATCAATTCGGAATTCCGGGATCGCCTGGCGGCGGCAATTCGGGAGCCGGCGCAGCGGGTGGGGCGGGAGCCACGGCACCAACCAAGACGGGCGGCGCCTCCGGCGGCCGGGGCGGAGCGTCCGGCGGCGGAGGGGGCGGTGCATCCGGTGGCGGAGGCGGCAGACCCGGCAGCCCCATTGGCAGGCCTTCACCGTCCGGCGGCATCGGCAGGAACATATGGTGCGTGAATCCGGCCTGGTAAGCGCCCGCACCACCGACGTGCACCCCGCCACGCTCGCCGCTGGACACCGGGGTACCGTCCGGCAGGGTCACCGCCGTGTGGCCCCCGTTCCAGCCGACAACCAACGCGTTGGGAGCCGTTCCATATTGAAAGCCCCGCGACAACAGCGCGGCTTCTTCATTCCCAGTATTGAATCTGTTTCCGTAAATCGGTCTGTCGGTTGCCGCGTTGACAACCCACGACACGAGCCCCGAACAATCGGTACCCGCGGGAGAATCTCCACCCACAATATAGGGCGTCCCCGAGACCTGATTAATCAGCGACATCAACGAAGCAAGGACAATCATGGGCACGGACACTAGCAACAAGGTAGTTAGCAAGACAAAATTTGTGGCGCCGATCACGTGTAAATTAAATAATGGTGTGCACCGCACCTACAGCAAACAAGTCACGAGAATGCATATTTCCCGAAACGGTACTGCTACCAGGCCTCATCCCGCCGGCGCGGGCCGCAGGCGCAAAACCGGGATCCGCCGCCCAAGCGCAGTGGCCTTGGCGCGGTAATCGCCATAGTTGATGCAGACATGCTCCGCGAGCGCGTAAAGGCGCTCGTAGTCGGCGGGATCGGTGACCTCCACCGCGACGAAGCCTTCGTCACCGAGCCGACATTCGGGATGCGCCTTCAGGTTGTGGTACCAGTGCGGGTTCTTGGGTTCACCCAGATAGGAGGCGACCAAGATCGCATCGGGCCCATCGTGGAAGTACGCGAGTTGATGCTCTCGCGGCTGACCCGACTTGGCGCCCATGCTGATCAATGGGGCCGAGGAAAGCCCGCCGAGGATGGACGGGTAGCGCCCGCCGGTTGCTCGATACAGCCACGGATCGATGTGCCACAACAGATGTCGCCCCACGAACCCTCCCACCCGCGAGCGGCCGAAGCGTTCCAGGGCTCGATACCAGCGGCCGTAATCCTGGGTCGGGTCGACGTAGTGCAGCGGCATGCCGCGACATTACTGTGCGGTGCCCCACCGTCAGGCGCATCTGGACAATTCCCAGCGCAGTTGAGCCTCCGATGGCGACTGAACGGGGACGAACGCCGCCTCCCGATAATGGCGGCTCGTCGATGTCCTGGTTGCATACCCGTTGCCTCCGGCCGTTCGCAATTCTAAATCGGCGCTGGCACTGACAAGTTCACCCGCGGAAAGCCTCAAGGACAGCAGATCTTTCGTGGTCGGCGGCCTGGCGCCACCCACGGCGGCCGCCACCGCCGCCAACGTTGCTTCTGCTTGGGCCAGCCCGCCCGCGATGCGGTCGAGGTCGGGGCGCAAGACCGCAGTGGTCCCGGCTAGACCGAGCCTGCTCTGATCGACGCAGGTCCTGGTCAGCCCCAGACACATCGCGGACTGCAGGATGAGCATGGTCGGACGCACCGCCTGCAGGAAACCCTTCAAGTCGCGCGACAGCACTTGCTCCGCGGGGACGTAGGCGGCTGTCATATGCACATACGACGACGCGGTGCTCCCCATTGCCAGCAAGTCGAAGGGATCGCCCACCTCTATCCCCAGCGTATCCAGTGGCACGGCAATGATCAATCTCTCTCCGTCATCCGTGCGCACCCCGGTAACCATGATCGAGTCGGTATACAGATTGCTGGCCCACCTGATCGGGCCGGAAATCTCATAGCCGCCCGCCACCGGCGTCGCCGTCAATTCCAGGCTTCCGCAGCCCGTCACCTCCTTTTGCGTCGCAGCCATTCCACTGACCCCCAGGGCGGTCCCGGCAAGAAGCGGCGTGGCCGCGGCATTGCTGAAAGGCGTTGCAGCGGTGAGTAGATACTCCACCGTCATCCTGTGCGCCCACAACGAGAACCCCGTGCTCATGCATTCAGCCGAGATCAACCGGATCACATCGGCCATCTCGGGGAGCCTGCCGTCGGCATTGCCGGGGGCACCTACCCCGAGCAGAGCGGCAGATCCGAGCGCGACGAAGCTACGGCGGGAGTGATACTCGCCGCGGTCCAGCGCCCCGGCGTGGGCTCGAATATCTTCCAGCAGTCGCGAATCCAACTGGGTTGGTGCGGAACCCATCGCCGCCGTCATACCAGTACCTCCCGTTTGGTGTTTCATTCGCAACCAAGCAACTCGCTGCCGGAAGCGACGGTCGCCCCGGCACCGTTTCGAACGGGGCGGGGGTGCGCACTCACGTGAAAGTCCATCGCGCTCATGGCCGGTCACGGAAGGCCCGTTGTGTACTACGTACAGCGTCTACGGGCTACGCCCGAATCTACCCCGCCTACGTGACCCGGAAGTATGCACATTTCGGACGATTTCTCAGATACCTCGAATACCACGACCGCTGACAGCGGTAGGGTATTTCACAGCGATGCTGGCGAGCTGGTTCGGAAATCAACTGGGCACGAGCGGTTCTATGGACACGGGCTCCGAAATCGCAGGCCCCGCGGCTCAAACCTCTTCCGAGAAAGCATGTTCGGTGGCGGGCCCATCCCACCTGGGCAGTCCGCGCCGATGGACGTCGGAGACGAACTGTTGAACAAGGTGATTGGACCGTGCGTCGACAATAACAATGACATCAATCGTTATCAGGGGTTTTAGTCGGCGCACGGTTCCGGCCAGCCGCGTCGGTAACGCAGACGTTGGCGCGATGGTGATACCCATCCCGGCGGCGGCAAGCTGCACCGCCGTGCGCGGACTGCGGGTACGTAGCACGGTATTGAGCAGGATATCGTGGTGCGCAGCCAGCTGGTCAACCCATGCGGCCAAGGCATTTTCGCTGTCGTAGTGGATAAATGGCTGGCCATCAAGGTCCTCGATCGGTATGTGGGGCAGCTCCGCGTAGGGGTGCCCGGCGGCTGCCACCACAACGGCATCCTGCTCACCGATGACATCGATGTGACCAGAGCAGCCGCGGGTGGGTCGCGGGCCGAAAGCGACGTCGATTTGACCAGCCTCCAGCAACTCGAGCATGACGTCAGTGTTGGTGAACTCCGACAACTCCAAATGCACGTCCTGGCGCAGACATCGCCACTGTTGCAAGACCGGAAGCAAAAGCCATGCCGTCAGGGTCTCCGAACAAGCGATGCGGATTCTGCCCGCCCCACCCTGGCCCACCCGTCTGCCGGTCTGAACGGCTTGCCGAGCTGCCTGCAGCGCGATGCGCGCCTCGTCGGCCACCGCCCTGCCGGCGGCAGTAACGCGTACGCCGCGCCGTAGCCTTTCGGCCACAGAAGTTCCTAATTCCTTTTCCAGCGCCGCAATTTGGTGTGATATAGCTGGCTGCGACATGTGCAAGGCCACCGCTGCTGCGCTGATAGATCTATGGTCGACCAGGGCGACCAAGCATTCCAGCGCCCTCAGCGTTGCCATTCCAAAAAGATTACCTACCACCGTTGTGTTTGTGGCATTCGCGAAATCTAATCAACAAGACCACAGCGCAAAGCAAACACATCATAAGACGGAGCGACCTGCCCGACTTCTACTTCCGAGTCTCGGATGCGGTCTCCACCCAGCCGGCTTTCAAGAGCTATGCGGTCACGATAAGCCGCCGGCTAACGACGCCATTGACGAAAAGTGCTGAATTACAGGTGTGCCACCCCATCAGCCACTGAGCGCGCGACCAGGCGTTCTGCACCAAGCCCGCCCGGCAACGGGCGTGGTATAGAAATTTCCGAATGACATGCCCCAAAAATGTCATATTTCAAAAGCGCACGCCCGTCATGTGCCGACTACTGTAGTACTCGAGGTTCAGCGGTTCCGACAAAACAAGATCCGCAATCAGCTTGTGCGCAAACATAACTGATTGTTGATTCACTCGACATGGCTGACCTGTGCCGAACAACATCGACAGTCATCGGGGGGTGTTTAAGATGAACGCCCCGTCGGCATGCATGGCGTGTGGAACCGAATTGCGTTCGTCGGCACGCTTTTGCGATGCTTGTGGCGCACCGATCGCCGGCGTACGAACAGCAGCGGAATATAAACAGGTCACCGTAATATTCGCTGATGTCGTGCAATCGATGAACGTCGCAGCCGCCGTGGGACCGGAGCGGATGCGCGAAATCATGACCGAATTGGTCGACCGATCAGCGGCTGCCGTGCAGCGTCACGGCGGAACACTGGACAAGTTCACCGGCGACGGAGTCATGGCGATTTTTGGCGCACCTACCGCGCTCGAAGATCATGCGCTGCGTGCATGTTTGGCCGCACTCGGTATTCAAGAGGAAGCCAAGCAACTTGCCGCGAAGGTCAAGGTCGACGACGGTGTGGATCTGAGCTTGCGGGTCGGGCTCAATTCCGGGCAGGTGATCGTCGGTGAAATCGGTTCCCGCACACCGGCATATACCGCCGTCGGCGAGCAGGTCGGCATCGCGCATCGAATGGAGTCGATCGCGCCTCCTGGCGCCGTCATGATCAGCGCAGCCACGGCGCGACTCGTCGAGAACGTGCTCGCTCTCGATAAGGCTCAACAAATTCAGGTCAAAGGCGCCACTGATCCAGTGCAAGCTCATCGCCTTTTGGGCATTAGCGCGCAGCACCAGCGGACTGCAGATTGTCCGCCGACATTAGTGGGCAGAGAGCGGGAATTGGCTACGTTGACGGCGATGCTGGATCGCTCCATGGCTGGACACGGCTCCGTGGTCGGCCTGGTTGGCCCGGCTGGCATCGGTAAGACACGGCTGGCCCGTGAACTCGTGCAAGTGGCGAGAAGTCTTGGTGTCAAAAGATTTCCAACCTTCGGTGAATCACATACCGCCGATGTGCCATTTGGAGCCGTGGCGCGTTTGCTGCGAGTGGCAAATCGACTGAACGGCCTAGATAATCGAGTGGCGCGGGCACGAATCAGGGCATTTATGGCCGACGCTGATGCAGATGATGTGCTGCTGCTGGACGACCTGCTCGGCATCGCCGACCCCCACGTGGCGCCGCCGAAGATCGACCCCGAGGTGCGCCGGCGACGATTGACGGCGCTCATCTCTTCTCACCTAAACCCCACACAAACAGCGGTCGTCGTGATCGAGGACGCGCACTGGATCGACGGGGTGAGTGAATCCATGCTGGTCGACTTCCTGGCCGTGACCCCTAGGACGCATTGGCTGGTGATTGTCACCTACCGCCCCGAGTACCGCGGGCCTCTTCGGGCAGTTGCCAACGCCCAGACCATTGCGCTCGCACCGCTCAACGAGGCCGAAACCATCACGCTGACCGGTGATTTGCTCGGCCCTGATCCATCCGTTCGGGAAGTTTGCGAGATTATTGCCGCACGCGCGGGCGGAAATCCTTTCTTTGCACACGAGATGACTCGAGAACTCTGCGAACGCGGCGTGTTGGAGGGCACCCGAGGATGTCACGTGTGCGTGAAGGAAGCCGCGGATGTCCGGGTCCCAGCAACGCTGCAGGCGACCATCGGCGCTCGCATCGATCGGCTGGGTCCGCTGGCCAAGCGTGCGCTCAGTGCGGCCGCGGTCATCGGATCCCGGTTCGACGCCGATCTTTTGACGCATCTGGGCGGCGAGGTCTCCGTCGACGAACTGGTCGCGGCTGAGCTCGTCGACCAAATCCGGCATAAGCCATGCGCAGAGTACGCATTCCGGCATCCGCTGATTCGCACCGTCGCCTATGAATCACAACTGAAGTCCGACCGCGTGCGGCTGCATCGTCAGGCCGCCGCTGCGATCGAAGCGAAAGAACCTGAGGACTGCGACTCCAATGCCGATCTGATCGCGGAACATCTCACTGCCGCAGGGGATTTACGTGCCGCTGACAGCTGGCACGTGCGTGCCGCGCGGTGGGCGACCAATCACGATCTCGCCACGCCGCACCGAAGCCGGGAACGCGCACAAAGCATCGCCGATGTGCTGTTGACCGATACCCCGCATAGGAGAGCGATGCGCATCGGGGCGTCGTGTCAATCTATTCCCGAGGAAGTTCGTTCACGCCCCTGCCGCACACACCGGCGGTGAACCGGGCAGCAGCGACGAATCGCCCGGCGCGTGATCCCCATCGCAAGACGCTGATGTCGTCGCGGTGTTGTGAGGCAGTTGGCCCACCCGACATTGGACTGACCAATTCGGGAGACCGCGATGGTGAATATCGGTAAGGAATTGGCGCACAAGCCCGTCTGACGGCGCGGCGACCACCGCGATGACATCGCGTTCGACTCGAGGTCGTAGGCGCCGCACCACTCCCGGTGACCCAGGCGCCAGGGCTGATACCGGAACAAGCGTCGCGCCGATCCCGGCGGCAGCCAACTGGGCTGCGGTCCGTGGGCTCCTTGTGTGCAGGACAGGATTCAGGACGACTTTGTGACGATCCGCAAGTTCGTCGACGCTGGCGGCCAGCCCGTTGTCGGGGCCGTAATGGATAAAGGGTTCGTCGCAGAGTTCGCTGACGGCGACTCCGTCCGTGAGCTCTGTGAAACGGTGGCCCGGCCCGACAACGACGACAATCTCCTCTGTGCCGAAGACGCTGATGTGGGCAGTGGTGGATGTCGGCGCCGGCCCAATGGCGATGTCGACGACACCCGCTTCCAACCTCTCGACCATCGCATCAGCACTCGTAAACTCGGACAGGTCAAGCTGTACTTCGGGGCGCTGCGAACGCCATTGGCGTAGCACCGGTGCCAGCAGCCATGTCGTCATCGTCTCCGCACATGAGATCCGGATGCTGCCGGCACCGGCTTGGGCGACCCGCTTGCCGACATGTATTGCCCTTGCCGCGGCGCTCAGCGCGGCTTGAGCCTCTTGCGCTGCGGCCCGGCCTGCCGCCGTCACCCGCACCCCTCGCGGCAATCGTTCCACCACGGGTGTGCCGAGTTCCTTTTCCAGCGACGCGATTTGGTGAGACAGCGCGGGCTGCGACATAAATAGTGCCGCTGCGGCTCTGCTGACCGAACGGTGCTCCACCAATGCGACGAGGCATTCCAATGTCCGCAATGTCGTCATGTCTAGCTCATTCAACTCCAGTAGGTGGAAGAGGCCGCGTTACATCGGCAGGCGGCTCGACTCCGGTCAGCCGGCGTGCCATGTTGTGTTCGCCTACCCGTCGCGAGACCGCGGACCATCTTCATTCGATACTCCATTTCAGACTATAACTATACTCCAGTCTGGAGTATAGGCAAGTTTGGGCATCGCGCCGTCAACCTTTGGGGGAGATTCAGTCGGTTCGTGTGACGAGGTATGCGCGATTTCTTCCGAACGAGTCCAAAAGTAGAATGGCTCGGCAATATGCTTATTCTGTTATATACAAGCATATTTCGTGGATACGTCATCGGCAGCTACCGCAAGGTACTCTCGCAAAATGGCAACGTTGCGCGCGCTGGAATGTTTGGTCGCGCTTGTCGACCACGGCTCTGTCTCCGCTGCAGCCGCGGCATTGCATATGTCACAGCCCGCCGTATCGCACCAAATCGCAATCCTGGAAAAGGAATTAGATACTCCGGCAGCAGACAGACTATGGCGAGGCATGCGGATCACCGTCGCCGGCAGGGCGGCCGCCGAGGAGGCGCGAGTGGCACTTCGGGCGGCCGAGCGAGCGATCTGGATCGGTCGCCGGGTTGCGCGCGCCGACGCGGGACGAATACGCATCTCCTGTGTCGAGACGATGACCACGTGGCTTCTGCTACCCGTGTTGCGCCACTGGCGATCGCGGCGACCCGGCGTCCACCTCGAACTGTCCGAATTCACCAGCGACGACGCCATGCTGGACCTGCTTGAAGCTGGGCAAACCGACGTCATTTTTGGCTCGCACCCTACCCAGGCTACCGATGCGGGCATCGAAGTCTTCGGCAAACAAGAAGTTGTTGTAGTCGCGGCGCCCGGACACCCCTTCACCGGGATGTCCGCCGTACCCTTTCATGACCTGCAAGGCAAGCCGTTCGTACACTACGACCAGGAGAACGCGCTCGCCGTGTGGATCGATCAACTCGCCGCACGCCACGAGGTAGAACTCAACCCCGTGCTGCGAACCCGAAGTGCGCGCACCGCAGTGCAACTGGCCGGCGCAGGGATGGGGATAACCATCGCCCCCGTATCGGCACTGCCGTCACGGCCGGCCGGAACGGTACGGCGATTGCGACCGGGAACTTCGGTCGACGTCGTAGGCATCCTCGCTGCACCATCAGACACCCTCGTTTGCAAATTTGTTGCCGACATTCGCCGTCGCGGCCTACCCGCGTGGACGCCGGAAGGGCAACCCGATCGAACAGCACCCAACGTCGTCGCGTAGAGGTACACGACGTCTGCCACCTGCGACCACAGCCTGGGCGGCTCGGCCCACCATAGACGGGCGAAATAGCGAAGCGGGACTGTCGATCATCCACAGAACGCGAAGCAGCTGCTGCGCTACTGCCGGATCCGTTTCGATCGCTGCCAAAATGCAGTTCATGTAGGGAGTGGTCATCCGTGCCGACAGCGACTGACGGCCCGGGACGTATGGGAGGGCTAGATCCGACCGGACTGCTGTCCCCCATGCGGTCCGAATGCTTTTGGCTGATTTCCGATGAAAACGCTTCTGCACGTGCCGAATGTTGTTGTCGCGCCGTAGGCAGTCGCGTAATACTTCAGCTTCGATCGCGGCGATCGTCATACCTTGGCCGTAAATCGGGTTGAAGCTACAGACCGCATCGCCGAAAACCAATAACCCCTCGGGCATCCGAACAAGTTTGTCATAGCGCAACCATCGGTTAGACGGCACCCGATGCTGTGCCACCTCACCGAGCGGTTCTCCTGCTCGGACCGCAGCCGTCACGTGGGGAGGCGCAACTTCCGCGACGAGGTCAAGGAACGCTTCGCGCTCAACGGGCGGGTCCTGACCTCCCAGAAAACCCACGCAGACAAGGTAGGTGTCCTGCTCGCAACCGATCATCGCGAAAAGCGATGGACGGCTCGGCGTTGGCGGGTTCGCCACCATGACTTCTGGCAACATTCCATGCGGAATACGAACGGGTAACGTCGAATACGCCAGACGCACATCAACGCTGTCAGATCGTGGACGGTCGTATCCGAACTTCTCAAGAAACATCGGGGTTCTCGAGCCACGACCAGTCGCGTCAACGACCAGATCTGCCGGTAGCCGCATCGCGGCGTCATTATCGCGCTTCGAGACCCACACGTCGGTGATGCGGAGGCGTTCGGGGTCGGTGGCCAAGCTGATAAAATCGTGCTGTTCAAGGATTTTCACGTTTGAGATTGCTCGGACCGCTCGGCGAACCCCCCATTCGAGCAGCGGACGACTCAGATGGTAGTTCGTCATCGCCGCGGGATCGGGGAGTGTGGACGAACGCGCCATCAGGCGCCCCCCGATCATCCACCAGAATCTGGATAAGTCGCCGTCGTCCCATCTGATTGCGCCATCGGCGACTAACTGATCAAAGAGGCCCGGGAATCGGTGCCCGAGAATCTCCACAGCTTTACCCAGCAGGGCATGCGGATGCTTGCCTTGCGGAACACCCCGGCGATTAACCGGTCCCTCGGGCAGACGGTCCCGCTCGACGACAGTAACCGTGTGGTAGAAGTCGGCCAATGCACGGGCGGCAAGGAGTCCGCCCATGCTTGCGCCCAAAACGATTGCTCTCTCCCGTGGTTCGCCCACTCGCGGATCTCCCTAACCTCGTACGCGTGCCACGTGGACACCGAAAAACGCATCGCGCGCAATGAACTCGAAGACCTGCTATGGCCTTGGGTTGAGACACACTGCCGCGCAGGATAAGCGAGCAGGCCCTGCGTCTCGGTGCGCGACCGTCACCACTTGCGGAGTGGGGATTAGAGCAGTGGCCGCCACCGGTCGACTTCAAAGTTTCGAACCGTCCTTGCGGAATGTGACTCGCCACAATCGTCGGGGTAGCTCGCCTTCTTCGAAAGCGTGCACCTCGTCGCACACCCACCCGTTGGCCAGGTCATCGAGAAGCTGTCGAGTGAAGAAGTGGACGGCGAAGCCACCGGACTCAAAGATGTCGTCACCGTGGCTGTTGCCAGCGCGGTAGTGCGCATCTCCACTGTGCCGGACGGTAAACACGAACATTCCGTTAGGACGCAGCACCCTGTGGATCTCGTCGACGATGCGGTGAATCTCGCTGGTACTCAGTGCCATACATAGCGCCATGTGCGCATAAACCGCGTCGACGGAGCTTCTGCTCAGCAGCAGCGGTTCTCGAATATCGTGAACGAATGCCTGAATTCGTGGTTCCAGGTCTGCCGACCTGGCATCGCGCCGGATCTGCGCGACCGCGACACTGCTGAAGTCTGAGGTCAACACCGTGAATCCCTGCTTTGCGAAATATAGGGCATCGCGACCGTGGCCTGCCGCCAACTCGAGTACCCGTTCAGCCCAGCAGCTTTGAAGGCGCGCGCGGCGTATACACCTGGTGCCGAAGGCGCAAAGCCATACATATGCGGATGAGCTTGATAGGTATCCTGCCAGTGTTGCCGCTGGGCCGCGCTCAGATTCATTAGATCCCCTACCGCTAGTAGAACTGCAGACCCAGTCCAATCGCATCGGGTAGGCACTATCGCTTGCAGCCCTGGTGATTTCATTAATGAGGCGTAGCTTCGGACTAACAAATCCGTCGAAGCCCTCGCAGCCAAGTGTAAGCGCGCCGGGTTGCGGATACACGGTGCGATGTACCGCGTAAGGATGCGAAATTATGAACTGGCACAACGATATTACGAATATCTCGACTATATGCTCGATACCACGAGCTCAGTTGAAGCCGGACGATCTGGACACTTCAGAGTTCTGCGGCCGCAAAAGCTGTCTTCTGCAAGGTAATTCCTAGCGATCGAAATAGCGACGCCCCCTTACTGAGAATCTATGCTAGACGTCATGACCCACGAAATTCCCTGCAGTACAGCAGATACCAAAAAATAGACCACGTAATGAATCGATTGGAAGGGACGGCTGCCGTCCCTGGCGGGAACGTCTGGTTCAAGCTCATTGGGGGCGGGAGGGGACTACCCCTGCTGGTCATTCACGGTGGGCCGGGGTTCCCCCACAACTACCTCGGCTCGCTGGGGCGACTGGCCGACAGTAGAGAGGTCATCTTCTGGGATCAGCTTGGCTGTGGCAGATCCGAATCACCGTCTAATGCCGAGCTGTGGACGATGCGCCGCTCTGTGGCAGAGCTCCGTGCCGTTATCTCAGCGCTCAACTTAGATCGGTTCCATCTCTACGGTCATTCCTTCGGCGGCATGCTGGCGCAACAATACGTACTCGACGCGCCGCCTCAGGCGGTTAGCTTGATCCTTTCGAACAGCCTCGCGTCGATGCAGAAATTTGCGCAAGACGTTGCGTATCTGAAGTCGCTGTTGGACCCGGCAACGCAATCGGTCATCGATCATCACGAGTCCGCGGGCACGACCGACTCCGACGATTACCAGGCCGCCTGCAAAACCTGGTTTGAGACGTACATCTGTCGTGTGCTTCCTTGGCCGGCAGAGCTCGAGCACTCCATTAACAACGTCGGAGTTCAGATTTACGAAACGATGTTCGGACCAAGCGAGTTCAGCATCAACGGAAATCTTCGAACCTGGGACATCCTCGACCGTTTGGCTGAGATTTGCCTGCCAAGCCTCATCATCGCCGGCACCTTCGACGAGTGCACCCCTGACCACATGTGGGAAATGCATCGGCGCATCAAGGGGTCACGGTTTGCGTTGTTCACTGGCAGCGCTCATATGCCCTTTATTGAGCAGCCAGAACGTTTCGATCGATGCATGCGGGATTTCCTTAGCGCGCATGACTAGTCGTTCAGGCAGCTCCGCGGCCCCGGTGTGAACTCGACGGGAAGCGAGGTGATAGCCATCAATGTTCCACCAGACAAGCCTGCCTCCACGACCGGGCCGACTAGGTGGAGATCCGGTAAGCGCCGCAGTAACGTGCGGACACCGATCCGAATCTCGGCGCGGGCCAAGTGTTGTCCAACGCAGTAGTGAATGCCTGCACCGAACGCGAGATGCGGCTTGCGCGCTCGGTCGATGTCAAAGGCGTCGGGATTGGGAAACTGACCCTCATCCCGGTTGGCGGCCCCTACGTTCAACATCAGCCGATCTCCGCGGGTGAACTGCACATCACCGATGGTTGTGTCGCTGCACACGGTCCGGGCGAAAAGCTGCAGCGGTGTCGTCAGGCGAAGGCTTTCTTCAATTGCGCGCCCTAGTGTTGAGTCGGACTCGGTCACTTCAGCAGCCAGACCCGGATATGCCAAAATGTGGCGCAGCGTTCCTGCGATGCCTGTCGACGTTGAGTGGTGACCACCTACCAGGAAGGCTGTCATAATCCGGGTGACCAAATCGCTGTCAATCGCTACTCCGCCAATATTGCCTTGGGCTAACTTCGTCAAGTAGTCGTCGCGGGGCGCACGGGTGCGCAGCTGAAGTTGACCGTCGATGAAGGTCGAAAACTCTTGCCACGCTGCGTCAAACGTTTCTGTGCCAATGCTGGTGAAAAGGGTCATACCCAGCTGGCGGACATCGGCCGCCTCCCCCTGGTCGAGTCCCATCACGCGGCAGATCGCGATGGCAGGCAGTGGATCGCAGAACTCGGACGCCAGATCTGCCGAACCTCGGGCCACGAAGTGGTCGATCAGGTGATCGACGATCTGCTGGATAGTCGGAGCGAATGCGCGGACTGCCCGCGGATTGAGCGGATCTTCCATCAGTTCTCGCAGCACGGTGTGATCCGGGGGATCGTCCTCTAGCGCTGGTATTTTTGGAAATCCGTTCTGCGGGATGAAGATTCCCTCAGCGCTAGAGAAACGGGCGTTGTCATGCAGTGCGCCACGGACGTCGTCGTAGCGGTTGACATAGTCGAAGCCGCCATAGCGCTCGCTGTGAGCGATCGGACAATGTTGAAGCATGTCCTTGTAGAGTTGCCGCACTTCCGTAGCCGGAACTGATGAGTCGGTATGGTCGAATGCCGCCGTCCGCGTCGGATCCTGACTGCCGAAAACCATCGCTGCCCAACTCCTCTCCTGCGCGCAGCACCGGTTACGGTTCGCGGGCAAGCCATCAAGCATCGAGACACAAATTCCGCAATCGGCCGAATACTCGTTCCAATAGAGCCGCGGCATAGTACATTTCGGTGTACCCTGCATCGGCGGAATCACTCCACCATATCGCCGCCAGCGAAACCCGGCCACTCGCCTAGCATGCGAATAATCGCAATTTCCGATTCGGAAATCTGATCCTGATCATAAGCCGACCAAACGTGGCGAGGCACTCGGTTAGATCGGAGTCCATACTCCGTTGTCGAAAAAGCCCCACGCGCCGGAGGTCGGGTTCCACATCAGGTGCGCCTGAGGCGCCCACGCGGGTGCAGGCGGCTGCGGCGGAGCCCAGGGCGGCGGCGGTCCCCAGGGCCCCCAGCCCGCCGGTGCCGGACCCTGCCAGTCGTGGCACTGATTCCAGTCCCAGTGATAGCTGGTGCCCCAGGCCGGGTCCCATTGCTGACCAGGACACCAGTGATTGCTGGGCGCGGGAGCCGGAGCCGCCTGGGCGACACCGCTGGCCAGCGTCAATGCGGACAACGCCACCCCGCCTTGCGCCAACAGCCGAACCCACGGTCTGGTGTGCTTTACCGTCGCCATCCCCTAAGAATGGTCGGCCGGCGGCGTCGCCGCTAGTGTTCGACCCACTGCGCGCGATCGACCCGGCTCGAACACCGCACCGAAGTACTGGGTGTCGGCGTCGGCCATCAGACTCCGAACTTGGCGCGAGCCTCGTCCGTGACCGGGGTGAACAGATTGACCAGGTTTGCATCCGGGTCCCGAAACAGCAGGGCACGGTTACCCCACGGCATCGTCGTCGGCTCGGTCACAACTTCGCCGACGCTCCCCCGGAGCCGCTGATACTCGGCGTCCACATCCTCGACGATGAACTCGATGATCGCGCTGCGGTTGGCGGCCGGCTCGGCCGATCCGGCCCCGAACAGCGCGACAGTCTTGTCGCTACCGATGGCAAGCGCGCCCACCGGTGTTGGGATCTCGGCGAAGAGTTCGTTTCCCCAGACAGCCTTGATTTCGGTGACCTTCTCGTAGAAGGAAACGAGCCGATTGACATCGGCTGTGATGATCCGGGTCGAGACGAATTTCACGACGGCTACTCCTATCGCTGCGGCAGGGTTACGGCGACCGATGCCGAGATCCTGCCCAGCACGTTAACCGTGCGCTACGACTATTCGAGATTCTCAACGCCTCTTGGCAACTGCTAGACGTTGAACCGGAATTCGACCGAATGTCGTTGCCGAACAACTGAGCAGAGGTATTCCACCGCGGCCAGTTCATGCCCTGGGCGTGAGGATGTCGGTGATGGGCCAGGCGACTTCGGTTTTCCACTGAGTCTCGTCCGCAGTGTGCGTGTGATCGCAGTGGTAATACTCACGGATGCCTGGTCCGACGGCGAGGCCCTGGCCGGCGATGTAGCTGCCCAGCTTGGCGTAGGCGAGATCGATGTCGGCCATTGTGCCGTGATGAATCGTCACGGCTACCTCCGCGGCGGGCACCAGGAGGGGTTGGACGGGCCCCAGCTGCCGTGGTGTGTCGACGGGAACGAAGACGGTGGCCTGGCCCGGTTCGTGCCGGAACAGGCTTTCGTCGTATATCCCGCCGGCAGGCCCGGTTTGGTCGACCCGACCGGTACAAACGGCCGCGCGAACATCGTGTAGGGCTGCGCGCCACCATTTTTCGACGTCGATGGGATCGACGGTGGCGGTGATGGCGACCGCGGGAATGGTCGACTCTGCGCGCCGGTTGACGGGGTCCGTGCTCGCCGCGTTGTTCAGCAAGGCACGAAGCGAATTGACCGCGGCTTTCGTCTCGGCCAGCTCGGCCTCGAGGTGATCGATGTGGGCTGCGATCAAGGATTCGCGTTCGCGGGCGTTCTGAGCGACGAGAACGTGTCGGACGTCGGCGACGGGCATCCTCAGGTCACGTAGTCGTCGGATCAGCTGAGCGGTCGGCAGTTGGTCGAGCGAGTAGTAGCGGTATCCCGTCTCGGAATCGACGTCTATCGGTTCGAGTAGTCCGACGTGGTGGTAGTGGTGCAGCGTCTTGACGCTGAGGTGGGTCATCGTGGCGAACTGCCCAATGGGAACGATGGCACTCATGGCGGCTCCGGATCAGAAGGGCCGGTCAATACTGCGGTTGGGTGTTCTTGATGATGAGCAGGCTGACGATCTTGCCGTGACGCAGCCGGAAATAGTTCGTCATGACCAGCGGATTGGGTAAACCGGTCTTGTCGTAGTCACCGTCGTAGTGGCACCGGACGCACAACATACCGGCGTTGTCGACGATCTCGACGGGGTCGACCGTGACGCGGTCGCCGACGAACTCCTTGGCGATGAACGCGCGAATATGATCACTGCCCCAGAACTCCCGCGAGACGTCGTTGACGAGCGCATCGTCGGCGAATGTGTCCATGATCGCGTCCACATCGAATTTGTTGATCGCGGCGATGTGGGCGGCGATCACGGGGTCCATTGCGAGCTGTGCAGTCATTGCTTTCCTCCTTGGCATTCTGACGCCGAACGTCCGTCGAACACCAGCCTGGGCCCTCCCGTTACAGGAGAGTCAAGGTCGTGAGACTGCTATCTACACATTGAACCGGAATTCGACTACGTCGCCGTCGGCCATCACGTAATCCTTGCCTTCCATCCGGACCTTGCCGGCCGCCTTGGCCGCCGCCATCGACCCGGCCTCGATCAAGTCGTCGTAGGACACGATTTCGGCTTTGATGAAGCCCTTCTCGAAGTCGGTGTGGATCACCCCGGCGGCCTTGGGCGCGGTGTCGCCTTGATGAATCACCCACGCCCGCGACTCTTTTGGACCCGCCGTCAGGTATGTCTGCAATGCCAGCGTGTGAAAACCGGCTCGCGCCAACGCATCCAGTCCGCGCTCGGTCTGCCCGATGGATTCGAGTAACTCCGCGGCAGACTCGTCGTCAAGCTCCTGCAGTTCGGCTTCGATCTTCGCGTCGAGGAACACCGCGTCGGCCGGTGCGACCATCGCGCACAGCTCGGCCTTGCGGGCATCGTCGGTCAGCACGGACTCGTCGGCGTTGAAAACGTACAAAAACGGCTTGGTGGTCATCAGGTTGAGCTCGCGCAGCAGTGCCGCGTCGGCACCGGCCGCAAACAACGTCTTGCCAGAGTCCAGCACGGCCTCCGCAGCGACGGCCGCTTCGTGCACGGGCTTGCGTTCCTTGTTGTTGCGGGCTTCCTTCTCCAGCCGCGGGACGGCCTTCTCCAATGTCTGGATATCAGCGAGTATCAGCTCGGTTTCGATCACCTCGATGTCGGAACGGGGATCGACCTTGCCGTCGACGTGCACGACGTCGTCGTCGGCGAACACCCGCACCACCTGGCAGATCGCGTCACACTCGCGGATGTTGGCCAGGAACTTGTTGCCCAGGCCAGCGCCCTCGGAGGCGCCCTTCACGATTCCGGCGATGTCGACGAACGTCACTGGCGCCGGCACGGTCTTCTCTGATTCGAACAGCTCCGCCAGCTTGTCCAGTCGCGGATCGGGCAGCGCTACGACGCCCTCATTCGGTTCGATGGTCGCAAACGGATAGTTGGCCGCCACCACGTTGTTCCGGGTCAGCGCATTAAACAGGGTCGACTTGCCCACGTTGGGCAGGCCCACAATTCCCAGGCTCAGGCTCACGGGGAACCAAGTTTAGGGCTCCGCGCCAGGCTCGGGCGCCGCGGATCAGGTAGTGCGCGGCGGGATGGCACGCCCGGCAGCCCTAACAAGGTATTTACGGGCGTTTTCCCCCATTGCCGGTACGGTCTACATGTGTCAGCGCAGCGGGGAACCTCGGCAGTAGAAGCTGCCCATCGCTCGATCCACCCCGGCATTGCGGGTGCGCCGTCCTGGATAGCGCTGCTCATCGCCATTACCGCGACCGCTATCGGATATGGAATCGACTCCGGCTCCGGCCACAAGGAGCTGACCGGCATCTTCGCCGGCTTCTATATAGCGGGCTGTTTGGCAGGGGTGCTGGCGGTACGCCAAGAAGGCCTGTTCACCGCGATCATCCAGCCGCCGCTGATACTTTTCTGCGCGGTGCCCGGTGCCTACTGGCTGTTCCACGGGGGCAAGATCGGCAGCCTCAAAGACCTGCTGATCAACTGCGGCTATCCGCTCATCGAGCGCTTCCCGCTGATGCTGGGCACCGCCGGCGTCGTGTTGCTGATCGGCCTGATCAGGTGGTACTTGGCGACGTTGCAGCGAACGCCCGCGGCGGCCGACGCGACCGAGGACAACGCGACCGCTGTCACCAAGGAACAGTCGTCCATCGTCCGGGCGATCAGCGCGAAACTGAATTCGCTGTTGGGCGTCGCGTCGTCCGACGACGAGGACGACGAAGAAACGTCCACCGACTCGCGGCGGAGCTCGGCGAGAACCGGTCGGGCGGCGCGCAGCGCAAGGCCCGCGACGAGTTCGGCCCGAAGCCGGTCCCGGCACGCCCGCCCGTCGCCGGAAGACGAGTACGACCCCGCCGACGAGCGGGCACGCCGGCGCCGCCAGCCACCGCCTCGTGACTACGACCCCGCGGACCCGCCGCGCCGCCCGACGCGGCGACGGCCGCCGACCGATCCCGACCAGCGGGCCCAGTCGCGCGAAGGCCGTCGGGATCCGCGCAGCCGCCGCAGTCCCTACGAGCGCCCGGCGCCACGCAGCGGTCGCTACGACGGGTACGACAGGTACGAACCGCCCGTCTCGCCGGATTCGTACAGCAGGTTCCAGTCCTATCAGCCTTACGAGTCCTATCAGCCCGCCCCGGACCCCCGACGCCGCCATGCCGGCACGAACGGCACGGATTCGACGCATCACCCGATTTCGCAGGTTCGCTACCGCGGGTCAGGTCCTTCGGACGAGCACCGCGGTGAGCCACGCGGCCGATCACGGGCGAATGGCCGGCCGCAGGGACGACCCCCGGCCGAATCCTGGGAATAAGCGCCCAGGTCGTTACGCCGACCGGGCTGTGAGGCCGGTTAGAGCAATGAGCGGATTTTCGGGGCAGCGCAAATACCAGCGTCTCCTGGGCCGTCGTCACCGGTTGCACGATGTCGAAGCCGGCCTCGGCCAGCCGCTCCAGCACCCCGGGCACCGGAGACTGACGCACCCGAGGTGGCCCCGACCTTGGTGACGCCTCCCAGCCACCATTTCCGCTATGAACTCGATCGGAGTTTTCGATTTGCTATTGGCGGAGCACAACTTTGGGTCTAAGGCGTGCTGCCGAGATGGCTCGATGTTAGCCATCGCGGCGAACTTGCCACCAGAACTGCCGTGTTCGACAGCCGCACAAGCATGCCCCGCCACCACCCCGGACCAAAACCGTAAACAAGGGATATAAAGCCCTTTGGAGAGTGTGTGGTCTGCGTTACACTCGCCAGCATTCCCTTGGGCGTGCGGCGGGCGATCGGGACGTCATCACCCACGCTCTAGTTTCACCTTGAGTTGACCGCAAGTGGGGCATTCATCCGCAGGGATCGAATCACCGCATTTTGCTAAGGGGGGTAATTGTGGTGGATTTCGGTTTGCTACCGCCGGAAATCAACTCTGGTCTGATGTACGCCGGACCCGGACCCGGACCGATGCTGGCAAACGCCGCGAGCTGGGAAACACTGTCGGTCGAACTGGAATCCGCAGCCGCCGGCTACTCCACCCAGATCACAGAGCTAGCCGGGCAGACCTGGTTTGGCCCCTCATCAATGCAGATGGCCGCCGCGGCCGGCCCCTACGTGGAATGGCTACAGGCCAGCGCCGCCCAAGCCGGCCAATCCGCCGCCCAGGCCTACGCCGCAGCAGCCGCCTACGAAGCGGCCTACACCATGACAGTGCCCCCACCAATGATCGCAGCCAACCGCCTACAACTAGCCGTGTTAACCGCGACCAACTTCTTCGGACAAAACACCGCCGCCATCGCTGCCACCGAAGCCGAATACGCCGAGATGTGGGTCCAAGACGGTACCGCCATGTACGCCTACGCCGCCGACTCCGTGGCCGCCTCCACCCTAGAGACCTTCGATGAACCCCCCAAACCACCAACCAGAACGGCCAACTCAATCAAGCCGACGCCGTGGGCAAAGCCGCTGCCGACACCACCAGCCGCACCCAATCCCTGGCCCAGCTGACCTCTGCACCCGCCGAGCAGCAACTCAACGCCAACCTCGCCGCCAACGACATCGTCGTCAACCCCGGCGAAACCTACGAAATCCCCGCCGGCACCACCCTCACCCTCGCCAACGGCGACACCATCACCGTCAACGGCAACCTCATCCTCGAAGACGGCAGCACCGTCACCCTCAACGGCGGCATCATGACCGTCAACGGCACTGTCACCGTCAACGGCGGCACCGTCACCCTCAACGCCGGCACCGCCCTGACCGTCAACACCGGCGGCACCCTCACCCTCAACAGCGGCACCTTCACCGTCAACGGCGGCACCGTCAACGCCGGCGGCTCAGGCATCCTCACCGTCAACACCGGCGGCACCATGACCATCAATGGCGGCACCGTTACCTTTGATGCCGGCGGCGACGTCATCATCAACGGCGGCACTCTCAACGTCCAGTCCAGCGGAGTCCTTAACCTAACCCAAACCAGCACCTTCACCGTCAACGGCGGCACCGTCACCGACAGCGGCGCCATCAACGCTATGAGGGTTGACGTCACCAACGGCGGCACCCTCACCATCAACCCTGGCGCCACCTTCACCGCCGGCAACACCGTCACCGTCAACACCGGCGGCACCGTGACGATCGACGGCGGCACCTTCAGCGGCACCATCTCCGTCAACATCACGGGCGGCACTCTCGACGTCAACGGCGGCACCGTCAACGTCGGCGCCATCACCGTGAACACCGGCGGCACCGCCACCATCGACGGCGGCACCGTCACCGGCAACGTCACCGTCACCAGCGGCGGCACCGCCACCCTCAACAGCGGCACCCTCAACGCCCCAGTTATCACCGTCAACGGCGGCATCCTCGACGTGAACAGCGGCATCGTCAACACCGGCACCCAGGGCCTGGGCGGCATCTCCCTCACCAACGGCGGCACCTTCACCCTCGACGGCGGCACCGTCACCGACCTCGGCAGCCTGACGGTCAATCACAGCACCCTCGACATCAACGGCGGCTCCTTGACCGTCAGCGGCAGCAACATCACCGTCAACAACGGCGGCACCTTCACCCTCGATGCCGGCACGTTCACCACCAGCAGCCGCCCCATCACCGTCACCGGCGCCACCATCGACATCAACGGCGGCACCTTCAACACCGGCGGCACCGTCACCCTCAACACCGGCGGCACCATCACCCTCGACGGCGGCACCCTCAACACCGGCGGCACCCTCAACTTCAACGCCGGCAGCACCGTCACCGTCAACACCGGCAGCACCTTCACCACCGGCGGCAACGTCACCGTCAACACCGGCAGCACCGTCACCCTCAACGGCGGCACCCTCAACGCCAACAGCAACCTCACCCTCAGCGGGGGCACCCTCGACATCAATAGCGGCGCCTTCACCGCCAACAGCGGCGGCAACATCACCGTCAACACCGGCGGCACCGTCACCCTCGACGGCGGCACCTTCACCACCAGCCGTCCTTTCCTCGTGAACGGCGGCAGCTTCACCGCCAACTCCGGCGGCACCTTCAACGGCCCCGTCACCGTCAACACCGGCGGTAGCCTGACCGTCCAGTCCGGCGTACTCGTTGACGTCAACAACACCCTCACGCTCAACACCGGCACCGTCACCAACAACGGCACCCTCACCGTCAACGGCATCGACGTCAACGGCGGCACCTTCACCGCCAACAGCGGTAGCCTCACCGTCGACCCCGGCGGCACCGTCACCCTCGACGGCGGCACCTTCGACATCAACAGCGGCACCGTCACCACCAACAGCGACCTGCTCGTCAGAGGCGGCACCCTCACCCTTGACGGCGGCACCCTCAACACCAACGGCACCCTCAGTGTCAACAGCGGCACCCTGGCCGCCAGCGGCGGCGAACTCTCCGCCAACGGTCCCGTCTCCGTCAACGGCGGTGGCCTGACCATCGGACCGAACGCCATCGTCGACGTCAACAACACCCTCACCCTCAACACCGGCACCCTCACCAACAGCGGCACCCTCACCGCCAACGGCATCGACCTCAACGGCGGCACCCTCACCGCCAACGCCGGCACCCTCACCATCGACCCCGGCGGCGTCGCCACCATCGACGGCGGCACCCTCACCGCCAACGCCGGCACCCTCACCATCGACCCCGGCGGCGTCGTCACCGTCGACGGCGGCAATTTCATCGTCAACAGTGGCCTGACCATCGACAGCAGCAGCAGCCTTACCGTCGGTGCCGACGGCACCGTCGACGTCACCGTCAACGGCACCCTGACCGTCGACGGCACCCTCGACGTCAACACCGGCGGCACCCTCACCGTCGACGGCACCCTCACCATCGACGGCACCCTCGACGTCGCCAACGGCGCATCCGTCCAAGTCGGCGACACCCTGACGATCGACGGTGGCACGGTCACAAACAGCGGCACCCTCGTTGTCGACGGCGTAGACGTCAACGGCGGCGACCTCACCGTCAACGCCGGCACCCTCACCGTGAATGGCGGCGACGTCACCGTCAACGGCGGTGAGGTCACGGTCAACGGCGGCGACCTCTTGGTGGGCACCGGCGGTGACGTCTCCGTCAACTCCGGTGGCACAGTCACCGTCGACGGCGGCGTGCTGACTGTCCAGGGCGGCGACTTCACCGTCAACACCGGCGGCAGCTTCGGCGTCGGCGACGGCGGCGTCAGCGTTTTCAACGGCGGTACGGTCACCATCGAGGACGGCGCCACGGTCGGCGTTCTCGACGGCGGCACCGTCGACATCACCAATGGCGGCACCCTCAGCGTGGACACCGGCGGAGCCTTGAGCGTTGACGGCACCTTGAGCACCGACGGCGCCCTCGACGTCAACACCGGCGCCACCTTGACCGTCACCGACGGCGGCGTCGTCAACATCACCAACAGCGGCACCCTCACCGTCGACGGCACGTTGACCATCGACACCGGCACCGTCAACCTCGACGGCACCCTCGTCGTGAACACCGGCAGCAACGTCCTCGTCACCGACGGCGGGTTTATCGATGTGGACGGCGCTCTCACCGTCAACCTCGACGGCGTCATCACCGTCGCCGACGGCAGCACCATCGGCGTCGACGACGGAGTCCTGACGGTCAATACCGGCGGCACCGTCATCGTCGACGCGGGCGGCCAGGTCTTGCTCGACAACCCCGGCTCGTTGGTCCTCGGCGAGGGCGAGGTGATCACCGTCTTTTCGGGCGGCTCCGCCGGTCCCACCGGTCTGTTCGGACCCGTCACGATCGCGTTGGGCGCCCCGGTGCCGCCGGCAGCAACGGGAGGACTGCCAGGGCTTGGCAGCGCGTTGGCCTCACCGGGCCTGGCCGGAACCGCTGGTATTCAACCCCAGGTGGACCCCAGGGAAGTCAAGAAATTCATGGACACGCTGTTCCCCGACGACACACTCGAAGGCGTGCTGTGGTCCGACGACACGCTCGAGGACGCGCTGTCCACCTTCGTGGACTAACCAACCCAGCTCGCTGCTCTAAGGCACTAGAGCAGTGATCGGATTTCCCGGGGCAGCGCAAATACCAGCGTTTCTTGCGCCGTCGTCACCGGTTGCACGATGTCGAAGCTGGCCTCGGCCAGCCGCTCCAGCACTCCGCGCACCAAAACCTCGGGCACCGACGCCCCGGAGGTGACCCCGACCGTGGTGACGCCTTCCAGCCACGCCGGGTCGATATCGTCGGCCCAGTCGACCAGGTAGGAGGCCTGCGCGCCCCCGTTCAACGCCACTTCCACCAGCCGCACCGAGTTCGACGAATTGCGGGACCCGACGACGATCACCAGCTCGCACTCCGGCGCCATCGCCTTGACCGCGACCTGCCGGTTCTGCGTCGCATAGCAAATGTCATCGCTGGGCGGATCCTGCAGCTTGGGGAACCGCTGCCGGAGCCGCTGCACGATCTCCATGGTCTCGTCGACCGAAAGCGTGGTCTGCGAGAGCCACACCACCTTGTTCTCGTCGCGAATCGTCACGTGATCCACCGAGGCGACCCCGTCGACCAGCTGCACATGGTCGGGCGCCTCCCCGGCGGTGCCGATGACCTCCTCGTGGCCCTCGTGACCGATCAGCAGGATGTCGTAGTCGTTGCGGGCAAATCGCCGGGCCTCGTTATGCACCTTGGTGACCAACGGGCAGGTGGCGTCGATGGTGTGCAGGTTGCGTTCGGCGGCCGCGGCGTGCACCGTCGGCGCGACACCGTGTGCGGAGAACACCACGATCGCGCCCTCGGGGACCTGATCGGTCTCCTCGACGAACACCGCGCCAGCCTTTTCGAGGGTGTCGACGACGTGCCGGTTGTGCACGATCTCGTGGCGGACGTAGACCGGTGCTCCGTGCTTTTCCAGGGCGCGTTCGACCGTTTCGACAGCCCGGTCCACACCCGCGCAATAGCCACGTGGCTCGGCCAGAAGCACTCGCTTACGGGCCGGATCGGTGGCTACCGAGCTGGATGCGCCGGGAATCCCCATGTCGACAGTCGGTGGCATGACATCAAGGGTACTTTCTGCCGACACCGGCTTGCCAGCTCGCGGCGCTGGGCTTGGAGTTCGTCCTTGCGTAAGGCAATCTTGGACCCATGGCTACTGCACCGTACGGAGTTCGACTATTGGTCGGCGCGGCGACAGTCGCCGTCGAGGAGACCATGAGACTGCCGAAGACGATCCTGATGTACCCGATGACGGTAGCCAGTCAGGCGGCGCACATCGTGATGCGATTTCAGCAGAATCTGGCGGAGCTGGTGATCAAGGACGACTCGACCCTGGAATCCATTTTCCCGCCCAAGGACGAAAAGCCGGAGTGGGCCACCTTCGACGAAGACTCGGCCGATGCCATCGATGGGGCTTTCAGCGAATTGCCGGACGGCGCCGGGGGCGATCGCCGGGCTGAGGGGCGCCTCGCCCTGTACTCGGTTGCCGATGCCGCGCTGGATGCGGGCGCCCCAACTAAGCCGTCGGCACAATCCAAGAAGTCGATTGCGGAGCCGTCGGTGGCAGCCGAACTCGACTACCCGACATTGACACTGGCCCAGCTGCGGGCACGAGTGCAATCGCTGGGCGTCGACGAGCTCGAAGCCCTGCTGGCTTACGAGCAGGCCACCAAGGCTCGGGCACCGTTTCAGACGTTGCTGGCCAACAGGATCACCCGCGCGACCGCGAAGTGACCCGAGCGGCGAACGCGGAGGCGAACTCCGTCGAGAACCCGTTCCCGGTTCGTGCGGTCGCGATCAGGGTCGCCGGCTGGATCGACAAGCTGGGAAGCGTCTGGGTCGAAGGGCAACTGGCACAGATCAACATTCGCGCCCAGTCCAAAACCGTGTTCATGGTGCTACGTGATCCGGCCGCCGACATGTCGCTGACCGTGACGTGTCCGCGCGACCTGGTGCTCAACGCACCGGTCAAATTGGTCGAGGGCACGCAGGTGGTGGTCTGTGGTAAGCCCTCGTTCTACACCGGGCGCGGCACATTCTCATTGCGGCTGTCCGAGATTCGCGCTGTCGGCGTCGGCGAGCTACTGGCCCGCATCGACCGGCTGCGTCGGCTGCTGGATGCCGAAGGCCTCTTCGATCCGAGACTCAAGCGGCCAATCCCCTTCCTGCCGAACATGATTGGGTTGATCACCGGCCGTGCCAGTGCCGCCGAGCACGATGTCACCACGGTGGCCAGCACCCGTTGGCCCGCGGTGCGTTTCGCGGTGCGCAACACCGCCGTGCAGGGACCCAACGCGGTCGTCCAGATCGTCGAGGCGCTACGCGAACTCGACCACGACCGCGACGTCGACGTGATCGTGCTGGCCCGCGGCGGCGGCAGCGTCGAGGACCTGCTGCCGTTCTCCGACGAGACGCTGTGCCGCGCGATCGCGGCCTGTCGCACGCCGGTGATCAGCGCGGTCGGCCACGAACCCGACAATCCGCTGTGCGATCTGGTCGCCGATCTACGCGCAGCCACCCCCACCGACGCGGCCAAGCGGCTGGTTCCAGACACTGCCGCAGAGCAGCGAGGAATCCAGGACCTGCGCCGGCGCAGCGCGCAGGCGCTGCGCAATTGGGTGTCTCGCGAACAGCGCGCGCTGACCCAGTTGCGCAGCCGCCCGGTACTGGCCGAGCCGCTGACCGCGTTGACGGCGCGCGCCGAGGAGATACACCGCGCCCGCTCGGCGGTGCGCCGCGACATCACCCGGCTGGTCGCCGCGGAATCCGAACGCGTCGGCCACCTGGGCGCGCGACTGGCGACGCTGGGCCCGGCGGCAACCTTGGCCCGCGGCTATGCGGTGGTGCAGACAGTTCCCGCTTCCGAGCCAGCCGGTGCCATGCGCGTCCTACGCTCTGTGGACGAGGCGCCGGCCGGCACCCGGCTGCGGGTGCGGGTTTCCGACGGCGCCGTAGCTGCGGTGAGTGAAGGGCTGACCGATGGTCACTGACGACGACGGCGGCGGCGCCAAATCAGTTACGCCCGTTAGTCAACTTGGCTATGAATCTTGCCGAGATGAGTTGATCGAAGTCGTGCGCCTTCTGGAACAGGGCGGCCTGGACCTCGATGCATCGCTGACGCTGTGGGAAAGAGGCGAACAGCTGGCAAAGCGCTGCGAAGAACACTTAGCCGGCGCCCGCAAGCGCGTGGCGGATGCGCTAGCGTCCGGACAGGACGACGAGGCCTGAATCCGGCCGAATCCGCAGAACTTATTGAGCTATCTTTGCGAAATTGGAACGTGTTTCAGTAACACAGTGTCTCAGTTATCCTGTACGGCATGGGTGATGCATCATTGACAACCGAACTCGGCCACGTCCTGGTCACCGGTGGCTCTGGGTTTGTCGGCGCCAACCTGGTGACCACCTTGCTCGACCGCGGGTACTCGGTGCGTTCCTTCGACCGCGCCCCGTCGCCGCTCGCTGCGCATCCGAAGCTGCAGGTGCTGCAGGGCGACATC
Source organism: Mycobacterium montefiorense (assembly GCF_025823255.1). NCBI lineage: Bacteria > Bacillati > Actinomycetota > Actinomycetes > Mycobacteriales > Mycobacteriaceae > Mycobacterium > Mycobacterium montefiorense. The sequence goes on along the minus strand of NZ_JACKVL010000007.1, from coordinate 115,706 downwards.
ACCGACAAAGCCGTCTGCGCTGAGGCGGTGGACGGCATCGACACGGTGTTCCACACCGCGGCGATCATCGAGCTGATGGGTGGCGCGTCGGTGACCGAGGAATATCGCCAGCGCAGCTTCGGCATCAACGTCGGCGGTACCGAGAATCTGGTGGAGACCGGGCGCGCCGCGGGTGTGCAGCGATTCGTCTACACGTCATCCAACAGCGTGGTGATGGGCGGCCAGAACATCGCCGGCGGCGACGAGACCCTGCCCTACACTGCTCGATTCAATGACCTTTACACCGAGACCAAGGTGGTCGCCGAGCGATACGTGTTGTCCCAGAACGGCGTTGACGGCATGCTGACGTGCGCGATCCGGCCCAGTGGCATCTGGGGCCGCGGCGACCAGACGATGTTCAGGAAGTTGTTCGAGAGCGTGATCGCCGGCCACGTCAAGGTGCTGATCGGCCGCAAGTCGGCCCGCCTGGATAACTCCTACGTGCACAACCTGATTCACGGTTTCATCCTGGCCGCCCAGCATCTGGTGCCCGGCGGCACGGCGCCCGGTCAGGCGTATTTCATCAACGACGCCGAACCGATCAACATGTTCGAGTTCGCCCGGCCGGTAGTGGAGGCCTGCGGGCAGCCATGGCCGCGGATCCGGGTCAACGGGCCCATCGTGCGCGCGGCGATGACCGGCTGGCAGCGGCTGCACTTCCGGTTCGGAATTCCCGCGCCGCTGCTAGAGCCGCTGGCGGTCGAGCGGCTCTACCTGGACAACTTCTTCTCGGTCGCCAAGGCTTCCCGTGACCTGGGCTACCAGCCGCTGTTCACCACCGAGAAGGCACTTACCGAGTGCCAGTCGTACTACATAGATCTGTACCAGCAGATGGAACGCGAGGACCTGGCGGCCAAAGCCGCCGCCAAACGGTAGCGCGGATACTGCCGAAAACCACCGCCTCGGGCTAAGGTTGCGCTCAACGACGAGGTGGAGGACGGACGGCTCGTATGAACACCGAATTCACGCTCACTCAGAAGCGCGCCCTCGCGGTTTTCACGCTGATAGCGCTAGTTTTCGGCGCGTACTTCTTGCGCGACTACTTCGTGCTGATCGTCGTCGCCGCGGTCGGAGCGTACTTGTTCACGCCGCTGTTCAATCGGTTCAACCGCCGCCTCGGCACCGGCCTGTCGGCCGCCTGCACTTTGATGTCGGCGCTGGCCATTTTCATCGTTCCGGTCGGCCTCTTCATTGTGTTGGCCGTCGTCCAGATCACCCGCATGGTCGACAGCGTTTCCGGCTGGGTCAAGACCACCGATCCAAGCGAACTCGGCGGCAGAGTCCTACAGCTCGTCAATGACGTACTGGCCCGAATCCCCTTCCTGCACATCACGGTAACGCCGGAGATGTTGCGTAAGGCGATGGTCACCGCAGCACAGCACGCCGGTCAATGGCTGCTGCAATTCCTGCAGAGCGCCGCCGGCGGGATCGCGGGAGCGGTCACCTACGCGATCATCTTCTTGTATGTGTTCATCGCACTGCTGGTGCACCGCGAGAAGCTGCGCACGTTGATCGGTCAGCTCAACCCGCTCGGCGAGGAAGTCACGGATCTATACCTGAAGAAGACCGGCGCGATGGTACGCGGCACCGTGTTCGGTCAGTTCGTCATCGCGCTATGCCAAGGTGTCGCGGGCGCCGCGTCGATCTACATCGCCGGATTCCAGCACGGCTTCTTCATTTTCGCGATCCTGCTAACGGCGCTGTCGATCATTCCGCTGGGCGGCGGCATCGTGACGATTCCGTTCGGGATCGGAATGATCTTCTACGGCAACATCTTCGGCGGCGCGTTCGTGATTTTGTGGCATCTGTTGGTAGTCACCAACATCGACAACTTCCTGCGCCCGATCCTGGTCCCGCGTGACGCCCGGCTGAATTCGGCGCTGATGCTGCTGTCGGTGTTCGCCGGGCTCGCCATGTTCGGCCCCTGGGGCATCGTCATCGGGCCGGTGGTGATGATCCTGATCGTCACGACCATCGATGTCTACCTGGCGGTCTACCAGGGTGTCGAGCTGGTGAACCCGGACGACGAAGCGCCGAAGCGCCGCGGCTGGCTGCCGCGCCGGAAGGCGAGAGCAGGCGTTAAGTCAGCCGCGCAGTAAGGAATTCGACGACCCGCTTGCGGGCCTCGTAGGCCGGCTGACCTTCGAGTTCACGGACCTCGTCGGTGAGCACCGAGTGCGCCATCTTGCCGAAACCGTGTTCGTTGCCCGGGCGTGAATCGATCTCGATCACCTCGAACGCGTCCCCAAGGCGGTCCTTGAGCGCGGTGAATCGATTCCGCGGAGACATCCAGTCCTCGCTGAATCGCAAACCCATGGCGCACAAGCCCTCGTTGGCAGCGCGGTCGGCGATGGTGGTCAGCTCGGATTCGCTGAGTCCGGTGTCGCTGCGACGCGTCAGGCCAAGGGGCAGCGGTACCGACGGCTGGCTGAGCACCGGGGCCAGCACGCTGTCGTCGACCGCGGCGGCCAGCGCGAAGCCGCCGGTGAAACACTGGCCGATCACGCCGACGCCCTTGCCTCCCGCCGACGCCTTGAGATCACGGGCCAGCGCGCGCAGGAACAGCGACACCGGCCGCTGCTTGTTGGTCGCGAAGGCCGCGAATTCCTTTGCCACACAGGCCCGCGCGATCACCCCCGCCGTGTACCCGGCGGTCTTCGGGTGGCCCGGCACGCCGAACAGCGACGGGATGACGACGGTGAAACCGTTGTCCACCAAGTGATTACCCAGACCCAGCACCCCTGGATGGATCCCGGGTATCTCGGGGATCAGCACCACCCCGGGGCCGGTGCCCCTGCGATAGACGTCATGGGTGTAACCGCCACCGGTGAACGGTTCCGCGACCCATCCTGAGAGGTCCGCTTCGGGTGCTGTCACGCGAGTCGCTCCTATCGGCTTGTCGGCAGCGGCGGCTGTGACTGCGTCGCCGACGCCAGCGTACGGAACTGGTCGGTACTTCCGGCACCCGTGATCGCGATCTGGGCGGCACCACCCGGGCTGGTGAGCCTGGTCGTCCATACCGGTTCGGCGTCGGCACCACTTTCACCGGATCCGCGGTAGATGATCCAGTTCGTCCCCGAGACGTCGACCGTTCCGGTTGGATACGCCGAAGGATGAATCGAGCCGACCAGCTTGTCCTCGTCTGCGTTGCTCTGCGTCAGGCTCAAATACATTCCCGTCGGGCCGATGTACCCGACCGTCGAGGTGGCCGCGTTCAGCCGTTGGCTACCCGAGGATCGCCCATTCTCGATGCCGCCGCGGCCGCCGGAGTTGGCCTGCCAGCCTGCGGGTAGCAAGGGCAATCGGATGGGAAACCCCAGTGTCTGAGCATCCGCACGCAAGGCCGTCGCGGCGTCGTAGGACGGAATTGCTCCTTTGTTCGCCCCGGTCGGCCGGAAGGAACACATCCCGACCATGCCGGCCAGCAGGATGCACCCGATTACCAGCGGTGCCAGCGACCAGAACATGTCCCGACCGTCTTCGAGCAGCCGCGGTTTGGCCGGCCTGGGCGCGGGCACGGGCTCACCGGCCTCCTGCGCGTTGGGCTGCTCGTCGGTCACCCCTGCAGTATCCCAGCCCGCTGTCAACAGCCACAGCCCAGATCCAGCTGGCCGATCTGCTTCTGGGAGAATCAGCAACCATGACAGCATCGGGCAGCTCCGGTTCGTCTTCGACCGCAACCGCGGGCCCCGACCCGCAGGTACGGGCACGCCGCGAAGCCCCCGACCGCAACCTGGCCCTGGAACTGGTCAGGGTCACCGAGGCCGGCGCGATGGCCGCCGGTCGCTGGGTGGGTCGCGGCGACAAGGAGGGCGGTGACGGCGCGGCCGTCGACGCGATCCGCGAACTGGTCAACACGGTTTCCATGCGCGGGGTCGTCGTGATCGGCGAGGGCGAAAAAGACGAAGCACCGATGCTCTACAACGGCGAAGAGGTCGGCAACGGTGACGGCCCGGATTGCGACTTCGCGGTTGACCCGGTCGATGGCACCACACTGATGAGCAAGGGCATGCCCAACGCGATCTCGGTGCTGGCGGTGGCCGATCGCGGGGCCATGTTCGACCCGTCGGCGGTGTTCTACATGAACAAGATCGCCGTCGGCCCCGAAGCCGCGCACGTGCTGGACATCACCGCGCCGATCGCCGACAACATCCACGCGGTCGCCAAGGTTAAGGGCCTGTCGGTGCGGGACATGACCGTGTGCATCCTGGACCGGCCGCGGCACGCTCAGCTCATCGAGGACGCCCGCGCCACCGGTGCCCGCATTCGGCTGATCACCGACGGCGACGTCGCCGGCGCGATTTCCGCCTGCCGGCCCGACTCGGGCACCGACATGCTGGCCGGTATCGGCGGCACGCCGGAGGGCATCATCGCCGCCGCCGCGATCCGTTGCATGGGTGGGGCGATCCAGGCGCAGCTGGCGCCGCACGATGACGCCGAACGCCGCAAGGCGGTCGATGCCGGCTACGACCTGGACCAGATCCTGACCACCGAAGACCTGGTGTCCGGCGACAACGTCTTCTTCTGCGCGACCGGGGTCACCAACGGCGACCTGCTCAAGGGCGTGCAGTACTACCCCGGCGGCTGCACCACGCAGTCGATCGTGATGCGGTCGAAGTCGGGCACCGTCCGGATGATCGAGGCCTACCACCGGCTCTCCAAGCTCAACGAATACTCAGCGATCGACTTCACCGGCGACAGCACCGCTGCCTATCCCCTGCCGTAACCGCGATAACCCGACGAACAGGAACTAATTGATGGCCGAAAGCGGCGAATATCGCATCGAGCACGACACCATGGGCGAGGTACGAGTGCCCGCAAAAGCGTTGTGGCGAGCCCAAACCCAACGCGCCGTGGAGAACTTTCCGATTTCAGGCCGGGGGCTGGAACGCACTCAGATCCGCGCGTTGGGACTGCTGAAGGGCGCCTGCGCCCAGGTGAACTCCGACCTCGGGCTGCTGGCCAAGGAGAAAGCCGACGCGATCGTCGCGGCGGCAACTGAGATCGCCGACGGCAAACACGACGACCAGTTCCCGATCGACGTGTTTCAGACCGGCTCGGGCACCAGCTCCAACATGAACACCAACGAGGTCATCGCATCCATCGCGGCGGCCAATGGCGTCACGGTGCACCCCAACGACGACGTCAACATGTCGCAGTCGTCCAACGACACCTTCCCGACCGCCACCCACATCGCGGCCACCGAAGCCGCTGTCCGCCATCTGATCCCGGCGCTCGAAATACTGCACGACGCACTGGCAACCAAAGCCAGCGAATGGCACACCGTGGTCAAGTCCGGCCGCACTCACCTGATGGATGCCGTGCCGGTGACGCTCGGCCAGGAATTCAGCGGATATGCCCGCCAGATCGAGGCCGGGATCGAGCGGGTGCGCGCCACGCTGCCCCGGCTGGGTGAGCTGGCGATCGGCGGAACCGCGGTGGGCACCGGGCTCAACGCTCCCGACGGTTTCGGCGCCAAGGTTGTCGAGGCCCTGGTTGCTTCCACGGGATTGTCCGAACTACGCACGGCGGCAAACTCTTTTGAGGCACAGGCCGCGCGCGACGGCCTGGTGGAGGCATCCGGCGCGCTGCGTACCATCGCCGTGTCGCTGACCAAGATCGCCAACGACGTCGGCTGGATGGGGTCCGGGCCGCTGACCGGTTTGGCCGAGATCGGACTGCCGGACCTACAGCCGGGCAGCTCGATCATGCCAGGCAAGGTCAATCCGGTTCTGCCGGAGGCGGTTACGCAGGTCGCGGCGCAGGTGATCGGCAACGATGCCGCGGTGGCCGTCGGCGGTCTGTCCGGCGCGTTCGAACTCAACGTCTACATCCCAATGATGGCCCGCAACGTCTTGGAGTCATTCAAGCTGCTGACCAACGTGTCAAAGCTGTTCGCCGAGCGCTGCATCATCGGGCTGTCGGCCAATGTCGAGCACCTGCGCGAGTTGGCCGAGTCGTCGCCGTCGATCGTGACACCATTGAATTCGGCCATCGGCTACGAGGAAGCGGCTGCCGTGGCCAAGCAAGCGCTCAAGGAGCGCAAGACGATTCGCCAGACCGTCATCGCCCGCGGCCTGATCGGCGACAAGTTGTCGCTCGAGGAGTTGGACCGCCGGCTTGACGTGCTGGCGATGGCCAAGGTCAAACCAGCGAACTAAGTGGGGATGGTTCTGCAATGACGGTTCCTCCGGGCGGTCCCTACGGCCAGGATCCGTACGGAGCGAATCCGTATGGGCAGGGCCCCTATTGGGGTGGTTCTCCGCAGGGTGGTCCACCCCAGGGCCCGCCGCAAGGCGGCCCGCTGCCGTATCCGCAGGGCGGCCCCTACTCGGGGCCGCAAAGCGGCTCGTACCCCTATCCGCCGACCGGTCCGTTCATCAATCCCGCGGGCGGCGTGGACCCCTCGGCGCAGGGCTACCCCGGTCAGCCGTATCCGCCGCCCGGCCAACAGTTCCCGCCCGGCTGGCCACCCGGGTCCTATCCCCCCGGACCGCCGCCGACTGGCCCACGGTCGAACATGCCATGGCTGATCGTCGCCGGTATCGCGGTGCTTGGCGTCATCGCGCTGGTGGTGATTCTGGTGCTCAGCCTGGGCAACGGATCCAAGTCCCCCAAGGCCAACCCCTCGACCAGTTCGGTCGCGCCGACGTCGCAGCCCAGCGGGTCCGGGCAGACCGCAACCGATTGCACGCCGAACGTGTCCGGTGGCGACAAGCCGGCGGGCGGCGCCCCGATCAAGGCCGGCAAGTTGTCGTTCCCGGCGAACGCGGCACCCGGATGGATGCCGTTTTCGGACGACCAGAGTCCGAATCTGATTGGCGCAGTGGGCCTCGCGCAAGAGGTGCAGGGAGCCAGCCAGTGGGTAATGCAGGCCGAGGTCGCGGTGAGCAATTTCGTTCCGAGTATGGATGTCACCGCACAGGCGGCGAAGTTGATGAATTGCGTGGCCGAAGGTCCCGGCTATTCGAACGCCTCACCGACGCTGGGCCCGATTAAAAAGTCGTCGATGACGGTTGAGGGGATCAAGGCCGCCCGGGTGGACGCCAACGTCACGATCGCCGACCCCGCCCGAAATGTGAAGGGCGATGCCGTGACCATCATCGCGGTTGACACCAAGCCGGTCACTATCTTCCTGGGCGCAACACCCATCGGAGATACCGCCTCGGCGGGCATCCTCAACCAGGTGATCGGCTCGCTGAAGGTCTCGAAGTAGGTCGCGCCTAGGCGGGGCCCGCGGGCGCCGAGACGTGGGTGGCCTCCGATCGGCCGCGCAGCACGGTGGAATAGCACGCCGCCCAGTGATCCCGTTCGGTTTCGTCGGCTCGTTGGATGGCCGCGGCCGAGCACAGAATCCGCCGATCCGAGGTCTTCGCCAGATCCGCCAGGCGTGCGGCCTCGTTGACCGCATCACCGATTACCGTGTATTCATAGCGGTTTTCGGCACCGATGTTGCCCGCGAAAACACGGCCCGCCGAGACCCCGATACCGAAATCGACCACGGGGAGCCGGCGTAATTGGATGCCCAGCGTGCGCGCAGTGGCCAGCGCCGCCGATGCCGGCTCGCCGGTCCGCAGCGGCACCCCGAAGATCGCCAGCGCAGCGTCGCCCGCGAATTTATTGATCAGTCCGTGGTGTTCGTCGACGGCGTCGACGACGATTCGGAAGAAGTCGTTGAGCACGTCGGCAACCTCTTGGGGCGGACGACTTTCCGCGAGCTGAGTGGAGCCCACCAGATCGATGAACAGCACCGCGGCCTCGACCACATCCCCCGACAAAGATGCGCCCTCTTCGATGGCGCGCTGAGCCACGTCGGCCCCGACGTGGCGGCCGAACAGGTCGCGCAACCGGTCGCGCTCGGCAAGCCCGGTCACCATCCGATTGAATCCCGTTTGGAGACGCCCGATTTGGGATCGCTCGTAGGCGCCCACGGTGGTATCAATGTGGCCGCGTTCGACCTGAGCCATCGCGTCCACCACTTCGCCGATCGGGTCCGAAATCGACCGGGAGGTCAGGATCATCGTGGGCAGCCCGAGCAACACCGCGGCCAGCGACACCACCAGGATGGGCACGTCTAACGAGGCGGACTTCTGAATCAGCCAGCCGTATGAGCGCAGCACCACCAGCGTTGCCACGACTCCGATCGGTAGCGCGCTGACCAGAAACCACAGCATGACCAACCGTGCGAACACTCCCGGCACCGCCAATCGGGGCTCTTGCCCCCGCGTGGCGGCACCCATGATGGGCCGCAGCGTGCGTTGCGCGAGCAGCATTCCCGTGCCCGCGGCGGCCGGACCACCGAGCAGCACGCCGAGCATCATCGGCAACAGCAGCGCGGCGCCACCGCTCAGGTTGACCAACACAAAGATGCCGCCGGCCAGGCCCCAGGCCGCCAGCAGGATCCCTGTCTGGCGGCCGGCCAGCCGCATCGCGACTTCCCGTTGCGCCGTGGTGGGTTCGTCGCCGGCGGCATACCAGCGCACCGTGGGCGTGAGGCTGACCATGCCGGACACCGCGACACCGATGACCCCCAGCACCACCAGCAAGACCACGATGGCGGTGTCTTTTTCCGCGAAGACGACGCTGGTGGCGGCCGAAGTGTGACCCCGCAGCGGAATCAGGATGGCGGCAACGTCGATGACGGCGATGATGTAGGACAGGGCAAGGTCGATCGCGTATTCGATCAAGAGCCTGCGAGCCGACTTGCGCTGCGGCGGCTCGGATGTCGCGGCGCTCGACCCTCGCGCACTCCGACCTCGCAGCCCGTCCGCTTTGATCACCCTCTAAAGGTAGCCGCGCGTGCGCTAAGCACCGTTATTTGGCCCGCCCGAGTTCTGGCCTTCGATGTCTGTGATCGGGAAGTTCGGCATCGGCTTGGGCGACGGCGTATTGGGCAACGTCGGGATCTCACCGGGTGGGATGTCGTGAAGCTGGTTGGCCTGGGGCCCGTTTTCCCGACTGCCGTAGCTGCTGCCCGGGGCGCGCGGGCCCAGCAATTCGCTGACCGTCACCATCCGGTAGCCGTTGGCCCTGAGAACCGGAATGAACTGATACACCAAATCGACGGTGCTCGAGTAGGTGCTGTGCAGCAACACCACCGAGCCAGGCTTGATGTACGTCATCAGCATGTACCGGGTGGCGGCGATGTTCGAGTCATTTGCCCAATCGAAAGGGATTACATCCCAAAGGATTTCGGACAGCCCGTAACGGCCGGCGGTCTGGCGTACCTCGGGGGTGGACAGCCCGCCGGCGGGCCGATACAGCGTCGGAGTCCGCCCGGTCGCGGCGTTGATCGCATCGTTGGCCTTAGCGAACTGTGCGGCAATGTCGTCTGGTGGGATCGTCGCCATGTTGGGGTGTTCCCAGGTGTGACTGCCGATCTCCATGCCGGCATCGGCGATGCGCTTTGCTCCGGCCGGGTTGGCAGCCACCTTGTTGCCAATCAGGAAGAAGGTGGCCTTGGCGTCATTGTCTTTCAGAATTTGTAGCAGCCGCTCGTCGAACGGGCTGGGCCCATCGTCGAACGTCAGCGCGACGCATTTGACCACCGAGCAACTCAGGTTGTCGGCGCGCGTCACGTGACCGGTCAGGCCACCGATCACCAGCACCGCGCCGGCGGCCACGACACCGAACACGGTCCGCCAATAGCGCCAGGCCTGGCTGTCGGGTCGTTTCGGCACGGTAAAAGCCTACTCACCCCCGAGTGTGCGACGTGGGCGCCGAGTGTGCCCACGAGGCGGGAAAACGGCTCAAATCGCGCCGTCAGCGCACACTCAAGCCCAAAGGTGCCGACGAAAGCCGGCGGCAGGGTGGTGCGGAAGCGTCAGTTCGGGCCGGCGATTTCTTCGAGCATCTCGGTGACTAGCGCGGCAATCGGTGACCGCTCGCTGCGCAGCAGGGTGATGTGCGCGAACAGCGGATGACCCTTGAGCTTTTCTATGACGGCCGCGACGCCGTCATGGCGGCCCACCCGCAAATTGTCACGCTGGGCGATGTCGTGCGTCAGCACCACTCGCGAACCGGTGCCCAGCCTGGACAGCACGGTCAGCAGCACGTTGCGCTCCAGCGACTGCGCCTCGTCGACGATGACGAACGAGTCGTGCAGCGAACGACCGCGGATGTGGGTCAGCGGCAGCACTTCGAGCATGCCGCGGGATAGCACTTCCTCCAGCACGGCCGGGCTGGCCAACCCTTCCAGGGTGTCGAAGACCGCCTGCGCCCAGGGACCCATCTTTTCGCTCTCGCTGCCGGGCAGGTAGCCCAGTTCCTGGCCGCCGACGGCGTACAGCGGGCGGAACACCACCACTTTGCGCTGGGTCCGTCGTTCCAGCACCGCCTCCAGGCCGGCGCACAGCGCCAGCGCCGACTTACCGGTGCCGGCCTTGCCGCCCAGCGACACGATGCCCACCGACTCGTCGAGCAGCAGGTCGAGCGCGACGCGCTGCTCGGCGGAGCGACCGCGCAGTCCGAACACCTCGCGGTCACCGCGAACCAGCTGGACACGTTTGTCCGCATTGACCCGGCCCAGCGCATGAGAGGTACCGCCGAGAAGCCGAATTCCAGTGTGACACGGCAGGTCTCGAGCATCAGCCAGGTCGATCTCGCCATCGGCGAACAGCGAGTCGATGTCCTCAGCGGCGGTCTCGATCTCCTGCATCCCCGACCAACCGGAGACGACCACGTCTTGCGCGTGGTACTCGTCGGCGGCCAGACCCACCGCGGCAGCCTTGACGCGCAGCGGAATGTCCTTGCTGACCAACGTAACCCGCTTGCCTTCAGCAGCGAGGTTGGCCGCGCAACTCAGGATCCGGCAGTCGTTATTGTCATTGCGGAAACCGGCCGGCAGCACCGCTGGGTCGGTGTGGTTGAGTTCGACGTGCAGCGTACCGCCTTGCGCCCCAACGGGAATGGGCTGATCCAGGCGTCCATGTTCGAGCCGCAGATCGTCGAACAATCGCAACGCCTGTCGGGCGAACCATCCCAGCTCGTGGTGGTGGCGTTTAGCCTCGAGTTCGCTGATCACCACCAGCGGGACCACCACCTCGTGCTCGGCGAACCGACTACATGCCCAGGGGTCGGACAGCAGCACCGAAGTGTCGATCACGTAGGTCCGGAGTTCGGTCACGTAGCGCTCCTCGAGCGGGATGAGCCCGCGCGGACCCGCGCAGGCATGTCGGCGGGAACTGCGACACCAGGACCGGGGCCGGTCCTTCCGTTGTAGTGACGGGAGGTGCCGCCCTGGCAGCTGAGCATGACGCTGACCATCGAGAATGACGCTACTCCCGTCGCCGCTTAGCAGCAGCGCAGGCGCGCCGACGCCGGGGTGGTGATGGGTGGTGAAGAACGGCGAGCGCAGTGATCGCCGCGAAGGTTGGCTTAGCCGACGAACTGCCGCAGTTGGGGCTCGCCAGCGACGCCCCACTCGGTAATGCGATCGGAGATCGCCCGACGCAGTTCGGCGGGACCGAAAATCCCCGCGTCGGCGACGTTGCGCACCTTGTCCCGATACGCCTGGATGTCCGCACCGACGGCCTGGAGGTCGGCCGCTCGTTTGGCGATCGCGGCGATGGTCTCGTCGCGGGTGTAAGTCAGGCAGTGCGCGACGAGATTGGAGAAGAACAGCTCGTGGCGCGCCTCGTCGCGGGCGATCCGGTCGATGAGGCCGGCCAAGATCGGCTCTTCGAGCTGGGCGGCCAGGTTGCGGCAGAAGACGGCATGCGTGCGCTCGGTCAAAGCCATGTACACCAGGGTTTCCACCTGCGTGTAAGTGTCGGCGCGGTAGCCCTGCATCAGGTACTGGACGCGGGCTTCTTCGTTGGCGGTGGGGTCGACCTCGCGGGTCACCACCAGGTATTCGCGCAGCGCGATGGCGTGCAGATGCTCTTCGGCGGTCCAGCGGCCCAGCCAGCGGCCCCACCAGTCCTCGAGAATGAAGTGCTCGACAAGCTCGCGGTGATGAGCGGCCAAGTCGTCCTTGAGCAGCACCAGGATCTCGCAGGCGTCAGTGAATTGCCGCGGCAGCGTCATGCTGGACGAGTCCCAGTCGCGGCCGCCGAGGAAGGCGAAGTTCTCGCCGCGGTCGAACGGCACGTAGTCGTGAGCGAACCAGATGTCGTCGGTGGACAGGTGGCGGTCCATCTCCGCCTCGACGACCGGCTCGAGTTCCAGGGTCAGCGCGTTAGCGACAGGTTTCTGTGCCATGCGGTAACTGTAACCGATAGACACAGGTTTAATAAAACAGGCCGCGCCGTGTCGCGTCAGCGACCGACCAATGCCCAGTCCTCGAGTCCCTCGTACAACGGGAACTCCCGGGCAAGCCGGGTCACCCGGTCTCGCAGCGCCGTGACATCGGCCGAGGTGCCGGCCGCCAACGCGGTGGCGATGACGTCGGCCACCGCGGTGAACTCGGCGTCCCCGAAGCCGCGGGTAGCCAGCGCGGGGGTCCCGATCCGCAGACCAGACGTCACCATCGGTGGCCGCGGGTCGTTGGGTACGGCGTTGCGGTTGACCGTGATGCCGACCTCGTGCAGCAGGTCCTCGGCTGCCTGCCCGTCGAGCGGGGAGTTGCGCAGGTCGACCAGCACCAGGTGGACGTCAGTGCCGCCGCTGACCACCGACACCCCGGCCTTGGCGACATCGGCTGCCAATAGACGATCGGCGAGGATCCGGGCGCCGGACAGCGTGCGCTGCTGGCGCTCGGCGAATTCAGGGGTGCCGGCGATCTTCAGCGCGACGGCCTTGCCCGCGATCACGTGCATCAGCGGGCCGCCCTGCTGGCCGGGGAACACCGCTGAGTTGACGGCTTTGGCGTATTCCTGCTTCCCCAGGATCATCCCGGAGCGCCCGCCGCCCAGCGTCTTGTGAATGGTGGTGGAGACGATGTCCGCGTGCGGCACCGGAGAGGGGTGCAGTCCGGCTGCGACCAGGCCCGCGAAGTGGGCCATGTCCACCCACAGCTTGGCGTCGACCTCGTCGGCGATCGACCGGAACGCCGCGAAGTCGAGAATCCGCGGGTAGGCCGACCAGCCGGCGATGATCACCTTGGGGCGGAACTCGAGCGCCTGAGCGCGCACCGCGTCCATGTCCACGAGATGCGTCGTCGGGTCGACACCGTAGAAGCCGTTCTCGTAGAGCTTGCCGGAGAAGTTGAGCTTCATTCCGTGCGTCAGGTGTCCACCGTTGGCCAAGTCCAGACCCAGCAACCGCTCCCCGGGTGACATCAGGGCGTGCAGCACCGCCGCATTTGCCTGCGCACCGGAGTGCGGCTGCACGTTCGCGAAGTCGGCACCGAACAACGCCTTGGCACGGTCGCGGGCGATGTTCTCCACGACATCGACGTGCTCGCAGCCGCCGTAGTAGCGCCGGCCGGGCAATCCCTCGGCGTATTTGTTGGTCAGCACGCTGCCCTGGGCCTGCAGCACCGAGCGCGGTACGAAGTTCTCCGACGCGATCATCTCGAGGGTGTCGCGTTGCCGGCCCAGCTCTTTGCCGAGCAGCTCGGCGATATCCGGGTCGACTTCGGCGAGCGGGGCAGACATCAGGGACGTGGAAACACGGGCATCAGGTGCGGCAGTCACGGGCCCCAGTCTAACGAGCGACGGTTTAAGCCAGCCCAGCCGTCCGGCGTGCTATCGCCCCTGCCACACTTGCACTATGCCCCGGCTGAGCGAGCCGAGCCCTTATGTGGAGTTCGACCGAAAGCAGTGGCGCGCGTTGCGCATGTCGACGCCGCTGGCCCTCACTGAAGAGGAACTTGTCGGCCTGCGTGGTCTCGGCGAGCAGATCGACCTGCTAGAGGTCGAAGAGGTGTATCTGCCGCTGGCCCGGCTCATCCATCTTCAGGTCGCGGCCCGGCAGCGATTGTTCGCTGCCACTTCGGAATTCCTCGGTGAGCCGCAGCAGAACCCGGACCGGCCGGTGCCGTTCATCATCGGCGTGGCCGGCAGCGTGGCGGTCGGGAAATCGACCACCGCCCGTGTGCTGCAGGCGTTGCTGGCGCGCTGGGATCACCACCCGCGGGTCGACTTGGTGACTACCGACGGCTTCCTCTATTCGAATGCCGAGCTAGACCGACGAAACCTGATGCACCGCAAAGGCTTTCCGGAGAGCTACAACCGCCGGGCGCTGATGCGGTTCGTCACCTCGGTCAAATCGGGCTCGGACTACGCGTGTGCGCCGGTGTACTCACACCTGCGCTACGACATCATCTCCGGGGCCAAACACGTGGTTCGGCATCCAGACATCTTGATCCTGGAAGGTCTCAACGTATTGCAGACCGGTCCGACGCTGATGGTGTCGGACCTGTTCGACTTCTCGCTGTACGTGGACGCCCGGATCGAAGACATCGAACAGTGGTACGTCTCGCGGTTCCTGGCCATGCGCGGCACGGCCTTCGCCGACCCGGAATCGCACTTCCACCACTACTCGGCCCTCAACGACACCAAGGCAGTCGCCGCCGCGCGTGAGATCTGGCGGTCGATCAACCGGCCCAATCTGGTCGAGAACATTCTTCCCACCCGTCCGCGCGCGACCCTGGTACTGCGCAAGGACGCCGACCACTCCATCAACCGGTTGCGGTTGCGCAAGCTGTAAAGGCTCCCAGCAGGCCGGAGCGGGGCGACGCTCCGTGGCCGCGGAGGCGCCCCGCACCGGCGGGATGGGGAGCTAGGCGGTCTGGAGCCGACGCACTCCCAGGTATTGCAGCCACGCGAAGCCCGCGGCGTAAACGCCGGTGGCCAGCGTGGCGGCCACCCCGGCCGCGGACATGGGGACTGCTTCGACGGCCACCAGGGCGCCCAGAGTCAACACGATGTTTGCGACGATGACACCGACACCAACGCCGCGCAGGTCCGCCAACCCCGTCAGGCTGTACACCACCAGGCCGTAGACCACGAACAGAGCGCCCAGGGCGTATTCCAGATCGGAGTTCAGGTCGGCGATGACGGCGATGGCCAGACCGAACAGCCCGGTCAAAGTGCCGTCTGCACGCATCGCGAAACGCAACAACGATTCGGTCGAGTCGTACATGTGTCTATTCGGTATGCCAGTGACAACGGACATTTGATTACTCCTCGCGATGGCGTTTTGTGTCGAACTGGTTTGAGCGTGCCGCCGGAGCACTGCCATATCGACTCGTGGCACTGCCAACTCCTGCCACGGAAGAAATGACGAGGGATCGCATCGAGGTATTCCCAAAATCGGCGGCGAATGGGGATTTAGACGGCGACGGCTTCGACGACGCTGTACGCCGATGCCGTTGGCACCACCCGTGTCATGCGGAACCCGGCACGATTCAACATTTCGGCATATCCGGCGGCGGTGCGCTCGCGTGCGTCGAATTCGACGAGCACTTCCAGGTCGAGCCAGTTGCCCATAAAGTCGCGATCGTGGCCGGGCAGCACCATTTCGACGAGCAGCACATGCTTACCGGCCCCGGCCGCCTTACGAACATTGCGCAGGATTTGCAGCGCCTCGTCGTCGGGCCAGTCGTGCACGATGTGTTTGAGGACGTAGGCGTCGCCGCCCTCGGTGATCGTCTCGAAGAATGACCCCTCGGCCACCCGGACCCGGTCGGCCACCCGATGCTGCTTGAGTAGCGGTGCCGCGTCCGCGACGACGTGCGGCTGGTCGAACAGAATCCCCCGAGCCTGCGGGGTGGCATTCAAGATCGCGGCCAACAACCGCCCGTGCCCACCGGCGACGTCCACGATCGTCGAATAGCGGCTGAAGTCGTAGCCCGCGACAACCGGCGCGATCGCGAGTTCGGACGCACTGGTCATGGCGTCGTTGAAAACTTCGTCGAGTTTCTTTTCCCCGGCCAGATAATCGAAGATCGGTTTGCCGCGCATCTCTTGAACGACTGCCCGGCGGGTGCGGATAGCAGTCGTGAGGTGGCTCCAGTGCTCCCGATGCTCGGGGGCGCCGAGAAACCGGACGAAGCCTCGCATCGACACCTCGTTGTCGCTGCGTAGCGTTTCCGCGAGCGGGTTGAGGGCATGCGCCCGTCGCGCAGCTGACGGAAGACGCCACGGCCGATCAACGCCCGCAGCAGGCGGGCGAGGCTGTCGGCATCGGCGTCGACCGCGTCGGCCAACTCGTCGGCCGACAACGGTCCGTTCGCCAGCGCGTCGGCGATACGCAGATCTGCCACGGCGGTAATCGCTTGCGCCGCCCACGCACTCATGACCAATTCCACCATCGCCGCCGGCGGCGGGACCATGCGTTGGTGTAGCCGACCGAGATGATGCCGAGCGATGCCGACGATCTGCATAACCTCGGTCTGTGGGAATTTAATCGAAAACATAGGTACTCCTTGATGATTCAGTGTTAGACAGCGACTGCTTGGACAATGCTGATCGGTGAGGCCGTTTGGACCACCCGCGTCAGCCGGAAGCCCGCACGGCTCAAGAGCCGGCCGTATTGGGAGGCGGTACGCTCGCGGGCCCCGGCCCCGATGTGCATTTCCAAGTCCATCCAGTGGCCGGGGAATTCGCGGTCGTGCCGTGGAATGACGAATTCGACGATCAGGACATGCTTTCCGACCCCGGCGGCCTTCCGGATGTTGCCGAGAATCTGTACGGCTTCGTCGTCGGGCCAGTCGTGGATGATGTGCTTGAGCAGGTAGGCGTCGCCACCGTCGGCGACAGACTCGAAAAAGGAACCATCGACCAGCTTCACCCGGTCAGCGACCCGATACTGCTTGAGTAGCGGTGCTGCGTCCGCGACGACGTGCGGCTGGTCGAACAGAATCCCCCGGGCGTGTGGCGTGGCGTTCAAGATCGCGGCCAACAACCGACCGTGCCCACCGGCGACGTCGACGATCGTCGAATAGCGGCTGAAGTCGTAGGCCGCGACGATCGGGGGAATTTCGAGTTCGGAGAGGTCAGTCATCGCGTTGTTGAAGATCTCGTCGAGTTCGGGTTGCTCGGCGAAATACTCGAAAATGCATTTGCCGCGTATCTCGGGGACAACGGCCCGGCCGGTGCGGATCGAGTCGGTCATGTGGCTCCAGTGCTCCCGCTCCTGCGGTGAGCCCACGAACCGGGCGAACGCGCGCAGCGAGGCATCGCTGTCGCTGCGCAGTGTGTCCGCCAGTGGGGTGAGGCCATAGCGCCCGTCCCGGCGCAGCCGAAAAATGCCTCGCGATATCAGCGCCCTCATCAGACGGACGATCGTGTCGGCGTCCGCATCGACCGCTTCGGCCAACTCGTCAGCGTTCATCGGCTGCTTGGCCAGCACGTCGGCGATGCCGAGGTCGGCTGCCGCGGTAATCGCTTGCGCGGACCAGGCATTCGTGATCATTTCCAGCATCGCGGCAGGCGGTGGAACCATGCGTTGGTGCAGCCGACCGACGCGGTGCCGGACGATCTCGGCAATCCGCGCAAATTGGGCGGGCGGAAGGGTCGGCGAAAACATCAGTCCCCCTGGCAGACTCGGGATGGCACGTGCCGGCCGGCCGGCCGCACCTAACGCATTCGTTGCCAGTCCACCCGAAGATGGGCCGCGGGGCCATTACAACCGGCGTTGTCAGCCGAATAACGCTGATGGCTGTACAGATAAGGCTCGGGCGCAAGCGCGCCCGCGGCGGCGTCGAGCTACTCGGTAGGGACGGCGACGCGCCCGCGAAGATCGGCGGCGATCAGCCGGGCCGCGGCATTTTGCCAGTTGTGCAGCGAGCGCTGTGGGACCTCCGTCACAAACCACTGCCACGCCTGCCGAGCGGTCGGATCCAGACCCGAGGCGGTGGCGTTCTGCGCGTAAGCGCGCACCCCGACGACGTAGGGGAAATACAGCGAGTTGTAGTACCGCCATTCTTCGGTGGTGCCGAAGTCGCCACCTTCGCGGGGCTTCAGCCGCGAAATGCCGTCGGCGAGCAGGGCCTTGAGTTCGTTGGCCCGTTCGACCGGATGGTCGGGTGCGCCGCGGGCGGTCAGCCGCTCGTCGATCACCGGCAACGCCGTCAACGGGCTCGCGACCAGCTTGCTCAGGTCGCCGTAGTGGCCTAGCGCACGGCGGGTGAGCCTGACGAAGGTGACGTCGTCGACGTCGCCGAGCGGGTGCTCCTGCCGCAGCGGCAGGGCCGCCCCGGTATGCCGCAGCACGGCCCGATCCGCCCGCAGCGCAGGCGATTTCCAGAACGCCAGCCGGTCGAGGACACCGGCCAGCGGATCCGCGAGCACCTGCACGGTGATCGCGATCGCCAGGCTGGTGAACAGCAGCACGGTCAGCGCGGTCTGCGCGGCGGGGTCGTCGCGGGTCATCTCCAACCCGATCAGCGCCTGGCCGCCGAAGAGCACCGCCACCGCCACCGAACCGGCGAACGAGCGCAGCATGTGGTTGCGCAGCGCCTGGCCCTCATCAAATGCGTCCCACAGCGCGACGGCAAGCCCGAGCGCGAGGACGTCGCAACTCGTCGACGCCAGCGCAACCCAGCTGGGCACCAGGCCCAGCGGAATGATCAGGATCGCATTGGCCAATGCAAAGAACAGGGTCGCGGTAATGGCGAGTCCCACGGCCGGCCTCGGCCGCCGCGGGCGGCGCAACGCGACCGCCATCGCGCCGAGGGTCGATATCGAGATCACTGCGAACATCACCCAGTGACCTGGCCGCAGCGGCCCCTCCACACTGCCGGCCATCATCGCCCCGAACAGGGTCAGCACGGCAACCCCGGCCACCAGCAACAACTCGCGGGTGCGCGTCCGCCCGCCGTCGCTGGGCCGGGACAGCTCGACGAGCACCGCGAACCACGCCACGCCGGGGATGGCCGTCAGGTAGATCTCGACTCGGCTCAGCAGCTGGGCATCCGCGGGATTGGCGGTCCGAACCGCATCCAGCCCCACCACGAGCGCGAAGCCGCACAGTCCAATCGCCGCGAGCGCGAGGACGGGTTTACGCGGATCACGGGCCGCCAGATACAGGCCCAGCCAGGCACTCAGCGTGAACACCACCGCCGACAGTGCAGCCATCTACCCAGTGTGGCACGCGGGTGACCTGCCGCTTGAGCGCCTTGGCCGACTACTTGCCGTGCCGGCGATCCCGCCGCGTGTAGTCGCGCAAGGCGCGCAGAAAGTCGACGCGGCGAAACGCCGGCCAGTGCGTTTCGCAGAACCACATCTCCGAATAGGCGCTCTGCCACAGCAGAAACCCGGACAGCCGTTGCTCGCCCGACGTGCGGATCACCAGGTCGGGGTCGGGCTGCCCCGAGGTGTAGAGGTTCTCGGAAATGGCGTCGACGGTCACCGCGTCGACCAGTTCCTCGGCGGTGGCGCCATTGGCGAGCTCCTTGCTCAACAGCGCACGCACCGCGCCGGCGATCTCCTGCCGGCCGCCATAACCGACCGCCACATTGACATGAAACGGCGCGACGCTGGGCGTGGACTCGACCGCGCCCCGCAACCGGCGGGCCGGCTCGTCGCCCAGCAGTTCCAGATCGCCCACCGTGCGCACGCTCCAGCGGTTGGCCGGTGCACAGATCTCCTCGACGACGTCGGTGATGACTTCGATCAGCCCGGCAAGCTCGTCGGGATCGCGTTGCAGGTTTTCGGTGGACAGAAGATAGACCGTGGTCATTTCGACGCCGGCTTCCTGGCACCAGCGCAGCATCTCGGCAATCTTGGCCGCGCCCATCCGATAGCCGTAACTGACGTCGTCGTATCCCGCGTCGCGGGCCCACCGCCGATTCCCATCGCAGAGCACCGCGATATGCCGCGGAAGCTGGGACTTCGAGGCAACCAGGCCTTGCCTCAGCCGAAGCTCGTAGACGCGATACAGCGGGTCCTTGAGCCGCGGCGGGATAATCTCCACGAAGCTCCACACTACTGTGGGCGGCAAGGAATTCTCGGGCGGATTTTCGCCGAGGTCGCTGCCGCTGAAAGGACACTCCCCGGCCGGTGCCGACTAGTGTCTATCCATGTCAGGCACACCCACCTTGACCGTCACCCGAACAAGGCAACAGGAGACATGAGCGGCTCGACGACCACGGCCACCGACCCGGAACCCGAATCGCAGGGGGTCGCGGCCAACGCCGCACAGCACCTTGTCGATGGTGTGGCCCGAGTACTGACCAAGCCGCGATTCCGCGGCTGGATTCACGTCTATTCCGCCGCCACCGCCGTCTTCGCGGGCGCCTCGCTGGTCGCGGTGTCGTGGGCGGTGGGATCCACCCGCGCCGGACTGGCCACGCTGCTGTACACCTTCGCCACTATCATCATGTTCACCGTCAGCGCCACCTATCACCGCGTCCGCTGGCAGTCGGCCACCGCTCAGAAATGGATGAGGCGGGCCGACCACTCGATGATCTTCGTGTTCATCGCCGGCAGCTACACCCCGTTCGCGCTTTTGGCACTGCCGGGTCGCGACGGGCACGTGGTGTTGTGGATCGTGTGGGGCGGCGCGTCGGCTGGAATCCTGCTGAAGATGTTGTGGCCGTCGGCGCCGCGGTGGGTGGGCGTGCCGCTGTACATCCTGCTGGGCTGGGTAGCGGTCTGGTACACCGGCGAGATCCTGCACAACGCCGGCGTGGCCGCGATGGTGCTGCTGTTCGTCGGCGGTGCGCTGTACAGCATCGGCGGCATTCTCTACGCGCTGCGCTGGCCCGACCCCTGGCCGTCGACGTTCGGCTATCACGAGTTCTTCCACGCCTGCACCGCGATAGCGGCGATCTGCCACTACATCGCGATGTGGTTCGTCGTCTTCTGAATCGGCGCTACCGCGCGGGGACGCCCAGGGCGGCGGCCAGGTCGGCCGACCGCGTCACGGGCAGGTCGCACAGGCGTCCGCGGCACACGTAGGCGGCGTCGGCACTGTGCACTCGGTCCCGGCCGACCAGCAGCGCCGACGAGTCCATCTTGCCGCCCATCACGATCGCTCCACCCGGCGCGAACCGGCGAGCATCGAGCAGCAGCGGTGAGCGCGGCGAGCTGCAGGCGACCGCGACCTGCAGCGGCCCGCGGATCGCGGTTTCGGCCACGCCCAGCCAATGCCCGGCCGACCGTGGGGCCCGCGCCAGCAATGCCGAATGCGCGGTCAGGGCCTCGGTCGCCGCTTGCAGATACCGCGGCGCGTTGCGGCTGTCGACCAGATGCGCCGCGGTCAGCAGCGCTTCGGTGATCGTCGACGCGCCCGACGGGGTAGCTCCGTCCAGCGGGTCTGACGGCCGGAGCATCAGCTGTTCGGCATCGTCGGCGGTGTCATACCAGCGCCCGGGTTGGCGCGGATCGGCGAAATGCGCGCACGCGGTGTCGAGCAGCCCGCACGCCGCAGTCAGCCAGACGTCTTCGGCGTCGAGTTGATAGAGCGCCAGCAGTCCGGTGGCCAGCATCGCGTGGTCCTCCAGGATGGCGGCGCTGTCGCCGACCACTCTGCCGAGGCTGGCCCGGCGCAGTCGGCCGTCGACGACATGAGTGTCCAGCAGCGCCGTCGCGCAGCGTCGCGCAGCGCGGACCAACTCGGGTTCTTCGAGGGCCACGCTGGCCTCCGCCAGCGCGGTGATCGCCAGCCCGTTCCACGACGTGACGACCAAGGCGGCGCGTCCCGGCTGGGTCCGGGTGTGCCGGGCGGCCAGCAGCGCGGTCCGCACCCGTTCGGACCGTTGCGGGTCGTCGGGATCGCGGGGCAACTGCAGCACCGACGTCCCGTGTTCGAAGGTGCCGGATTGCGTGACCACGAAAACCTCAGCGGCCCAAGGACCGTCGTCGGGGCCGAGCACGTCGGTCAACTGTTGCGGCGTCCAGACGTAGGTCGAACCCTCGCGGCCGTCGGCGTCGGCGTCGGCGTCCAGCGACGAGATGAACATGTCGCCGTCGGTCAGCTCGTCGAGCAGAAATTGCGCGGTCTGCGCGGTGACGCGGCGGGCCAACGGGTCGCCGGTGCGCCGGGCCCAGTGCGCGTAGGCGCGCAGCAGCAGCGCGTTGTCGTACAACATCTTCTCGAAATGCGGTACTACCCAAGCGTTGTCGACGCTGTAGCGGGCGAAACCGCCGGCGAGCTGGTCGTAGATGCCGCCGCGGGCCATCGCGTTGCCGGCGCGTTCGACGGCCTCTAGCGCTGCCGGCGATCCGGTGCGCTCGTAGCTGCGCAGCAGCGCTTCAAGAATCGCCGACGGCGGGAATTTGGGCGCACCGCCGAACCCGCCACGCACCGTGTCTTGGTCGGCCAGCACTGCGGCGACCGCCTGATCGCACAGCTCCGGCCCGATGGCAGGGCCGCCACCCGGCAGTCCGGACGACATCTTGCGCAACTCGCCGGCGATATCGTCCGACGCCTCCTCGACCTCGCCCCGGCGCTGCTGCCATGTCTCGGTGACGGCCGAAAGAAGTTGCAGAAAACCGACTTTCGGATAGTAAGTGCCGCAGAAGAAGGGCCTGCCGTCGGGCGTCAGGAAACATGTCATCGGCCAGCCGCCTTGCCCGGTGAGCGCAACGGTGGCGTTCATGTAGACCGCGTCGATGTCCGG
This sequence comes from Mycobacterium montefiorense, assembly GCF_025823255.1. Classification (NCBI taxonomy): domain Bacteria; kingdom Bacillati; phylum Actinomycetota; class Actinomycetes; order Mycobacteriales; family Mycobacteriaceae; genus Mycobacterium; species Mycobacterium montefiorense. Next base: position 93,214 of record NZ_JACKVL010000007.1, on the reverse strand, counting down.
CCGTTCCTCGCGGTCGACCTTGACGCAGACGAATCCCGCGTTCATCGCGGCGGCCACCTCATCGTCGGCGAACGATTCGTGGGCCATCACGTGACACCAGTGGCAGGCGGCATAACCGATCGAAAGCAGGATCGGCACATCGCGCGCCGCCGCGTCGGCCATGGCCTGCGCCGTCCACTGCTGCCAGTGCACCGGGTTGTCTGCGTGTTGACGCAAATAGGGGCTGGTCGCCAGCCCGAGGGTGTTGACCGAAGACGACTCAGCCGGGCTCATCGCCGGGTCCTGACGGCCGGGTGGATCCGTTCGTGGGCCCGGGTGCTTCGTCAGGGGGTGATCCGACCGCATCGGTGCCCTCATCGGCGGCCTGATCGGGCTCGGGGTGCGTGGGATCGAACGAATCGGGCACCTTCTTCAGTTGCCGATTCATCGAGCGCAGCAGGAACAAGGTGGCGATCAACAAGAGCACGACGACCAGCAGCCCGATCGGGCTGGCCTTGCCGAAATCGGGCCCGGTGTGCTGCGGTGCGCCGTCAGCGATCAGCGTGAGTAAAAGGTGGCTCACGCGTGGTTCTCGATTCCGGCGAATAGGTCGTCCTCGGGCAGCGGGGCGGGGACGCGCGAGCGAGCCAACTCGAATTCCTCGGTCGGCCATAGTCGCTGCTGCCAGGCGATCGGGGCGGCGAAGAACTCGGCTTTCGGGTCGATCTGCGTGGCGTGTGCGCGCAGCGCATCGTCGCGCTGGCTGAAATATTCCGAGCACTCCACCCGCGTCGTCACCCGGGACTCGAAAGGATCGTGCTCGGGTTGCCAGTGCTTCAGCCACTTGCCGAACGGGCCCTCTTCGCCATTTTTGGCGAATTCGTCTTGTAACAACTGCATCCGCTGACGCAGGAAGCCATGGACGTAGTACAGCTTGGACACCGTCCAAGGTTCACCAGCATCCGGGAAACGGGCATGGTCGCCCGCCGCCTCGTAGGCACCGACCGAAACCTGATGGCAGGCAATGTGATCCGGATGCGGGTAGCCGCCGTTCTCGTCGTAGGTAGTGATCACGTGCGGCCGGAACTCGCGGACCACGCGGACCAGCGCCTCGACGGACTTCTCCAACGGCACCAGCGCGAAGCAGCCGTCGGGCAGCGGCGGTGGCGGATCACCCTTGGGCAGACCAGAATCGACGAAACCGAGCCAGGTGTGCTCGACGCCGAGAATTTCGGCGGCTTTCGCCATCTCGTCACGACGAATTTCGGTGATGTGCTCTTGCACGTCGGGCAGATCCATCGCCGGGTTGAGGATGTCGCCGCGCTCACCGCCGGTCAGTGTCACGACCAGCACGCGGTGACCCTTGTCGGCATACCGGGCAAGCGTGGCCGCGCCCTTGCTGGACTCGTCGTCGGGGTGGGCGTGCACCGCCATCAGCCGCAGTTCGCTCACGTGTCCCCTTGTCGGTCCGCCGGTCTCCCTTCGAAGCCTATAAGGACCATATAATTCCAGTTCTCCCATGTTGCATGCTGTCGGCCCCCGCCGGCAGCCACACTCCACACGTGAAACTCCCATGACCGAAACTTCCATTCCGCGTCCCGAGTCCCGCTACGGGCGTTCGCGACTGTCTGCGGCCTCGCGACGCCGGGTGGCCATCGCGCTGGGTGTGCTGGCCCTGATTGCGGGCATCGGCGTCGCGTTCGTCGGCTACCAAAGGCTGGCCACCAGCGACGTTTCGGGTTCGCTGGGCGGCTACCAGGTGATCGACGCCGAAACGGCCTCGGTCACGATCAGCGTGACGCGATCCGATCCGTCCCGGCCGGTGGACTGCATCGTGCGCGTCCGCGCGAAGGACGGCAGCGAGACGGGCCGACGAGAGGTCAAAGTCCCGCCCTCCACGCAGGCAACGGTGCAGGTCACGACCATCGTGAAGTCTTCGCAGCCGCCGGCGATGGCGGACATTTACGGATGCGGCACCGACGTGCCCAGCTACCTGCGCGCAGCCTGATCGGTCACAAAAGCGAACCTCAAATGATGTCATCGGCTGTTTCCTCGGTGGTAATATGGATGAATGCACGGTTCCGGCTGGGACCGTGTATTGCTGCATTAGCGGCCATCAGCCCAACAAAATGGCAGCAAGGGGTGGAAACCTAGACACTCCCCTTAATGGAGTGCAGAAACTTACGCGGCTACGCGAAACGACAGGACGAGGAGCACGACGAGATGACGGACACTCAGGTGACCTGGCTGACCCAGGAGTCACATGACCGACTGAAGACGGAGCTCGATCAGCTGATCGCGAATCGTCCCGTCATCGCCGCGGAAATCAACGACCGCCGCGAAGAGGGCGACCTTCGCGAGAACGGCGGCTACCACGCCGCCCGCGACGAGCAGGGCCAGCAAGAGGCCCGCATCCGCCAGCTGCAGGACCTGCTCAACAGCGCGAAGGTCGGCGAGGCGCCCAAGCAGTCCGGCGTCGCGCTGCCCGGTTCGGTGGTGAAGGTCTACTACAACGGTGACAAGTCGGACACCGAGACGTTCCTGATCGCCACCCGCCAGGAGGGCGTCAACGAAGGCAAGCTCGAAGTGTTCTCGCCGCTCTCACCGCTGGGCGGGGCGCTGATCGACGCCAAGGTCGGTGAGACCCGCAGCTACACCGTGCCCAACGGCAACACCGTCGAGGTCACGCTGATCAGCGCGGAGCCGTATCACTCCTAGTTCGACCGCGAACTAGCCCAGCGCTTGTTCGAGATCGGCCAGCAGGTCGATAACATCCTCGATGCCCACCGAAAGCCGCACCAGGTCGTCGGGTACTTCCAGTTGCGAACCGGCCGTCGACGCGTGGGTCATCGCGCTGGGGTGCTCGATCAGCGACTCGACCCCGCCCAGCGATTCGGCCAGGATGAAAACCTTCGTGCCGGCACACAGCTTTTCGGCGGCCGCGCGGCCGCCGCGCATCCGCACCGACACCATGCCACCGAAGCCCGTCATCTGCTGTGCGGCGACATGGTGCCCGGGATGGGTGGGCAGACCCGGATACAGCACCGTACTCACCGATGGCTGCCCGGCGAGGAATTCCGCTACGGCCAAAGCGTTTTCGCTATGCCGCTGCATCCGCAGCACTAACGTTTTCAGGCCGCGCATCGTCAGGTAGGCGTCGAACGGGCCCGGCACCGCGCCGGCGCCGTTCTGCAGAAAAGCGAAGGCATCGTCGAGTGCATTGTCGTTGGTGACCAACGCGCCGCCCACCACGTCGGAGTGGCCACCGATGTACTTGGTGGTCGAATGCAGCACGACGTCGGCTCCCAGCGCCAACGGCTGCTGCAGCGCGGGCGAGGCAAAGGTGTTGTCCACCAACACTTTCACCGGGTTGTTCGCGGCCGCCAATTCGGCAATGGCCGCAATATCGGCGATGGACAGCAGCGGATTGGTCGGTGTTTCCACCCAAATCAGCCGGGTCTGTGGCGTGATCGCGGCCCGAACCGCGTCGACGTCGGACAACGCCACCGGCGTATACCCGACGTCCCACTGGCTGAAGACCTTGTCGATCAAGCGAAATGTGCCGCCGTAGGCGTCATTTGGGATGACCAGATGGTCGCCGGGACGCAACATCGCCCGCAGGGCACAGTCGGTTGCGGCCATGCCGGAACTGAACGCTCGCCCGAATGCGCCGCCTTCGACGGCCGCCAGCGAGGCCTCCAGCGCGGCCCGGGTCGGGTTGCCGGTGCGCGCATATTCGAACCCACCGCGCAGCCCACCGACACCGTCTTGGGCGAACGTGCTGCTGGCATAGATCGGCGCGTTCACTGCGCCGGTAGCCGGATCCGGGTGATAGCCGGCGTGGATGGCCTTGGTGGCCAGTCCTTTAATTCCGTCGTGTCCGTTACGGTTCTCGCTCATCAAGGATCAGCCTAGTGAGCGACGCACGATCACGTCGCCTGCGGTTATGAGAATCACCGGCCGGGTAGTCGTCGGTAACTGGACTGCACCAACCGCTCAGAGAGAACCACCATGACCGATGACAGCCGCCCGGCGGCCAATCCGTCATCCGAGGACATGCCGTCAGGCGACGACTCGGAGCTGACCCTGTTCGATCGCTTCGCAACTTCCACCAGCGCGTGGGTTTCCAAGCCATGGTTTTTCGCGATCTGCGTGCTTCTTGTCGTCGTGTGGATACCCACCGTCTGGGCGCTTCCGACGGTGGATACCTGGCAACTGGTGATCAACACCGTCACCACCATCATCACGTTTCTGCTGGTGGCATTGCTGCAGAACACCCAGTCACGTAGCGATCGCGCACTGCAGCACAAGCTCAACGCAATCGCCGATGCCCTATGGGATCTGATGGGCGAATTAGGTGACGAGCACCCTCGGCTGCGACGTCACCGCGACGAGCTGGCCGACGCAGTCGGCCTGGAACAGCGGATGGGTTCAGCCTGACCCGTCAGATCGGCAGGACCACCGTTGTCATGATCTTGTCGGCGAGGGTCTGCCGTTTGGCGTCCCATAACGGAAACAGGAAACCGATGAGGCAAATGACCGCGTCGACGAAGTGGGCGAGGTCGCGCACGACGGACAATCCGAAACCGATCGGCTGCCCGGTGGTCTCGCTGACCACCTTGATCTTCATCACCGTCTTGCCGAGGCTCGAGCCGGTGGTGCCCTGGCGGTAGCCACGGTTCCAGATCCAGTAGGCCAAGCCCACCAGCGTCGCGAGCCATTGCAGCAACTGGCCGATCATCGAGGGCTGGCTGGCGCAGTACTGGCTGACGTCGTACTGCGTGATATCGGTGACGCAGGACGACGTCTGGGTGGTGTACATGATCCCGGTGCCGATGCCCTGCACGATCGCGTAGGGCAGGTAATCGATGATCAGCGCGATTACCCGGGTGAGCCACGGCGTGTAGGAGTCTGTCGGCAGCGCTCGGACCGCCGGTCCGGGCGGCGGCGGCGCGTAGCCACCGGCAGCCGGCGGAGGTGGGGGGTAACCGCCGCCGGGCGGCGGTGGTGGAGGGTACGAGGCGCCCGGCGCGGAAGGAGTGGGTTCATGCCCGCCGGAGGGCGGTTCGTAGCCACCAGGTGGTTCGGGCGGCGAGGAGGGCGGCGGTTGATCGGTCATGGTGCAACCTTCCACTGCGGATTAGCTGAACTAGCCGCATTACCCTACCTGAGAGCCGCCCCTGAGCGGAGGCTCCGCGCGAGGTCTGCGGCCGGCGCCGCTAACGCCGTCGCGGTCCGTCCGACAGAAAGCCCAACAGGTCGTATCGGGTGATGACCCCGACAGGTTTGCCTTCCTCGACGACCATCAACGCGTCCCAGTCACGCAGCGCCTGCCCGGCGGCGCTGACCACCTCGCCGGCACCAATGATCGGTAACGGCGGGCTCATGTGCACGGAGACGGCGTCGGCCAATTTGGCGCGGCCCTCGAAGACGGCCGACAGCAGTTCGCGCTCGGAGACACTGCCGGCGACCTCACCGGCCATCACCGGCGGCTCGGCGCCGACGACGGGCATCTGGGACACCCCGTACTCGCGCAGGATGCCGATGGCGTCGCGCACCGTCTCCGAGGGGTGGGTGTGCACCAGATCGGGCAGCGCACCCGATTTACCGCGCAGCACATCACCGACCGTGGGCTGCTCGGTTGAGCCGTCCAGCCGGGTCCGCAGGAAGCCGTACGACGACATCCACGAGTCGTTGAAGATCTTCGACATGTAGCCGCGGCCGCCGTCGGGGAGCAACACGACAACCAGCGCGTCGGGCCCGGCTTCCTCGGCCACCTTCGCGGCGGCCACCACGGCCATGCCGCACGAACCGCCGACCAGCATGGCTTCTTCACGAGCCAGCCGCCGGGTCATGTCGAACGAGTCGGAGTCGGACACCGCGATGATCTGGTCGGGCACCGCGGGGTCATAGGCCGCCGGCCAGAAGTCCTCACCGACGCCCTCGACCAGATACGGCCGGCCGGTGCCGCCCGAATACACCGACCCTTCGGGGTCCGCGCCGATGACGCGCACCGCGCCGCCCGACACCTCCTTGAGGTAGCGGCCTGCGCCGGTGATCGTCCCGCCGGTGCCGATGCCGGCCACGAAGTGGGTGACCTTGCCGTCGGTGTCGGCCCAGATCTCGGGCCCGGTGGTCTCGTAGTGGCTGGCGGGACCCTGGGGGTTGGCGTATTGATCGGGCTTCCAGGCGCCCTCGATCTCGGCGACCAGCCGGTCGGAGACGCTGTAGTAGCTCTCCGGGTGCTCCGGCGGCACCGCCGTCGGGCACACCACCACCTCCGCGCCGTATGCGATCAGCACGTTGCGCTTGTCCTCGCTGACCTTGTCCGGGCAGACAAACACACACTTGTAGCCGCGGTGCTGGGCAACCAGAGCCAGACCGACGCCGGTGTTGCCCGACGTGGGTTCGACAATGGTGCCGCCCGGCTTGAGCAGCCCGCTGGCCTCGGCGGCGTCGATCATCTTCACCGCGATGCGGTCCTTGGAGCTGCCGCCCGGGTTGAGGTATTCGACCTTTGCCGCAACAGTGCCAGCGCCGGCGCGGATGACGGAGTTCAGGCGAACCAGCGGCGTGCCGCCGATGATGTCACTGATGTGCTGCGCAATTCGCATGCGTCCATCGTCTCAGGCCATTTGTGGCCGCGCGCACCCACTCTCGGTGTGATCGAGATCCCGGCGCGCGGCGAACAACCGAGCAGCTAGCCGGTGGCTTCGCGGATGTACTCCCCGATTTGGCGCAGCGAACGGACGGCTTCGGGAACCAGCGGTGCCGCCAGCTGGAAGTCGTGAACCTGTCCGGGCCAGACCCGAACTTCGGCCGGCACGCCAACGGCGGCAAGCCTGCTCGCCGCCAACTGCGCGTCGTGCAGCAGCACCTCGGAACCCGAAACGTGGATCAGCGTGCGCGGAAGTCCGGGTTTGATGTACTCGAGGGGTTCGTAGATCTCCTCGGCCTTGCCGTCGACGACGTTCTTCTGCGCCGCGCCAGCAACCAATTCGACGAGCGCATCAAAAGCCTTGGCAGAGAACATCGCATCCGTCTTGATGTTGGGATGCGTTTGCTTGTATTCCTTTGCTAGCTGCAGCAGCGGCGAGATTGCTACCAGCGCCGCTGGCTCCTCGCATTCCTCCTGCAGCCGTTGCGCGAGGGACAGCGCGAGATACCCGCCCGCGGAATCTCCGGCGAGCACGATCTGGTCCGGCTGATAGCCGCGCCGCCGCAACCACCGGTAGGCGTCGTGGCAGTCCTGCAGAGCCATGCCCACCGAGTGCTTGGGCAACAGCCGGTAATTGACCACCAAAACGGGTGAATCAGCAAACTTCGAAATCGATTCGACCACCCGGCCGTGGGAGTTCGCTCCACAGGTCAGGAACGCGCCGCCATGGAAGTAGAGCACCATCCGCCTGGTGCCGTCCGCGGGCAGCACGCCGGGAGCGCGAACCAATTGTGCCGACGCATTCGGCAACGTCACAGTCTGTCGCACGGTTGCGGAGGCGGGCAGCAACGCCCGGGCCGCGAGGTCGATCAGGCCCCATGGCCACGGCATGTTGGGCACGTAGCTGCCGGCCGCCAAAATCGGCCGTATCGTCACGCGCAAGGCCAGCGTGGCTACTCGCGCCTGGACGCTGGGGCCCGACTCCAGGACCTCGACCGGCGCGCCGTCGCTGATAGCGAATTTGCGTGCCTCGGCCCTGCGTGACTTGAGCAGGTCACGGAGATGGCTGGTATTCCGGGGTGCACCGGAAACCTTGCTGGGTGCGGTCATGCTCGACACTCCTACGCCTTTGTAGTGCGATACAGCATGTGACGAGGAAGCCAAGCGCTCAGTTCATTTCGTGCACCGAGCCGTTCAGCCAACCCGTTGAACTTAGCTTCGCAGGCATTACTTAGAAGAACGTTTGAAGAGTCTGATTTGATACCACATCTGATTCACAACGTGACCGCATTGTTTGTCGGGCGTCCGCGCAAACACGACAGCCGATCTAAACTGATCCAGTGACCATTAGGGTGCCGCGTCGCTCGACGATCGCCCTGGCCACAGCGGGCGCACTCGCCTCGACGGGGACGGCCTATCTGGGCGCACGCAACCTGCTGGTCGGCCAGGCGACGCACGCGCGCACCGTCATTCCCAAAGCCTGGGACATCCCGCCGCGCGCCGACGGCGTGTACAGCCCGGGCGGCGGGCCGGTGGAACGGTGGCAGCGCGGCATGACCGCGGATCTGCACCTGATGATCTTCGGGGACTCAACTGCCACCGGATACGGATGTGCGAGCGCCGAAGAAGTGCCGGGCGTGCTGGTCGCCCGCGGGCTGGCCGAGCAGACCGGCAAGCGTATTCGGTTGAGCACCAAGGCAATTGTCGGCGCCACCTCAAAGGGCGTCAGCGGCCAAGTCGACGCGATGTTCGTGGCCGGACCGCCTCCGGACGCTGCCGTGATGATGATCGGCGCCAACGATGTCACCGCCCTCAACGGGATCAGCCAGTCCGCGCGGCGGCTGGGCAGAACTGTGCGCAAGTTGAGTTCGCGCGGCGCGGTGGTGGTCATCGGCACCTGCCCGGACCTGGGCGTGATCAGTGCGATCCCGCAGCCCCTGCGCTCGCTGGCGCGCGCGCGGACCAGACAGCTCGCCCGCGCGCAGGCCGCGGCGGTGCGGTCCTCCGGGGGGCTGCCGGTACCACTGGCGCACCTGCTGGCTCCCCAATTCCGGGCCACACCCGAGCTGATGTTCTCGGCCGACGGCTTCCATCCGTCACCGGCCGCGTACGCGCTGGCAGCGGCGCAGCTGCTGGTGGCGCTGTGCGATTCGCTGGGTGTAGAGGTTGCGACCCCGGTGCTGAATCTGGCGGCACGCTCCGAGACACCCATGGTCAGCGCGGGCCACACCCCACTGAGTGCCATGTCGCGGCTATGGCGGCGCCCGGCGTCCAGCGCGGCCGCCCCATCGTCGAACTGACCAATCGGCACCGTCTAGATTTGCCTTAGCCCGTCGGGGTGGGTGTGCCACCCGATTGTTACGCGAGCCCGTATCCCATTGGAGGGAATCGTCATGCCCGAAGCCGTCATCGTCTCCGCCGCCCGCTCTCCGATCGGGCGCGCCATGAAGGGGTCGCTGGTCAGCATGCGGCCCGACGACCTGGCCGCGCAGATGGTGCGCGCCGCGCTCGACAAGGTGCCCGCGCTCAACCCACACCAGATCGACGACCTGATCCTGGGCTGCGGCCAGCCCGGCGGTGAGGGCGGATTCAACTTGGCGCGCGTGGTTGCCGTCGAACTGGGCTATGACTTCCTGCCCGGCACCACCGTCAACCGGTATTGCTCGTCGTCGCTGCAGACCAGCCGGATGGCTTTCCACGCGATCAAGGCCGGCGAGGGCGACGTGTTCATCTCCGCGGGTGTGGAAACCGTGTCCCGCTTCGCCAAGGGCAGCGCCGACTCCTGGCCGGACACCAAGAACGCGCTGTTCAGCGAGGCGCAGGAGCGGTCTGCCGCCGCGGCAGGCGGCGCCGACGAGTGGCACGACCCGCGCGCCGACGAGAACATTCCCGACGTCTACATCGCGATGGGGCAGACGGCGGAGAACGTCGCGCTCCTGACCGGCGTCAGCCGCGAAGACCAGGACCACTGGGGCGTGCGCAGCCAGAACCGCGCCGAGGAAGCGATCAAGAGCGGGTTCTTCGAGCGGGAGATCTCGCCGGTGACCCTGCCCGACGGCACCACGGTGAGCACCGACGACGGCCCGCGCCCCGGTACCACCTACGAGAAGATCAGCGAACTCAAGCCGGTATTCAGGCCCAACGGCACCGTGACCGCGGGCAACGCTTGCCCGCTCAACGACGGTGCGGCGGCGTTGGTGATCACCAGCGACGTCAAGGCCAAGGAGTTGGGCCTCACGCCGCTGGCCCGCATCGTGTCCACCGGAGTCAGCGGCCTTTCGCCGGAGATCATGGGCCTGGGCCCGATCGAGGCGTCCAAGAAGGCGCTGGCCCGGGCCGGCATGTCGATCAACGACATCGACCTCTACGAGATCAACGAGGCCTTCGCGGTGCAGGTGCTGGGTTCGGCCCGCGAGCTGGGCATGGACGAGGAAAAGTTGAACGTCTCCGGTGGCGCGATCGCCCTGGGCCACCCGTTCGGCATGACCGGCGCACGCATCGCCGCGACGCTGATCAACAACCTGCAGACACACGACAAGACGTTCGGCCTGGAGACCATGTGCGTCGGCGGCGGCCAGGGCATGGCGATGATCATCGAGCGGCTCAGCTAGCGCTTTCAGCTGTTCAATGTGCGTCCTGAGCGCCGAGTGTGCGCCCAGGGCGACGACACGCCGGATGAGGCAACCGTCAGCGCACACTCGAGGCCGTAGCCGCACACACGATGCGGTTGCGGACCTCGTCAGCGCACAAAAAAGCCGGCACGCCCGTGGGCGCGCCGGCTTTCCCGTTAAGCGGGCTACCTATCGCCCTGGAAGTAACTGAGCAGACGCAGGATCTCGAGGTAGAGCCAGACCAGGGTCACGGTCAGGCCCAGCGCGATCCCCCACGCCGCCTTCTCCGGCGCTCCGGCGCGGATCATCTGGTCGGCTGCGTCGAAGTCGATCAGGAAGCTGAACGCCGCGATAGCGATCATGACCAGCGAGAAGATGATCGCCACGGGTCCGCCGCTGCGCAGGCCCAGCCCGGTGCCGCCGCCGACACCGAACAGCGCCAACACGAAGTTGCCGAGCATCAGGAACAGTGCGCCGAACATGGCGGCGACCACCATGCGGGTGAACTTGGGCGTGACCCGGATGGCGCCGGTCTTATAGACGACGAGCATCCCGAAGAACACGCCGAGCGTCCCCAGCACCGCCTCGCCGATCATCGCCCCGGCGTTAACCGACCGACCGCTGCCGACCGATACCTGGAAGGTCAGAAGTAGCGATATAGCGCCGAGGGCCAGGCCTTCGAGAACGGCGTAGCCGAGCACGATCGCCGGGTTGTCCTGCTTGCGGCCGAACGTGGCGATCAGCACCAGCACCAAACCGCCGATGGCGCCGATGAAGGTCAGCGGCGCCGCCAGCGCGAGGTTAGTCGACGCCAGGTAGAACGACACAACGGCGGAGGCCGTCAAAACGGCCAGCGTGATGCCGGTCTTGGTGACGACGTCGTCGATGGCCAGCGGCCGGGAGGCCTTGGCCTCCTGGTATGGAGCTGCCGTGTAGGGGTCGCCCTGGTAGTAGCCCTGCTGCACCTGGGCCGCGCCAGTGCCGAACTGCGCATATCCGCCGCTCTGCTTGGGCAGCGAACGAAATACCGGGTTGCTGGTCTCCCGCACCGTCGGTTCCTCTCTTAGGATTGTGGGTTCGAGCTGTGCGAACGCTTGCTCAACGATCAGTCGCCTTCCCAGGTTCCCAGCGGAACTGGTGTTTTCAGGGTATCTCCGGGCACGGCCGCTGTCGTCGGCTCAAACATAATCCTTACCCGCGGGTATCGCTTCCGTTGTAACGATCTAGATTGCTGGTCAAGGCCCGGCAAGGCGACACACGGGCACCGATTCCGGCGATGGGAGCCACGGCGTGACCGAAGGCGCGACTGACCAAATCGACGAGGTATTGACCCGCATCGACAATGGCGTCGGCCTGATCACGCTCAACCGCCCTAAGGCAATCAACTCGCTGAACCAGACGATGGTCGACGTGCTCGGCCCGCTGCTGCGCCGTTGGGAAAACGACGATGCAGTGCGCGCGGTGGTGCTGGCCGGGGCCGGCGAACGCGGACTGTGCGCCGGCGGCGACGTGGTCGCGGTCTACAACAGCGCCCGCAAGGATGGCGTCGAGGCACGGAGATTCTGGCGCGACGAGTATCTGCTGAACGGCCAGATCGGCCGGTTCGCCAAGCCCTACGTGTCGTTGATGGACGGCATCGTGATGGGCGGCGGCGTCGGGGTCAGTGCGCACGGCAGCGTCCGCGTGGTGACCGAAAAGTCCAAGATCGCAATGCCGGAGGTCGGTATCGGGTTCATCCCCGACGTCGGCGGCGCATTTCTGTTGTCCCGGGCGCCGGGTGCGCTCGGGCTGTACGCCGGCCTCAGCGGAGCACCGTTCGGCGGGGCGGACGCCATCGCATTGGGCTTTGCCGACCACTACGTCCCACACCAGCAGCTGGGCGCGTTCACGAAGGCGATCGTCGACGACGGCGTTGAAAGTGCGCTGGCCGCGCACGCTGTCGAGCCACCGGCCAGTGAACTTGTCGCGCAACGCCATTGGATTGACCATTGCTTTGCCGGTGAGACCGTGCAGGACATCATCGAAGCGCTGCGCGGGCATGACGCCGGGCCTGCCCAAGACGCCGCCAACCTGATCGACAGTCGCTCCCCCATCGCGGTGTCGGTGGCACTGGCGGCGGTGCGCCGAGCTGCGAAGCTGGACACACTGGAAGACGTTCTGGTACAGGACTATCGAGTGTCGTCGGCGTCGGCGAGCTCACACGATCTGGTGGAAGGCATTCGAGCACAGATCATCGACAAAGATCGTGATCCGAAGTGGTCGCCGCCGAACCTTTCCGCGGTCTCCGCGGCCGACATCGACGCGTACTTCGCGCCGGTCGACGACGACTTGAGTTTCTAGAAAGGCGATTTGGGTGAGCGAGACAACGTACGAAACCATCCTGGTCGAGCGCGATCAGCGGGTCGGCATCATCACGCTGAACCGGCCGCAGGCACTCAACGCGCTCAACAGTCAGGTGATGCACGAAGTCACCAGTGCCGCAGCCGAACTCGACGAGGACCCGGGCATCGGGGCGATCATCATCACCGGTTCGGCCAAGGCGTTCGCGGCCGGGGCCGACATCAAGGAGATGGCCGCGCTGAGCTTCGCCGACGCGTTCGGCGCCGACTTCTTCGCCGCTTGGGGCAAGTTGGCCGCCGTGCGCACCCCGACGATCGCCGCGGTGGCCGGCCACGCACTCGGCGGTGGCTGCGAGCTCGCGATGATGTGCGACCTGCTGATCGCGGCCGATACCGCGAAGTTCGGACAGCCCGAGATCAAACTCGGTGTGCTGCCGGGCATGGGCGGCTCGCAGCGCCTCACCCGCGCCATCGGCAAGGCCAAGGCGATGGACCTGATCCTGACCGGCCGCACGATCGGCGCCGAAGAAGCCGAACGCAGCGGCCTGGTTTCGCGGGTGGTGCCGGCCGACGACCTACTCGGCGAGGCCAAGGCCGTCGCCACCACCATTTCGCAGATGTCGCTATCGGCGGCCCGGATGGCCAAGGAAGCCGTCAACCGTGCCTTCGAGTCCACCCTGGCCGAGGGACTTCTCTACGAGCGCCGGCTTTTCCATTCGACTTTCGCGACCGACGATCAGTCCGAAGGGATGGCGGCATTCGTCGAGAAGCGGGCTCCTAACTTCACGCATCGCTAAGATGCTCGGATGAGCGAGCCAGGTTCTGCGACCGGCACCGACGACGAACCAGCCGTCAGCGCAGACAAACTCGCGGGCTCCGACGACGCCCAGGTCACCGGAGAGGCGACCAAGGCCGAAACGGCTCCCGAAATCCTCTCCGCTGACGACGCTGCTGATGCGACGGAAATCGCGACGAAGCCGTTTTGGGTGCGTCACTACACCTTCACCGGCACGGCGGTCGGCCTGATCTTCATCTGGTTCTCCCTGACGCCGTCGCTGCTGCCCCGCGGCCCGCTGTTCCAGGCGTTGGTCAGCGGGTTCTCCGGCGCCATCGGCTACGGCCTGGGCGTGTTTTCGGTGTGGTTGGTGCGGTTCATGCGCGAAAAGCGTCACAGCCCGCCGCCGCCACGCTGGGCGTGGAAGGTACTCGTACCGGTCGCCCTGGTCGGCCAGGTGCTGATGGCGATCTGGTTTCACGTGTGGCAGGACGACGTGCGCAACCTGATGGGGGTCGCTCACCTGCACTGGTTCGACTACCCCCTGACCGGGATCCTGTCGGTCATCGTGTTGTTCACGGTGGTCGAAATCGGCCAGGCCATCCGCCTCCTGGTCAGATTCCTTGTCGGCCAACTCGATCGGATCGCGCCGTTCCGCGTTTCAGCCACCATCGTGGTGGTCCTGCTGGTCGTCTTGACGATCACCTTGCTCAACGGCGTGGTCATCAAGTTCGCGATGCGCACGATGAACAACACGTTCGCCTCGGTCAACAATGAGATGAATCCCGACAGCACGGCCCCGACAATTTCGGAGCGATCCGGGAGTCCGCAGTCGCTGGTGTCGTGGGAATCCCTGGGCCATCAGGGCCGTATCTTCGTCAAGGGCGGTCCCCGAGTCGATGACCTCACCAAATTCAACGGAACCCCCGCCACCCAGCCGATCCGCGCCTACGCCGGCCTGAATTCCGCCGACGGCATCACCGCGACCGCCGAGCTGGCGGCGCGCGAACTGCTACGCGAAGGCGGACTGCAACGTGCCGTTGTCGCCGTCGCGACCACCACCGGGACCGGCTGGATCAACGAGGCGGAGGCGTCGGCGCTGGAATACATGTACAACGGCAACACCGCGATCGTGAGCATGCAGTACTCGTTTCTGCCGAGCTGGCTCTCGTTCCTGGTGGACAAGGAGAACGCTCGGCATGCCGGCCAGGCGCTGTTCGAAGCCGTCGACAGACTGATCCGCCAAATGCCTGAGGCGCAACGCCCCAAACTCGTGGTGTTCGGCGAAAGCCTGGGTTCGTTCGGCGGTGAGGCGCCGTTCATGAGCCTCAACAATGTGCTGGCCCGAACCGATGGTGCCCTGTTCAGCGGACCGACCTTCAACAACACCATCTGGACGGACCTGACCTCCACCCGGGACTCCGGTTCACCGCAGTGGCTGCCCATCTACGACGACGGCCACAACGTCCGATTCGTCGCTCGCCCAACCAATCTGGATCGTCCCAAGGACCCGTGGGGCGCACCGCGAGTGGTGTATCTGCAGCATGCCTCCGACCCGATCGCGTGGTGGACACCCGATCTGCTGTTCAGCGAGCCGGACTGGCTGCGCGAACGGCGGGGCTACGACGTGCTGCCGCAAACCAATTGGATTCCGGTGGTGACGTTCCTGCAGGTGTCGGCGGACATGGCGGTCGCCGTGGATGTGCCGGACGGGCACGGACACCGCTACGTCGCCGACGTCGCCAATGGCTGGGCCGCGGTAGTGTCACCGCCCGGGTGGACGCCGGAGAAGACCGAGCGGCTGCGGCCGCTGTTGCACGCCAACGAATAACTACAGCCAGCGGCGGCCGGTCGCCCCCGCATTCGCCAGCGCCGCCGGGTCGACCGCGGCAGCGGCCAACTCCGCCAGCACGCCGGCGCCGGCCAGCGCGTGGTAGCCGCCGACGACGTCGGTGGCGCGGTGCAGACCGATGTCGAGCAGCGCGGCCGCCGCCAGGCTGGATGTGTAACCCTCGGAACACAGGATCACCCACTCGACGTCGTCGCCAACGGCTTCCGGCAGACGGGCATCGCTGGTCGGGTCGCAACGCCATTCCAGGACATTGCGTTCGATCAGCAGCGCGCCGGGCACTTCGCCCTCACGGAATCGCTGAGCCTGCGGGCGGATGTCGACGAGCACCGCGCCGCGCCGCAGCGCATCGGGCACCTCGGCGGCTGAAAGCCGGCGATAGCGGCGTCGGGCGGATCTCAAGACCACATCGATACGGCTCATCACGTCCCCTCTGGCTGGTCGGTCAGTTCGGTGCGCTGGCGGCGCAACGTGTTGTTCCCGGTGACCTCGTAGTAGGACATCGCACTCAGCGGCGGCGAATAGGCGTGCACGCTCAGCGTCGGTGCAACCGGTGTCTTGATCGGCATGACGGTCCCCGGGACCGGGCTTGGAACAGTCCTGGGCGCCCACACCACGTCGTGCACCCAGCCCAGCGGAAAGCCGGCCTGATCACCCGCGTCAAGGCGGCGGCGCCGCAATCTGCGCCCATCCCAACGGAATTCGTTGAGCGACCCGGACACCACGGTCAGCGCACCCAGCGACCCACCGTGGTCGTGCAATTCGGTGGCGTGACCGGGAACCCAGCTGATCAGCCAGACGTCGAGTTCGTCGTCACCGTGGACGCGGGTGAACCAGCGCTGCGAATCCGGTACGCCGCCGTCGGGCAGCAGGTGGTCGCAACGGCCGCTGAGTACGTCGTCGGCGACTTGGTCGGTGGCGCGCAGCAGGTCGGGAACCCGCAGCCGCGTCGGCCCCGCGGCAGGCGACGCGATGGCCGGCGAACGCAACGCAACGGAACTGGTGACAGGCAATGACATTGGGAGAGCTCCAGAGAAAGCGGAAGGGGCAAGGGCGGCGCGTTAGGGCCGACAACACTCGCAAAATCCGAAGCGCTCCATCACGGCCGCAAGTGTTGCATAGATTGAGACGGTGCGCTGGTGCTGTCATCGCCCCCTGCTGTGGGGCGCGCTCGTTGCGGCGACGTCTGTGACCGGACTGTCTGCGGTCACGGGATGCTCGCCGGGCGGCGGTCCCCCGGGCAAGGTCACATCGTCGACGACGCGGCCGGCGGCCATTCCGCACGGCCCCACTTCGGCGCCACCGGGAGCTGTCGGGCTCTCCCCCGCCGGCGTGACAACCAGGGTCGACGTCCCCGCGGATTCGACCGAAGAAGAGTATTACCAGGCCTGTCACGCCGCAAAAGTGTGGATGGACGCCCGGCCTAAGACCGGAGAATCCCAGTTCGAGCCGTATCTGGCCATGGTCCAGACCTCGTCTTCGGGCACTGCTGGCAGCTGGAATGCCAGGTGGGTGGACCTGGCGCCGGCCCGGCAGGCAGCGGTGATCACCGCCGCGCGGGCGGCCGCCAACGACGAATGCGGGTAGCACCAGGCGAACGGGCTTCGAACGCCTGCGCAATTGCGATCACGGCTGTAAAAAGTGCCGCCCCGACCCGGCGACGGCACGATCCGCCACGCAAAATGTAGGGGTGCCTACCGAAGTTGCCGCACGACGCTCAGCACCGCCCCGGGTCGCGATCGCGCTCGGGAGCGGTGGCGCCCGGGGCTACGCCCACATCGGGGTGATCGAGGCGCTCGATGCGCGCGGCTTCGAGATCGTGGGGATCACCGGCTCGTCGATGGGCGCGATGATCGGGGGTCTGCAGGCCGCCGGACGGCTTGACGAGTTCGCCGACTGGGCGAAGTCGTTGACGCAACGCACGATTCTGCGGCTGCTTGACCCGTCGATCAGCGCGGCGGGGGTGATGCGGGCCGAGAAGATCCTGGAGGCCGTGCGCGACATCCTCGGCCCGGTCACGATCGAGGAACTGTCGATCCCGTACACCGCGGTGGCGACCGACCTGCTGGCCGGTAAGTCGGTGTGGTTTCAGCACGGACCGCTCGACGAGGCGATCCGGGCATCCATCGCGATTCCGGGGGTGATCCCTCCGCACCAAGTCGGCGGACGCCTGCTCGCCGACGGCGGCATCCTGGATCCGCTGCCAATGGCTCCGCTCGCCGCGGTCAACGCCGATCTGACGATCGCGGTGGGCGTCAGCGGCAGCGAAGTGATCGCCAAACGATCCCCCGAGCCCGGCGCCACCGTTGAGTTGCTGAACCGGATGGTGCGCAGCACTTCTGCGCTGCTCGACACGTCGGCCGTTCGCTCACTGCTCGACCGCCCCACCGCGCGCGCCGTGTTGAGCCGATTCGGCGCTGACACTTGGTCAGAGGAAGCCGGCGACGCGGATACCGACGACCTCGTGGGCGGGCCCGGGGTTCCGAAATTGGGCAGCTTCGAAGTGATGTACCGGGCATTCGACATCGCCCAGTCGGCGCTCACCCGCCACATGCTCTCGGCCTACCCGCCCGATCTGCTGATCGAGGTACCACGTTCGACCTGCCGGAGCCTGGACTTTCATCGGGCCGCGGAGGTGATCGACGTCGGACGGTTACTGGCCGATCAGGCCCTCGATGCGCTCGAACACGTGGCCACCGAACCCGTAGGGCCCGCGATCGAAGGCTGATCCGATCAGACGCCCAGGAACCGGGCGATCGCGCGCGCTTCACGGCGACCCTGCTCACGTCCAGCCTCGGCCGAGCTGACCCGACAGCGCGGGTCTAACAGGTTGGGCCCGAACGCTTTCAACGAGCCATCGTCGGCGAACACCGCGAATGTGGTGCCGTCGAACGCCGCGATCTCGGCGGCCAGTCCGTCGCCGAACGGTGCTGGAGCATCGGGCGCCGAGGGCACCAACACCACGGCCGCATCGCAGTCGTCGGCGACACCGAGGTTCACCGAACTGGCGATCCCGCCGTCCATGTACCGCCGGCCCGCGATCGTCACCGGCGGCCACGCGCCCGGCACCGCGCAACTGGCCGCCACCGCATCGACAAGCTGCACTGCCGAATCGGAGTCGAAGACCACCAATTCGCCGGTGGCCGTGTCGATTGCGGTAATACGCAGTGTGCGGCTGGGCCAGTCGTGCGACGGCAGGCGCTGCACGATCACCTGGCGGCGGACCGGCTCGGGCACGGTTTTGCTACCCAGCGCCACCGCCCCGATCCGCTGCATCTGCTGACGCGTCCTGGGCGGCGACTCGTCGTACGGCACGGCCAGGGCGGTCAAGAACAGTTCGGTGATGGTCTCGAAGTCGACGCCGGAATCGATTTCGGCCGACGTCTCGGCGACTTGCCGTTCGAACAGCGCCTCGGGCGTGCTGCCGGTGCCGATCTGGGCGGCGACCGCCGAACCCGCCGACGTGCCGACCAGCACATCCGAATCCAGCAGCAGCCGTGCGGCGGCCGGCGACTCATCGGCGATGCCCTGCAGAATACCTGTTTCCCAAGCGATTCCGGCTATCCCCCCACCGGCCAGCACCAGCGCGCGTCTGATTGTCATGTCACAACTTCCTGGTGTTGGGCAGTGCGTGCTGCGCGTCTTCGACCGGGACGCTGAGATCCTCCCGGCGCAGCAGATGCTGGGGCGGGTCCGGCAGGATCATCGTTCGGTTGATCTGCAGCGAGCCGTCGACCTGCACCAGCTCGCCGGGATGCAGCAGACGCCAGCGCGGGTCGTCGTCCATCGGTTCGGTCGCCAGCACCACCGACGGGCGCGTGCACAGAGCTTCGGATTGGGCGTGAATTCGCTTGGTACGCAAATCGAACTCCGGATCCGGTGCCCCGTCGCGGCGGTCCAGCAGGCAGAGCTGGTGGGTTTGCGGGTAGCGCAGCGCCCACATATCGGTGGCCGTGCTCAGCAGCACGTTGACCGCATAGATCGGCACGTTCGCGGCAAGCCAGGTCATCGCGTCGGTGATGCCGGCGCAGACGTCGCCGTCGGCGGCGCGGATCGATGCGGTGATCAACGCGAATACCCGCTCGGAATCGGTTTGGCCCAGCACCAGGTCATCGGTGCCGACCTCGCGCAGCCGTTCGTCGAGGATCCCCAGCCCCTCAAGCACACCGTTGTGCGCGAAGATCCGGCCGTCCTGCAGAAACGGGTGGGTGTTGCGGACGTCGCGCGACCCGGTCGTCGCGTAGCGCACGTGGGCGATGAACGTCGTGCCGGTCTTGCGGTGTGCTTCGGTGGCGAAGTCGGCATCCTGCCAGGCCGCGATCGGCTCCTTGTACAGCCGCGGTCCGCCGTTGGATTCGAACACACCCAGGCCGGTGCCGTCCGGGTTCCGCCTGCTCTGTTCGGACAGACTGTCCGGTGCGTCCAGCAGCCAGAAGGTCGCGGTGCAAGCGTGCGTCCCGGCGTGCAGGCCAAAGAGTCGACACATGGCTCGACGGTACCGAATGCCGTTGCGGCCTCAGCGCGTCAACAGCACCGACAGCTCATGCAGCGACCGGCGCGCGTAGCCCTTCCACATCGCGGCGAACACCGGGAGCGCCAAGGCGCTGCGCGCCGACCGCGGGTGAATGTCCCAGCGCCAGGTGACCTGGGTGCCGCCGGCGGCCGGGGTGAAGATCCACTCGCCCAGCACGTGGTCGACCAGCAAAGCCATCGGGCCGGTGACGTTGCCGAGCCGGTAGCCGAACGATCGCGGTGGGTCGACGCTGGTCAACTCCTCGCGGGTGCTACCACCACCGGCCAACACCACGGTGCGGGTCTGGCCCGCCGCGTCCCAATCACCCGTCTGGTCGCGGACCTCCTTGATCGGCGGGAACACCCCGTGCCGGCGGCTGAAAATCTCCGGAAGCGGCGCCGGCAGGGTGCGGTGGAAGGCCTCCTCGACGGGCACGGGGATCACCAGCGATTCGGAGACAACACGCGAATGTGCCATGCGCTTAACCCTTTCAGACCTCTGGCTTGACGAGCCGCTCAGTCGCGCGCCTCGGTGACCTCGTATGCGTTGTCCGCGTAGCGGGATCGGATCGCCTTCTTGTCGTACTTACCCACACTGGTGCGCGGGACTTCGTCGGCAAAAGCCCACCGTTCGGGCAGCCACCAACGAACGACCTTGTCCGAGAGGAACGTTCGCAGCTCGCCGGCGCTGACTGACGCACCTTCGTTGAGCACGACGACGGCCAGTGGGCGTTCCTGCCAGCGTTCGTCGGGAACTCCGACGACTGCGGCCTCGAGCACGTCGGGGTGACCGACCAGGCAATTCTCCAACTCCACCGAGGAGATCCACTCCCCGCCGGACTTGATCACGTCCTTGGCGCGGTCGGTGAGGGTGACGAAGCCCTCCTCGTCGATGCGACCGACATCGCCGGTGCGCAGCCAGCCGGAATCGAATTTCGAATCGTCGTGCCCGCGGTAGTAGGAGCCGGCGATCCACGGGCCACGGACTTCCACCTCACCCACGGCCTGACCGTCGTTGGGTAGCACCGCGCCGTCGTCGGAGACGATCCGCATTTCCACACCGCATATCGGTTGGCCCTGGGTGCCGCGGATGGCCCAGTGCCGGTCTTGCGGCGTTCCGACCGGCGGCCAGGCCAAAGTGGCCAGCGGCGACGTTTCGGTCATGCCCCACAGCTGCCGGATCTGGACGTTGTACTTGTCTTCGAAGGTGCGCATCATCGACACCGGAACGGCCGAGCCGCCGCAGGCGACCAGCCGCAGCGACGAAATGTCGTGGTCGGGGTCTTTTTCGAGGTGATGCATCACGTCGTTCCAGATGGTCGGTACCGCGCCGGCCAGAGTAGGCCGTAACTTCTCGATCATGCCGATCACCGATCGAGCGTCGAGGTGGCAATCGGGCAGCACCAAGTCGGCGCCGGCCATCACCGCCGCGTACGGCAGCCCCCACGCGTTAGCGTGGAACATCGGCACAATCGGCAGCACCCGATCGCAGGCCCCGACCCCGATCCCGTTGGTGCTGCATGCGCCCATTGTGTGCAGGAAGCTCGAACGATGGCTGTAGACAACACCTTTGGGGTTTCCGGTGGTACCGCTGGTGTAGCATATCGCGGCCGCGGAATTCTCGTCGATGCGTGGCCAGTCGAATTCGGTCGGCTGGCCCTCGAGCAATTCCGCGTAGCGCAGCACCGTCTTGCCCGACTCCTGCAGCGGCGCCGTATCGCCTTCGCCGACCGCGATCACGGTGTGCACCGTTTTGAGCTCGGGCAGTACCGGGGCGAGCAGTTTGACCAGTGACATGTCAACCAGCACGACCTGGTCTTCTGCTTCGTTGGCGACATAGGCGATCTGCTCGGGGAACAAGCGGATGTTGAGGGTGTGCAGCACGGCACCCATCGAGGGCGCCGCAAGGTAGGTCGCCAGGTGCTCGGCGTTGTTCCACATAAACGTCGCGACCCGCTGATCTCCGGTCACGCCCAGACCGCGCAGCCCGTTCGCCAGTTGAGCCGCCTGCTGACCCAATTCGCGGTACGTGGTGTGGCGGTAGCCGTCAGCCATCGCGGTGGTGACCGTTCGGGCCCCGTGAACGCCGCAGCCGTGCCGCATGATCGCGGAGATAGTCAGCGGAAAGTCCTGCATTGTGCTGTCCATCGATCTACCGCCTTACGGTCTCGGCGCAGCACCGCCACATGGTCGGTCGGGCGAATGGTATCGCCGCGCTACATCAGGAGAAAGGGTTCCCCTGACAAGGCGTGTTGTACCCCCGGCCGAGAGTCAGGCGGGCACCGGCTCCTGCGGCATCAGGTCGGGCAGCATCCAACCGGTCGCCGACAGCTCGCTGTTGGGCACGGCGCTCTCGATGGCCAGCGTGGTGGCCGAGACGATCGGCGCAACGCTCACGGCACCGGAGTAATCGGCGATGTACAGGCGCGTCCCATCCGGGCTCTCCACCACGCACGACGGCTGGGTGCCCGCGCCAATGGTGGCGATGACGTCGTGGGTCAGCGTGCACAGCACGGTGACGCGGTCGTCGCTGACCAGATAGGCGCGATCGCCGTCGGCGGACAGCGTCATCCCGGTGAGAATGCCGCCGATCTCGCCGACCTTGCGCGTGTTGGTGATCTTGTTGGTCCGGGTGTCGATGACGTCGACCACGACACCGATCTCGGGAGCGCAACTCGCCACATAGGCGAGCGCACCGCCCCGGCTCAGGGCGACGTCGCGGACGGGCAAGCCGATCTCCACGGTGTCAATGACCTGCAATGCGGTCTGGCGGTCGGTGCCGTGCTTCTTCCGCCAGCCGGTGTGGCCGCCGGCCGCACCGGACTGCGCTTTCGTGCCGATCACCACGAGCCGGCCGCCGGCGGGCCCGTTGATCCCCACATAGGCCCGAGTCCCGTCGGGGCGCACCCGCACGCATTCCGTCGCGGTGCCCGCCGCGGCGTCCGCGACACTGATTGCCTGAACCCGTCCGGTCCTGGTGTCCAGGACAGCGAGGTCGACAACACCGGCGGCGTTGCGGCTCGCGTACACATGGCGCCCGGCGGCATCGACCGCTAGGTCGCTGACGGACAGCGCCAGCGGGTGCGTCGCGACCACCGCGTTCGTGGACATGTCGATGACCTGGATCGAGTCATAGGACGCCGACGCCGTGCTGACGTATGCCTGTAGTCCCGACCCGTCCACCGCAATGGCAAACGGTTCGTCGACGCCGTCGATCGAATCGACGACCCGGAAGCAGTCAGTGTCGATGACCGAGACGCTGCCAGCGCGAAAGTTGGTCACCATCAGTCGTCTGCCGTCGCGGCTGATGGCGATGCCGCTGATCGGGCCGTTGCCGACCGCGATCTCGACGGCCACCGGCGTGGGGTCGACCTCGACGATCTCGCTGGCGGCCTGCCGGCCGTTGAGTTCGTTCACGTTCGTACCGCCTTCGCTGTTGTCAACGGCGATCTCCGCTCGGGCCGGTCACCGCAACTCTGATGCGACACCGGCGGCTGGGATAACCGCGTTTCAGCACCGGAGAAATGCGCTGATCTGCACAAATTTTACTGGCCCAATTTCGGCCAAAAATCATTTAAATCGGCAATGTCGGCTAAATCACCGTGCGGCCTCAGGATCTGCTCAGGTGATTGTTACCGAGTATATACACGGCCACCCCCAGGCAAACAAGTCATAGAGGGACTATCTGCGGCTATGTGCAGTTAGGCTAATGCTGATGCGAGCAGTGAGCACATAGCCGAATAAGAATTCATTAGATTTGTCGGCAAAAAGAGGTAAATGTCACATTCAGCGGGCTCGGCATGTCGCGGTTAATTAGCTGAACTGCGTCTTTGGCCGGGCCAGGCCGACACCGTCGACCTCGATATCGAGCTTCTCGTTGTAGAAAGCCACCAGCCCCGCGATCTGGCTCACCGCGGGCAGCGGATAGTGATACGTCCACGCGAGATCGGTATGCACGGTGTCGCCGACGCGCACCGACCAGTAGCCCGACGTCACCCCTTTGTACGGGCATTGCGTCTGAGTCGGGCTGGGCTCCAGATGCGCGAAAAAGACATCGGTGGGATCGAGGTAATACCTTGTCGGCAAACCGGTTTCGAAGAGCAGCACCGGCGACTGGGTATCGGCCAGCACGACGGCGTCCAGCTCTACCCGAATGTGTCGGTGCGAGCGCAGCGCGTCGACCCGCGAGTAGGGATTGCGCGGGTGGACGTAGATGGGCTCGTCTTCCTCGAACCACCGCAGCGCGTCCCATTCGAAGCGCACCGTGCCCGCTACCGGGCTGTCGGTGTCGGCGTCGAA
Source organism: Mycobacterium montefiorense (assembly GCF_025823255.1). Taxonomy (NCBI): domain Bacteria; kingdom Bacillati; phylum Actinomycetota; class Actinomycetes; order Mycobacteriales; family Mycobacteriaceae; genus Mycobacterium; species Mycobacterium montefiorense. Next base: position 69,192 of record NZ_JACKVL010000007.1, on the reverse strand, counting down.
CACCCGCGCGGCCGCCGGGTGCGTCTGGCCGGCCCCGACGAGGGCATGCAGCCGCGAGGGCCCCAGCTGCACTTTCTGCGCGTGGTCCTCGTCGCGCAGGAACTCTTGGCGCACATCCGCTAGCGGCACGTAATACGCCGGGTAATAAGGGATTTCCCACACGTAGCGAGCCGCGGTGGTGTCGAAGACCAGCTCGGCGCCCAAAAAGCCCCGGACCCGCCGCGGTGCCGGCTCGATCCTCCCGCGGGCGGCGGCCGGCTGCGGGTAGTCATTCTCGGTCATGGCTCACCTACTGGTCCCTGGACGCAAGGCCGGCCGGCGCATTCGCAATCGCTTTGTGGATGGCGTCGGCCAACGCCAGCGCACTTTCCGCGGTGAGCTCCAGCGCGACCCGCGCCGACGGCCCGAGCTCCGGATTGATGACGTCGATGTTGACGGTGTGGCCGTAGGGCGCGTGGACGGGATGGTCGACGTAGACGGTCGCGCGGTGCGCGCCGAACCATCCCAGCGCACCCTTGCCACTGCCATCGATGTCGACGTGTTCGGTCAGATATGTGCACATCGCTTGGCGGACCTAGCCTTTCAGATGGGTGGCGAAAAACTCGTCGATGCGGCGCCAGCCGTCGACGGCCGCCTCCGCCCGATACGCCGGTCTGTCAACCGAGAAGAACGCGTGGCCCGCGCCCTGGTAGGAGTGGAACTCGTGTGGCTTGTCCAGCTTGTTCAGCTCCGCGTCCAGCGTGGCCACCGCGGGTGGGGCCGGAAATTTGTCGTCGATGCCGAACAGCCCCAGCAGTGGACAACTCAGCTTCGGCGCCAGATGCAGGATCGGTTGCATGGCCTTGGGCATGCCCTCGGGCCGGTCCTCTACGACGAAGGCGCCGTAGCAATCCACGGCGGCGTCCAGCTGCAGCGAGCACGCCGCCAGGTAGGCGTGCCGGCCGCCCGAGCAGTGCCCGATGACGCCGAATTTCCCGTTCGCGCCGGGCAGCGACCGCAGGTGCTCGATCGCGCCCGCGACATCGCCGACCAGCCGCTCGTCGGGCACCCCGCCGGCCGCGCGCACCGCGGCGGCCGCGTCGTCGGGAGCGGCCCCCGGCGCCTCGCGGGAGTAAAGATTCGGCGCCACGGTGTGATAGCCGCTGACGGCAAGCCGGCGGACGAACTCTTTGGTCTCGCGGTCGTAGCCGGGCATGTGATGGATCCAGACGACCGCGCCGCGCGATCCTTGCGCGAGCGGTGTCGCGCGGTAGGCCTCGATCTCCTCACCGCCATGGCCGGTGATGGTGATCGTCTCCGCGCGAATGGCATCTGGGCTAACCGCATTCATCGAAATGCTCCTTGCTGGGCCGCAATCGGGTGCGCAGCGCGTGCGGCTCATCCGGGTGCCGGCGGGGTGGTGCGCCCGCCCGACACCAACGTATCCGAACTTCGCGTCGGGGCTCAGGCAACCTTGATAGGGACTGTCTCCGACTCCATCGTGGGGGGCAGCTTCCCGGTGTCGACCGTCAGAATCTCACCGCTGTCCGCAGCACCGTTGGGCGCCATCTTGGGCATGAGCGAAAACGGCGCGGTGGTGGACGCCAGGCCGGCCAGCCCGAAATCGCTGTCGTTGGCGATGAATATCGTCTTTCCGCCGTCCGGAGTGATGACGCCTTCGATCTTGGCGTGCCCAAAGAAGTTGCCGTTGGCGGACAGGGAACGCAGCATGTCGGTGAGATCGAGCTTGAGCCTCTTGCCCGTCACCGTGATACCGGCGGCGCTGAGTTCGTCGGTCGCCGCGTCGACCCCGCCGACTCCGACGAAGGTCTCGATCGGAACCCCATTGATCAGCAACCCGCCGCCGTCGGCCCGATAGGTCGCCCCGGGCAGCTTCGCGCGCGGACCCACATCGGTGGCCCCGGAGATGTCGGCCGAGTAGATCTTCTTGTTGCCGTTGGGTTGTGGCTCGCCGTCGAGCTCGTCGACCAGGAAGGTGGTGGCCGTGACCGCGGTGATCTCTGAGACCGCGACCTTGGTCTGCTGGAGGTTGGCCAGCGGGTACAGGTACTCGTGCACGTCGCCGCGGTTGGCGAGTTTGATCGTCACGATGCGGGTGATCGGGACCGACGTCGACGGGCCGACCAGACCGGGTGTTTGCAGCGCCGACTGCATGATGCCCACCAATGTCGTGGCGTCGGGGGTGACGGTAAGGCCCTCCATCCCGTGGTTCGGGCTGCGCAGCGAAAGCTCCTTGGGCAGAGTTCCGTCGAAAGGCGAAAGCCGTTCCAGCTCTTTGCCGTTGGCGTCGAAATGGACGATGAACGGGCCGTATTCGTCGGAAACCCAGAAGGTGCCGTCCGGCAAAGCGACCAAGCCTTCGCCGTCCAGTCCGTGATCGGATGGCGGCAACGGGGCACCGTTGATGTCGACCATCGAATCGCCGGTGCTGGCCTGCGGGTGGGACAGTCCGACCAACGGGGCGCCGTCCTTGCCGGCCAGCGTGATGATTTGCTCCACCGACGCCACCCCGTCGGCGAGCTTGAGCTTGGCGATCTGCGGGTGGAAATCGGGTACGGGGAAAACGATTTCGTTCGGCGTGCGCCCGGCTACGTTGGGGCCGCGATCCGTCAGGCCGTAAATCTCGTTGGAGCTACCGGGCACCGGGGCGATTGCGGAGCCGTGCGCGTTGGCCTGGACGGCGACGCCGCCGACAGTCGCCAGCGGCGGCAGGTTCTCGGCATAGAGCTTGACGCTGGGCGTGACGGTGATGTGGAGCCGATCGGTGCCGGTGAAGCCCGCGTCGGGGGTGTAGATCATCGCGCCGTTGGCGCCGTACGCGATGTTGCCCTGCTCGGGCTTGCCGAACGCCACCGGCGTCTCGCCGTCCGTCGCGGCCAGCAGCTGATCCGGGGTGATGGTCAGCGCCTTGCCGGCGCCGGTGCTCAACGCCACCTTGGCGCCCGACCCCCAGTGGCCTGATGAGCAAGCTGCCACCGCGATCAGCACCGTGGCGGCAGCCAGCGGCCAAGTCCTGTGGGATGCCATGCGATCGACCTAACAAGTGGAAGTTGTCGCGCCGGTGGATGTCGGGCGCGCGGACGAACAGCGCGCCCCTAATGGTCCTTGTCGCGCACCTTGTAGGACGAGGGCCACGACTTGCGCGACTCGTCTCCGGTCAGCGGGGTTCCGATCCCCCCGACCTTCACGTTGTACGCCTCCTTGCCCGGGCCCACCTCGCGATTCGCGTGTTCCTGGGCGAGGTAATACAGCTCATCGATCGTTGCTTCGTCGTAGGCGACGAACGAGGTCTCCCGGGCGACGTCGTCGATCCCGACGAGCATCCGCTCTGGCACATACCGTGACGCCAGCGCCGCCACGCCCAGCAGCGAGTACGGGATGACCCAGTAGCAGATGAACAGCAGCGGAGTCCGCGTATCGAGGATCGTGGCCTCGCGCCCGCCGAACTCCTCCAAGACCGGCGGAATCGCGGACGACACCGTCATTCCGGCGAACGCGGCGATCCAGATCCAGGACAAGACGTCGGTGATCCGGTCGAACAGCTCGGTCTTGACCACGTCAGGCGGTTGCTCCGCCGCGGCGAACTCACGCACAAACGACTTGCCGACCAGCTGGCCGATCAGAGCCACCAGGAAGATCCCGCCACTGCTGAGTGGCTGTATCCAGCGGTGCATGAACGACTCGCTGAGCGTGAAGGTCAGCACCGTCAGCACCGCGAAGGTGGCGACCGCCCCGACCTCCAGCGTGCCGCCCGGCTTACCGAGCAGACGCCCGATCAGAAACGCGGCGGCAGCGATCACCAACGCGACCACCACCGCGGTCTTGAAGGGAACGTTGCCAACCAGCACCCAGTAGATAAGCCACGGCGCAAATCCAAAGAGCATGCCCACGGTGCGCCAGTGTAGGAGTTGCTGGCTCATACCACGGCGCGCATCGCCGCATCGCGTCCGGCGGCAACCCAGCAAAGCCACTACATTGCGTCTGTAGTGAACGACGATCCGCGCAACGACATGGTCTCCCGGCAATACGACCGGTGGCAGTACCCGCCGCCCATCGACGACCTCGAGATCTACTCGAAGAACAACTGGGAGTGGTTCGACCCGTTCCGCGCGCACCGGGTGTTGTGGCCGGACCGGGACTATCGCGCCGACCTGGACATTCTGATCGCGGGGTGCGGCGCCAACCAGGCCGCGGTATTCGCCTTCACCAACCGCGCCGCCAAGGTGGTGGCCATCGACGTCAGCCAATCGGCACTGAACCACCAGCAGTATCTGCAAGACAAGCACGCCCTGCACAACCTGGAATTGCACCTACTGCCGATCGAAGAGGTATCGGCGCTGGGCCGCGACTTCGACCTGATCGTGTCCACCGGCGTTCTGCATCACCTGGCCGACCCGCTGACCGGTATGCGGGCGCTCGCCGGGTGTTTGCGCCGCGACGGCGCACTGGGGGTGATGCTCTATGCCAAGTACGGCCGGACCGGGGTCGAGCTGCTCGAGTCGGCGTTTCGCGACTTGGGGCTGTCCCAGGACGAGGCGTCAGTGCAGGCGGTCAAGGACATCATCGCGATGCTGCCCGCGGACCATCCCGTCCGCAGCTACTTGACGGTGGCTCGCGACTTGCAGACCGACGGCGCTCTCGTCGACACCTTCTTGCATGGCCGCCAACGCAGCTACACCGTCGACGAATGCCTCGATCTGGTCGCCTCGGCCGGGCTCACATTCCAAGGGTGGTTCCACAAGTCGCCGTACTATCCACACGAAATCCTCACGCAGTCAGGCGAATTCGGATCTCATCTGGCCCAGTTGCCCGACCGCGAACTCTGGTCGGTGATGGAACGGCTGCAGACCCTGAATGCGACGCATTTCTTCATGGCTTGCCGTCCGGACCGCCCGACGCAGCAGTACACGATCGACTTCTCGGCGGCCCAGACCCTTGATTACATTCCCGTGTCGCGCACCGCGTGCATGTTGTCCGGAGCCGACCTGATGGGACCCGGCGCCCGACTGCGGCTCGGCGCGGCCGATCTGGCTTTCGCGGAGCTCGTCGACGGCCAGCGCAGCATAGGTGAGATCGCTGCCATCGTCGCGCAGCGCGGCGACGGCGAGGCACAGGCCCATGCGCGCAGGCTTTTTCGGGAACTGTGGCGGCTGGACTTCCTGGCAATGGCCATCGACGCGAGCTCGCCGTAAGCTGTAATACGTTGCACTGGAACATATCTCGTGCACGACAGCCGGGTGCACAGGCCACAACCGGAGACCGCTCGTTGCGCCGGGGAGACATAATGTCAAGACGAAGTTAGGATTCGGGTCCTGCATGCAGGCAGTTCACCCAAAGGAGTCGACGAATGAAGAACACGGCACGGATGGCGGGCCCGATCGCTGCCGTTGTGGCCGGCCTCCTTGGTATCGCCGCCGCACCGAGCGCGCATGCCGACCCGGCGGATGACACGTACCTGCAGACCCTGCAGCAGCGAGGGCTGAGCTGGGCAAACGGCCAGGACCAGACGATGATCAACGTCGGTCACGCGGTGTGTACGGACTTTGCCGCTGGGGACACGATGGAGCAAACCGTCGGCGATGTGAAGAAGGCACTCGGGGTGAGTAACAACGGTGCGGGCAGCATCGTGGGTGCGGCGGTTGCCGCCTACTGCCCAGAAAACCGCAGCAAGATGTGAGCTGGCCCAAGATCGGCCGCCAGTCACACTTCTTTCGCGTTAACGGGTGATCACACCCAGGGTTGCGCTCGGTGAGCACCACTTTTTGCGTGCCCCCAGTCGGACTCGAACCGACACTGTGCGGATTTTAAGTCCGCTGCCTCTGCCAATTGGGCTATGGGGGCCCCGGCGGCGAATCTAGCGCGCTAGACCAAGACCGCCGACACCGCGTCCCATCCGGCTTTGCCCGAATTCTGGGGGTGCGTGCCGGCCGAGCTTCGCGTACTATCCGCGCGCCGCGCAACATTTAGCGGTATCGCCCCTAGTGTCAGATGACACGGCCATGTCGGTTGCTAGGTGCTTGTTAAAACTGCCTGCGTCGACGTTAAGAGGCCGTAAACGCCCGTCACCCTCGCCATTTCAATCGGGAACTTGGTCAGTGGGGAATTTAGCCTTACGCAATCACACAGCGGCTCGTACGCCCACCACGTAGGTCGACCCAGAGCTTTGGGACGACATGGTTCCAACCCTAGAGGAGCAATGGATGTCCTTCCTGACAACAGTGACTGAAGAGTTGCTAGCCGCGCAGGGGCAGCTAGAAGCGATCAACGCCAACCTGGCGGCACAAAACGCGGGCGCCGCGGCAGCGACCACCGCGGTGGCTCCGGCCGGCGCTGATCCCGTATCGGCCCAGCAGGCGGTGATCTTCTCGGCGTTCGGCACCTCGTACCAGGCGACCGCGGGCGAAGCTCAGACCCAGCTGGAAACGTATGCGACCAACCTGGGAAGCAGCTCCACCAGTTACAGCGACGCCGAGGCCACCAACGCCGCTCAGGCTCTTCTCTCCGAAGCCGACCCGATGCAACAGGCCAGCCTCCTTTCGGATCCGGTGTCGCAGGTAGAGGCTCCCGGTCCCGGCAGCACCGTCCTCGACTGGCTCACCTACCTGCTCGGTGGTACCGGCAACTACACCAACCCGTCGATGCTCGGCGGAGTGTTCGGCCTATCGAGTAACGCGGCGAACATCCTCAACATCGGTGGTGGTAACTGGGCTTCGGCCGCGTCGAACCTGGTCGGTATGGCCGGTGGTGGTTTGCTTCCGGCCGGCAGTGACACCATCGGCGACGCCGCCGCCGCGGCCGGCGCCGCGGACCTCGCCGCCTCGACTACCCCGGTGCCGGTCGGCGCGGCCGGCATGGGAATGCCGGTGGTCGCGGGCTTAGGCCAGGGCACCCTGGTCGGCAATCTGGCGGTGCCCCCGAGTTGGGCCGGCGGCCAGGTCACCCCGGTGCTGGGCACCACCGCTACGCCGCTGCACACGGTGGGCTGGACCGGCGCTGCCCCGCAGGCCGGCGCCGGCATCCCCGGCATGCCCGGCATGGTCGCTCCCGGCGCGGGACGCGCCTCCAGCGGCTTTGGTGCGCCGCGCTACGGCGTCAAGCCGATCGTCATGCCGAAGCCAACGGCCGTCTAGGGCAAAGCACGGACCGTCACGGTTACTGAACAGCTAATTCGGACGAATTTAGGGGAAAGAAATGGTTTTTGAGTTTGCCGCATTACCTCCGGAGATCACCTCGACGCTCGTATACACCGGCCCGGGCTCGGCGCCACTGATGGCCGCCGCAACCGCGTACGCCAACCTGGGCGCCGAAGTGAGCACCACAGCCACCTCGTGGGAGTCGATCGTGTCGTTGCTGACGACAGAGCAGTGGACGGGTGGCGGGTCGGCCGCGGCCGCAACCGCCGCCCAGCCGATCGTGTCCTACCTGACCGACACGGCGGCCGCACTCGAGCAAGCGAGCTCCGCGGCCGCAGCGTCTGCCGCCGCCTTTGAGGCTGCACATGCGTCGGTGGTGAGCCCGGCGCTTGTTTATGCGAATCGCGCCGAGTGGGCGGCCGCATTGGGGGGTCTCCCCTTCACCCTCCCGGAGCTGATGGCGTTGGACATGGAGTACGAGGAGATGTGGGTCCAGGACGCCACCGCGATGAGTGCCTACCAGGCCGCTGCGGAGGCAGCTGCCGCGACCCTGCAGCCGGTGACACCACTGACGACGACCACCAACCCGGCCGGGCCGGCCCTCGAGGATGCCAACAGCGCGTTCCAGGCGGCAGATACCCCGTTCCAGGCGTTGGATGCATTGGATTTGAGCTCGTTGACCGACGCGCTGCAGATCCCCTTCTCGAGCAACAACATTCTGCAATCGATCGACGGCTTCCTCGGTACGCCGTCGGTGCTGAACGCGATCAACGGCGCGGTCAACACCGCGGCCTGGTTCACCATGATCACGATCCCGACCGCGGTATCGCTGGGTCACACGCTGGCCGGTGCCGCGGTGCCGGCAGCGGCGGTTAGTGACGTGGTCCCCGAAGCCGGCTCGGCCGGCGTGGTCGAGGGAACCATGGTCCGATCGGTCGCTCCGGTCGGCGGTCTCGGCGCAGGAGCGATGGGCAGTCTGGGGCAGGCGACCACCGTCGGCAAGCTCTCGGTGCCGGCCACCTGGTCCGCGGCCACCCCCACGGCGGAATTGGCTTCGTCTACCGCTCCGGTCGAGGGCTCGGGCTGGAATGTCCCCGTCGAGGAAACCGGGACGGGCATGGGCGCGCCCGGTATGCCGGGAATGCTGGCCGGGGCCAAGGGCGCCGGTGCCTATGGCGCGGGTCCGCGGTACGGCTTCAAGCCGATTGTCATGCCGAAGCAGGTCGTTGTGTGACGCACCAAAAAAGGGTTCACATGTAACTCGTTGGAGGCTGGCAGTTAACCGCTACGCCGTAATCTGTGCGCTGCGCGGCCACTGCCAGCCGCGAAGACTTCCATGAATTAACGGCATCAACCGAAAAAGGAGAAAGGCAACATGGCAACACGTTTTATGACCGACCCGCACGCGATGCGTGCGATGGCCGGCCGCTTTGAGATGCACGCGCAGACGGTGTCGGATGAGGCTCGCAAGATGTGGTCGTCGATGACCGACCCGCACGCGATGCGTGCGATGGCCGGCCGCTTTGAGATGCACGCGCAGACGGTGTCGGATGAGGCTCGCAAGATGTGGTCGTCGTCGATGAACATCGCCGGCGCGGGCTGGAGTGGTCAGGCTCAGGCCACNTCTTACGACACCATGGGTCAGATGAACCAGGCGTTCACCAACATTGTCAACATGCTGCACGGCGTGCGTGACGGCTTGATCCGTGACGCCAACAACTACGAGACGCAAGAGCAGGCCTCGCAGCAGGCCCTCGGCCACTAGCTGCTACCCAACACCTGAGGACGTAGACAATGTCAATCAATTATCAGTTCGGAGATGTGGACGCCCACGGCGCCCTGATCCGCGCGCAGGCTGCTTCGCTGGAAGCCGAGCACCAGGCCATCGTTCGCGATGCACCCAGTTGGGTCGTAACTTCCAGGTGATCTACGAGCAGGCCAACCAGCACGGCCAGAAGGTGCAGTCCGCGGGCAACAACATGGCCAGCACCGACAGCGCCGTCGGGTCCAGCTGGGCCTAACGCGATTTCGAGCAGTAGGGCTGCACCGATTCGGTGCGCCCCTACTGCTGTTTTGGAATCGTCTGCCGGCTCGGAAGAGTGCGCCACTACCTATTGTTTTGGAATCGTCTGCCGGCTCGGAAGAGCGCGCCACTACGTATTGGTTAGAAGCGTCCACCGCCGCCGATGAAGCCGCCATCGGAGCCGCCCGGCGACGAGCTCGAAGAGCCGCCGAACGACGCGGGGCTCCAACCGCCGAATCCGCCGCGCATGCCCCCGCTGAGGAGGTCTCCGATGATAATGCCGCCGAGTATCGCGCCGGTGTCGTAGCCGCCGCGGGTGTAGGCGCGCTGCGCCGACATCACGTCGGCGTTGGCCAGCGATTGAGCGTTGGCAGCCAGTGTCGATGCCGCATTGGCGTGGGCAATCGCCTCGGCCGGGTTGGTCGGCTTTTGGTCGTTTGCAGCCTCTAAATGCCGTTGGGCTTCAGCGAGCCGGGTTCGAGCGTCGGGTCCGATGCTGCCGCGACGGGTGTCGATGAACTCCGAGACACCGCGCACCCGCGCCTCCGCCGTGAACAACGCTTGCTCGAGTGATCGATTGAGCCGGTCGGCGGCCGCCTGCTCCTTGGCCAGGGTGGCCAACTGCCGGTTGAGGTCGGAGTCCGCCTTGGCCAGCGCGGCGAAGGTGCCCAGGGGATCGACGGATCCACCGCCGGCGGCGGCGACGGCTCTGGTGGCGGCGTCACGGGCCGCCACCAGCTCGCTGGTATGCGCGGATTTGACGCCGTGGCTTTGCAGTTGCTCGGTAGCGTGCGCAATGCCCGCCTTGATGTCGGTCATCACCGACGGCAACCGATCAACGGCACGCCGAATGTCGTTGTCCGCGTTGTCCACCGCGTCGAGCAGCGCGCGGGCTTGCCCGAGCGCCGACTCGGCGGCGCGCACCGCGTCGACCAAACCGCTCTGCTGTCCACTCACGGCCTGGCCGGCCAGCGTCCGGGCCGAGCCGATGTTGCGGTCGGCGAATGCCAATCGCTCCTTGGCGGCGGCGACATTGCCCGACACCGAAGTCAGTGCCGCAGGGCCGAATTCGTTGTTCAACTCGGCCAGCCGCTGTTCGGCCGGCGCGATGCGGGCGGTGAGTTCGACAACCTGCTGGGTCAGCGCGTCCAGCCGCGATGCGGCGTTGACCACCAAATCCCGCAACTGCTCGAACGCCTCGGTCTGGGCTTCCAGCTCGCAGTCGGCGCCGGCCGCCGACACGATCACCTGGGTGAGTAGCTGGCGCTGCTGCGCGGGCGTCTCGGGCGTGTTGTCGTCAAGTTGCTGGCGCACGGTAAAAGCCTGGGACAGAGCTGCTTTGGCGTTGTCGACGGCTCGAGTGAAGGGCTTGGTGCGTTCGGCGCCGAACTCGTCGATCGCTAGGGCGAGCTCGTTGGAGCTCGTCCGCAGCGCGTTGTCGACCTCCACCACCATCGCGCGCGACAGGTCGTCGAGTGCTCCCAGCGGCACGGCGGCGAGTGCGGTCGGGTCGGTGGGGTCGACACGCCGGGCGGCAGCCAATTCGGCGGCGCTGCGTCGCCGGCGGCGATAGCGCATGACGAGTAGCAGGGCGACTACCGCGAGAACTATCACACCGAGTGTGCCCAGCAGCCAGAATCGGTTCGACGAATTCGGTGTCGAATTGAGTCCGTCCGCCGCGGAAACCGCTGCACCACTCCAGTCGCCGTCGCGCAGATCGGGTTCGATCCCGTTATGGCGCAGGTCGTCCACCTGAGTCTGGGTCACGCCTTTGACCCCGGATGGCACCAGGAACGCATAAGCGCGTCCGGTGGTGGCCACCGCGAGCAGCGCGTCGTAGGCGCCCAAATCGCTTTCGTGGACGGTGCGCTGTGCCCAGTCCATCGCGTTCTGGCCGGAGAAGTCCTCGACGTAGACCACCCACAACCGGATGTGGCGGTCGGCGTAGAGCTTGTCGATCGCCGCGTCGACCTCGGCGCGACCGGAGATCGACAGCGCGCCCGCGTTGTCGGTGAGGTACCCCGCCAGCCGGAACGGGGGCTGCGCTTCGACCGGCGGTGCCACCAGCAGCCCGGTGATGAGCATTGTCAGGATCACGCCGAGTAAGCGGGTGCGCATAGGTCAATTTAGCGCCGAGGCGCAGCACGGCCACTTCCCGGCATTCCCTGGCAGACTGTGCGTCGGTGATCACGAACCTGCAAGACCCATACGACGACTTCGACCGTCAACGGCGGGTGGGCGAAGCGCCGAAGACTGCGGGTCTGCCGGGCACCGACGGTCAGCACCGCACCGACTTCGCCCGGGATCGGGCGCGCGTGTTGCACAGTGCCGCGTTGCGTCGCTTGGCGGACAAGACGCAAGTCGTCGGGCCTCGTGAAGGTGACACCCCGCGCACCCGGCTGACGCACTCGCTGGAGGTCGCGCAGATCGGGCGTGGCATGGCGATCGGACTGGGCTGCGATCTCGATCTCGTCGAGCTGGCCGGGCTGGCCCACGACATCGGGCACCCGCCCTACGGGCACAACGGCGAGCGCGCACTCAACGAGGTCGCCGACCAGTACGGCGGTTTCGAGGGCAATGCCCAGAATTTCCGGATCCTGACCAGTCTCGAGCCCAAAGTGCTTGATGAGCAAGGCAATAGCGCCGGGCTGAATCTGACCCGCGCCTCGCTGGACGCGGTCACGAAATATCCGTGGACGCGTCGTGAGGGACGCAAGTTCGGGTTCTACGAGGCGGACCGCGACACCGCGGACTGGATGCGCGCGGGCGCGCCGACGGACCGAATGTGCCTGGAAGCACAGGTGATGGACTGGGCCGATGATGTCGCCTACTCGGTGCACGACGTCGAGGACGGCGTCGTCTCGCAGCGCATCGATTTGCGGGTGCTTGCCGACGACGACGAGGCGGCGGCGCTGGCGAAGCTGGGGGAGAGCGAATTTTCCCGGGTGAGCGCCGACGATTTCATGGCTGCCGCGCGCCGGCTGTCGGGGCTGCCGGTGGTTGCGGCGGTCGGCAAGTACGACGCCACGCTGGCCGCATCGGTCGCGCTCAAGCAGTTGACCAGCGAACTCGTAGGCAGGTTCGCTTCGGCCGCGATCGCCACCACGCGCGCGGCGGCCGGTGCCGGGCCGCTGGTGCGTTTCCAGGCCGAGCTGCAGGTGCCCGACTTGGTGCGCGCCGAGGTCGCCCTGCTGAAAATACTGGCGCTGCAGTTCATCATGTCGGACCCACGGCATCTGGAAACCCAAGCCCGCCAACGCGACCGCATTCATCAAGTGGCGCAGTGGCTGTACGCCGGGGCCCCCCGCACGCTCGATCCGATGTTCGCCTCGGCGTTCACCACGGCCGCCGACGACGGTGCCCGGTTACGGGTCGTCATCGACCAAATCGCCTCCTACACCGAGGGGCGGCTGGAACGAATCGATGCCGGCCCGACGAGCCCGTCACGGCATTCTTAGGCTGGACTACACAAGTTAGGCTGCGGGGCATGAGCACAAACACCACCGTTGCCGCCCTGTTGTCGATTCCGGTCGTGGCCATCGCCGGCTGCAGTTCGCCCCAGCATGCGAGCACCCAGCCGGGCACCACGCCGCCGGTCCACAACGAGCCGCTGCAATCGTCGGCGACACCCAACGCGTCGCCCAGTGGCCAAGCCCTCAGCGCTGCACTCAAAGCACCCGACGGTCGGCAGGTGGCCACGGCCACGTTCGACTTCACCGACGGCTACATCACCGTCACGGTGAAGACGGACACCCCCGGCATCCTGGCACCCGGTATCCACGGAATGCATGTGCACCAAGTCGGCAAGTGCGAGCCGAACTCGGTTGCGCCGACGGGCGGTCCGGCGGGCAACTTCCTGTCGGCAGGCGGTCACTACCAGGCGCCCGGACACACCGGAAAGCCCGAAAGCGGTGACCTGGCGTCGCTGGAGGTGCGTCAGGACGGTTCCGCTTACCTGGTCACCACCACCGATGCGTTCACCAGGGATGATCTGCTGGGCGGGACAAAGACGGCGCTGGTGGTGCACGGCCCCCAGGACACCGACATAGCGATGGACCGCGTTGCCTGCGGCGTGATCGGCCCGGCCAGCTGACCTGGTCGGCTACGCCGCCGGATGCGGCGTCCTAGACTGAGCCGATGGCTGGCCGGATCTCCGATCGTGATATCGCCGCCATCCGTGAACGTGCCCGCATCGAGGAAGTCGTCGGCGACTACGTCCAGCTGCGACGCGCGGGCGCCGACTCGCTGAAGGGCTTGTGTCCCTTCCATAACGAGAAGTCGCCGTCGTTTCACGTCCGCCCCAACCACGGCCACTTCCACTGCTTTGGCTGCGGCGAAGGCGGCGACGTGTATGCGTTCATCCAGAAGATCGAACACGTCAGCTTTGTCGAAGCCGTCGAACTGCTCGCCGACCGGCTCGGCCACACGATCACTTACACCGGCGCCGCGGCCACCAACGTGCAGCGCGATCGCGGCAGCCGCAGCAGGCTCATCGCGGCCAACGCCGCCGCCGCCGAGTTCTATGCGGCCGCGCTGGAGTCCGACGAGGCGGCACCGGCCCGTCAGTACCTGAAGGAGCGGAACTTCGATGCCGAGGCCGCTCGACGCTTCGGTTGCGGATTTGCGCCGTCGGGCTGGGAGATGCTGACAAAACATCTGCAGCGCAAGGGCTTTGAGTTCAAAGAGCTCGAGGCCGCCGGGCTGTCCCGAGAGGGGCGCCGCGGGCCGATGGACCGCTTTCACCGCAGGCTGCTGTGGCCGATCCGCAGCTCGGCCGGTGAAGTGATCGGGTTCGGGGCCCGACGGCTGTTCGACGACGACCCGATGGAAGCCAAGTACGTCAATACACCCGAGACGCTGCTCTACAAGAAGTCGTCGGTGATGTTCGGCATCGACTTGGCCAAACGCGACATCGCCCGGGGACACCAGGCCGTCGTGGTCGAGGGCTACACCGACGTGATGGCGATGCATCTGGCCGGGGTCACCACTGCGGTCGCGTCGTGCGGCACCGCATTCGGCGACGAGCATCTGGCGATGCTGCGCAGGCTGATGATGGACGACAGCTTCTTCCGCGGCGAACTGATCTATGTTTTCGACGGCGACGCGGCCGGCCGCGCGGCCGCGCTCAAGGCCTTCGGCGGTGAGCAGAACCTGGCCGGACAGTCCTTCGTCGCGGTCGCCCCGGACGGCATGGATCCCTGCGACCTCCGGCTCAAGTCTGGCGACGGCGCACTGCGCGACCTGGTGGCACGACGAACCCCGTTGTTCGAGTTCGCGATTCGCACCGCGATCGCCGAGTTCGACCTGGACAACGCCGAAGGCAGGGTCGCCACACTGCGCCGCTGCGTACCGATGGTGGGTCAGATCAAAGACCCCACGCTGCGCGACGAGTACGCCCGCCAACTCGCCGGCTGGGTCGGTTGGGACGACGTCGCGCAGGTCATCGACCGGGTGCGGACCGAGGCGAGGACGTCCAAGGCCCCGGCGACCCGGGGTGGTTCCGCGCCCGCTCCGCGACGTCGCGGTGCCGAGCCGCAGCCGGCGGAAACCCTCCCCGCCGAGCCCGCCGCCGCTCGTCCCGACCCGCGCGACCCGACACTGTGGCCGCAACGCTTGGCGCTCAAGGCGGCGTTGCAGTACCCGGCGTTCGCCGGCCCGGTGTTCGACACCCTGACAGTCGAGAGCTTCACCCACCCCGGGTATGTGGCCGTGCGCGCGGCCATCGAAGCAGCGGGCGGCACGTCTTCGGGTCTCATCGGGGCGGAGTGGATCGACGCGGTGCGCCAGCGCACCACATCGACCCTGACCGCGGGCCTGGTCAACGAGCTCGGCGTGGAGCCGATTCCGAATGAAGATGACGAGAAGCTGCCCCGCTACATCGCCGGGGTGCTGGCTCGTTTGCAGGAAGTCTGGATGGGCCGGCAGATCGCCGAGGTCAAGTCGAAGCTGCAGCGTATGTCACCCATCGAGCAGGGCGACGAATATCACGCGCTGTTCGGCGACCTCGTCGCCATGGAGGCATACCGGCGCAGCCTGCTGGAGCAGGCTAGCGGCGACGATCTGACGGCGTGAGGGCTTCGTCGGCCGGTCGCTCGACTTCGCGCTGCACCACGGCCGTCTCGCTGTCGATCTCGGCCACGGTGACGAACCCCGCGTCGGGTGAGATCCGATTCGCGATCTTTCGCCGGCCGCCTTCGATCACCGACTGCGCCACCGGACTGCTGGTCAGCGCGCGATAGGTACCGACGAGCTGCTCGTATCGGCGACGTCCGGCTTTGGAGCCCAGCACGTAGCCCAGTCCGAGCACGACGACATATCGGATCAAAGCGTCCCTCCCCGACGATGCGGATGGGTCCATCCTGCCTCACGCGGCTGGGTGTGCGCGCGCCCGATCGGTCTAACTGGGCACGAACGGCTGGCCTTGAACTTGGGCGCGGGTGTGCCAGTACGCTAGAGTCGTCCAGCGATCCGCGCCAGAGTTCGTGTGGACCGAGTTAATCCCCTGTAGCTCAATTGGCAGAGCATTCGGCTGTTAACCGAAGGGTTGGTGGTTCGAGTCCACCCGGGGGAGCAAATAACGGCGATGGCTCGGAATTCAACAAGCGTGGAACGTGCGTTGCGCGCACGTCACCGATAGTTCAGTGGCGGCGCGTACGGTTTGGCCGTCGGACTCGTGTGTCCGCACATGACGGCCGGAGGGGGTGTCATCCGGTGCCAATGAGCGGTTTGGTGACCACATTCGACGCCTTCATTCGCGCCGGCTACCCGCAGGGTGTGCCGAAGGCCGACTGTGTCCCGCTGTTGGCGTTGTTGCGCCGCCGGATGTCCGACAACGCGGTGGCGGCGGTGGCCGCTCATGTGGCGGCGCGCGGCGACCTGAACATCGATGCCGCCGATATCGGTGCGGCCATCACCCGGGCTGCCGATGAGCTGCCCTGCGCGGCCGATCTCGAGCGTGTCCAGCGTCGGCTCGCGGCGATCATCGAACTGACCCGGCAGCGCGCGTCCTGATCTAGCGGACTCACCTGCACTCGAAAGGCGTTTGCGCTCAACGCTAGTCGTAGATAACGGCAAGTCCTCGCCGCTCCAGGTCGGCCAGGCTGTCTCGCATGGCTTGCAGCTGTTCGAATGAATGCCCCACCCAGTCCGTGATCTCACCAATGATTTTCACGGGTTCGGTCGTGCGGTAGGAGCGAGTCGGGTTTCCGGGAAACTTTTTGTCGGTCACGTTCGGGTCGTCCTCCAGCGTGCCTTGCGGTTCCACGATGTAGATGCGGCGCTTGCCTTCTCCTTTAGCCAGCTCGGCTCCCCATACCGCGGCATCCAATGTTCGCGTCACGTAAACGTGGTTCGCCAGACGTCCGCCGCCGAAATTGGACCGACAACCCACCACCAGCAGGTCGCCCACCGCAAGGTCGGCCTTGGTGCCGTGCAAAAACGCGCCCGACTCGTGCACTTCAAAAGGTTTCGGCGTGCTCGTCACAGCATCGACGCTAGTCGTATTCGGGTCGCCACATCGTCTCGAGGACGACCTGTGCGACGTCGTTGTGGGTTCGGGTGGCCACTCCGTCGTCGACGGCGGCGTGATAGACGGCCTCGGCGACCGCGGTCGAGACGGCGCATAAGTTCTGCACGTCCGGCAACAGCGAATCCCCGGGATTGGTGGGGCTAGCCTGTCCCGCAATGGCTTTCGCGGCCGCGTGCAACATGGCCCGGGTCAGCCGCTGGGCGCCGGCCACGATAATGCCCAGCCCCAGCCCCGGGAACACCAGCACGTTGTTGGCCTGGCCGATGCTGTAGCTGACACCGTTGTATTCCGCAGCGGCAACCGGGGTTCCGGTCGCAACCAGCGCCCGGCCATGCGACCACTCCAGCACATCGGCCGGCATAGCTTCCATGCGTGAGGTCGGGTTGGACAACGGGAAGATCATCGGTCGTTCGCAGGACGCCGTCATCGCCTGCACGACCTCGCGGTTGAACGCGCCGAACACCGTCGAGCAGCCCAGCAAGAGCGTGGGGGAGGCCAGCTTGATCGCCTCGACGAGCCCGATCCGTTCGTCGGCGGCCACCCCCAGCTGCTGGCGGTTCTTGGCGTAAGGCACCTGGAAATCCCGTAGGTCGTCCATGTCGTCGAACAGCAAACCCTGCTTGTCGATCGCCCAGATCGCGGCGGTGGCCTGCTCGATCGTGGCGCCGTCGTCGACCATCGCGTCGCGGATTTGGTCGGCGACGCCGATTCCGGCAGTTCCGGCGCCGAACACAATCGTTTTCTGGTCGCGCAACGGCACACCCGTGACGTGCGATCCGCCGTGTGCGGCGGCCACCACCACGGCGCCGGTGCCCTGCACGTCGTCGTTGAATACGCAGTAATGGCCGCCGTAGGTCCGCAGAATATTTCGCGCGTTGATCGGGCCGAAGTCCTCGAAATGCAGTATGGCCCGCGGGAATAGCGTGCTGGCGGTCTCGATGTAGCGCTTGATGAAGGCGTCGTATTCGTCGCCCTGGCGGCGTGCGTGGCGATTGCCCAGATAGAACGGATCTTGCAGCAACTGTTCGTTATTCGTGCCGACATCGAGTGATACCGCGATGCAGCGCCGGGGATCGATACCGCCTCCGGCCGTGTAGAGCGCCAGTTTTCCTACCGCGATCTGAATGCCGCCCACACCCCAGTCGCCGATGCCCAGGATGGCTTCGGCGTCGGTGCACACGATCAGGTCGACATCATCGGGACCCAGCCCGAACGTTTGGAAGGCCTCGCGGATCTCACCGGGTTCGTCGATGCTCAGGAACAGCCCGCGCTGGCCGCGGTATTCGTCGGAGAAGCGCTGAATGGCCTCGCCGACCGTGGGTGTGTAGACCACCGGCATCAGCTCGGGCAGGTGGGCTTCGAGCACCTTGTAGTAGAGCAGCTCGTTTCGGTAATGCAACTGCTCGAGCAGCAGGTTTCGACCGAGATCGGTTGCCATGCTTTGCAATTGGTGCCAAACTCGGTCGGCTTGCTCTTCCAGCGTCAGCACCGCGGACGGCAGCCGGCCAGTCAACCCGAGTCGCCGTCGCTCTTCATGGGTGAAGCCGACACCACGGTTGATACTCGGTGATGACATCGCTATCGGAATCCGTGGCACGTGGCCGTCGCCCATCCCCAACCTCCGTCGTCGAGTCGCTACGTCAAGTCACGGTAGCGCTGATAGGGGTGAACGCATCTTGAAAAGCGGCTGACAGCAGGCGTTGTTCAGATGGAGAAGTCTTCGCCGTGCCAGACACCGGCCTCGGGCGGCCGGATCACGCGGCCGGTTTGCGTGTCGTCACCGCTCAGCGCCTCGAGCCGGGCCACTCGGGTGAGCAAGGACTGCAGGCTGACACCCACCAGGTCGGGCATCAGTGCGTCGTCCTCGTTGCCGCGGGCGAGCCGAGTGATGACCTGTCCGGGCACCCCGACCACAACGGAGCTGGTCGGCACCTCTTTGACGACGACGGCGTTGGCGCCGATGCGGCTGTCGTCGCCGATTTTTATTGCTCCGAGGATCTTGGCCCCGGCGCCGATGATCACCCGGTCACCGATCGTGGGGTGACGCTTGCCGATGTCGGCGCCGGTGCCGCCGAGCGTGACGCCGTGGTAGATCGTGACGTCGTCACCAACCTCCGCGGTTTCCCCGATCACTATCCCGGTGGCGTGGTCGATGAACAGTCGCGAGCCGAGGACCGCGCCGGGGTGGATCTCGACGCCGGTGAGGATGCGGGTGAATTCCGCCAAAACGCGTGCGGCTACCCGGGCGCCGCGGTTCCACAGGAGGTGGCTGATCCGGTGTCCCCAGATGGCGTGCACACCGGGGTAGGCGAGGATGACCTGCAGCGTGCCGGGCCGGGCCGGATCTCGCTCCTTGGCCGCCCGGATGTCTTGCCGCATGGTCGCGAACATGGCTAGTCCGCCAAATCGGCGAAAAGCGGCGTGCTCAAATACCGCTCGCCGAAGTCGGGGAGGACGACGACGATCAGTTTGCCGGCGTTCTCGGGCCGGCGGGCCACTTGCAGGGCGGCCACCACGGCCGCGCCCGAGGAGATCCCGACGAGCAGCCCCTCTTCCCGGGCCAGCCGCCGGGCCAGGTCGATCGACTCGTCGTTATCGACGGTGACGACCTCGTCGACCACATCCTCGTCGTACACCAGCGGGATGAATCCGGCGCCGAGGCCCTGGATGGGGTGGGGCCCCTTTTTGCCGCCGGACAACACCGGTGACGCGGCCGGCTCGACCGCGATGAACTGCACGGACGGCTTGCGCTCCTTGATGACCTGGGCCACCCCGGTGATGGTGCCCCCGGTGCCCACCCCGGCCACGAAGATGTCGATCTTCCCGTCGGTGTCCCGCCACACCTCCTCGGCGGTGGTCTTGCGGTGGATCGCGGCGTTGGCCGGGTTCTCGAACTGTTGCGGCACGAAATAGCGCTGGTCGCTCTTCGCCAGCTCCTCGGCCTTGGCGATGGCGCCCGGCATGCCCTCCGGGCCCGGGGTGAGAATGATTTCGGCGCCGTAGGCGCGCAACATCTTGCGGCGCTCGATACTCATCGTCTCCGGCATGGTCAGCACCAGCTTGTAGCCACGGGCCGCGGCCACCATCGCCAGCGCGATGCCCGTGTTTCCGCTCGTCGGCTCGAGGATGATGGTGTCGGGGTTGATCAGCCCCGCCTCCTCGGCGGCGTCGATCAGTGCCAAGCCCAGGCGGTCCTTCACGCTGTTTGCCGGGTTGAACGATTCCAGCTTGGCGACAACGTCTGCGCCCGCGCCGTCGGTGACCCGGTTCAACCGGACCAGTGGGGTGTTGCCGACTAGTTGCGTGATGTTCTCAGCGATGGTCACAGACGCCATTCCAGCGAATGTCGAAGTGGATTGCAACGTCGGAGGGCACGGCGAGGGCGACCGGAGTGAATTGTTCGGGTGCCTGCGGCGCCACTCCGGTCAGCACTCTGCCGACGAGTCGGTCCGGAGTTGTTGCGGTCAGGGTTGTCGCCGAGGTGCCCGGCGCCGGGCGCAGGTAGAAGTCCGTATCCGGGTCGACCACCCCATCAATGGCGAAGCCGTCGGCGTCAATCAGCGAGTGGCCGTCGGAGACATTGAGCGCCAAGGAGATTCGCGCCCGAAATGGGCCCACCAGCTCCGGCCCGGCGGTGGCCTCGGTATCGACGAGGAGCGGCTCGTCGGCTTCCTGCGGTTGCTTCAGCGCACCGGAGAGCAGGTAGTTGTAGAGGTGTACAACGCCATCGGCGTTGCGGTAGTGGCGAGTACCGGTGAGCCAGAAGGCCACGTGGCCGACTCTGGGTGTGGTGCCGGCCGCTGTCTCGGCGATGAGCCGGTAGTAGCGGTAGCCGCGTCCGCGGTGGCCATGGCTGCTGCTCGACAACGTGCTGCCTATTCCCAGCGCGCGTTGGTGACGACCCTTGGTCGGGCCCGTGGTCAGCTGCGAACCGGAAACATGTTGCCAGTCAACGCCATTGGCGGACTTCTGCAGGCGTAGCGTGACGGTGCCATCGGTCCACACCGAGTAGCCGCCGAGCTGGGGTTCGCCGTCGAATTCGAAGGTGATTACCGGTCCGGGTGCCCGGTGCACCGCGACGGGAATGTTGAGCGGCTGGGTGTCCAGAGCCAAGCCGTTGGTCAGGTACCAGATCGCAGCCTGAGTAGCAGCGATGGCTTCGTGTTCATCGAGATTGGCGTGCCCCAGCGGGTAACCGGCCTCGCGTAGCCGTTGACTCAGCTCCGCGGTCGTGCGCATCGGATACGATTGGCGCAGAATCCAA
Source organism: Mycobacterium montefiorense (assembly GCF_025823255.1). Taxonomy (NCBI): domain Bacteria; kingdom Bacillati; phylum Actinomycetota; class Actinomycetes; order Mycobacteriales; family Mycobacteriaceae; genus Mycobacterium; species Mycobacterium montefiorense. Next base: position 48,244 of record NZ_JACKVL010000007.1, on the reverse strand, counting down.
TCCACCTCGGCTTCATAGTCGCGACTGCGCAGATGCGGCAGCGCGGACCAGCTCCCCATGCGGTAGCGCGACGGCAGGTGCGGTGCAATGCCGCCGAAGTCCAGTGAATAGGCGCGCAGATTGGGATGCAGGCGGATCAGGTCGGTCCGCGCGGTGCTGCCGTCGCTGAACACGATCCTGTCGACCGTGTGGGAGTAGGTGCCGCCGCGGTAGCGGGTCATGTGCGGTAGTTCGGTGGCCGGCCGGACCACAATGCGCTGGCGAGTCGCCACCGGCGCCAAGGCGCGGCTGGGTATGGATAACACGGTCATAGCTGGTTGTTCTTCCTGAAGCTTTCGACTGGGGCGCGCCTGAAGTACGCGCGGGCCTGTCTGCCCGCCAGCGGGAAAAAAGCGCGACGATTAGAACGTCAGAATTGGGTCGTCAGGTAATCAACAACAGCAACAACAGTCCACGGCAAGGCAGCGCGAAGGAATGAGGCGCAACTGTGCAGCGTGGTGCATGCGACCACTATAGGGCAAGATCCGTTTTGGGTTTGCTTGACCAGTCACAACCACCCCGCTGTACATAAAATCTCGATGAGTTTTACACTTGCCTCGGTTCAGCGCGGCGCCCTCAGTTGGTCGCCGCCTTTTTGGCTCGACACCCGCGCTGGCTACTCGATGACGATGGAAGGATCAAGATGACCTCGGCTCAAAACGAGTCTCAAGCACTCGGGGATCTCGGTGCCAGGCAGCTCGCGAACGCGACCAAGACCGTTCCGCAGCTCTCGACGATCACCCCTCGCTGGCTGCTGCACCTGCTCAGCTTTGTGCCGGTCGAGGCCGGTATCTACCGGGTGAACCGGGTGGTCAACCCCGAACAGGTCGCCGTCACCGCGCAAGAGGGCGCCGCTCTGGACACGCCGCTGTCCGAGACCTTCGTCGACTACGAGACCAGCCCCCGCGAATACACGCTGCGCAACATCTCCACGCTGCTCGACGTCAGCACCCGGGTCTCCGACCTTTATTCGAGCCCGCACGACCAGGTCACCCAGCAGCTGCGGCTGACCATCGAGACGATCAAAGAGCGCCAGGAATCCGAACTGATCAACAGTCCGGAGTATGGGTTGCTGGCCCAGGTGACCCCGGAGCAGACCATCCAGACGCTCGGTGGTGCTCCGACGCCGGACGACCTGGACGCGCTGATCACCCGGGTGTGGAAGACGCCGAGCTTTTTCTTGACCCACCCGCAGGGCATCGCCGCGTTCGGCCGCGAAGCAACCTACCGCGGCGTGCCGCCGGTCGTCGTCAGCCTGTTCGGTGCGCAGTTCATCACCTGGCGCGGCATTCCGCTGATCCCGTCGGACAAGGTGCCAGTCGAGGATGGCAAGACCAAGATCATCCTGGTGCGCACCGGTGAGGAGCGCCAAGGAGTTGTAGGCCTGTTCCAGCCGGGCCTGGTCGGGGAGCAGGCGCCGGGCCTGTCGGTGCGGTTCACCGGCATCAACCAGTCGGCGATCGCGCGCTACCTGGTGACTCTGTACACGTCCTTGGCTGTCCTCACGGACGACGCGCTGGCCGTCCTCGACGGTGTCGCAGTGGACCAGTTCCATGAGTACAAGTGAGTTCCGGTCGGTAGACGCCGAAAGCGACTTGCCTTTGGGCGCTGCGGAACTCGCAGCACTGGCCAGCCAGCTATATGCGGCCAGCATCCGGCCAGGCCCGGACAGCCCACCGCAGGCGGCGCCAGTCGCCCCGCGCGGGAGCGTGCCAGCCACGACTGCGGCCACCTCGGCAGGGCAGACCGCAGCGGGTAGCGCCGATCTGTACTCGGCACCAGTTCCGCTAATCGGTATCACCGACATCTATGTCCCGGCTCCGACTTCGCAACCAGAACCGCCACCGCAGGCGGTGCCGGTCGCTCCGCGCGGCAACGTGCCGGACACGACGGCAGCGCCCTCGGGTGCACACGCGGTCGGCAGCGTCGCCGACCCCTATTTGCCGCCAGCCGATTTCAGTGCGTTCGAGGTTCCCAGCGCGGGCATCGTTCCGACGGTGCCGGGTGTGCTGGCCGGGGCACCGCCGAGCGCTCCGGTGGCACCGCGGGGTTCGGCGCCGTACGCGGGGATCGGGTGGCTGCCCGATGCGCCCTCCGTTGGCGACCTGGGCTGGTCGGATGCGGTGCCCGCCGCGCCGGCGGCGCTGAATGCGCCGGCCGACAACGAGTACAGCTACCACTTCCTGACCTCACCCGTCGCCGAAGCCAACCGGGTGCCGCGGTTGCCGGACGACCACGAAGTGTTCGACGTCAATGCGATCCGGAAAGACTTTCCGATCCTCAAGGAGCAGATCAACGGAAAGCCGCTGATCTGGTTCGACAACGCCGCGACCACGCAGAAACCGCAGGTGGTCATCGACCGGCTGTCGTACTTCTACGCGCACGAGAACTCCAACATCCACCGGGCGGCGCACGAGTTGGCGGCCCGGTCGACAGATGCCTACGAAGAAGCCCGCGAAACCGTGCGGCGGTTTATCGGTGCGTCCAAGGCCGAGCAGAACATATTCGTGCGCGGCACCACCGAAGCCATCAATCTGGTGGCCTATGCGTGGGGTGGCAAGCACTTACTCCCGGGCGACGAGATCGTCATCACCCATTTGGAGCACCACGCCAATATCGTTCCGTGGCAACTACTTTCGCAGCAGACCGGCGCCGTCCTCAAGGTCGCGCCGGTGGATGAAGCGGGCAAGCTGCTGTTGACGGAGTTCGAGGATCTGCTGGGTCCGAAGACGAAGTTGGTGGCGGCGACTCAGGTGTCGAACGCGCTGGGCACGGTGACGCCGGTGGAGAAGATCGTCGAGCTGGGCCATCGGTATGGGGCGCGCGTGCTGATCGACGGGGCGCAGTCGATTCCGCACCTGCCGATCGACGTCGCCGAACTCGGTGTCGACTTCTTTGTGTTCTCCGGCCATAAGATCTACGGCCCCACCGGAATCGGGGTGCTGTACGGGTCTGAGGAGGCGCTGGCCGAGACGCCGCCGTGGCAGGGCGGCGGCAACATGATCGCCGACGTCACCCTGGAACGCTCGCTGTACCAAGGACTTCCGAACAAGTTCGAAGCCGGCACCGGCAACATCGCGGATGCGGTCGGGCTGGGCGAGGCGCTGCGCTACGTCGAGCGAGTGGGTATCGAGCGCATCGCGGCCTACGAGCACGCGTTGCTGGACTATGCGACACCGCGCCTGGCCGACATCCCCGGTGTTCGCCTGGTCGGCACGGCCGACGAGAAGGCCAGCGTGCTGTCCTTTGTGCTGGCCGGCCACGAGCCGCTCGAGGTCGGCAAGGCCCTCAACGCCGAAGGGATTGCGGTGCGCGCGGGACATCACTGCGCGCAGCCGATCCTTCGCCGGTACGGCCTGGAGGCCACAGTTCGCCCGTCGTTCGCCTTCTACAACACATTCGAGGAGATCGATGTGTTCCTCAAGGCGGTGCGCCGGATCGCCGAGGGCGGTGCCAACGTCGGCTGATCAGCCGACGAAATGCTTTTACTGACGACGAGTTAACGCTCACCCTGCACGAAACCCTTGTTTAGGGCTCGGCTCGTCACCGACTGTTGCATTCCGCGGCTGTAGCAATATTCGATCGTGGCCGTGAACGCTCGAGTAGGTGTCGCCTGTGACGGACAGAAGTTCGCATATCGGTTTCAGTCTCGGCGCCGGTGAACGGTCTTTTATCGATTCCTGCTGTCGCCGCGACCTTTCCATTCCACGCTTCGCGAACCGCTGGCCGGGCCGTCGCCGCGCTCCTCCCCAGGCGCGAGACCGCTTCTCCGATGCTGCTCAGCTAGCTGTTCGGCACGAACGTCCGTCGGACGTTATCGCCATCCGCCAGATTTCTTCTGGTTGATTGCAACCCTAACGTTGGGTATCACTGTGCCCGTAAATTGCACCGATGTTCTATGTGTGCAAACAGGCAGTGCGGTCCACATGTAAACAATGCTGATCCTTCTGGGTCGGACAGTTACCAGCGGGTAAAAGGCATTACGAATTTGGGGGACCGCATGAGCCAAATGGGCCGTCGATGGTCTGGGCAGGTTCTATGAACGGCGCGATCGTCGCGAAGCCGATGAACGCGCTGGGTGAGTTCTTCATGCTCAGTGCCGAAGCATTGGTGACTGCGCTGCGCCGGCCGTGGGCCTGGCGCGAGATTCTTGAACAGATTTGGTTTGTCGCCCGGGTATCGATCTTCCCGACCATCATGCTGTCGATTCCGTACACGGTGCTGATCGTGTTCGTGCTCAACATTCTGCTCGTCGAGATTGGTGCCGGGGATTTGTCCGGCGCCGGGGCCGGGCTGGCCTCGGTGACGCAGGTCGGGCCGGTTGTCACGGCGATGGTCGTCTCGGGCGCCGGTTCGACGGCGATGTGCGCCGACTTGGGCGCTCGCACCATCCGTGAGGAAATCGACGCGATGAAGGTCATCGGCGTCAATCCGATTCAGGCACTGGTGGTTCCACGGATCATTGCTGCCACCTTCGTCGCGGTCCTGCTGTACTCGGTGGTCGCGGTCACGGGGCTGACCGGTAGCTACATCTTCGTGGTGTTCGTCCAGCACGTGACACCCGGAGCGTTCATTGCGGGCATGACACTGGTCACCGGGCTTCCGCAGGTGGTGATCTCGCTGATCAAGGCGACGTTGTTTGGGCTGTCTGCCGGTTTGATCGCCTGCTACAAGGGCTTGTCGGTGGGCGGCGGCCCCACCGGCGTCGGCAACGCGGTGAACGAGACCGTGGTGTTTTCCTTCATGGCCTTGTTCTTCATCAACATCGTGACTACCGCGCTCGGGGTGAAAGTGACTGCCAAATGACCGATCTCGCACGCGGGCCATCGTGGCTGGACACTTTTGGCCCGAGACTGGTGGCTGGCACCCGCAAGCTGGGTGAGCAGACCGAGTTCTACGGAAAGTCGTTGGTTGCCACCGTCGACGCGGTTCGGCGCTACCCCAACGAGCTGCTGCGGCTGATCGCCGAGATGGGCATGGGCACCGGCGCATTGGCGGTGATCGGCGGCACCGTCGGCATCATCGGCTTCCTAACTTTGACGACCGGCGCTCTTGTCGCCGTGCAGGGATACGACACGCTGTCCAACATCGGCGTCGAGGCGCTGACCGGATTCTTATCGGCATTCTTGAATGTCCGGATGATCGCGCCCTGTACGGCCGGGCTGGCATTGGCGGCCACGATCGGTGCCGGTGCGACCGCGCAGCTGGGCGCGATGCGCATCAACGAAGAGATCGATGCTCTGGAAGTCATGGGCATCCGGTCCATCACCTACCTGGCATCCACCCGGATTATCGCCGGCGTGCTGGTGGTGATCCCGCTCTACGCCGTCGCGGTCCTGATGTCGTTTATCGCGGCGAAGTTCCTCACGATTTACGCCTACGGCCAGTCCCGGGGCGTCTACGAACACTACTTCTCCACCTTCCTGCGTCCGAGCGACCTGATGTGGTCGTTTCTATCGGCGCTGACGATGGCGACAGGTGTGATGGTCGTGCACACCTACTACGGCTTTACCGCGACAGGTGGTCCCGCGGGGGTGGGAGAGGCTGTTGGTCGTTCAGTGCGGTCATCGATGATCGTCACGGCGTTTGTGTGCCTGATGATTTCGCTGTCCGTCTACGGGCAGTCCGGCAATTTCAACCTGTCGGGGTAGCCGGATGACCAACCACAGAGAGAACGAACCCGCACGGCGAAACAGGGTCCGCAGCAGCAAGATTGACCCCATCTGGTGGGCGCCGACCTTGTTCATCGTTGTCGCGGGGCTGATTGCAGTGACCGCGGGGGCGTTCTCCGGAAAGTTTGCGGACTTCATCCCGTTGACGCTGGTGTCGGACCGGGCCGGGCTGGTGATGGAACCGGGTGCCAAGGTGAAGTTGCGTGGTGTGCCGGTCGGTACGGTCGCGTCGATCGGCACCGACGTGAAAGCGGCTCAGCTGCAGTTGAAGATGGACCCGGGCCCGTTCAAGTATCTGCCGAGCAATCTCGAGGCCGAGATCAAGTCGACCACCGCGTTCGGATCCAAGTATGTCGACTTGATCGTGCCCGAGCAGGCCAGCCATACAAGTCTGCGGCCCGGCGCGGTGCTGCACTCACGCAATGTCACCGTCGAAGTCAATACGGTTTTCCAGAATCTGCAATCCGTGGTCCAAGCGCTGGACCCCGCGAAGCTGAACTCGATCCTGTCGGCGTTCGCACAATCGGTGCGCGGTAAGGGCGACCGGCTCGGCCAGGCGATCACCAATGCGAACAACATACTGCTCACCGTCAACCCGCGGATGGACACCATCCATCGGGACTGGCAGCTTTTCGGCAAGACCACGGCCATCTATTCCGATGCGGCGCAAGACATCCTGTCGATCCTCGACTCGGCGACGACCACCAGCGCCACCCTCACCGAAAACCAGCGTTCGCTCGACTCGCTGCTGCTGTCCGCGATCGGCTTCAGCCAGACCGGCATCAATGTCATCGGCAGAAACGAACCCAACATCGTGCGGTCGATGAATCTGCTCGACCCGACGCTGACCCTGCTGAACAAGTATTCGCCGACCTACACGTGCCTGTTCCAGGGTGCGCAATGGTATGTCGACCATGGCGGCCGAGACGCGCTGGGCGGCAACGGGCATTCGGTAATCCTCGACGCCGCGCTGCTCTTCGGCGACGACCCGTACCGGTACCCGAAGCACCTGCCAAAGGTGAATGCCACGGGCGGCCCGGGCGGCAGGCCCAGCTGTGGCTCGCTGCCCGACCCGAGCGCGAACTTCCCAGTGCGTGCGCTGGTCACCGACACCGGTTGGGGTGCGGCGCCGAACGAGATTCGCACCAACGTGGCCGCTGGCAATCCATGGTGGGGCAACTGGTTCCCGACCACCAAGAATCCTCCCGAGCCGCCACGCTACTTCTGGCGCGGGGGGCAGCCGCCGCCATGAGAAGAAAACTGTCAAGCATCATTGCGCGGGTCGCGATCTTCACGGTGGTGTGCCTGCTCTTCACCTTTACGTTGGTCGCGGTGTTCGGGCAGCTGCGCTTTGAGGACCGCACCGACTATTCTGCGGTTTTCACCAACATCTCCGGTCTGAAATCCGGCAACTTCGTTCGCATCGCCGGGGTGGAGGTCGGCAAGGTCGGCGACCTCGACCTGCATCGCGACGGCACGGTCACCGTCGGCTTCGCGATCGACAGGGGAATACGGCTCAGTGAGGGCACCAAAGCCGTCGTGCGGTACGAAAACCTGATCGGTGACCGGTATCTCGCGCTCGAAGAAGCTCCCGGACCGCCGCGCCGGCTGCCGGCGGGGGCAACGATTCCGCTGGCGCGAACGTCGCCCGCGCTCGACATCGACGCACTCATCGGGGGCTTCCGCCCGTTGTTCCGGGCGCTGGATCCCGATCAGGTCAACGCGTTGTCCGGTCAGTTGCTGCGCATCTTCCAGGGCCAGGGCGGCACGCTAGCCTCCGTGCTGTCGCAGACCTCGATACTGACCTCGACGCTGGCCGGGCGCAGCGAGTTGATCGGCGAGCTGATCACCAACCTGAACACCGTGTTGCACACCTTCGCCGCGCGCGACCACGAGTTCTCCGACGGTTTGGACAAGCTGGCCCAGCTCGTGCAGGGTTTGGCGCAGCGGAAGGACGACATCTCCACGGGGCTGGCGTACATCAACGCGGCGGCCGACTCGGTCACCGATCTGCTTGTGCAGTCCCGCCAGCCGATCAAGGACGTGGTGCACGAAACGGATCGCATGTCCGGGCAGGTGCTTTCGGACCGCGACTACTTCGACAAACTTCTCAAGGACCTACCCGATGTCTATCAGGTGCTGGCCCGCCAGGGTCTCAACGGTGACTACTTCGGCTTCTACTTCTGCGAAGTCCTGCTCAAGGTCAATGGCAAAGGGGGCAACCCGATATTCGTTAAGCTCTTGGACCAGCCCAGCGGGCGGTGCACGCCGCAATGAAGCTGAAGCTGGGAAAGATCAAACCGCTTGGCCGTCGGAGCCCCTTCATGTTGGGGGTGATGGGCACCGCGATCCTGACTTGCGTGACCATCGTCGCTTTTCAATACAACAGGCTGCCCTTTGTCAAGAACACGGACGATTACGCCGCCTACTTTTCGGAGGCGGGTGGCATCAAACCCGGTAGCACGGTGCGGGTTTCGGGGATGGGGGTCGGCAGGGTCTCCGACATCCGGCTCGAGGGCACCAAGGTCCGGGTCGGCTTCACCGTGCGCCAGGGCATCGTGCTGGGCGACCGGACCGAGGCGGCGATCAAGACCGAAACGATCCTGGGCTCCAAGATGCTTGAGCTCACGCCGCGTGGGAAGGGCAGCTGTCGGGCACCATTCCGCTGACACGTACTCACTCGCCCTATGACCTTCCCGACGCGCTGGGCGACCTGACGACCACGATCAGCGGCCTAGATACTGCCCAATTATCATCGGCCCTAACAACATTGGCTAATACATTCAAGGAGACGCCGCCAAACCTACGACCCGCATTGGAGGGCGTGGCCCGCTTCTCGGACACCCTCAACGGTCGCGACGCACAGCTGCGGAACCTGCTGGGCAATGCCAACAAGGTGTCGACGGTGCTGGGCAAGCGCAGCCAGCAGATCGCCGGCCTGGTGTCCAATTCCAACGCGCTGTTGGCCGCACTGCTTGACGAGCGGGATTCGCTGGACGCCCTGATGAACAATCTCACCGCGGTGTCGCATCAGATCTCCGGGCTGGTCAACGACAACAGAACCCAACTCAAGCCGGCCCTGGACAAGCTCAATGGTGTGCTCGAAATCCTGGACAACCGCAAGGAAGATATCCAGAAGACCCTGCCCAAGTTCAAGCGATACGCGATGTCATTTGGTGAATGCTTAGGCTCCGGGCCATTTTTCAAGGCATACGTGGCCAACCTGGTTCCGGGCCAGATCGGTGGGCCGGTCCTCGACGCAGACATGTACGACCGGTTCCTGGATCCCAACCAAAAGCTGCCCTCCGAGGCGGTGGACCCGCCAACCGGAACGCCACCCGTGCCGCCGGAGAACGCGCCGGTCCCGCTGTGGTCGCAGCCGCCCTCGCCGCCGCCCTCCACGCCGCCGATACGGACCATCCCGCCGCCGTCGCCTCACGATTTCGACGGGCCATGACCATGAGTCGAGAGGCCCTTCGAAAAGCAACAGCGCTCAGCCTGGTGCTGACGCTGGCCGTGGCGTCGTTCCTGGTCGGCAAGAAGTTGTGGCAAGACGTCGAAAGGAACACCTACTCGGCGTATTTCACCGAGGCCAACGGGTTGTTCGTGGGTGACGAGATTCGGATCCTCGGCGTCGCTGTCGGTGTGGTGGACAAGATCGAACCGCAGCCTGCCAGCTCTAAGGTGACGTTCTCGGTTGACAAACAGTACTCGGTTCCGGCCGATGCGCGGGCCGCGATTCTGTCGCCTTCGCTGGTGACGTCGCGGGCAATTCAACTCGTACCCGCATACTCCGGCGGGCCCAGATTGAGCCCCGGTGCGTCGATCCCGCTGAATCGCACCGCGGTGCCGGTCGAGTGGGACGATTTCCGCAGGCAGCTTGAGAAGCTGACCGATGCGTTGCAGCCCACCAGCCCGGGCGGGGTGAACTCCGTCGGCGAGTTCGTCAACTCGGCCGCGGACAACCTGCGCGGCCAGGGAGACAGCGCTCGCGACACCGTCATCAAGCTCTCCCAAGCCATCTCGGCGCTCGGCGATCACGCCGACGACATCTTCAGCACGGTGCGCAATCTGCAGCTGCTGGTGTCGGCGCTGTACTCCAGCAGCGATCTGCTGGCCGCCTTCAATCAGAACCTGGCCAGCGTGACGACGGTGCTGACGAATAGCCCCAATGAAATCGGCAGCGCGCTAAAGGGTCTCGACGGGGCGTTGACGGATGTCCGCGACTTCCTCGCGGAAAACCGCGAAGCAATGGGCGTCACATTCGACCGGCTCGGTTCGATCACGACCGCGCTGAACGACAGCCGGGGCGACATCAAGCAGATCCTGCACATCGCGCCGACGGTGTTTCAGAACTTCCTGAACATCTACCAGCCGGCTCAGAGCGCGATGACCGGCATCATCGCGCTGAACAACTTTGCCGACATCCCGCAGTTCATTTGCAGCTCAATCGAAGCGGCGTCCCGCGCGCGCCTGGCCCGGGTGTCGAAGCTGTGCCTGCAGTACATCGACCCGATCATCAAAAACCGGATCTACAACTACATTCCCGCGGGGATCAACCCGTTTGTCGGGACGCAGGCGAGGCCCAACGAGATCACCTACAGCGAGGATTCGCTTCGGCCCCGAAACCCGCCGCCACCGGACGTGCCGCCGCTACCCGGGCCACCGCCACCGGACGCGCCGCCGCTACCAGGGCAGGCCGGCCTCGCCGATCAGCCGCCACCGGTCGAGGCGCCGTCACCGAATGCCGGGGTGAGCTCGATCCAAGTACTGCAGAACCTGATGTTGCCGACGGGGCCTCCGTCATGAGACGCGCGATAGCCGTAGTGCTGAGTCTGGTGTGCATCTGCGCACTTTCGGCGTGCGGCTGGCGTGGTCTGAATTCGTTTACCCTGCCCGGTACTTCTGGTGGCGGGCCGGGCGCATACACGATCCAGGCGCAAATGCCCGATGTGGTCACCATTCAGCAAAACACCCGTGTTCGGGTTGATGACGTCAATGTCGGCAACGTCACCAACATCGAGCTGCAGGATTGGCACGCACTGGTCACCATGCGCATCAACGGCGACGTCCGGCTACCGGCGAATTCGACCGCCAAGTTGGGCCAGACCAGCCTGCTCGGTTCGATGCACATCGAGCTCACGCCGCCCAAGGATGAGCCGCCCGTCGGCCAACTCAAAGACGGATCGGTCATCGCGTTGTCCCGGGCGAGCTTGTATCCGAGCACCGAGCAGACGTTGGCGTCAGTGTCAATCCTGCTCAACGGCGGGGGAATTGGGCAGTTGCAGGAGATCAACCAGGCCATCGCCAAGGCATTCGCAGGCCGGGAAAACGACATGCGCAGCCTGCTGACCCAATTGGACGTGTTCATGGCCAAAACCAATGACCAGACCGACGACATCATCAAGGCCAGCGAGAATCTCAACGCCTTAGCGGGGCAGGTTGCCGCCAAAGATCTGGCTGTCGACAAGGCGCTGACGACGGTGCCCAAAGCGCTTGCCGTATTGGCGGCGGAACGCGCCAAGATCGCCGATACGATCGACCAGGTCGGCAAGTTCAGCGCGATCGCGGCCGACACCATTCACCAGAGCAGGGAGTCTCTGGTCAACAATCTTCGCAATATCGCACCGGTACTGCGCTCGCTTGCCGACGCGGGCCCCTCGCTGACCCGGGGCCTGGACGGTTTGGCGACCTACCCCTGGCCGACATCCACGGTGCGGAACTGGTTTCGCGGCGACTACGCCAACCTCACCCTGGTCGTCGACTTGACCCTGAGCCGCATCGACCAAGGGCTCTTCACCGGCTCGCGGTGGGAAGGGAACCTGACCCAACTCGAAATGCTGTGGGGGCGAACCATCGGCATGCAGCCCAGCCCGGTCACGGGAGGCAACCCGCTGACCTACCCGTATCACTTCGGGGGGTACTGATGCTGCGCCTCAATCGCAGAACCTGGATCCAGTTGGCCGTGTTGACCCTGGTGACCGTGGTTTCTTGTGGCGCAATGGCGTTCAACTTCATGAAGCTGCCCGCGACGTTATTCGGGATCGGGGAGTACAACGTCACCGTCGACCTGCCCCAGTCGGGCGGGCTCTACCAGACTTCGGTCGTCACCTACCGCGGCACTGACGTGGGCCAGGTCAAGTCGGTCGAGGTCACTGCCACCGGGGTGCGGGCGGTACTCGCCATGAGATCGGGGGTCAAGGTGCCCGCCAATGTCCAGGCTTCGGTGCACAGCCGCACGGCGATCGGTGAGCAATACATCGACTTGACCCCGCAACAGGGCAAGGATGGCGCCCAATCGCGGATGCTGCAGGCCGGCGACGTCATTCCAGCCGGCCACGTCGATGTGCCCGTCGACATCGGACACCTGCTCGACCTGACTAATCGCGCGCTGCAAGCGATTCCGCGGGACAACCTGCGTACGGTGATCGACGAGAGCAACCGTGCGGTCGGAGGCCTTGGCCCTGAGCTGTCCCGGATCGTGGACGGATCAACCACGTTGGCCATTGCGGGTGGCCAGACCATCGACCCGCTCGCTTCCTTGATCGATCAGTCCCCGGCGGTGCTGGACTCACAGGTGCAGACGTCGGATGCGATTGCCACGTGGGCCAGTAGAACATCGGCACTGATGGCGCAGTTCAAGGCGCAGGATGCGGCGGTGCGGGATCTGTTGACGCAGGGCACTTCCGGCATCGAAGAAGGCCGCGCATTGCTCGACCGGGTGTCGCCGGCGTTGCCGGTGTTGTTCGCCAACCTGGTGAGCCTCGGCGACATCGCCGTCGTCTACCGCCATGACATCGAACAACTGCTGGTGCTACTTCCGCAGGGCATCGCGGCCATGGCCGCGATCATCGTGCCGAGCTCGAACACCAAGCAGGAGTATCGCGGCGCGCAACTGGACTTCAACCTCAACATCAACTTGCCGCCACCTTGCACCACGGGGTATCTGCCCCCGCAGCAGCGCCGTTCACCGGCCAGCGTCGATGCTCCGGATCGCCCGGCGGCGGACCTGTTCTGCCGGGTGCCGCAGGATTCGGAGTTCAATGTGCGTGGGGTGCGCAACATCCCGTGTGAGACCAAGCCGGCCAAGCGTGCTCCCACCATCGAGATGTGCGAGAGCGACGAGGAGTATGTGCCGCTCAACGAGGGCTACAACTGGAAGGGCGACCCCAACGCCACCACGTCGGGCCAGGGTGTCCCGATGTATCCGCCGGGACAGGATCCGCGGCTACCACCGCCACGGGGCACCGCGCCGTCGACCCCGCCGCTTTCCGTGACCACCTATGACCCGGCCACCGGTGACTACATAGGTCCCGACGGAAAGCGCTACACCGAATCCGACTTGGCGCACCCGCGTGCCAAAAACTGGCAGTCGCTGCTGGTGCCGCCAGCCTAGGAGTGTGAAGGAGAAACATGGCCGATGAGCCTGACACCCCCGAGACCGAAAAGGTCACTGAGTCAACGACTGCCGAAGTCGACGACTACGACGGCGCGCAAGACGACGGCGCTGTACCGGTCGACGAGGCACCAGAAACTGAAAGCGAATCCACGGGCCGGCTCGCCCGCTTGCGGAACCGGGCTCGCCCGCGGCCCCTTTCGCGCGTCGCGACCGCGCTGGTCGCCAGTGCCGCGATCGTGGCGGTGCTGAGCGGATTGGCGGGCTGGGTCGGATATCGCGCTTACGAAAGGCATCAAGCCCAGGCGCAGCGCGATCTGTTCGTCCAGCTCGCACGCCAGGGCGCGGTGAACCTCACGTCGATCAACTACACCGAGGTCGACGCGGATGTGCAGCGAATCCTTGACATCGCCACCGGAGCGTTCCGTGACGATTTCGAGCAGCGGGCCAAGCCGTTCACCGAGGTCGTCAAGGCGGCGCAGTCGAAATCAGAGGGGACGGTCACCGATGCCGGTCTGGAATCCCAGCGCGGCGACTCTGCCCAAGTCCTGGTCGCGGTCGCGGTGAAGTCGAGGACGGCGGGCGGCGAAGAAGCGCCGCGGGAATGGCGGATGCGCATCGAGGTCCGCTCGGTCGGCGAGGACGCCAAGGTGTCGAACGTGGTGTTCGTGCCATGACGACACTTCGCGACGACATCGAGAACGGCATCCCCGACGAGGAGATCCTCGAGGAGGCAACAGATTTGACCGAGACGACGGATGTGGCCTTAGCGGAACCCGCGCATGAGCGGCGGGCGATCCCGTGGTCGCGGGTGCTTGCTTACGGGGTGTTGCCGGCGATCGCATTGGTGCTGGCGCTGGGCGCCGGCTACTTCCGATGGGTCCTCGGGTCATCCGATGAGCTGGCACTGGCTCGCACCGAATCGGTCCGGGCGGCAAGCGAAGACGCCACCGCCTTGCTGTCGTACCGCGCGGACTCGGTCGACAAGGATCTCGGTGCGGCGCGCGAACGGCTAACCGGCGAGTTCAAGGACGCCTACACCGCGCTGATCCACGAGGTGGTGATCCCGGGTGCGAAAGAAAAGCGCATCTCGTCCGTGGCGAAAGTGAGTGCGGCGTCCTCGGTTTCGGCAACCGCCGACCATGCGGTGGCTCTGCTGTTCGTCAACCAGACCGTGACGATTGGCGGCGGATCGCCCACCGATACCCAGCCCGTCATCAAGGTGACGCTGGACAAGGTCAATGGCCGATGGCTCGTCGCGCGCTTCGACCCGGTGTGATTCGGGGAGGTTAGATGACCGGATGGATACGCTTGCTGCCCGTCGTCGTGATTCTTTCGGCGGCCTCAGGATTAGCGGCACCGGCCGCGCATGCCGACAACAAGCGGCTCAACAGTGCCGTCGTCTCGGCCGTCTACACCCTGCAGCACCAGGCGGGCTGCACCAACGACGTCGTCCGGAACAATGCGCTGACGCTGGCCGCGCAATGGCATGCCGACGACATGCTCAACAATCGAAATATCAATGGCAACACTGGATCTGACGGTTCGACACCACAGGACCGCCAACGCCGCCGGCTTCCGCGGCAGAGCCGCCGAGACGGTGGCGATCAATCCGGCCATCGCCATCAGCAGCCTGGAACTGGTCAACCAGTGGTACTACAACCCCGACGACATGGCGATCATTCGGGACTGCGCCAACACAAATATCGGGGTGTGGTCGGACAACAGCCTAGACCGCACCGTCGTGGTCGCCGTGTACGGTCAGCCCACCCCGCCAACGCGGTAGGCGTGCCGTTCGAAGCATCCGCAGTTCAGGACCTCTGACCGGAAGTGGACTAAAGGAGGACCACCCGATGATCTTTACCCAGCACTATCTGGACTGCCTATCACAGGCGTCTTACCTTATCGGCGATGAAACCACCGGCCGCGCAGTCGTTGTCGATCCACGGCGGGATGTCGGCATCTACCTTGAGGAAGCGGCACAAAACGGGCTCCGCATCGAACGAGTCATCGAGACCCACATCCATGCAGACTTTCTCAGCGGTCACTTGGAGTTAGCACGGGCCAGCGGGGCGGTAATCTCATTCGGCGACAAGGCGGATGTTGAATTTCCGATCGAGCCACTGCGCGACGGCCAGCGAATCGCACTGGGAGAAGTGATATTCGAGGTTCTTTCGACGCCCGGCCACACTCCCGAGTCCATCTCGATCGTCGTTTACGAGCATCCCGAAGACGAGGTGCCTTACGGCGTTCTCACCGGTGACACGTTATTCGTTGGCGACGTAGGGCGTCCAGACCTTTGCTCGTCGGACGGCATAACCGCGGAAGAGCTCGCTGCCTCGCTCTACCGATCGCTGCACGACAAGCTGCTGAAGTTGCCCGACGACACGCGGGTATTTCCTGCTCATGGCGCCGGGTCCTCGTGCGGCAAAAGTCTTTCAAGCGAGACCAGTTCGACGATCGGCAAGCAAAAAGAAGCCAACTATGCGCTGAAAAAGACCGATGTCGACGGATTTGTCGCCGCGGTTACCGAAGGGCAGTCGGTGCAACCGCCGTACTTCGAGTATGCGGCGCATTGCAATGCTCAGGCCCACCCACTGCTTGACGACGATTCTCCGCTACTCCTCGGTATCGGTGACGTGCTCGGGCACTCCGCGGCAGGGGCGATTCTCCTGGACACCCGCCCACCGGGCGACTACGCATTGGGCCACCTCCGCGGTGCGATCAATGTCAGCCTGCAGGGACGTCTCGCCGAGTGGGCGGGCAACGTGTTGTCATCGGAGCGCGACATCGTGCTCGTTGGCGACCCGGTTCACGCACGCGAGTCCAAGGTCCGCCTGTCGCGCGTGGGATATGATCGCGTCATTGGCCAATTACGCGACCTTGCAGAGGTTGTCGCGGGTCGGCAGGATCTCGTAATAGCCGCGTCGCGGTTGAGCGTGCACCAGCTCGCCGGACTGCGCGACCGGGGCTCGCGCCTACAGATCGTCGATGTGCGCGGCCCGGCAGAAGTGGAAGAAGGGGCCATCCCCGACGCCCTCAAGATTCCGCTGCCGGCGCTCGTTGACTCACTTGCGACACTCGACAAAGCGATTCCAGTCGTTACCTACTGTGCCAGCGGCTCACGCTCAATGGTGGCCGCCAGTGTGCTTCGGACGTCAGGCTTTAACGACGTGTCGGACGTGTTGGGAGGATATGGTGCCTGGGCTGACGCCGACCTGCCTACATCGGGCGGCATGAAGTGAGTTCTACCAACGAGTTCTTCCGCTACTAGCCGTCAGTTCTTCTTCAGTTTCTCGGCGAGCATCACGATAGTGGCCCTGGGACCTCGGATTCGTGTCATTCGATCCAGCCCCCAGCCAGGTCACGCCACGCGAATTGAGGGGATCGGCTGCCGCCGTAGCCCGCCTCGGCATCGAGCGACTGCAAGTCCGCGGCGGCGTCGCGCTCGCGTGCCTGGGTGCGTAGCGCGCGCCAGCGCTCACGCGTCAGGTGTTGCGTGTAAACCTTGTCGCGCTGTGCCTGGGAGAACGCCCAATCCAAGTTGACGGGCAACCCTGCCCAGGCGACTTGCGCCATCGGCGATTCCTGGTCACCCAGTCGGTCCTCGGTTGCCATCTGGGCACCCCTTCATCGAGTACGCACCAAGTTGTTGAGCACATGATGCGACAGCGATGTTTCGGCCGCGGGTGTGCCGCGTTTCGGCCGTATTACGGGTTTAGCAAGGTGACTCAGTAGACGTCGCGGTGGTAGCGCTTATCGGCGCTCAGCGACTGGACGTAAGCCGTGGCCGCGTCCGGGTCGAGGTTGCCGTGCTCGGCCGCGATGTCGCAGAGCGCACGATCGACGTCTTTGGCCATCGGGTCGGCGGTGCCGCAGACGTAGAGTTGTGCGCCGTCCTGCAACCAGCTCCAGAGCTGAGCCCCGCGCTTGCGCATCAGGTGCTGGACGTAAACCTTCTCGGTCTGGTCCCGGGAGAACGCGAGGTCCAACTCGTTGAGCACCCCGTCGTTACGCATCTGCTCGAGCTCGTCGCGGTAGTAGTAGTCGGTCTCGGCGTGCTGCTCGCCGAAGAACAGCCAATTGGCCCCCGTGTGGCCGAGCGCTCGGCGCTCCTGCAGGAAGCCGCGGAACGGCGCGATACCGGTCCCGGGGCCGACCATGATCATCGGCGTGTCCGACTCACTCGGCGGCCGGAAATTGCTCGATTGCTGTAGATAGACCGCGACTCGATCGCCGGGGGAGCGGTCGGCGAGGTAGGTCGAGCACACCCCGCGCCGTGGGACGCCCTGGTAGTTGTAGCGCACCGGTGAGACGGTCAGATGAACTTCCCCCGGGCACTCTTTGGGGCTCGACGATATCGAGTACAGCCGCGGCTGAAGGCGTTTGAGGACTCTGAGCCACTCGTGGGCCGACGCGGCGACCGGCAGCGCAGCCAACAGGTCCACGGACTGGCGTCCCCAGATCCAATTGCTCAGCTCGGCTTTATGTTCCGGCCTCAGCAGCTGTGCGAGTTTGGCGTTGCCGGTGCGCTCCTGCACGAACCGCACCAGGTCCCGGCTGATGTGGGCGATCTCGATTCGTTCGGTGAGCGCGGAGCGCAACGACATCAGGCCGTGTTCGCCCACCTCGACCGGTGTCTGCGCGTCCAGGCCGGTGACCGACAGCCATTCGTCCACCAGCTGGTCGCTGTTGCGCGGCCACACCCCGAGCGCGTCGCCCGCTTCATAGCTGGCGGTCTCGTCGGAGAGGTCGAATACGATCTGCCGCACGTCTTTTGCGGAGCTCGGTCCGCTCAGCGTGGTGTTGCGGATCATGTCGGTGACCAGCGGGCGCTTCTTGTTGTAGGTCGGTGTCTCGGGACGGGTTGCCGGACGCGGCGCGGACGTAGCGGGCGCCGGCGCGTTGCCGCCCTGGCCGACCCGGGTGGGCGTGCGCGTCAGCGCCTCGATCACTTCGCCCAGCCAGCTGCCGGCGGCTTCCTCGAAATCGGGCTCGCAGTCGACGCGGTTGACGATGCGGGTCGCGCCCAGCTCCGCCAGCCGTTCGTCGAGTTTGCGCCCGTATCCACAGAAGTCGTCGTAGTTGGAGTCACCCAGGGCCAGGACGGCGTAACGGGTATTGGTGAGCTGCGGTGCGCCGTCTCCGCTGAGCGTCCGCCACAGTCCGGCGCCGTTGTCGGGTGCCTCGCCGTCACCGGTGGTGCTCGTGACTATCAGCAGCTCTTGGGTTGTCGGCAAGTCGGCCAACGGGAAGTCGTCCATGCCGTACAGCACGACGGGCAGCTGGGCCGCACCGAGCTGGGCGACGATATCGGCGGCGAGTTCCTCGGCGTTGCCGGTCTGCGAGGCCCACAACACCACCACCGGAGCTTGCTTCGGCTTGGCCTCGGCTCGCGGGGGCTTGGGCGGCTGCGCCGGCGCCTCGATGGCGCCCGATGCCAGCGCTACCGTGGGCATCGAGGCAGGCACTTCAGTACGCGCGAACATCCCCGCGAGCAGGCCGTCCACCCACAGCCGGGTGGTGGTGTCGAGCGGGGCGTTGAGCGGCAGGGTCGGCACTCCGACGGCGCGCCGACCGGCCTCCGAGCGCAGTCCGGCTAGCACCCCGGCAAGGTAGCTGCGGCCGAGCGGGCCGAGCACAGGAGTCGGTTCGTTTGCCACACCGAGGATTTCGGCGATGGCGTCAACTTGGGACAAGCTGATTTCCGTAACCTCCGTAGGTGCGGGTGCCGCAGTGGCGGTGGCCACCGAGGGTGCGGGCTCGGTGACGAAATCCGCAGTGGTGGCGGCGATCTTCGTGATGGTGACCGCACACGCCTTGAACTCCGGTTGGTAGGACACCGGATCCACCGCGTCGTTGGTAACGGCGTTGATCGACAAGTATTCGCCGAAGGTGTCGTTCCAGTGGAACGGCGCAAAGCAGTTGCCCGGCCGCACCCGGTCCGAGACCACCGCAGGCAACACGGCACGGCCACGGCGCGAAGCGATTTCGACCTGATCGTCATCGCAGATCTCGAGCCGCGCGGCGTCCTCAGGATGGATTTCGACGAACGGTCCGGGATTGAGCTTGTTGAGTTTGGCGACCTTGCCGGTCTTGGTCATCGTGTGCCATTGGTGCGGTAGGCGCCCGGTGTTGAGCAGGAATGGGTAGTCGTCGTCCGGCATCTCGTCGGGCGACAGGTGCGGCCGGGCGAAGAACATGGCACGACCGCTCGCGGTGGGGAAGACCAGCCGCGGCGCGCTGCCGTCCTCGCGGACCATCCGGGTCTGGCTGACACCGTCGTTCAGGTAGCGGATGGGGTTGCGGTCGTCGGTGCACCCGGGTGGGCACGGCCACTGCAGCGGCGTCTGCCGCAGCAGGTCGTAGCTCGCGCCGCGCAGGTCGTAGCCGGTCCTGGGGTTCCAGAATCCCTTGATCTCCTCGAATACGTCTTCGGCGGAGTCATAGTTGAAGTGATCCGAAAAGCCCATCTCGCAAGCGATGCGGGCGATGATCTGCCAGTCCGGCATCGCCTGGCCGGGCGCCCGAACGGCCGGCTGGAACAGCGTCATGTTGCGCTCGGAGTTGATCATCACGCCTTCGGACTCTGTCCACAGGGCGGCGGGCAGCAATACGTCGGCGTAGCCGTTGGTCTCGGTCTCGAAGAACGCGTCCTGGGCGATCACCAGCTCCGCGCTCTCCAGGCCCGCCAACACCGTCTTTCGATTGGCAACGCTGGCAACGGGATTGGTGCAGATGATCCAGCAGGCTTTGATCTTCCCATTGGCCATGCGGGAGAACATGTCGACGGTGCCGGTACCGACCTCGCTGCGCAATGATCCGCGGGGGATGCCCCACTGGTCCTCGACGAAGTCGCGGTCAGCCTGCGACGTCACCGCGCGCTGGCCCGGCAGACCCGGCCCCATATAACCCATTTCGCGTCCGCCCATCGCGTTGGGCTGGCCGGTGAGCGAGAACGGGCCGCTGCCCGGCTTGCAGATCGCGCCGGTCGCTAGGTGCAGGTTGCAGATCGCGTTGGTGTTCCAGGTGCCGTGCGTGCTTTGGTTGAGCCCCATCGTCCAGCAGGTCATGAAGTTTTCGGCTTCGCCTATCCAGCGGGCGGCGGTACGGATGTCTTCGGCTGGGATGCCGGTGGTTTCGCTGACGTTGTCGGGGGTGAACTGCTCGAGGAAACTGGACATCTCTTCCCAGCCCTCGGTGAACTCAGCGATGAATTCGGGGTCGGTGTGGCCGTTTTCGACGATCAGGTGCAGCAGCCCGTTGAGCAGTGCGAGGTCCGCGCCGGATGAGATCTGCAGGAAGAGATCGGCTTTCTCCGCGGTTGCGGTGCGGCGCGGGTCGACCACGATCAGCTTGGCGCCGGCCTTGACACGCTCCATCATGCGGAGGAACAGAATCGGATGGCAGTCAGCCATGTTGGCGCCGATGACGAGAAAGACGTCGGCCTTTTCGAAGTCCTGATAGGAACCGGGCGGCCCGTCCGCGCCGAGTGACAGCTTGTATCCCGAGCCCGCACTGGCCATGCACAGCCGTGAGTTTGACTCGATCTGGTTGGTGCGGATGAATCCTTTGGTCAGCTTGTTCGCCAGGTACTGCGCTTCCAGCGACATCTGCCCGGACACGTACAGGGCGAAGGAGTCCGGGCCGTGCTCGTCGACGATTGCGCGCAACTGCTTCGCGGACTGGGTGATCGCGGCGTCGACATCGATCGGGGCGAGGGATTCGCCGCGCTCGGCGCGCCAATGGGCTGACTCCATCCGGCCGGGGGCGGCCAGCATGTCTGCGGTGGTTGCGCCTTTGGTGCACAGCCGGCCGAAGTTGGCGGGGTGAGTCTTGTTTCCAACAGATTTCGCGACGTGACGGCGGTCGCTCTGGGGATCGGTTGTGATCTGAAGCACCATGCCGCAGCCCACGCCGCAGTAAGCGCACATGCTGTTCACGGTGTCCTGACCGTGCTCCGCAGTCACGCTTACTTCCCTCCTTTCGAGCGCGCAAGGGTCTATCCGCTAAATCGTGCGACAAGGATGTTTCGGCGTCGGGCGTCCGATGTTTCGGCCGTTTTACGGCTTCCTCTCACCGGATCCAGACTGATATGTGAAGTGTCTGGAAAAGCCCGTCGCCAAGTGTGTAACCGCAGGTCAGCATCGATCTGCGATTGAGGCCAGATTACCCGCGGGTCTTTCGAAATTCCCTATCAGAACAGGTGTTCCGACGAAACAAATGGGACATTCACAGTTTTCGCTAAGCTCACAATGTGCATCGTCACTTTGTGATTTTTCTGGTTTTGTTGGCCACTGCTTGCGGAGGAAAGCCCCCGACACCGGCGGCGTGGCGGGCCGATACCTGCAAAGATTCCGACGGGCCGAGCGCCGACGCGGTGCGCCAGGCGATCGCGTCGATTCCGGTCGAGATTGCGGGCTCGAGCTGGGTTGAGATCGCCCGCGGACACGCCAAGAAGTGCAGGTTGTACTGGGTGCAGGTGATTCCGACCATCGCGAGCGAGTCGACTCCCCAGCAGCTCGTATTCTTCGACCACAACTGGTCGTTGGGCACACCGACGCCAAAACCCAAGCCCTACATCACCGTGCTGCCCGCGGGCGACGATGTGGTCACGGTGCAGTATCAATGGCAGGTGGGCAACGAAGAACCCTGCTGTCCCAAGGGAATCGGGACGGTCAAGTTCCAGATCGGGCCGGACGGCAAGCTGCAGGCACTCGGCAAGATTCCGCACCAATAGGTTTATCGCACATAATGTTCCGATATTTCGCCGTATTCGGTCTCGGTATCGAAGCGATTACAGTGCCCGGCCCGGGCATGCGTCCAGTACTTTGTCAGGAATTCGCCAGGAATTTTGGATCGACAATGACGGCTACCCGCCGGCCGGCCTGGCACCCTGGAAGGCCGGTGTAGCGCCCGGATATAAGGAGAGTGATGGGACCGCAGGTGCTGCTGCACGGCGAGGGATCGCCGCGCGCTTTATCGACGGCAGCAGCCGTCCTGCAAGCCAATTCGCGAGCCAACATCCTTCGAATGGTCAAGCGAGTGGGTAGGTCCCGTCACCTGTCCCATTGGGACGCAGAAGACCTGGTGGCCTGGGAGGCGGGTGGCAACGCCATCGCGCGACGCAACCTGTTCTGGTCGGCCGTCATCGTGCATCTCGGTTACGCGATCTGGGCGCTGTGGCCGGTGATGGCACTGTTCATGCCCAGGGAGGTCTACGGCTTCTCTGCCGGCGACAAGCTGCTGCTCGGCATGACCGCCACCTTGGTCGGGGCGTGTCTGCGCCCGACGTATGCCGTGGCCACCGCAATATTCGGCGGTCGCAACCTGGCTGTGTTCTCGGCGTTCGTGCTGGTGATTCCGGTGATCGGCGCGATGGTGTTGCTGGCTCATCCGGGTCTGCCGCTGTGGCCTTACCTGGTGTGCGCGGCGCTGTCGGGCATGGGCGGCGGCAACTTCGCGGCCTCGGCGAGCAACGCCAACTCTTTCTATCCGCACCGACTCAAAGGCGCGGCGCTGGGGATTGCCGGTGGGATCGGCAATCTCGGGGTGCCGATGATTCAAATCGCTGGACTGGTGGTTATCGCCATCGCGGGCGACCGGCAGCCGTACTGGGTATGCGGCCTGTATCTGGTCTTGTTGATCACCGCGGGCGTGGGCGCCACGTTCTTTATGAACAACGTGGCCCAGCACCGAGTGGAACCGAGCCGGCTGCGCTCGATCCTGTCCGCGGTGGTCTCCACTCGTGACACCTGGCTGCTCTCGCTGCTCTACCTCGGGACCTTCGGCTCGTTCATCGGATTCTCGTTCGCATTCGCTCAGGTACTGCAGACCAGTTTCGTGGCCGGCGGACAAGCCACCTCCCAGGCCTCGCTGCACGCCGCCGAATTAGCCTTCATCGGACCGTTGCTCGCCGCGTTGGCCCGCGTGTACGGCGGCCGGCTGGCCGACCGGATCGGCGGCGGACGCGTCACGTGCGCGGTCTTCGTCGCGATGATTCTGTCCGCCGCGATGTTGATCACCGTTGGCAGCCTCGAGGATCCGCACGCGGGTCCGGTCAGCGGCTCGGCGATGGCCGGTTACGTGGCCTGCTTCATCGCCTTGTTCACCTTGGCCGGGCTGGGCAACGGATCGGTCTACAAGATGGTCCCGACGGTTTTCGAAACGTGCAGCCAGACATTGCATATGAGCGAAGCCGAACAGCGGCAGTGGTCGCGCCTGATTTCGGGTGTCGTCATCGGATTCGTCGCTGGCTTTGGGTCGTTGGGTGGCGTCGGCATCAACGTGGCACTGCGGCAGTCCTATGTCAGCACCGGCACCATGACGTCGGCGTTCTGGATCTTCCTGTCCTTCTACGTCTTTGCCGCCGTGCTGACGTGGGTCAGGTACGTGCGCCGACCGTTGAGCACTTCTGCCCAAGAGGCTGTCGGAGCCGGTTGAGCCGACCGCGATTCAGCCTCAGTCGGAGTCGGTCAGATTTTCCGGGTGCAGCATCTCGGCGTGGCGTAACGGCTCCGGGATGCCGAAGCCGTCGACCAGGGTCTCGGCGTGCGGGCGTAGCGCCCGGCACCGGTCGTTGATTCCGCGGGTGACAGCCTTAGCCCGCCCGGTGGACAGATATCCGTGCTCGATGTACCAGGCCTTGTCCTCTTCGATCACCGACAGCGCGTACAGGTCGCAGATGATCTCCAACAGCTCACGGGCTTCGGCATTTTCGCACGCGTCGATGCCGGCGACGAACGCTTCCAGCACGACCCGGTCGATGTGCGCGCTGGCGGTGTGCAGCACGTGGTCCTGCACCGCATTGAATGCGTCGAACGCCGACATCTCCTTTGACTTGCCCTGTAGGCGCCGCGCGACCGAGGACAGCAGGTATTCCTCGCGTGCTTCGAACATGTTCACCTGGGTACCGCGGTTGAACAGGCTGCCCTCTTCTTCGCTGTCCTGACGGGCGTCGACGATCCTTTGCATAATCGCCTCGGCCGCAGTCCGTTTCATCACTCGATCGCCGACGGTGTTGGCGGCAAACCATACCCAGTCGACCGGACTCATGCTCTTGATGTCGTCGGCGTAGGCGGTCAGCAGCTCCTTGGCCACCAGCTGGGTCAGCACGTGGTTGTCACCCTCGAAGGTGGTGAACACGTCGGTGTCGGCTCGCAGCGCGATCAACCGGTTCTCGGCCATGTAGCCGGCGCCGCATGCTTCCCGGGCTTCCTGAATGGCCTTCGAAGCGTGCCAGGTGTTGGCCGCCTTCAGGCCGGCGGCCCGTGATTCCAGCTCACGCTGTTCCTCGGCGTCGGGGAAGTCCGACGTCTGCAGGTCGTGACACTTGGCCACCAGCTCATTCTGCGCGAACTGCAGCGCGTAGGACTTGGCTATCAACGGGAACAGCCGCCGCTGATGCACCAGGTAGTCCATAATCAGCACTTCACTATCTTCGTCATCAGGCGCGCTGAACTGCCTGCGCTGCAAGGCATATCGAGTGGCGATATCCAGCGCGACGCGTGCGGCGTTGCCCGCGCTACCGCCGACCGTGACCCGGCCGCGGATCAGGGTGCCGAGCATCGTGAAGAACCGGCGGTTGGCATTGTCGATCGGCGAACTGTAGCTACCGTCGGCTGCGACGTCACCGTACTTGTTCAGCAGATTTTCGCGCGGTACGCGGACGTGGTCGAACATGATGCGACCGTTGTCGACACCGGGCAGGCCGCCCTTGTAGTCGCAGTCCGACGTCGTCACGCCGGGCAGGTCGTTACCGTCGGCGTCGCGGATCGGTACCAAGACGCAGTGCACGCCGTGATTGACCGGCTTGCCGTCTTCGGTGGTGATCAGTTGCGCGAAAACCGATGCCATGGTTGCGGTTTCGGCGGCGCCCCCGATGTAGTCCTTGCGGGCGGACGGGGTCGGGGAGTCGATGATGAACTCTTCGGTCTCGGGGTCGTAGGTCGCGGTGGTCTCCAGCGACTGGACGTCGCTGCCGTGCCCGGTTTCGGTCATCGCGAAACAGCCGCGCAACTCGAGGCTGATGATTTTGGGCACGTAGGTCTCGTGGTGGCGCTCGGTGCCCAGGTTCTCCACGGCGCCGCCGAACAGCCCCCACTGCACGCCCGCCTTCACCATCAGCGATAGATCCGACATCGCCAGCATCTCGATCATCGTGACCGCCGCGCCCACGTCGCCGGTGCCGCCGTGCTCCTTGCGGAACGAGTCGGCGGCGGCACCGAACGCGGCCATGATCCGCATTTGCTCGGCCACCTTGGTGCGTGCGATCACCGTGTTCGGGGTGTAGTGCGGGCGGAATAGGTCCTCGGTCATCGCGGCCCGCATCCGGTTCTTCACGTCGCGCCAACGCCCGTCCAAGGCGTTGCGCAGATATTCCGCAGTGTTCGTCGTGTCAGGCGCCATACCCGACGGTAACCTGCCGTCCGCGTAGCGGGAATAACCAGTGGTGGCGCTGTGGGAAAGGTCGGTGCGCACGCGACCGGATCGCGATTAGATGGCGACATGTCACAGCCCGACACCTCATCTCCGAACCCGGCGTACGACGTCGGTCACACCCACCCCGATGTCAGCGGAGGCTGGCTGCGAGCTGCCACCTTCGGCGCCATGGACGGCCTGGTCAGCAACACCGCCCTGATCGCCGGGGTGGCCGCCGGCGAAAGCGCCCACACCACCCTGGTCAGCGGTATCGCCGGCCTGCTCGCCGGCGCGTTCTCCATGGCACTGGGCGAATACTCGTCGGTGACCACTTCGAACGAGCAGATCGACTCCGAGGCCCACGTGGAACGCCGCGCCCTGCGCCGCCACCCGAGGGCCGAGCGGGCCGAACTCGTCGACATGCTCGTCGACATGGGCATGAGCAAAAAGACGGCCGAGACGGCGACCGACGAGATCCACCGGGACGAGAATCGGGCGGTCAACTTCCATCTCGTGCAGGAGATCGGCCTGGATCCCAGCGAGAAGCCCTCGCCGCGGCTGGCCGCGATCACGTCTTTTTTCATGTTCGCGATCGGCGCCGTCGTTCCCTTGATCCCTTACCTGCTCGGATATGGATTCCTGGCGCTGGGCCTGGCATGCGGCGGGGTCGGTCTGCTGATCGCCGGCGGCCTGACCGCTCGGTATACCCGCAAACCGGTGTGGTGGGCCGCGGGGCGGCAGCTGTTGTTCGGCGGGGTCGCCGTCGGGGCCACCTATCTGCTCGGTCTGCTCGTCGCGGCGGCGATGTGACGTCGGCGCTGGGCAGGTTGCCGGCGCTGGCCGTCAATCCGTGGTGTTGGTCAGCGACAACGACTTCTCACCGAGGAAGGTCACTGCCTTCCTGCTGTTCGCGATGTAGTGGCCGCTTGCGGACTTCGCGGATGGGCGGCCGAAGCCGGAATCGGACAAAACCGGCCCACGCCGCGCCAAAGACGGCGAGCACGGCCATGTCGAACATCCACCAGCCCGCGTAGTGGGTCCACGTCAAGATCTCGGTGGCCTGACCGTCGACCCGGTGTAGGTCGACGGTCGAGGCCGAGGCGGCGAAGCCCCACTGCGCCGGGATGAACCAGGAGATCTGGTCGTAGCCCCAGGTGCCCACCAGCGTGATCAGGCCGCCGGCGAACAGCAGCGACGCCAGGATCACCGGCACCACCAGTGGCACAACGTTTCGCAGCGACTTGCCCGCCGTCGACAGTGCCAGTCCGACGATCGCCGAGACGATGGCCGTCAGCGCCACGCTCATATACAGCTCGGCGGTGGCGTTCTCTAGTAAGACGGCACCGTGCACGGGCCTGCCCATGTCGGTGATGACGATGGTGAACGCGATGGCGGCCAGGATGGCCGCGGCGACGCTGAAGACGAGGATCTTGGCCGCCAGATAGGCGGACGTGGAAAGCCCGACGGCTTGCTCGCGGCGAAAGACGCGCCGCTCGCCAACCAGCTCGCGAACGGTCAGCGCGGTACCCAGGATCACCGCGGTGATGTTCAGCGCCGCCAGAATCTCGACGGCTTCATGCGGATTGTGG
This sequence comes from Mycobacterium montefiorense, assembly GCF_025823255.1. Taxonomy (NCBI): domain Bacteria; kingdom Bacillati; phylum Actinomycetota; class Actinomycetes; order Mycobacteriales; family Mycobacteriaceae; genus Mycobacterium; species Mycobacterium montefiorense. Next base: position 21,128 of record NZ_JACKVL010000007.1, on the reverse strand, counting down.
CTGCGTGCTTCGGGGCGGGCTAGGCCGGAATCACCTGGAATCAAAAGAGTTAACGCCGCCAACGCAAACGGTAGCGCGATCAGGAACAGGGCGTAGACGGGATCGGCGACCAGCAGCCGTACTTGCCGACGCGCCACCAACCAGCCTTGCCGGGTCATCGTGAGCGTTAGCGGCGGCGGCCACGGTTCGGAAAGCTCGGACGGTTCCGACGGGCCTTGTGCCTTTTGCCGGGCGCTGAACGCGCGGTGCGCACCGTCGGGATCGGCATTTATCCGCGCGAGAACTTCCGCCCAGTGGGCGGTGCCCATCGCGGACTCGATCTGCTGGGGCGCTCCGGCGAAGGCCATGGTCCCGGCGGGCGTGAGCAGCAATACCTGGTCGCACATGTCGAGGTGGGTCAGCGATGTGGTTGCCAGCACGACGACACAGCCGAGGTCGGCCTGGCGTCGCAGCACCGACATCACGTGCGCTTCCTGCGTCGCATCCAGGCCGGCGCTCGGCTCGTCGACCACCAGCAGCGTGGGTCTGGTGATCAGTTCGATCGCCACCGATGCGGATCGGCTCAGCTCCGGCGACAGTTTGCCGATCCGGGTCTTGCGGTACCCGGTCAGCTCGAGTTCTTCGAGAACCTGGTCGACCACTCGCTGCCGGTGCTCACCGGAGGTGTCTGGTGGCAGCCGCAGTTCCGCGGTGTAACTGAGCGCCTGTTCGACGGTCAGCCGGCGGTGAATTCGGTCCTCTCGCGGCACCATCCCGATACGGGTGCGCATGGATTCGGGTTCGGCGTACACGTCGTGGCTGTCGACAGCAACCAGCCCGGTGCTGGGTCCCTTGGTGCCGGCGAGCATTCCGAGCAGCGTCGAGTTGCGGGCGGCCGACGCGCCGGCGACCGCGGTCAGCGTGCCCGGCCGCGCCGTGAACGAGATATCCGTGAGCAGTTCGCGCCCGTCTGCGGTGAGTCCCAGCCGGTACGCGTCGACGCCGACCGTGCGTGCCGCGGCCTTGAGCGGCAGCCGATAGGTCGTGTTGGGCTCTTCGGTGCGGACGCTGGGGCGACTCGCCCGCAGTTTGCGTGTCGCATCGGTCACCCGCTCGATCAGGCCGCGGCTTTTGGGCTGTTCGTCTCCCGGTTCTGCCGGTGGCGGCGGCTCGAATGGCGCGGCGGGCGGCGGTGGCGGTGGTGGCGCGATCGGCCCGGGGGGCGGTGGTGGCGCGGGCGGCGTCGGGGGCGGACCGACCGGCGGCGGCGCCATCGGTGGGATCGGGCGCTCGGCCGTCGGTTGTCGCGAGGGGACGATCCGCATGCGCTGGGTGCCCCGCTCGGTTGGGACCTGCGCAGGCGCAGGTGGTGGCATCGGCGGCGGAGCCGGTGGGCGGGGCGGCTGCTTGGGTGGTGGTGGTGGTGGTGGATAAGGCGCGTGCTGCGGGGGGCCGCCGGGCGGTGGTCCCGGTGGGCCGGGCGGGGGGCCAATACGGAAAACCAGCCGCGGCCCGCGTTGCGGATCACCCAACGCGATCGTCTGGCCGTCGCGAATGTCGAGCGTCGGAACCCGGACGCCGTCGACGAAGATGCCGGTGCGGCTTCTATCGACGGCAACCCAACGCGTGCCCGCGAAGCGCAGCAGCAGATCGGGCTGCGGAATCGGCGGGGGTGGGGCGGCGAAGCCCAAGCGGTCCAGCGGGATGTCGCACCAGTCGCCGTACGCCACGATCACGTCGCGACCCGGAGCGAAGACGTACTTCACCGATCCGACGAAAACGGTAAGTGGTGAGGCTGGGAACGCGGAAGCCACCGACTAAGTGTCTACCCGCTGGCGCTGGTCGACCCGCAAGGGGTGTGGGCGGGTCACAGCGTGTTGCGGCGTGGTGTCGCTGCGGCATTGTCGAGCAGCCGGCGCAACACCTGGACCGCTTCTGCCAGCACCTGGCGGTCCGTGGGTTCCAGCATGGCCAATTGTGGTTCGATCGCGGCGGCGCGATCGGCCCGAACGGCGTTCAGGGTGCGTCTTCCGTCGGGTGTGATCCGGATCCGGACCGCCCGCGCGTCGCCGGGGTCGACAGTGCGGCTCACCAGGCCGGCGTCCTCGAGCCGACGCACCTGCGTGGTCATCGTCGGTTGAGAGCAGTGGTCGACGGCGGCGAGGTCGCCGATGCGCGCTTCTCCGTGCACTTCGATGGTCGCGAGCAGCCTGGCCTGTGCCGACGGCAAGGGCATCTGGATGCGCTGGGTGGCCAGTCGGTTTAGCCGCGCGACCACGGCGAGCAGGTCCGCCCCTAATCCCTGCTGAAGCGCGACGTTTGCGCTGTCGACGACTTTGTCCATATATACATGGTTGCATAGCTTTGCTATGGGAGACCAATCGCGGACGCCTACCGCCGGGATCCAGCAAAGACCAGTGGCCAGCGCTCGTTGAGCACGGATCCAATTTCAACCTGGCACAATCGAGAAAGTGACCTCGCGCCCACTTCCGTTTCACACGGGTGGACCGTTGCAGCCGAACGAATTAGCTCAGGCCGCGGTGATGGGGGCGCTCTGCGCAGTGACCGCAATCATTGCCGCGATCATTCCGTTTGCCCAGGGGCTGGGCGTGCTCGGCACGGTACCGATGGGGCTGCTGGCGTACCGCTACCGGCCACGCGTTCTGATCGCCGCGACCGTTGCTGCGACGATGATTGCTTTCCTGATCTCGGGGATGGGCAGTTCCGCGATGGTCATCGACGCCGCTTGGGTCGGCGGGATATGCGGGATCGTCAAACGCAAAGGCCGCGGCGTTCCCACCGTGATCTTCGCGTCGCTGATCGCCGGAGCGATCTGGGGCGCGGTATGGGTCGGAGTGTTTGCGGTGCTGACCCGGTTGCGGCAGTTGATCTTTGGAGTACTGACCGCGGACGTCGACGGCTTCGCCGCGTTCCTGCGCTGGATCCACCTGCCGGATGTCGCCGCAGCCATGCAGCGGTTCGTCGCCAACGGGCTGCATTACTGGCCGTGGCTGCTGCTGCCCTACCTGATGTTCGTGGTCGTCATCGTGACGCTGATTGGCTGGTCGGCACTGTCGCGCCTGTTGGAGCGGATGGGCGACATCCCCGATGTCCACAAATTGGATCCTCCTGACACCGACGGGGTTTCCGACGGCCAGATCGGTCCGGTGCCGGTGCGATTGGACAACGTTCGATTCCGTTATCCGAAAGCCGGTCAAGACGCGCTGCGCGAGGTCAGCCTCGAAGTTCGGGCCGGGGAACACATCGCGGTCACCGGCGCCAACGGTTCCGGGAAGACGACGTTGATGCTGGTTCTGGCCGGCTGGCAACCGACATCGGGCAGCGTGCAACGCCCCGGCGCAGTGGGTTTGGGCGAGCTTGGCGGTACGGCTCTTGTCTTGCAGCATCCGAAGAGTCAGGTGCTGGGCACCCGGGTCGCCGACGATGTGGTGTGGGGCTTACCCCCGGACGCGCGCGTCGATGTGAACCGGCTGCTCAGTGAGGTCGGCTTGGAGGATCTCGCCGATCGTGACACCGCGAGCCTGTCGGGCGGGGAATTGCAGCGCCTGGCGCTCGCCGCGGCACTGGCTCGCGAACCGGCGCTGCTGATCGCTGATGAGGTCACCTCGATGATCGATCAGGAGGGCCGCGACACCTTGTTGGGCCTCCTGTCGGGTCTCACCGAGCGGCACCGCGCCGCCCTGGTGCACATCACTCACTTCGACAACGAGGCCGCATCTGCCGACAGGGCAATCAATCTCAGTGATTCATCCGATAACAAGGCTGCGGTCGAGATCGTGGACGCAGCGGTGCCGGCCGGCGTAACGGGCAAGCGGCGCGACGCCGGCACTATCGAACTCGTCGGCGTCGGACACGAATATGCCAGTGGCACACCGTGGGCCAAGCCCGCGCTCCGCGACATCAGCTTTGTCGCGGAGCCGGGTGACGGGGTCTTGATATACGGCCACAACGGCTCGGGTAAGTCGACGCTGGGGTGGATCATGGCGGGCTTGACCGTCCCCACCAGCGGCGCCTGCCTCATCGACGGCGAGCCCACGCACGAGCACGTCGGCGAGGTCGCGTTCTCCTTTCAGGGTGCCCGGCTGCAATTGATACGCAGCCACGTCAACCTGGAAGTGGCATCCGCAGCAGGCTTTTCGCCCGACGACGAAGACCGGGTCGCGGCAGCCCTGGGCCTGGTCGGGCTGCAACCGTCGTTGGCCGAACGGCGCATCGACCAGCTCAGCGGTGGCCAAATGCGCCGTGTGGTGCTCGCCGGGCTGCTGGCGCGTTCGCCGCGAGCATTGATTCTTGACGAGCCGCTGGCGGGATTGGACATCGTCAGCCAGCACGGCTTGCTGCGGCTGCTGGAGCGCTTGCGCCGCGAGCAGGGTCTGACGCTGGTGGTCATCTCGCACGACGGCATCGGGCTTGAAGGTGTCTGCCCGCGCACCCTGCATCTGCGCAACGGCGTGCTCGATACGGTGTCGACCTCGACCGGTGGTGTGGCATGACCGACATGGTGTCACCGGCCGAAGCCAAAGGCCGGACCCGGCGCCCATCCCGGCCGGTCGTGCTGCTGGTTCCGGTGCCCGGCAACTCCGTTATCCACCAGTTGTGGGCCGGCACAAAGCTACTCGTGGTGACCGGCGTCGCGGTGCTGCTGACGTTCTACCCGGGTTGGGTGAGCATCGGATTACTCGGGGGCCTGGTGGTCGCGGCATTGTGGGTCGCGCATATTCCGCGCGGAGCGATGCCGTCGGTACCGCGCTGGATGTGGGTCGTGATCGGGCTGGGCTTTGTGACGGCCGCGGTCGCCGGTGGCAGCCCGGTGCTCTCGGTGGGCGGCTTGCACGTCGGACTCGGTGGCTCGCTGCACTTCCTGCGGATGACTGCACTGACGATTCTGCTGTTGGCGCTCGGAGCGTTGGTGTCCTGGACGACCAATGTCGCCGAAATCGGCCCCGCGCTAGCCACTTTGGGCCGGCCAGCCAAGATATTCCGAATTCCGGTCGACGAGTGGGCGGCAACTTTGGCGCTCGCGCTGCGCGCCTTTCCGATGTTGATCGAGGAATTCCAGGTGCTCTACGCGGCCCGCCGGCTCCGCCCCACAGCGGAGCCGCGCAGTCGCAAGGCCCGACGCCGGCAGCAGGGCCGTGAAGTGATCGACTTGCTCGCGACGGCAATGGTCGTGACGTTGCGGCGTGCTGACGAGATGGGCGATGCAATCACTGCCCGCGGCGGGGCGGGCCAGTTGTCCGCCTCACCGGCTCGGCCGAAACTAGCGGACTGGGTGACGCTCGGTCTGTTCGTCACTGCGGGTGCTGCCTCGGTGGCAATCGATACAATCCTGCATATGGCTTGATTAAGTGAGCAGATCCGCGCTCTTCGCGTAGCGTGAGCGCGTGGCCGACATCCAGCGCACTCGAATCATTGCGGCTCGTGGGCAAGAAGTCTGGGATGTCCTTGCGGACTTCGGCGCAATCGCTTCGTGGGCCGACAACGTCGATCACTCATGCATCCTGAATTCCGGTGCCGGCGGGGCGCCGCTCGGTACCACCCGACGAGTCCAAGTCAACCGTGACACCCTCGTCGAGCGGATTATCGAGTTCGACCCGCCGCACCGGCTCGCCTACGAAATCCAGGGCCTGCCCCGCCTGCTGCGCAGGGTGACCAACCGCTGGACACTCGCGGCGAGCGCGGGCGATTCGACCGTCGTGACCCTGACCACCACGGTCGAAATCGGCTCTCGAGCACCACAGCAGCTTGCCGAACGCGTCGTATGCCGCGTCGTCGCACGACAGTCCGACTCGATGCTCGCCGGGCTCGCGAACCGATTGGAGAGCGCGCGTGTCTGATCTTCCCGACATCGTCATCCTGATGACCGACGAGGAACGTGCGGTGCCGCCCTACGAGACGTCTGACGTACTCGCATGGCGTGATCGAATACTGCTGGGGCGCAAATGGTTCGACGAGCACGGTGTCAGTTTCGTCCGGCACTACACCGGTTCGCTTGCCTGCGTGCCCAGCCGCCCGACGATCTTCACCGGGCATTACCCCGACTTACACGGGGTTACCCAGACCGACGGCATCGGCAAGACGGCCGAAGACTCCCGGATGCGTTGGCTTCGCCGCGGCGAGGTGCCGACCCTGGGCAACTGGTTCCGCGCCGCCGGATACGACACGCACTACGACGGCAAATGGCACATCTCGCACGCGGATCTGATCGACCCGGACACCGACCGCCCGCTGGCGACCAACGACGACGACGGCGTCGTCGACCCGGTCGCGGTACAGCGCTACCTCGACGCGGATCCGCTGGGGCCGTATGGCTTTTCCGGCTGGGTCGGCCCGGAGCCGCACGGCGCGCTGTTGGGCAATGCCGGCATTCGCCGCGACCCGCTGATCGCCGACCGTGTCGTGGCCTGGCTCACCGACCGTTACGCCCGCCGCCGCGCCGGCGACCAAGCCGCGCTGCGTCCGTTCCTGCTTGTCGCCAGCTTCGTGAACCCGCACGACATCGTGCTGTTCCCCACCTGGTCGCGTCGCGGCCCGGTCAAGCCGTCGCCGCTGGACCCGCCGCCGGTCGCTGCGGCACCGACTGCCGACGAGGACCTGTCGACCAAACCGGCCGCCCAAATCGCGTTCCGAGAGGCCTATTACTCCGGTTACGGTCCGGCGCCCGCGATCGACCGGACCTACCAGCGTGGCGCGCAGCGCTACCGCGATCTGTATTACCGACTGCATGCCGAAGTGGACGCACCGATCGACCGCGTCCGACGTGTCGTCACCGAAAATGGTTCGGCTGAAGCCGTTTTGGTGCGTACCGCCGATCATGGAGATCTACTGGGCGCCCACGGCGGACTGCACCAGAAATGGTTCAACCTCTATGACGAGGCCACCCGCGTTCCGTTCGTCATCGCCCGCATCGGCACGCGAACGACCCAGCCCCGCGCCGTCACGGCACCGACCTCGCATGTCGACCTGGTCCCGACGCTGCTCGGTGCCGCGGGAGTCGACGTCGCGGAAGTCGCTGCCACGCTGGCCCAGTCGTTCTCGGAGGTCCATGAGCTGCCGGGCCGCGATCTGATGCCGGTGGTCGACGGCGCACCCGCCGACGACACCCGGGCCGTCTACCTGATGACCCGCGACAACATGCTCGAAGGAGACAGTGGCGCGTCGGGCCTGGGCCGACGCCTAAAGCAAACAGTCAATCCTCCTGCACCGCTGCGGATCCGAATTCCGGCTCACACCGCGTCGAATTTCGAGGGCCTGGTTGTCCGGGTCGACGATGCAGCAGGCGCCGGGCACCTGTGGAAGCTGGTCCGCACCTTTGACGACCCGGGCACTTGGACCGAACCGGGCGTGCGTCATCTGGCTGCCAATGGCATTGGGGGAGAGGCATTTCGGACATCTCCACTCGACGATCAGTGGGAGCTCTACGACCTCACCGCGGACCCGATCGAAGCCGACAACCGTTGGGCAGATCCCGGTCTGCACGACCTTCGGCAGCACTTGCGCACACAGCTGAAGCAGGCCCGGGCGAATTCGGTCCCGGAACGAAACCGGCCATGGCCCTACGCAACTCGGCGGCCGCCAGCGGAGTCGCGGCGCTGGCTGTTAAACCGGGCTAGGTCCGCATCCGGTCAATAAGGTTCGACAGCACCACGGTGCTTTCGCTGCGTTCGATGTCGGCACTCTGCCGGATGCGCTCGAGGGCCGACTCCAAGTGGCGCATGTCGCGGGCCAGCACATGCAGGATCGCGTCGGACGTACCGGTCACCGTCGCCGCGCTGACCACCTCGGGCATCTGCACCCAGGCCGCCCGCAGCTGATCGGGCGCGATCGTGCCGTGGCAGAACACCTGCACATAGGCTTCGGTGTTCCAGCCGAGCGCGTTGCGGTCCACGATCGTGGTGAAGCCCCTGATCACGCCGCTGTCGACCATGCGGTCAACGCGACGTTTCACCGCCGGGGCGGACAGATTCACCTTCTCGCCAATCTCGGCGAAGGTGGCCCGCGCATGCTCGGTTAACTCGTTGAGGATGCGTTCGTCGGTCTCGTCCAGGCGGTCCATCGCCCCTCATCTCAGCCTTACGCAATAAATCGCTGTATGCGTCACTGTAGCGCAATGAATCGTGCATAAACACACAAGATTCGAATTTTGATTGTACGTAAACGTGCAAATACAGTTGATCTATGACGGATTACTATGACGGATTACTATGTCGCCGACCCGGCTCCTCGCGCCGGGCGTGAAGCATGGCAAGACGCCGCACCCAAGCCATCGAGAACAGCTCAGACACGTCGGTATGCGATGACGCCGCCGGCTTTCTACGCGGTCGAATACGCGATCAACCCCTGGATGGACGTCAGCACGCCGGTCGACGTCGAGGTTGCGCTAGCGCAGTGGGAAAACCTTCGGCGGACCTACCTGCGACTCGGTCACCACGTCGACCTCGTCGAGCCTGTACCCGGGCTGCCGGACATGGTGTACGCCGCCAACGGCGGGTTCGTTGCCGGCGACGTCGCGATCGTCGCGCGATTCCGCTACGAACAGCGGGCCGGTGAGGCGACGGCCTACGGCGAGTGGATGTCGTCGATGGGCTATCGGCCGGTCACCACCCGGTACGTCAACGAGGGGCAGGGCGACCTGCTGATGGTCGACGAAATGGTGTTGGCGGGCTATGGCTTTCGCACCGACCGACGCGCACATGCCGAGATCTCGACGGCGCTGCGCATGCCGGTGGTCTCGCTCGAGCTGGTCGACCCCCGGTTCTACCACCTCGACACCGCGCTCGCCGTCCTTGATGACCACACGATCGCGTTCTACCCTCCGGCGTTCAGCACGGCAGCGCAGGATCAGCTGCACGCATTGTTCCCCGACGCTATCGTGGTGGGGAGCGCGGACGCCTACGTGCTGGGCCTCAACGTGGTATCAGACGGCCTGAATGTCATACACCCTTGCGCCGCAACGGGTTTCGCAGCCCAATTGCGGGAATCGAGCTTCCAGCCGGTCGGCGTCGATCTTTCCGAGCTGCTCAAGGGGGGCGGCTCAGTTAAGTGCTGCACATTGGAGGTGTTTGCGTGACGATGCTCGACGACCAGACTTCGGTGACCACCAGCGGAACCGAGGATGCGATCGCCCTCGTCGATGAGTATGCAGCGCATAACTATTCGCCGCTGCCCGTGGTGGCGGCCAGCGCCGAGGGTGCTTGGATCACCGACGTCGACGGACGGCGCTACCTGGATTGTCTGGCCGCGTATTCGGCGGTGAACTTCGGCCACCGCAATCCCGAGATCACCGCGACGGCGCATGCTCAACTCGATACCGTCACGCTGGTCAGCCGGGCATTCCACGCCGCCAATCTGGGACCGTTCTGCGCTGCGCTTGCGCAGTTGTGCGGTAAAGACATGGTGCTGCCGATGAACTCGGGCGCCGAAGCGGTGGAGAGCGGCCTGAAGGTTGCGCGCAAGTGGGGTGCCGACGTCAAGGGCGTCCCCGAGGGCCGCGCCAACATCGTCGTGGCCGAGAACAATTTCCACGGCCGCACAATCAGCATCGTCAGCTTCTCGTCGGACCCGACGGCACGCGGCGGATTCGGTCCGTTCACCCCGGGCTTCCGTGCGGTGCCGTTCGGCGACGCCGCGGCCCTGGCCGGCGCGATCGACGAGAACACGGTCGCGGTGCTGCTCGAACCGATCCAGGGTGAGGCGGGCATCGTCGTGCCGCCCGACGACTACCTGCCGGCCGTGCGGTCGCTGTGCACCGAAAACAACGTGCTGATGATCGCCGACGAAATCCAGTCGGGACTCGCACGCACCGGCTACACGTTCGCCTGCGACCGCTGGGGTGTGGTGCCAGACGTCTACCTGCTGGGCAAGGCGCTGGGCGGCGGCGTGGTTCCGCTGTCGGCCGTCGTCGCGGACCGCGACATTCTCGGCGTGCTGCATCCGGGCGAGCACGGCTCGACGTTCGGCGGCAACCCGTTGGCCGCCGCGATCGGCACCACGGTGGTGTCCATGTTGGCGCGCGGCGAATTCCAGGCCCGTTCGGCCGAATTGGGCGCTCACCTGCACCGGCGGCTGCGGGACCTGATCGGCGACGGGGTGCTGGCGGTGCGCGGCTTAGGCCTGTGGGCCGGCGTCGATATCGAACCCACGCTGGCCACCGGCAAGGAAATCAGCCTGCGCTTGGCGCGGCGCGGTGTGCTGGTGAAAGACACCCACGGGTCGACGCTGCGGTTCGCACCGCCGCTGGTGATCACCGAGCAGGAGATTGAGTGGGCGATCAACCAGTTCGCCGACGTATTGCGGGCATAATCAGCTGATCCAGCGATAGGGGGCGATTTGCCAGTTAGCTCGATCAGCCTAATCCAACAGATGCTGCGGCGCCGCCCGGTGGTTGGCGCACCCGTTGCGTACGGGGCCGCGGATCACCTCAAACGCAGCATCGGCGCATTCGAGCTAACCATGTTCGGGGTCGGCTCCACGATCGGCACCGGAATCTTCTTCGTGCTGTCGCAGGCGGTGCCGGAAGCCGGACCCAGCGTGATCGTCTCCTTTGTCATCGCGGGGATCGCGGCCGGTTTGGCAGCCATCTGCTATGCCGAGTTGGCTTCGGCCGTACCGATTTCGGGTTCGTCGTACTCCTACGCCTACACCACGTTGGGTGAGGTCGTCGCGATGGCGGTGGCGGCGTGCCTGCTGCTGGAATACGGGGTGGCCACGGCCGCCGTCTCCGTCGGTTGGAGCGGTTACGTCAACAAGCTGCTGCACAATCTTTTTGGATTTCGGCTGCCGCGTGAGTTATCGGCGGCACCGTGGGATTCCGACCCCGGCTACGTGAATCTGCCGGCGGTCATTCTGATCGTTATGTGCGCGCTGTTGCTGATCCGCGGGGCCAGTGAATCGGCGCGGGTCAACGCGATCATGGTGCTGATCAAGTTGGGGGTGTTGGCGATGTTCGTGATCATCGCGTTCAGCGCCTTCGACTCCAACCAGCTCAAAGACTTTGCCCCCTTCGGTGCGGCGGGCATCGGTTCGGCGGCGGGCACCATCTTCTTCTCGTTCATCGGCCTGGACGCGGTGTCGACGGCGGGCGATGAGGTGAAGGATCCGCAGACGACCATGCCGCGGGCGCTGATCGCGGCGCTGGCGATCGTAACTGCCGTCTACGTGCTCGTCGCGTTGGCCGCGCTGGGTAGTCAGCCGTGGCAGGACTTCGCCGGGCAGGAGGATGCCGGGCTAGCCACCATCCTCGACAAAGTGACGCACCACGGCTGGGCCAGCACGATTCTGTGCGTGGGTGCGGTGATCTCGATCTTCACCGTCACGCTGATCACGATGTACGGTCAGACCCGCATCCTGTTCGCGATGGGTCGCGACGGGCTGCTACCAACGCGATTCGCGTCGGTGAACCCGCGCACGATGACCCCGGTGAGCAACACGGTCATCGTCGCGATTGCCGCCGGGACGTTGGCTGGATTCGTCCCGCTCGACAAGCTGGCGGACATGGTGTCCGTCGGCACGCTCACCGCATTCATCGTCGTCGCGATCGGGGTGATCATCCTGCGGGTGCGCGAGCCGGACCTGCCGCGCGCATTCAAGGTGCCCGGTTACCCTGTGACACCGGTGCTTTCGGTGTTGGCCTGCGGGTACATCCTCCTCAGTCTGCACTGGTACACCTGGATCGCGTTCAGCGGCTGGATCTTGCTCGCGCTGATCTTCTACTTCGTGTGGAGCCGTCACCACAGCGCACTCAACAACACCGATTAACGGCGAGCGGCCGCATTGGCCGTGGCCTGCGCCTGCCTGAGCGTGGTCGCGATATCGCCGCGGCCAAGGAACATCTCGTCGAAATAGCCTTGCAGTGCCGTGTTTCCCGCGGCGAAGCCGGCGCCGCCCGGGGCCGGGATGCGCGGGCCCTCCAGGACGGCGAAGAAGGGTGTGACATCGACGCCGCGCTCCGCCCAGTAATTGAAGTAGACCTGCTGGGCTGAGAGCACCGCCGGGATCGCCGCGCCCTGCGCACCCAGATAGGCATTGCCCTCATTGCTGCCCATCCATGCCAATACCTGACGCACCGCGTCGGGATGCTTGGTGGCCGAATTTCCAGCTGCGGCAATGCCGTTGGTGACGCTGATCCGGCCCGCGGGACCGATAGGCAGCATCGCGACGCCCCAGCGGAATCGGGCATCGCGGGCTATCGACGCCAGGTTGTAGGTGCCGGACTGGAACAGCGCCATCCGGCCGGCCAGGAACTGGTTGTGGGAGAAGTCGCCGTTGCCGTTGGTGTCCGACGCCGGTGGCGCGACGTGGTCGTCGTTGATCAGACCGACCAGGTAGCGGAAGGCCGCCGCCGCGCGGGGGTTGTCAAACGCGAACTCGTCGCCACGCTGGAACACGCCGCCCGCCGAGCCGATGTAGTTGAGGTAGATCGCCTGCGCGTCGTTGGCAGCATTGTAGCCCCACTGTCGAATCCGGCCGGGATCGAAACCCGCTGTGCCCGCGGTATTTCCATTGACGTCGACGGTGAGCCGGGCCGCGAGCGGGCGCAACGTGTCGTCGCCGTTGGGGTCCCAGCGTAGCGAGTCCAGCTGCGTGTGGTCGATGCCGGCGACGGAGAGGAGATCGGCGTTGTAGTACACGGCGATGCCGGCGTCGGTCAGCTGCGGCACTCCCCACAGCGTTCCGTTGCGGGTGAACTGGTCCACCACCGCCGGTTCCCAATCCGAAATCTCTTCGGGCCTCAGGGTTTTGCGGACGTCCAGTAGTCGGCCATTGTCGGCGTAGCCGGCGAGGTAGGCGTTGGAAAGCCAGAAGATGTCGTCGGCGCTGCCGCCCGCGACGTCGGTGCGCAGCGCGTTGAAGTACGTCGAGTAGGCCACCAGATCGACGCGCACCTCGATGTCGGGATGCGTACGGTGAAACGCCGCGAACGACTCCCGGTAGGCCTCGGCGATTGGAACGTCCCAAACCCGTACCCGCACCACGATTTTGTTGCCATGCGGTTCGCCGGAGTAGTTGAGCAGCACGGCGATCGTGGCCAACAGCACCGCGACCAATCCCAGCGCACCGGCGGCCAGTGTGGAAGAACGGGGCCGGCTCACTTGACACCCGAGAGGACGATCGAGGCGACGATGTGTCGCTGGGATGCGATGAAAAGCAGGGCCAGCGGAACGATCGCGATCGTGGTCGCCGCCATCACCAACGTCCATTGCGAGTTGAAGCGGGACTGCAGTTCGGCCGTCGCCACGGTGAGCACCCGCCACTTGTGACCGCTGGTGATCACTAACGGCCACATGAAGTTGTTCCATTGCGAAACCACGGTGATCAGCGTCAGCGTCGCCAGCACCGGCCGGCTGGACGGAACGACCACATGCGCGATCACGTCCAGGGTGTTGGCGCCGTCGAGGCGCGCGGCATTGATCAAGTCGTTGGGGATCTGGCGAAAATGCTCGCGCAGCAAGAAGATCGCGTACGGGGAGCCGAACATGAACGGCAGCACCAACGCCCAGAACGTGTTGCGCAGCCCAGCCTCGGCCATCATCAGATACATCGGCACCACGGTGACCGTCCCGGGCACCATCAATGTCGCGATGTAGACCCAGAACAATGCGTCGCGGCCGGCGAAGTCCAGGCGGGCAAACGCGTAGCCCGCCAGCACCGAGAAGGTCATTTGGCCCACCAGGATGACCGCCGTCATCAACGCCGTCACCGCGGCCGCGCGGCCGAACCCGGCACCGGCCAGGTCGCCGTAGTTGGACAGGGTGGGCGGGTGTGGCAGTTGCAGCGGCGTACCCGTCGCGAACTGCTGTGCCGAGGTGAACGACGTCAGTAGGCCAAGCGCGAAGGGCAGCAACGTGATCAGCGCACCGACCGCCAGACCGGTGTAGATTGTCGCGTTCGCGACGCGGCTAGACGAGGTCATAGGTGATTCGCCGCCGGAAGTACAGATGCTGAACGATGGTGATGGCGACCAAGATCACAAACAGCACCACCGCCATTACCGATGCCCGGCCGATGGCCGCCGAACCGAACGCCTCCGCGTAGATGCGGTGGGCCACCAGGTCGGTGCTGCCGCCCGGCCCGCCGTCGGTCAAGGCGTACACGGTGTCGAAAACCTGGGCGGTGCTGACGATCCCAGTTACCAGCACGAAAAACATCGTAGGGCGCAGCATCGGCAGCGTGATGCGCCAGAACCGTTGCCAGGCATTGGCGCCGTCGGTGCGCGCGGCGGCGTGGATCTCGTTCGGAATGGCAAGCAGACCGGCCAGAAAGGACAACGAGTTATAGCCCACATTCATCCAGATGACGACCGCCGACACTAGTGGCAGCGCGAACGTGGGATCCGACAGCCAGTCGATGCTGTGCCCCAGCAGCGTCGCGATCGCGCCGTCGGTGGGAGCCAGGATCCAGCGCCACAACACGGCGATCGCCAGTGGCGCACAAATCCACGGCAGCACAAACACGGTGCGGAAAAAGCCGGTCCCCGGCAGCAGGCGAGCCAGCATGGACGCGGCCGCCAGTCCCAGCACGGTCTGCGTCGGAACCACGATCGCGACGAAGATCGCCGTGACGATCAGTGAATTGCCGAAGTCGGAGTCGGCCAGCACCGAGCGCCAGTTGTCCAGGCCCACAAAGCGCAGCGGACCCAGCAGATCCCACCGGTACAGGCTGAGCCAGATCACCACCAGGATGGGCAGCAGCAAGAAGGTGACAACACCGAACAGACTGGGCGCCAGCAGCCCGTAGGCCAGCGCGGTGGATCGCGCCTTACTGCTGCTTGCTGGGCTGGGCATGCAGCTAATTAAAGCGGGCCTGCAGGTGTTTGGAGAGCACTGTCGTTACGGTGGAGCCGTGACACCGAATCGGGGGATCGATGCCGACTTCCTGGGCCTGCCGCGACACGAGCTCGCCGAGGCCGCCTTGTCGGCGGCAACCACGGCCGGGGCCAGCTACGCGGACCTGCGAATTCACCGCATCAACACCGAGATCATCCAACTGCGCGACGGTGAGCTCGAGACCTCGGTGATCAGCCGTGAGGTCGGCCTGGCGGTGCGGGTCATTGTCGATGGCACCTGGGGATTCGCGTCGCACGCCGAGCTGGCGCCATCGATCGCGGCCGACACCGCGCGTCGCGCCGTGCATGTGGCCACCACGCTGGCGGTGCTGAACTCCGAGCGCGTCGAGCTGGCGCCCGAGCCGGTGTACGCCGACGCCACCTGGGTGTCGAACTACCGGATCGACCCGTTCGAGGTCCCCGCGGCGGACAAGATCGGCGTGCTCGAGGAGTACTCCGGGCGGCTGCTGAGCGCCGACGGCATCGACCACGTCTCGGCAGGCCTGACCGCGGTCAAGGAGCAGACGTTCTACGCCGACACGTTCGGGTCGGCGATCACCCAGCAGCGGGTGCGGGTGATGCCGTCGGTGGAGGCGGTGACCGTCGACGCGGCGGCGGGCAGTTTCGACTCGATGCGCACCCTGGTGCCGCCGATGGGGCGCGGCTGGGAGGCATTGGTCGGCGACGAGGTGTGGAACTGGACCGACGAGCTCGCACAGCTACCTGCGCTGCTGGCGGAGAAGGTGAAGTCGCCGAGTGTGAGCCCGGGCCCCACCGACTTGGTGATCGATCCCAGCAACTTGTGGCTGACCATTCACGAGTCCATCGGCCACGCAACCGAATACGACCGCGCGATCGGCTACGAGGCCGCCTACGCCGGAACGTCGTTCGCCACCCCGGACAAACTCGGCAGCATGCGCTACGGCTCGCCGGTGATGAACGTGACCGCTGACCGCACCGTCGAATACGGTTTGGCCACTGTCGGTTACGACGACGAGGGCGTTGCCGCGCAAAGCTGGGACCTGGTGCGTGACGGCATCTTTGTCGGCTACCAGCTCGACCGGGTGTTCGCGCCCCGGCTGGGACAGCCACGCTCCAATGGTTGCTCGTACGCCGACTCGCCGCATCACGTGCCGATCCAGCGGATGGCCAACGTGTCGCTGCACCCCGGCACCGACGATCTGTCCACCGATGATCTGATCGGCCGGGTCGAGAACGGCATCTACATCGTCGGCGACAAATCCTGGTCAATCGACATGCAGCGCTACAACTTTCAGTTCACCGGACAGCGCTTCTTCCGGATTCGCGACGGCCACCTGGACGGCCAGTTGCGCGACGTGGCCTATCAGGCCACCACCACCGACTTCTGGAATTCGATGGAAGCCGTGGGCGGGCCGTCGACGTGGCGGTTGGGCGGTGCGTTCAACTGCGGCAAGGCCCAGCCCGGGCAGGTCGCCGCGGTCAGTCACGGCTGCCCGTCGGCGTTGTTCCGCGGCGTCAACGTACTCAACACCCGGACCGAGGGCGGCCGATGATCACCGCGCAGCACGTCGTCAACCTCGTCTTGGACGAGGCGGCGAAGCTGGGCCGCGCCGACGAGACCATGGTGCTGGTCACCGACAAGGTCGAGGCGACGTTGCGGTGGGCGGGCAATTCGATGACCACCAACGGCGTTTCGGTGAGCCGCAGCATCACAGTCATTTCGATTGTGCGCAAGGGTACGAGCGCATTCATCGGTACCGTCGTGTCCGCCGAAGTGGATCCGCGGGTGATCCCGGGTCTGGTGGCGGCCTCGCAGGAAGCGGCCGGGTCCGCGCCGGAGGCCGGCGATGCTGCACCGCTGCTCGCCGATACCGGGGTGCCCGCCGATTGGGATGCGCCGGTGCCGGGCACCGGGGCCGAGGTGTTCGCCGACGTCGCCGGTTCGTTGAGTCGGGGCTTTCAGGGCGCCGACCGGTTGTACGGCTTTGCGCGACACAGTGTTTCGACGACATTCCTGGCGTCGTCGACGGGTCTGCGAAGGCGCTTCACGCAGCCCACGGGCACGGTGGAGATCAACGGCAAGAGTGGCGATGCCAGCGCATGGGCCGGTATCGGCACACCCAATTTCGTTGAGGTGCCCACCGATTCGCTGCTCGAAGACCTGTCGATGCGGCTGGGCTGGGCGGAGCGCACCGTCGAGCTGCCGGCGGGGCGTTACGAGACAATCATGCCGCCGTCGACGGTGGCCGACATGATGATCTACCTGGGCTGGTCGATGGCCGGCCGGGGCGCGCAGGAGGGGCGCACCGCATTCTCGGCGCCCGGCGGCGGAACCCGGGTGGGGGAGCGGCTCACCGATTTGCCGTTGTCGCTGTTCTCCGACCCGATGGCGCCGGGACTGTTGTGTACGCCGTTCGTCACGGCAAGCAGCTCCTCGGAGACCGTGTCGGTGTTCGACAACGGGATGGAGATCAGCCAGGTCGACTGGATTCGCGACGGGGTGGTCAACGCCCTGGCCTATCCGCGGGCTATCGCCGCGAAGTTCGACGCTCCCGTGGCCGTCGCGGCCGACAACCTGGTGATGACCGGCGGGTCCAACGACCTGGCCGACATGATCGCGGGCACTGAGCGCGGGCTGCTGCTGACCACGCTGTGGTACATCCGCGAGGTCGATCCCACCACGCTGTTGCTCACCGGGTTGACCCGCGACGGGGTGTACCTGATCGAGGACGGTGAGGTCACCGCGGCGGTCAACAACTTCCGGTTCAACGAGAGCCCGCTGGACCTGCTGCGCCGTGCCACCGAGGCCGGCGTCAGCGAGAAGACCCTGCCGCGGGAGTGGGGCGATTGGGCCACCCGGGCGGCGATGCCGACGCTGCGGATCCCCGATTTCCATATGTCCTCGGTGAGCCAGGCGCAGTAGTCGTAACGTATCTGGAATGGCGGCTCCGGTTTCGGTTCGAGAAGACCTGCTGACGCGGTTGGTGGCCCTGTCTCCGGGCTCCCCGGGTGACGGTCGGCTGGTGGGTTTGGTGCGGCGGGTGTGTGCGCAGACGATGTCGCTGCAGCCGTTGCCTGTCGAGGTTGAGGCGGACGAACCCGCGTCGGAGGCCGAGATCGTCGCGGCCGAGTTCGCTGAGCAATTCAGTGCCGACGTTTCCGCCATCACCGACGACCAGCGGTCTCGGCTGTTTAAGTCGTTGGGGGACAGCACGTTCAGTGTCGTGGTGGCGACCTATATTGCCGACCTGTTGCCGCGGGTGCGGGGCGGGCTGGAAGCCCTCGGTGTCGGTGAGCAGTATCTGGGCTGGGCGCGTGGGCCGATCGAGTGGGATCACGCGTCGGAGCCCTCGGATGTGGTGTTCAACGACTTCCTGCCCGCCGTGGGTGCGATGCGTGTGCTTGACCCGGTGACCTCCGAGCTGGTGCGGCTGCGTGGCGCGGCTGCGCACAACTGCCGGCTGTGCAAGTCGGTGCGCGAGGGCAGGGCCCTGGATGCAGGGGGTTCGGAGACGCTCTACGACGACATTGCGCAGTTCGAGAGCTCGACGTTGATCGACGAGCGCGCAAAAGCAGCGCTGCGGTACGTAGATGCGCTAATTTGGACGCCGGCGCACCTCGACGCCGACGTCGTCGCCGAGGTGCGCGCCCGGTTCTCCGAGGCCGAGGCCGTCGAGATCACCCTCGACATCATGCGTAATGCCAGCAATAAGGTCGCGGTGTCCCTGAAAGCCGATGCGCCCCGGGTTGAGAGTGGCACCGAGCGCTACCTGCTTGATGTCGATGGTCAGACGGTGTTCAGCTGACGGCGGTGCGTATCAATTTTTCGGCGCTGTGGCACCTCGAAATAATGTAGCTTTCCCTTCATGGCGTGCTGGACGTTTATTCAAACGTCCCCCAAACGGCGGACATGAAATTCAGCCGAACGTACTAACGCTGGATGGCCGACAGCCGGTAGCGGGTATCGGGTGATAGCAGGCAATCCAGCAAGGACCTGAGCGGATACGATTTTGATCCGTGAGGGAATGACAATGTTGTTGGCCGACAACGGTTTCCGCGCATCAATAGCTGATTTCATGCAAGGGAGTACCGCTGTGACCATTCTTCTTGTCAATCCTCCCGGCGTCCGCGCATACGGGCGCTCGTACGTTGGCGAACAGAAACTTGGTGATCCGCGGTTGTATTCGTCCATGCCGATGGAGCATCTCGGGTTGATGTCGATCAAGGCTTACGCCGAGGCTCAGGGGCTCGAAGTCACAAGCGTTAACGGATTGGTGGCTGGCCACACGTGCGTCGAGGAGACGTGGGCGGCCATGCGGAGCGCCGCTCGTTCCTCTGGAACGCCGCGACTGATCGGCTTTTCGTCGATCGATACGTTTCCCGAGGTGCTCTGGCTAGCGCAGCGGGCGCGAGACACCTGGGCAGGCGTGCGGATCGCGATAGGGAATGCGATCGCAACATTGAACTACGAGCGCCTACTGCGCCAGCATGACTGCTTCGACTACGTCGTCGTTGGAGACGGCGAGGTCGCATTCACCAAGCTGGCTTTGGCGGTGGCCAATGATGCTGCGATTGATGATGTCCCGGGGGTGGCTCGCCGCAATGAGCACGGACAGATTGTCTACAAGCCCGCCTCGCTCGTCGACCTCGACGAGTTGCCTCGTCCGTGTCGCGACGAGTTGCCTACCGTTCTGGCAGATGGCTTCGCCGCATCCGTCTTTTCCACCCGCGGATGCCCTTACCGCTGCACATTTTGTGGCACTGGAGCTATGTCGGCCATGTTTGGCCGTGACAGCTACCGGGCCAAGTCAATTGACTCGGTTGTCGACGAGATCGAGTATCTGGTGTCGGACTTCAACACTGATTTCGTCTTCATCAGCGATGACCTATTCGTGTCCAAGCACCCCAGTTCACAGCAACGCGCGGCTGATTTTGCTAACGCAATGCTCAGTCGTGGGGTCGACGTCAATTTTATGATCGATATCCGTCTGGACTCCGTTGTCGATCTGGACTTGTACAAACACCTTCACACAGCGGGTTTGCGTCGTGTGTTCATCGGCCTGGAGACCGGGTCATACGATCAACTGCGCGCCTACCGCAAGCAGATTCTGACCCGTGGACAGGATCCCGCGGACACGGTTAATGCCTTGCAGCAGTTGGGGATCGATGTTATTCCAGGGACCATCATGTTTCACCCCACGGTGCGGCCAGATGAGCTACGCGACACGGCACGCCTGTTGCGGGCGACGAAGTATACGAACGCCTTTAAGTTCTTAGGCCGGATCCTTGCGTATCCGGGGACGCCGCTATACCAGGAATACTCCGACGCGGGCTACCTCACCACCGAATGGCCGCTCGGCCAATGGGAATTCGCCGACCCGGAGGCCGCGCGTGTATACCAGGATGTCGCCGGTCTGATCGGCCCAAACCCGGAGATCACCTTCGATGAGGCCGAGGCGTTCTTTCTCTCGCGGCTCGATGCCTGGGACGATGTCATCGCCGGCCAAACCGCCAAAGTGGCATGCTAGCCGTGCTTGAGATCAATGCTGCGCCACCTCGATGTCGGAGACCAGTACCCGTACGTCCCCGGTCGCGAGCCGCGCCATCGCGGCGAAGAACTCGCCTGCCTCCGGCGTCGTCACCGCCACACTGACGGCATCGTAAGTCGGGTAATAGAGGTCAATCGAGCGGTACGCGGGCGTCGGACTCCCATCTTCTTTGGGCCAGACCTTTGACGCCTCGAGCCGCAGATATCCCGGTATCCGCCGAGCGGCTTCCAGTTGCTCGGATTCATAGGCGGCTTCGAAGGAAGCGGGGTCGGTAGGGTTGTCGTAGATGACGGTGAGCTTGGTTTCGGACACTGGATTTCCTCGCATCGTTGATAGTCGAGCCTGGTCTGGGATCCCTCAGCGGTAGTAAGTTTCGCAGCCGCATCATCCGGACAGTGACGTGCTCATCGCGCATCCCCGGAATCGAGAACTCGCTGAAGTCGTCCTATAGGCGCCTAGCGGTGGCGCTGGCTCAGCAAGCAGAGGGCGTCGCGCGAACGACGTGAGGTGCCAGCTGAAATATTCTTCGATCGAGCGGCATGGCACCATGGTTGCCGCGTGCCGCGCCGGGGCGGTAGCTCAGTTGGTTAGAGCCGCGGACTCATAATCCGTTGGTCGCGGGTTCGAGCCCCGCCCGCCCCACTGTATTTCGTGTGCGACTGACGGTCATCGATTACGGCCGGGTCTGGGTTTTCTGGCGTAGTCGTTCGTAGGGTGTCTGGCCGCCGAGGCCGCCGTGGGGGCGATGGTAGTTGTAGTAGTCCTCCCACTCT